>NZ_BNEI01000001.1:0-776562 GCF_027925725.1 Micromonospora sp. AKA38 | reverse complement strand
GAGACGTCTCGCTGCTGCCCCAGGACGTGCTCCCGGACGCCGCCGTGCGCGGCCTGGTCGAGGCGGCACGGCACAGTCTCGCCAGCTCCGTCGGGTACGCCTGGACGAGCACGCTGCTCAGCGTGGTGGCGGCCGAGCCGGCCACCGGCGCGCTGGTCACCATGGACACGGTGGTGGCCTGGGAACACGGCCCGGCCACCCACGGCCCCACCGCGTCCGGCTTCACCGGCCCGACCGGCTCCACCGTTACGGCTGGCTCGGCCGGCTCGGCCGGCTCGGCCGGCTCGGCCGGCTCGGCCGGCTCCGGCGGCTCGACCGGTTCGGGTGGCTCGACGGCTTCGGGTGGCTCGACCGGTTCGGGTGGCTCCACCGACTCGGCCGGCTCGACGGTTTCGAAAGCCGACGGCCTGCTCGGGCCCGAGGACGCGCCCGACGTGGACGAGCTGCCCGGCCTGCGCGCCCAGGCCGAGGAGCTGACCGAGCTGCTGGACCTGGGCTTCCACCACCGCGAGGTGCTGGGCCGGCTGGGCACCACGGTCGCGCTCGGCGTGCTTGTCGAAGGCCCGGCCGGCTCGGGCAAGTCGTCGCTGGTCCGCGCCGTCGCCGCCCGGGTCGGCGCGCGGGTCCGCCCGGTCTGGGCCCCGGAGCTGGCCGCGCTGTCGAACGACGCGGCGGCCCGCCGGCTGCGGGAGGCGGCCGAGGCGGTACGCGCGGGCGGGTCAGCCGTGCTGCTGGTCACCGACGTGGAGGCGCTCGCCCCGGCCGACGACCCCGGCCCGCTGGCCACCGTCTTCCGCCAGGTGGTCGCCGAGACGGTACGCGCCGGGGCGGCGGTGGTCTGCACCACCGGACGCCCCGAGGCGGTGGACCCGGCGTTGCGCGGGCCGGACCTGCTGGCGCTGCGGATCAGTGTGCCGCTGCCCGATCCGGCGCTGCGCCGGGAGCAGTTGACGGTGCTCACCCGGCAGGTGCCGCTGGCCGGTGACGTCCGGCTGGACGAGGTGGCGGCGCGTACCCCCGGTTTCGTCGCCGCGGACCTGGCCGCGCTGGTGCGGGAGGCCGGGGTGCGGGCGGCGCTGCGGCAGAAGACGGCCGAGACACCGACCGTGGCGATGGCCGACTTCCTCGCCGCGCGGGAGGTGGTCCGGGCGACCACGATGGCCGCGTCCACGCTGGAGCTGGCCACGGTGACGCTCGACGACGTCGGCGGCCTGCACGAGGTCAAGCAGACGTTGACCGAATCGGTGCTCTGGCCGCTCACCTATCCGGACACGTTCGCCCGGCTGGGCGTGACGCCGCCGCGCGGGGTGCTGCTCTACGGCCCGCCCGGCTGCGGCAAGACCTACCTGGTCACCGCGCTGGCCGGCTCCGGGCGCGCGAACGTGCTGTCGGTGAAGGGCGCGGAGCTGCTCTCCAAGTGGGTCGGTGAGAGCGAACGCGCGGTCCGTGAGCTGTTCCGCCGGGCCCGCGAGGCGGCGCCCACGCTGGTCTTCCTGGACGAGGTGGACGCGCTGGCGCCGGTCCGCGGCCAGGCCACCGACGGCGGTACGACCGATCGGGTGGTGGCCGCGTTGCTCACCGAACTGGACGGGGTGGAGGCGCTGCGCAACGTGGTGGTGGTCGGCGCGACGAACCGGCCGGAGCTGGTCGACCCGGCGCTGCTGCGTCCGGGCCGGCTGGAGCGCCTGGTCTACGTGCCGCCGCCGGACGGGACGGCCCGCGCGGAGATCCTCCGGGCCACGGCCCGGGACGTCCCGCTCGCGCCGGACGTGGACCTCGACGCGCTCGGCGCGGAGCTGGCCGGCTTCTCCGCCGCCGACTGCGCCGCGCTGGTCCGGGAGGCGGCCCTGGCCGCGATGCGCGAGTCCCTGACCGCCACCACCGTGACGGCGTCACACGTGGAGTCGGCCCGCACCCGCGTCCGCCCCTCGCTGGACCCCGTCCAACTGGCCCACCTGGAGTCCTACGCCGAAACCCGCCGCTGACCTCACCGCCCACGACTGATCCAGCCGGGGAAGCGGTCGAAGAGGTCCGCCGGTGGTCCCGTCGTCCGGCTGACCGCCGCCTGCTACCCGCATGCAAGACGGCTCGCCCACCTCGTGAAGCAGCCGCACCGCGCGCCCCCCGAGCCACCGCCGGCGGTGCGTTCCAGCGCGCTGCCCGGCTGGTCAACCGTCGCCACGCTCCTCACGGCGACGCCGGACAATCGGCCGGCGGGGTGCCTCGGGTGCGCGGCGGGGCCGCTCCTCGCGGGGCGCCCGCTCGTCGCGCTGCGGGCGGCGGGCCCGCTCGGGCTGCCGGCGACGCGGGGGCGGCTGTGCCTCCACCGGCTCCTCGTCGTACTCCTCGTCGTCGAAGTCGTCGCCGGCGGCGTAGTCGTCGTACTCCTGCTCCTCCTCGGTCGGGCGGCGGCGGCCACGCTCGGCGGGCGCCTCGTCGCGGCCCTCGCCCGGCCGGCCGCCGCCCTCCTGCTCCTCGCGGAGCGCGGTCTCGTGGTCCCTGACCACCTGGGAGTCCTGGATCTCGCCGCGCCAGCCCTCGACCGAGTCCGGGTCGAGCACGGTCTCGGTCATCACGTGCCGGACGAAGTGCTTCAGCTCCAGCCGGACCCGGCGGCCCTGCGCGCGCCACAGGTTGCCGGTGTGCTCGAAGAGGCCCTGCGGGTGGTACTCCAGCACGACAAGGATGCGGGTCAGTTCCGGGGCGACCTCGTGGAAGCTGACCGTGCCGTCGACCGAGCCCTTCTCGCCCCTGGACCGCCAGTGGATGAGCCGGTCCGGGATCTGCCGGACGATCGTCGACTCCCAGGTGCGGTGCGACCAGAGGACCTGTGCCTTCCAGGTCATCTTCTCGTCTTCGTCGTTGTCGGCCTGCTCGACCTTCTTCATGAAGCTCGGGAAGTCGCCGAACGTGGTCCACTGGTTGTACGCGACCCGGACCGGCACGCCGACCTCGATGGTCTCCACGATGTTGGTGACCTTGAGCTTCTTGCCGCCGCCCTTGCCACCCTTGCCGCCGCCGAACGCCGACATCAGCTTCTCCTTACCGCCGGCCAGGCCGGCATGGAACATGGCCTTCAGCGGGGAGTGGCCGTCGGCGAGCTTCTGGGCGCCGGTGGCCGCGGCGACCAGGCCGGGGCCGCCGCCCTGCTTCGCGTACTCGCTGAGTCGCCCGGTGGCGCCGGTGACCCGCTCGGTCACCACCTGCACGGCGCGCTCGCCGATCGCGGAGGCGAGGTTGCGCAGCTCGCCGCCGATCTGGTCGCGGGCCCGGTCGGTCAGTCCGGTGGGGGGCACGGTCACCGCCCCCGTCGCCGGCGCACGGGGGCCGACTGCTCGTCGTAGTCGGCCTCGTCGTCGGCCCCGGGCTGCTCGTCCAGTTCCGGCTCCTCGTCGGGCGCCGACCGCCGCCCGTCCGCGGACTGCTCGCCGGACCCGGCGGAACGACGGCGCAACGAGTCGGCGCTGCCACGCAGCCGGCCGCTGACCGCGTCGATGCCGCTGCCGGCGGCGGCGGTCGCGGCGGCCCGGCCGGCGGTGACCAGCGGCGCGCCGAGGCGGGAGAGGTTGGCCAGTTGCGGGTTCGACCCGAGCAGGCCGGTGGCCATCTGCTTGAGGCCGCCGGGATTCTGGCTGGCCCGGCCGGCGGCCACTGCGGCGGCCAGGGTGAGGGCCGTCCGCAGCTTCCTGCGCCGGCCGAGGACATATCCGAAACCGACCGCCAGGGCGATCCGAGCTCCGCTCTTCATCAGTTCTCCTTCGCTCCCCGGCTGACGGGACACCTCATGCGGGGAGCAGGCCCGGAAAACAGCTGCCGAGGATCAGCGAAAAGGGGGCCTGCGGCCGGTGTCCCGCATCAGCGGACCCGGCGGGCAGTACCCGCCACGCCATTCACAAAACATTTCTTCGGCGAACTGGAAGCGCTGCTCAGAATGGGCGAAACTTCGCACCGAAGCGCCAAGGAGCAGGGAGTACGCGTGAACGTTGTCGCGCGGCAAGCAACGGCCTCAGCGGGTGGGGAGGGCCGAATCCAGACACATCCGAGCGGACAGCTTCCCGCCTTCTTCGTGCAATTCCGCGCCGCATTTGCGAAGGACGGAAATGGCTCCGGCATTGTCCGGCGTCGTATCGGCGACGACCGTGCGCATACCGGCCGCCGCGGCGGCGTGCAGCAGCTCCCGCAGCGCGGCGGCACCGAGCCCGCGCCCGCGCGCCGACCGGCCCAGCCACATCCCGGTCTCCACCGTCCCCGGCTCGTCCCGACGGGTCATCCGCACCATGCCGACCACCTCGCCGCCGGACACGATCGCGTACATCAGGGTGCGGGTCGGGCCGTCCAGGCCGCCGAAGCTGGCGCGGTGGAACTCCCGGAACGCGTCCCGGCGGGCCAGCGACCAGCCGGCCGGGGCGTCCACCGGAGGCATGACGTCCTCCGGTTCCGCCTCCGCCGCCGCTACGGAGAGCAACGGTTCCAGGTTCCGCTCGTCCACCGGCTCCAGCCGTACCGCACCCGTCACCAGCCGGAGTCTGCCGGCCGTTCCGGCGCACGTCCACCCCTTTGCCGACTCATTGCCGGTACGGCGGAGCGGGTCGACCGGTCGTACCCCCGGGGTGTTCCGCCTCACGCTCCGTTGTCATCCGACCGGTTCTTCCGGCGTGAGCGTGCTCACCTCAGGGGCGCGAACTCACAGAGCGCCACCGTGGCGTCGTCGGACCGCTTCCGGCGGCGCAGCCGGTCCGGGTGGTCCCGCTCGGCCGCCCGGACCCGGTCGACCAGCCCTTCCGGCCCCTCCACGGTCACCACCTCCAAGAGGCCGGCCCAGTCGAAGAGGCCGAACTGCTCGACCGCGCACGACGCGCCGTCACTGAGCAGCACCGCCCGGCGCAGCGCGTTCGGCCCGCGCAGTGGCACCGTCCCGGTCACCGCGTGGTACGCCGCGTCCGGGTCGCCGGCCGCCGCCCAGTAGCCGTGACTGCGGTTCATCCGGGTGCGCTGCACCGTCACCGCGCGCCGGAACCGGGTCGCCGGGTCGACCCCGCCGTCGGGCAGCGCGGCGGCGGTCCGACGCAGGTCCGCCAACGCGTTCTCCAGCCGGTCGTCGGTGACCACGTCGATGCCGGCGCCGGTGTCGAGCACCAGCGGACTGTCGCAGAGGACCAGGTAGTCGACCTGGTCACCACCGCAGCGCAGCAGGCAGACGGTGGACGACGGGGTGCCGGGATGGTCGAGGTCGCAGGTGTTGCCGTGATCCGCCCGCACCGCCAGGATCGCCGCCGCCAGGCTGCTCATCAGCGTGGCCGCGGGGCGGGCCGCGACCGCCAGGCCGATTCGGGCGGCCAAATGCCGGACGTACCACGCCGGGCCGTGCACGCAGCCGGTGTCGAAGCCGTCCGGCACGGTGGCCCCGTCGAGGACGCCGACGAGCGGGCCGAACCGGAAGACCACGTCCTCGTTCTCCGGCCGCCCCGGGGCCGGATCGGACGCGGAACGCACCCGCATCATCGGCGCCTCACCGACCGGCCGGGCCGTCCCGCTGCCGGTCGCGTACCGGCGGTCCGGTGCTCCCATCGCCCCACTCCCTCCGTCGCCGCCCGCCGCCTTACCCGGCCGTCGCACGGCCATGCGACGCATCCCGGCAACTCTCCGTCACCGGAGCAGGGCTGGCGGTAGCGTCGGGAGCGACCGATCGGACCGGGGACAGGGGGATCGCCATGTTGGAGCGGTTGCACGAGTCGGGAATCCGGGCGGAACACGCCTATCTCGCCGGATTCGTCAGCATCGGACTCTCATTCACGAGCTGGTTTCTGTCCAAGAGTCTGGAACGCGCCGGCGTGGCCCGGGCGGACCGCTGGGGCATCTTCATCGGCGAGTGGGCGCCGACGTTCTTCGCCATCGGCAACGGGCTGCGCTCGTACGAGAAGTGAGGCCGGTCAACGCCGCCGGTTGCGGGCCCGCGACGAGCGGAGCCGGCGCAGCCGGCCGATCAGCACCGGCTCGGCCGCCAGCGCGGCGGGATGATCCAGCAGCCCGTTGAGGAGCTGGTAGTAGCGGGTCGCGGAGAGGCCGAACGTGTCCCGGATGGCCTGCTCCTTGGCGCCGGCGTGCTTCCACCACCGCGACTCGAAGGCAAGGATCCGCAGCTCCCGCTCGGTGAGCCCCGCGCTCTCCACCGAGGGCGCGGGCTCGGGCTCCACCGAGGGCGCGGGCTCGTCCGGCGGTACGGACTCGGCGGGCGGTACCGACTCGACGGGGGGCGCGGTGCGGGGCGGGGGGACGGCGGCGCCGGGCGCCGCCCGCGTACCCCCGACGGGTGGTGGTGGGTCGGACCGCTCGGCGGCGGTCCGGTCCGTGGCGTCGGCGGACATGGTGCTCCTCTCCGACGGCGACTGACCGGCGCGGAAGACGCGCCGGCCGGGGAGACCCCAGCGTAGCCAGGGCGGTCCCCGGCCGCATCGTCCCGCGCGGTCCGCGCCGCCGGCGTCCGGCCGGCGGCGCGGAGAACGTCAGGCGACGTCCCGCCGACGCATCGTCCAGAACGCGGCGACCAGGGCCGCCACGGCGCCGATGCCGAACACCACCGCCGACTGCTGCCAGGTGACCACGTACTTCGCCGGCTCGCAGGCGCCCCGGGCGAACTCGCAGGTGTCGTAGTCGAACAGCTCCGCCTGCTTCATGAACCACGACTGGGCGTACGTGGAGAGCACGTAGCGGTCGCCGAACGGCACCGACAGCACGCCGACCGCGATCCGGATACCGACCTCGCTGACCGCGAACAGCGCCACCGCCGCGCCCAGCGCCATCGCGGTGTGCCGACCAAGCGAGGCGAGCGCGAACGCGACCGCGCCGACGACCAGGATCAGCGCCACGGCGCGCAGCCCGTCCAGCCCGATCGAGCGCCACACCCCGGCGGTCATCTTCGCGGTGGTGCCCCGCTGGGTGCCGATCAGCCAGAACACGGCCGTCCACAACGCGCCGAGCACGACGCTCAGCCCGAGCACGGTGGTGAGCAGCGCGGCCAGCTTCGTGCCCAGCACGGCGAGCCGTTTCGGCCGCCAGAGCAGCAGGTTCATCATCCCGCCGGTGTTCCACTCGGCGCCCACGAAGGAGGCGCCGACGATGAACGCGAAGAGCGCCACCGCGCCGGCGAACACGGCGATGAACGTGGGGAACTCGGCCCGGAAGTCGAACTGGTAGGGCAGGTTCCACTTCGGGTCGAACATCTCCGGCTGCGGCTGGTAGTCCTTGCCGCAGTTCGGGCCGTAGCGCTCCTCGGTCTGCTCGCCGCGGGCCTGGGCGGCCTCGCACTCGGTGACGCTGCGCTTCCACTCCTCGACCGACTTGCGGTACTGCGCGTCGGAGTCGGCCTGCGCGGCGGCCACCACCTCGGGCGAGAGCTTGTGGCTGGAGAAGCTGAACGCGGTGGCCACGGTGGCGAGCCCGACCACCAGCAGGACGAGCAGCAGGCGGGTGACCCGGCGCTTGGTGAGCCGGCGCAGCTCGGTGACGAACAGGCTCATGCGCCCCAACCTCCTGCGGTGCCGGTCTGGTCGACCTTGGCGGACTGATCGACCTGACGGTGCTGGCCGGGGACCGGCGCGGTGGCGGTCAGTTCGAGGAAGACGCTCTCCAGGTCGACCGCGACCGGGGTGAGCTCGCTGACGTACAGGTCCTGCTCGGCGAGGAGCCGGCTGACCACGGCCGGCTTGTCCACGCCGGACAGCATCAGGTGGTCGGCCTCGGCGGCGACGCGGATCCCGGACCGGGTCAGCGTCTCCTCGGCCCGGGGCAGGTCGGCGACCGCCTCCAGGCGTACCCGCACGGCGCCCTGGGAGTGCGCGGCGAGCACCTGCTCGACCGGCCCGAAGGCGACCCGCCGGCCGAGCGAGATGATGGTGACCGAGTCGCAGATGAGCTGGATCTCGCCGAGGATGTGGCTGGAGAGCACCACGGTCATGCCGGATTCGGCCAGCTCCCGCATGAGCCGACGCATCTCCCGGATGCCGCCCGGGTCCAGGCCGTTGGCCGGCTCGTCCAGGATCAGCAGCTTGGGGTCCTTGAGCAGCGCGGACGCCACGGCGAGCCGCTGCTTCATGCCGAGCGAGTAGGTCTTCACCCGCTCGCCGGCCCGGTCGCGCAGGCCGACCAGCTCCAGCACCTCGTCGACCCGCTGCTTCGGCAGCTCGCCGGCCTGGGCGAGCAGGCTCAGCGTGTCCCGCGCGGAGAAGTGCGGGAAGAACTGCGGGCTCTCCACGATGGCGCCGACCTGGCCGGCCACCGCCGGCAGCGACCGCGGCAGCTCCTGGCCGAGGATGGCCATCCGGCCGCCGTTGGGCCGGATCAACCCGAGCAGCGTACGCAGCGTGGTGGTCTTGCCGGAACCGTTCGGGCCGAGGAAGCCGTGCACCTGGCCGGCCTCGACCCGCATGTCGAAGCCGTCGAGCGCGTGGCGGACCCCGCGTTTCCGGCTCCGGTACGTCTTACGGAGACCCTCGATCTCCAGGACAGCCGACACAGCTGACCTCCCCCGATGTAGGTGACAGCGACACCATACGCGGTATGCACCGGAAGGCAATACCCGGTATGCATGGGTGGTCGGCGTGTCACTCTCAGGCGCAGACGACGTGCACGCCGGCGTCGCGGAACGCCTGCACCACGTCCGGGGCCGCGCCGGAGTCGGTCACCAGCGTCTCCACCCGGTCCACCGGGCAGATCCGGGCGAACGCGTGCCCGCCCAGCTTCGACGAGTCGGCGATCACCACGACCCGCTTGGCCCGGGCCACCATCAGGCTGTTCATGGCCGCCTCGCCCTCGTGGTGTGCGGCGGCGCCGAGCTGCGGGTCGATCGCGTCCACGCCGAGCAGCGCGACGTCGAGCGTGACCTCGCGCAGCAGCGCCCCGCCCAGCGGACCGACCAGCTCGAACGACTTCGGCCGGACCACGCCGCCGGCCACCACCACCTTCATCCGCGAGCGCACCAGCAGCTCGTTGGCGATGTTCAGCGCGTTGGTGACCACGGTGAGCTGGGCGCCCTCGGCGCTGGTGTTCAGATCCGGGCGGACGGCCAGCGCGCGGGCCACCTCGGTGCTGGTGGTGCCGCCGTTCAGGCCGACCACCGTGCCCGGGGAGACCAGCGCGGCGGCGGCGGCCCCGATCCGCTGTTTCTCCGCCGAGTGCTTGGCGGTCTTGTAGCGCAGCGGCAGGTCGTACGAGACGCCGTTGGCGACCGCGCCACCCCGGGTCCGGGTGATCATCTGCTGCTGGGCGAGCTGGTCGAAGTCCCGCCGGATGGTGGCCTGGGAGACCGCCAGCCGCTCGGCCGCCTCCTCGACGCTGACCCGGCCGCTGTCGGTCAGCATCTCGAGCAGTGCGTTCCAACGCGCGTAGCGGTCCACCGCGGGGCCCTCCCCTGACTGTGCACGTACGGTGATTGGTTGCGTGCACAGTAGTGCGCGAAACTACGTCTGCGCAAAACCCTGGCCTGCGCGAATGAGGAGACGGTTGCCACGCCCGCCCCACTTCGCGCAGAATGACGCGCGAAAGAAGGCCCTATCGCGCCGTATTGCGCAAGGTCTCCCCCGGCGAGGAGTTGTCATGCCGTACGTGCACGCGGAGATCGCGAGCCAGCCCGACTGCTGGCGCGAGGCGGCCCGGCTCGCGCCGACCGTCGCCGACCACCTGCCGCGCTCCGGCGAGCGGGTCGCCGTGGTCGGCTGCGGCACGTCGTGGTTCATGGCCGCGGCGTACGCGGGCCTGCGCGAGCAGGCCGGTCAGGGCGAGACCGACGCGTTCCAGGCCAGCGAGTTCCCCACCGGCCGGCGCTACGACCGGCTCATCGCGATCACCCGCTCCGGCACCACCACCGAGGTGCTCGACCTGCTCGCCGCGCTGCGCGGGCGGATCCCCACCACGGTCCTGGTGGGCGATCCGGCCTCACCGGCCGTGTCGCTCGCCGACGCCACCATCGCACTGCCCTTCGCCGACGAGCGTTCGGTGGTGCAGACCCGCTTCGCCACCACCGCGCTCGCGCTGCTCCGCGCCCACCTCGGCGAGGACCTCGGCCGGCTGGCCGCCGACGCCGAGGTGGCCGTCCGGGCGCCGCTGCCGATCGACCCGGCCCGCATCGACCAGGTCACGTTCCTCGGTCGCGGCTGGACGGTCGGGCTGGCCCAGGAGGCCGCGCTGAAGTGCCGCGAGGCGGCCACGTTCTGGGCCGAGGCGTACCCGGCCATGGACTACCGCCACGGCCCCATCTCGATCGGCGCCCCGGGCCGGCTGGTCTGGGCGTTCGGCGGCATCCCGGACGGGCTGGCCGAGGACGTGGCGGCCACCGGCGCGGCGTTCGTGCACAGCCGTACGCACGGCTGCCGCACGGTGCTGACGAGCTGGGCGGCCGGCCGCAACCCGGTCGACCCGATGGCCGACCTGATCCTGGCCCAACGGTTCGCCGTGGCGCTGGCCACCAGCCGCGGCCTCGACCCGGACGCGCCCCGCCACCTGACCCGGTCCGTGGTTTTGGCATGAGCGTACGCACCGAGCGCAGCGAGGGCCGTGAGCGCATGCCCGGCTGGCACGGCATGAGCGAACGCACCGAGCGCAGCGAGGGCCATGAGCGCATGCCCGGCTGGCAGACGGCGTGAGGGCGCGCGACGAGGTCGTCGTCGCGCTGGACGTGGGCGGCACCGGGATGAAGTGCGCCCTGGTCCGGCCGGACGGCGCGACCGTGCACACCGAACGGCACGCCACCGCCGCGCAGCGCGGGCCGGACGCCGTGGTCGGCACGATCCTCGACGTCGCCGAAGGGCTGGCCGACAAGGCCCGCGCCGACGGGTTCACGCCGGTGGCCTGCGGCATCGCCGTGCCGGGCGTGGTCGACGAGGCCCGTGGCGTGGCGGTCTGGTCGGCGAACGTGGGCTTCCGGGACGTACCGCTGCGGGACCTGGCGGCCACCCGCCTGCGCCTGCCCGCGGCGCTCGGCCACGACGTGCGGGTGGGCGGCCTCGCCGAGGCCCGGCTCGGCGCCGGCCGGGACGCCGGTCACGTGCTCTTCGTGGCGATCGGCACCGGCATCGCCGCCGCGCACGTGGTCGACGGGTCGGCCGCCGTCGGCGCGCACGGCGCCGCCGGCGAGATCGGCCACATCCTGGTACGCCCCGACGGCCCGCGCTGCGGCTGCGGTCGGGTCGGCTGCCTGGAGGCGGTGGCCTCGGCCTCGGCGATCGGCCGCCGCTACACCGAGTTGGCCGGCACGCCGGCGACCGCCGCCGAGGTGGTCGACCGGGCGGCGTCCGGTGACCCGCTCGCCGGCACGGTCTGGCGGGAGGCGGTCGAGGCGCTCGCCGACGGCCTCGCCACCGGGCAGGCGTTGTACGACGTGGCGACCGTGGTGATCGGCGGTGGCTTGGCCCAGGCCGGTCCGCGGCTGTTCGACCCGCTGCGCGACGCGCTGCGCGAGCGGTTGACGTTCCACCGCGAGCCGCGCCTGGTCGCGGCCGCGCTCGGCGACGAGGCCGGTTGCCTCGGCGCCGCCCTGCTGGCCCTGGACACCCTGGCGAAGGAGAGTCGATGACCCGGCGCGTGACCGGCAAGGTGGTGACCCCGACCGGTGTCATCCGGCAGGGCTGCGTGGAGGTCCGGGACGACCGGATCACCGCGGTCGCCGACTACCCCTCGGTACGCGACGGGCACTGGATCGTGCCCGGCTTCGTGGACATGCACACCCACGGCGGCGGCGGGCACACGTTCACCACCGGCGACCCGGAGTCGGCCCGGCAGGCCGCCGCGTTCCACCTCGACCACGGCACGACCACGCTGCTGGCCAGCCTGGTCAGCTCCCCGTTCGCGCTGATGCGCGACGCCACCGCCGCGTTCCGGCCGCTGGTCGAGGCGGGCGTGCTCGCCGGCCTGCACTTCGAGGGCCCCTACCTGTCGGCGGACCGCTGCGGCGCGCAGAACCCGGAGTTCCTCCGCGACCCGTCCACCGACGAGCTGACCGAGCTGATCGAGCTGGGCGGCGGCGCGGTGCGGATGGTCACGATCGCGCCGGAGCGGGACGGCGCCACCGAGGCGATCGAGCTGCTGGTGGCGAACGGCGTGGTGGCGGCCGTCGGGCACACGGACGCCACCTGGGCGCAGACCCGCGCGGCGGTGGCCGCCGGCGCCAGCGTCGGGACCCACCTGTTCAACGGGATGCGCCCGGTGCACCACCGTGAGCCCGGCCCGGTGGTGGCGTTGCTGGAGGCCCCGAACGTGGTCTGCGAGCTGGTCGCCGATGGCGTGCACCTGCACGACGGCATGCTCGGCTTCGCCAGCTCGGTGGCCGGCCCGGAGCGGGCCGCCCTGATCACCGACGCGATGGCCGCCGCCGGCATGCCCGACGGCGAGTACGAGCTGGGCGGCCAGGCGGTCACCGTCACCGGCGGTGAGGCCCGGCTCAGCCGGGACGGCGCCATCGCCGGCAGCACGCTCACCATGGACGCCGCGCTGCGGCACGCGGTCGGCGCCGGCGTCACGCTGCCCGACGCGGTCCGGATGGCCGCCACCACCCCGGCCCGCGCGCTCGGGCTGGGCGACCGGGTGGGCGCGCTCCGGGCCGGGCTGCGCGCCGACCTGGTGGTGCTCGACGACGACCTGAACGTGGTCCGGGTGATGCGCGCCGGCGAGTGGGTGCGGTAGGCGGCCGGTCGCCCGGCGGGCCGCCACGCACCGCACGCCTATGATCGGGCTCTGTTCCGCCACGCCGGGCGGAGCTGTCCCGACTGAGCGAGGACACAGATGGCCCGCCCGTACCATCCTGGACCGAAACAGTTCGTCTTCGCGGCCGGAGACGGCAACGACCAACCCGTCTCGGTGGGTGACCCGCAGGAGGCGTACGAAGCGTTCTCCGCGTTCTTCCGGGCTCACGAGTCCGACACCTACACGATCAGGGACGAGGCGGCGGGGCAGCGGCTGGTGCTCATGCCCCGGCGGGGGGCGCTCTCCCGGTTCGAGGACGCGGACCCACCCCGCTCGGAGCACCTCCTGGTCGACCGGGGCAACCGCTACCTGCCGAGCGCCATGCTGTTCTTCGAGAACGGATACGCCGGCCTCGACTACTTCGGGCAGTGGCTCCCCGACCCCGCCGACCTCGACGCGTCACCGGAGACCCGCGGCGCCGCCCGCGCCGCCATGTTCGCCACGGAGGCGGCGGCGATCGGCGAGGTCGGCCGGATCTGGGCGGATTCCGGCATCGTCGACCCGACCGACCAGTACCACGTCTTCTTCGAGTCGCAGGACGTCGACGATGACCGGGCCGAGCGGGCCGAGCTGCTTCAGTTGATCGCATTCCTCGGTCTCGAACGCGTCGACGCCCCGGCCGGGGCCCGCGGGGGCGAGGTCTGGGTGCGTACCGAGCCGCGCCTGGACGCCGAATGTGCCCGGTGGGCGTGAACGGGGCCACGCGAGACATCGTCTTCGCGCGTGGCGGCTGGATCCCGAGCGTGGTCCACGAGGACGGCGAGCTGAAGCTCATGCTCGGCGCCGGGGCCGACGCCAACCATGAGCCCCGCACGTTCACGTTCCCGATCTCCGAGGCCCATGTCACGGTGATCCGGGACGACCTGGCCCGGCACCTGCTGCTGTGGAGCGCGGTCCTTCCGCTGTGCGACGCCGCCGGGACCCGGGGCCGGCTCGACGAGGACGCCGCCGTCGCGCTCCTGGACCCGGTCCTGCTCGCCCCGCCCGGGGACGTCGACGCGCTGTTCCGGCGCATCCCGTGGGAACGGAGCCGGCTCGTCGCCCACGGCGCCGACCTCGGTCTCCTGGAGCGCGGTCGGGTCTGCGAGGCGATGCGCGCGGCGACGGAGGCGCCGAACGAGAAGCGCGCTCAGGAGCACCATGCGAACCGGCGTCGCGCCGAACGCGGAGTGGTCCTCGGGCCGCTCGACACGGGGGTCCTGCGGTACACGGGCCAGTACCTGCACGGCGCGACGATTCCCCGACGGCTGCCCGAGGCCGTCGACCCGGCGCTGCTGCCGCAGGTCATGCACGTGATCGCGACCGCCGAGCAGGCGTGCGCGGGGATGCGGATCGGCCTCGACCCGCGGCGGGGGAACCGGGGCACGGACAAGCGCGACTGGGATGCGATGGCGGCGACGGTCGAGGCCGCGGTGCGCCGCGCACATCCCGGACTCGCCGCTGACGCGGTGCGTACGGTCAGCTTCCTGATGTGTTCGGAGGCCGCGGCCCGGTCGCGGAACGCCCCGGTGGAGGACGACGCCGCCGCGCCCGACGAGGGCGCGGGAAAGACGGCCCTGTCGTTCACCGACGACAAGGGTGGCGAGAAGACGTGGCGACGGGACGGTACGCGTACCGCCTCCGCCGAGTTCTGGCAGTTCGTCGCCGACCGCTCCGCCGGGGACAACGAGGTGTTCACCATCGAGGACGAGGAGATGGGCGAGGGGATCCAGTTGCACTTCTACGCGGACTCCATCGCCCGGATCACCACGGTGCGGCCCGGGGAGGCCGGCTCGGATCCGCAGTACCGGGTCGAGTACCGCCTGGTCGACGGCATCGGCGGGTACCGGGAGCTGGTGAGCGCCTTCGTCCGTGGCGGCTACGCCGCACTCGACCGGCACGGCCCCTGGGTGTCGGACGTCGCCGAGTTCGAGCGCTCGCGTCGTCGACGGTAGTCAGACCGTCGGGGTGGGGACCTCGACGCCCAGCACGGCCTGCTCGTCCGGGCGGTGCACCAGCACGTCGGCCAGGTAGGAGTGGACGGCCCGGCGCATCCCGACGTCCCGGCCGGCCTGCTCGGAGAGCAGCCACTTGTGCTCGATGATCTGGGCGAACAGCTCCTGCGGCTCCAGCTTGCGCCGCAGGTGCGCCGGCACCGCCCGGACCACCGGCTCGAAGACCTCGGTGAGCCAGCGGTGCGCCGCCTGCTGCTCGTCGGTCAGGTCGCTCTCCACCCGGTAGGCGTCCAGGTCGTTGAGGAGCTTGCGGGCCTGGTTCTCCTCGGCGTCCAGGCCGGTGAGCCGCAGCAGCCGCCGGGTGTGGTAGCCGGCGTCGACCACCTTGGGTCGTACCAGGTAGCGCCCGTTGTCGACGGTCGACAGCGCCACCTCGGCCACGTCGAAGCCCAGCTCGTTGAGGCGGCGGATGCGACCCTCGATGTCGTGCCGGGCGGCGCGCTCGACCTGCTGCTCGTAGGTGATCTCGTGCCAGAGCCGCTCGTAGCGCCGGACGACCTCCTCGCAGACCACCTCCGGGTCGATCGACTCGTGCAGCAGGCCGGCGGCCTGGAGGTCGAGCGCCTCGCCGAAGATGTTGACCCGGGCGATCTCCAGGTCCTCGCCGCGCTGGCCGTTGGAGAGCGACGGGTGCAGCGCCCCGGTCTCGGCGTCGACCAGGTAGGCGGCGAACGCGCCCGCGTCCCGGCGGAACAGCGTGTTCGACAGCGAGCAGTCGCCCCAGAAGAACCCGGTCAGGTGCATCCGGACGATCAGCGCGGCGAGCGCGTCGAGCAGCCGGTTCATCGTCTCCGGGCGCAGCGTGTTGGAGAACAGCGCGCGGTAGGGCAGCGAGAACTGGAGGTGCCGGGTGATCAGCACCGGGTCGAGCGGCTCGCCGTCGTCGGTCTGCCGGTCCGCCACGATCGCGATCGCCTCGACCGACGGGAAGTCGATCCGCTCCAGCGCCCGCAGCAGGTCGTACTCGCGTTCGGCGACCCGCTCGCCGGTCTCCTTCACCGCGTAGACGAAGCCGCCGAGCCGGACGAACCGCACGATGTGCCGGGAGATGCCCTGGGGCAGCGCCACCAGGTGCTCGGCAGGCCACTGCTCCAGCGGGGTCGACCAGGGGAGGTCGAGCAGCGCCGGGTCGACGAGGGCCGAGGTGATCCGCACGGCAACCAGTGTGACCGCTGACCCGGCGGAGCGCTTCCCTTCGTGGTTCGGCACACAACCGCCGATGCCCGGCCGCCGTCGCCGGCCGGTAGCGTGGTCGCGTGCGCCAGACCTCAGGGGTACGCCGCGACCTGCGGCTGCGGCCCGTCCGACCGGCCGGTTGGTGGTGCGACGGGCTGCTGCTCGCCGCGCTGGTGGCGCTGACCGTGGCGCTCGCCGCCGGGCACCTGTTCGGGCTCGACCGGGCGGTCGCCGACTGGTCGGCCGCGCACCGGCCGACCGCCGCCCGGTGGGTGGCCATGGCGTTCAACCTGCTCGGCCAGGGCACCCCGCTGACGCTGCTGGCGGCCGGGCTGGGCGTGCTGCTGGCGTGGCGGGTGCGCTCGGTGCGGGCGGTGCTGCCGCCGGTGACCGCGTTCGTGCTGACGTTCTTCACCATCGGCCCGCTGAAGGTGTGGACCGCCCGCCCGGCGCCGAGCGCCAGCGTCAAGGAGCCGTTCCTGCCGCCCGAACAGACGCTGCCGCTGTTCCAGCACGAGTTGCCGGTGCGCTTCGCCCAGTCGTACCCGTCGGGGCACGTGGCGAACGCGATCGTCTGGTACGGCGTACTCGCCCTGCTGCTGGTGCCGCTGCTGCGCACGGTCGGCCGCACCGTGCCGGCCGGGCTGGTCACCGTGGTCCGGGTGGTGCCCCCGACGGTGGTCTTCTGCACCACTGTCTACCTGGGCTGGCACTGGCTCACCGACTCGGTCGCCGGGCTGTTGCTCGGGCTGCTGCTGGACCGGCTGCTGCGCCGGGTGCCCTGGAACGCCCTGCCGCTGCCGGCGCGGCTCGGCGGCTGGGCCCGGCCGGTCGACCAGCTCGACTGAAGATTCCACCTCTTGTCCCGGCGCATCGACGCCGGTATACATTTAGCAACCTTAACAGTTAAGTTTGTTAAATGTAGGAGGTGCACGTGCTGGCGAGACGAATCAGCCGCTGGCTGTCGGCCGGCGCCGCCGGTCTGCTGACCGCGGCCATGGCCGTGGTGGTGGCCGCCCCGGACGCCCGGTCGGCCGTCGCCGACGACGAGGCGTGCCGGCCCGACGGGCTCTACCGCACGCCCGGGGTGTCGGTGCCCTACTGCACCGTCTACGACACCGCCGGCCGGGAGAAGATGGGCGCGGACCACACCCGCCGGATCATCGGCTACTTCACCAGTTGGCGGACCGGCCGCAACGGCGCCCCGGCCTACCTGGTCAACCAGATCCCGTGGCAGAAGGTCACCCACATCAACTACGCGTTCGCGCACGTCGACGGCACCAACAAGATCTCCGTCGGCAACCCGGCCGCCACGGACAACCCGGCCACGAACATGACCTGGCCCGGCGTGGCCGGCGCCGAGATGGACCCGGCCCTGCCCTACACCGGGCACTTCAACCTGCTCAACAAGTACAAGAAACAGCACCCGAACGTCCGCACGCTGATCAGCGTCGGCGGCTGGGCCGAGACCGGCGGCTTCATCGACGACAGCGGCAACCGGCTCGACTCCGGCGGCTTCTACCGGATGACCACCACCGGCACCAACACCGTCAACACCGCCGGCATCAACACGTTCGCCGACTCGGTGGTGACGTTCCTGCGCACGTACGGCTTCGACGGGGTGGACATCGACTACGAGTACCCCACCTCGAACAACAAGGCCGGCAACCCGCTCGACTTCGCCCAGGCCGACGCCAAGCGGGCCGGCCTCAACGCCTCGTACCAGGTGCTGATGCGCACGCTGCGGGAGAAGCTCGACCGGGCCGCCGCCACCGACGGCCGGCACTACCTGCTCACCGTGGCCGCGCCCGCGTCCGGGTGGCTGCTGCGCGGCATGGAGTCCTACCAGGCGTTGCAGTACCTCGACTACGTCAACGCGATGTCCTACGACCTGCACGGCGCGTGGAACCACTTCGTCGGGCCGAACGCGGCGCTCCACGACAACGGCGACGACGCCGAGCTGGCCGCCGGCGGCGTGTACGGCGCGTACTCCGGCATCGGCTACCTGAACACCGACTGGGCCTACCACTACTTCCGGGGCGCGCTACCAAGCGGCCGGGTGAACATCGGCGTGCCCTACTACACCCGGGGCTGGCAGGGCGTCACCGGCGGCACCAACGGGCTGTGGGGGCGGGCCGCGCTGCCCGACCAGACGAAGTGCCCGGCCGGCACCGGCGGCTCGATCGGCTCCACCACCCCCTGCGGCAACGGCGCGGTCGGCATCGACAACCTCTGGCACGACCTCGACGCCGCCGGCAACGAGGTGCCCGGCGGCGCCAACCCGATGTGGCACGCGAAGAACCTCCAGGCCGGCATCACCGGCGACTACCTGACCGGGTACGGCCTCACCCCGGCCACCGACCCGGCCGACCGGATCAGCGGCAGCTACGCCCGCAACTACTCGGCGGCGCTGGCCGCGCCCTGGCTGTGGAACGCCGACAAGAAGGTCTTCCTCTCCACCGAGGACGACCAGTCGCTCGCCGCCAAGGCCGACTACGTGGCCGCCAAGGGCATCGGCGGCGTGATGATCTGGGAACTGGCCGGCGACTACGGCTACGACGCCGCCAAGGGCCGGTACGGCATGGGCGACACGCTCACCACGCTGCTCTACGACAAGCTCAAGAGCGCACCGGCGTACGGCGCCCGCAAGGCGGGCATCACCATGCCCACCCGGACGCTGGACGTGGCGGTCGACATGGGCGGCTTCGCGCTCGGCGACAACAACTACCCGATCAACCCCGAGCTGCGGCTGACCAACAACACCGGCGCGCCGATCCCGGCCGGCGCGCAACTGGAGTTCGACTACCCGACCACCACCCCGGCCACGCTCAGCCAGCAGTCCGGCTGGGCGCTCACCACGGTCTCCACCGGCCACACCGGCAGCAACGTGGGCGGCCTCAAGGGCGACCACAACCGGGTACGCCTCACCGTGCCGGCCGCCATCGCGCCCGGGGCGTACGCCGAGGTGACGCTCAACTACCAGCTCCCGATCTCCGGCCCGGCCAACTTCACGCTCGCGTTCGGCGGCCAGACGTACGCGCTGGCCTCGGACCGGGCGCGCGGTGGCGAGGTGGTCAGCCCGTCGCCGAGCCCGACCGGCTCCACCCCGCCCGGCGGGGGCACCTGCACCGTGCCGGCCTGGTCGGCGGCCACCGCGTACTCCGGTGGGGCGACCGTGTCGTACGCCGGGCACACCTGGACCGCGAAGTGGTGGACCCAGGGCGAGACGCCTGGTAGCGCGGCGGTCTGGGCCGACCAGGGCGCCTGCGCCGGCTCCCCGACGCCCACCGCCTCCCCGACGCCCACCGGCACCCCCTCACCGACACCCACCGGTGGGACGTGCACCGCGCCGGTGTGGGTCGCCGGCACGGCGTACTCCGGCGGCGCGGTGGTGTCCTACGGCGGGCACCGGTGGACCGCGCGGTGGTGGACCCAGGGCGACGTCCCGGGGACCAACAGCCAGGGCGTCTGGACCGACAACGGGCCCTGCTGACCTCGATCCCGGTGCCGCCGGCGGAGTCCCGTCGGCGGCACCGGCCGTTCACGTCCGCCCCCTAGGCTGCCGGTGTGGAACAGCTGGCACGCCGCCTCGGCGTACCCGATGCGGTCGTCATCGGTCTGGGGTCGATGCTCGGCGCGGGCGTCTTCGTGGTCTTCGCGCCGGCCGCGTCGGCGGCCGGCGGCGCCGGGCTGCTGGTCGCGCTCGCGCTGGCCGGCTTCGTCGCGTTCTGCAACGCCACCAGCTCGGCGCGGCTCGCCGCCCGCTACCCGGAGTCCGGCGGCACCTACGTGTACGGCCGGGAGCGCCTGCACCCGTTCGCCGGCTTCCTCGCCGGCTGGGGGTTCGTGGTCGGCAAGACGGCGAGCTGCGCGGCCATGGCGCTGACCGTCGGGGCCTACCTGTGGCCGGGGCGGGCGCGGCTCGTCGCGGTCCTCGCGGTGGTGGCGGTGACCGCGGTGAACCTGCGCGGCATCGGCAAGACCGCGACCGCCACCCGGATCCTGGTCGCGGTGGTGCTCACCGTGCTGGCCGTGGTGACGGTGACCGGCGCGCCGCAGGTGACGGCCGACCGGCTCACCGCCTCCGCCGACGTCGGGGCGCACGGCGTGCTCACCGCCGCCGGCCTGCTCTTCTTCGCGTTCGCCGGGTACGCGCGGATCGCCACGCTGGGCGAGGAGGTCCGCGACCCGGAGCGCACCATCCCCCGCGCGGTGCCGCTGGCGCTCGGCGCGGTGCTGGCGATCTACCTGACGTTGGCCGTGGTCGCGCTCGGTGTGCTGGGCACCGCCCGGCTGGCCGCCTCCCCGGCGCCGCTGGTCGAGGTGGTGACCGCCGCCGGCCGACCCGGACTGGCCTGGCTGGTCCGGGCCGGGGCCGCCGTCGCGGTGACCGGGGTGCTGCTCTCGCTGCTGGCCGGCGTCGGTCGCACCACGCTGGCGATGGCCCGCCGACGCGACCTGCCGGGCGCGCTGGCCGCCGTGCACCCCCGCCACCGGGTGCCGCACCGGGCCGAGCTGGCCGTGGCCGCCGTGGTGATCGTGGTGGTGGCGCTCGCCGACGTCCGGGGCGCGATCGGCTTCTCGAGCTGCACCGTGCTGGTCTACTACGCGATCACCAACGCCGCCGCGCTGACGCTCGGGCGGGACCCGGCCCACAAGCTGCCGGTGCGGGCGCTCGCGGCCCTGGGGCTGGCGGGTTGCCTACTGCTCGCGGTCAACCTGCCGCTGCCCAGCGTGCTCGGCGGCTTCGGCGTGCTCGCTCTCGGCGCGCTCTGGTACGCCCTCCGCCGGTAGCAGCCTCCGCCGTCACGCTCGGCGCTGTGACCGCCGGACCGGCACGGCGAGCAGAAATCGGGCGTAGAGGTCGGCCACCGAGACCGCTGGGAGATCGTCCACGGCACTGACGAAGAGGCCCGCGAGATACACCTGGGTCGCCAACGCGTCGCCGGCCGCGAGGGTTGCCAGTGCGGCCCGGCATGGATAGGGCAGTTCGCACGCCGCACACACCCAGGAGGGGCGCTGCGGGCTGTGAAGGGTCACCAGTACCAGCCCTCATCGCCCGGTCTGGGCTCGGCCGGTGGCGGCATCCGGCGACGGTCCGGGCACGCGCGCCAGCGCAGCCCGCAGATGCAGCGCAACGACCAGCGCCGACGATGGTGGATGAGATCGAGAAGTGGCGGCTTCCTCACGGATCGTGAACGCATATCTCAGCGTGACGCGGTTCCGGTCGTGCATCAAGTACTTCCGTCAGGTACTACTGACGGGCTTGACGCGAGACTGGTACCCGTGTGCCTAGCGTCGAGTTGTGGCAAAGCTTCGACTGATGGGTACGCATGAGATTCGCGTACGCCTGGGCGGCATCAGTCGCCAACGCGTCTACGAGCTGACCCTGCGGCGCACCTTTCCCGAAGCCGTCGCCGACCTGGCGCAGGGCAAGGTATGGCTCGCTGACGACGTCGAGCGCTGGATCGCGGAGCACCGCCCCGACCTCGCCGAGGAGAGCGAGGGCTAGAAACCTCCTCAGCCGAGATGCGGCGAGGCCGGGCCGAAGTCTCCGCTGGGTGCCCGGCCGACGTGATCGAGCAGGACGGGATCAGCGTGGACCTCGGCGGTGTTCCGCCATTGGGTGAGCAGGACCGCGATGTGCGTCAGATCCTCCAACGAGGTGCCATCCTGCGCCACAGTGATCAGCTCGGCGAGCAAACTGGTCCACGTCCTCGTCGGGCAGGACGGCCACCCACGGCAGGGTCTCGCCCAAGGCCCGGCGTACGGCCGTCTGCCGCTCGGTGAGAACGATGCCAGTGTCCGGTCCCGATCCAGATGACATGTCGACGCCTCCTGCCACCTCATCGGGCCGTCCACCCGGCTGTTGTTGGTCCTGCCCAGCCGTTCAGACTAAGCCGTTGCCTTCCGTAGTTCGCTTAGCCACTCGATGCCGAGCCGGCGACCGTCGGGAAACTGGTCGTCGCGATCCCAGCGCCACGCTGTGATCATCGCCAGTACGAGGGTCCGGCAATCTCGGAGCAGCCGGCGATCGACGCCCCGGTAGTGGTCTCCGACCTCGTCGGGTGTGTGGGCCAGGTCGAACTCGATCGGCCCCCGGCAGCACGTCTCGAAGTCGATGAAGAGCGGACCGTTCCGGGTCGAGAGCAGGTTGCCCGGATGGGGTTCTCCGTGCAGGAGCTGCTCGGGCCGGCCGTTCTCGCCGACGGCTCGTCGCATCCGGGCCAACGTGCTGGCGAGGAAGACCCGGTCCGGAGCGGCGAGTGCCGGCGTTCGGGCATGGTCGGCCACCAGCATCTGGGCCGCCGAAACTCGATCCGTGAAGTGCGGGGCGGGCAGGTCGATCGCGCGCATCCCGGCGTGCAGACGTTCGAGCGCGTCGACGTATTCGGCGGTGGGGACCGGCTGGGTGGTCACCGGTTCGTAGTAGGTCCAGAGAGTGACCACGTGGTCGCCACGGACGAAGACCTCGGGCGATTCCAGCGCGGCCACCGGGCTCCCAACCTCGCCCAGCCTCCGAGCAACATCCACTTCGAGCTGGGCGCACTGGTGCATGGCCGGTGCCACCCGGGCGAGCACGTCGCAGGGCCGCAGACGCAGGGTGAGCGTGTTCGCGTTCTGCAGGACGGCGGTGTCGTCAACGGTCAGACCGAGCCATGAAGCGCTCGACACGGCTGCCTGTGTCGCCCGCTGAATCTCATCTGCCCGCATCGGTTCAGTCTTCCGGCTGGCGCGGGACCGGCGCCCCGCCCGGTGGCACGGGCGTCGTCTCGCGCAGCAGGGCGGTCAGCCCGGCCCGCCGGGCCACCACCGTCAACCGGTCGCCGGCGTGCACCACCACGCGCGGATCGACCGACCAGTCGCCCTTCTGCCCGGCCCGGGTGTGCGCCAGCAGGCGCACCTCGCCGGGGCGGGCCACCGCGCCGAGCGGACGCCCGTCCAGCGGCGAGCCGGCCACCACCGGCACCTCGGTGACCAGCAACGCGTGCCGGTCGACCGGGATGGTGGCGATCACCGCGCGGTCCAGCAGGGCCGCCGCGAACGACGGGGCGGCCAGGTAGGAGACGCTGCGCGAGATGCCGATGCCGAACGCCTGCTGGATCCGCTCGGCGAAGTCGCCGTCGAACAGCCGCAGTACCACCCGCAGGTCGGGGTCGAGGGAACGGGCGATCAGCGCGGCGCGCAGGTTCGCCCCGTCGTCGGTGGAGAGCACCACCAGCGCCTGGCTGGTGTCGACCGAGGCGGAGCGGAGCGTCTCCTCCCGGCCGGCGTCACCGACGATCACCGGTACCCCCAGCCGGTGCGCCAGCGCCGCGCCGCGCGCGTCCGGGTTCTTGTCGATGGCCACCACCTCGACGCCGAAGTCGTGCAACTGGGCCATCACCCGGGTGCCGATGTTGCCCAGCCCGACCACCACCACGTGCCCGGAGCGGTCCGGCTGGATCCGGCCGGTGTGCAGGGCCAGCCGGGCGTTGACGATGCCGTCGACCACGGCGGCCGTGATCAGCGGGATCAGCGCCAGCCCAGCCAGGTTGAGCACCACCTGCATGACCTGGGCGGCGACCGGCTTGTTGACGTCCGGGTCCTGGCCGCTGAGCGTGGTGACCAGGGTGAGGTAGAGCGCCTCGCCCCAGGTGACCGCCGCCGCGCGGGCGTTCAGCCAGCCCAGCACCGCGATCACCCCGAGCAGCACCAGCACCGCGATGCCGATCTTGCGGGTGGCGAAACTGCGGATCGCGCGGAGCAGCACCTCCACCGGCTGCCGGCGTCGCCGGGCCCGGACCAGTCGGCGGGCGGCCAGCTCGGTGCCGGGCGGCCGGCCGGTCGCCTCGGCCAGCACCACGTCGGCCGTGGCCTCGTCGGCGGGCAGCACCCGGACCAGCTCCGGGTCGGTCGTGACGGCCAGGCCGCAGACCACGTCCTGCGGGCGTACGTCGGCGCGGCGGGCCACGTAGAGCGTACGGCCTGCGTGCCGGAAGTGGGTCGGAGCCAGCTCGCCCAACGCGGCGGCGACGAAGGCGGGCGCGGCCATCGACGCGTCGGAGAGCACCGCCGAGCCGGGGAAGAGCTGCCGCAGCCCGTCCGCCAGGTTGGTGTTGAACATGCGCGCCACCAGGCGCAGCCGGGGCTCGACCTCCTGGGCGCAGAGCGCGGCGTGCATGTTGCCCACGTCGTCCTGGTGCAGCAGGGCCAGGCCGTCCGCGTCGGCCAGCCCGGCCCGGCGGAACGTGGCCTCGTCGAGCCGGTCGGCCCGGATGACGCGTACCCCGGGCACGTCCCGCCCGTCCGGGCCGTCGGAGCGGCGGCGCTCTGGCACCACGAGCGTGACCCGCACCTGGCCGGCGGTCGGGCCGGCGCCGAGCAGCGCCCGGACCACCCAGTAGGCCAGCGGGTCGGAGCCGCAGACCACAAAGTGGGGGCGCTCGTCGCCGTTCGAGCGGAGCCGCCACCCGGTCGCGCGGCGCGCACGGTCGCGCAGGGGGTCGGCCATGCCCGGATCGTAGTCAGCCGCTCGCGAGGCGCACAGCCCCCTGCGATCTTGAAGGCATGGTGCCGCCGGGTCCGGGTAGAGCACCGCCATGCAGACGTTCCTGCCGTATCCGGACTTTCTGGCCAGCGCCCGGGCCCTGGACCAGAAGCGGCTGGGCAAGCAGCGCGTGGAGGCCATCCAGGTGCTGCGCGGGCTGACCCGCCCGGACTACGGCTGGCGCAACCACCCGGCGGTGAAGATGTGGGCCGGGTACGAGGAGGCGCTGACCCGCTACGGGCTGGACATGTGCGCGGTGTGGTGCGAGCCCGGCCGGGCGGACACCTGCGCCGCCACACTCGCCACCGACCTCGCCACCGCCTGCGGCATCACCACGATCCGGACCCAGGACGCGCTTGCCGCCACCGGCGACCTGCCGCCCTGGCTGGGCCGCGACGACCTGCACCGCAGCCATCGGTCGTCGCTGCTGCGCAAGGACCCCGCCCACTACGCGCCGCTCTTCCCCGCCGACACCCCGCTCGACCTGGACTACGTCTGGCCCCCCTCGGACCGCCCCCGCCGCTGTCTGCCGGGATAGGCCGTCCCCGCCTACGCTGTGCGGATGACGACCGCACCGCGGGAGGCGGAGACGCGCATCGGTCCGGTCGGCGCGCTGCTCTGCCGAGTGATGTTCCTGGCGATCTGTCTGGCCGGGCCGGTCCTGTTGGTGCCCGTCGTGTCGCAGAGCCAGAACCTGTCCACCGTGGACTTCTGGGGTCTACTCGCCGGGGATCTCCTGATGACGGTCGTCGGCGTCGGCTTCGGCGTCTGGGGCTTGCGCCTCGTCACTCGCTCACGCCGCGACATGCGGCGGCTCGCCGCTGCCGGCGTCGCCGCCACCGCGGAGGTTCTCACGGTGGCCAACAACCTGGGTGGCGAGGAACCCGGGTTGAGACTCCGACTGCGGATCAGTGGCCCCGGGTTCACCACCTTCGAGGTCGAGGCGGTCCGCCCCGACGACCCGGCTCTCGTGCCGGGAGCGCTTCTGGCCGTGGTCGTGGACCCGGCGGAACGCGTCTTTTCCTTCAGGTAGCTGTCGGGTCGCCACAACTGTTATTGACCAGTAACCCAAATACACCGTTATCGTTGGTTGTGTATGGGTGTGGTGGTGCGTGATACGCGGTCGCTTTCCCCGGCGGCGCAGGAGGATCTGCGTCGTCGGGTGGTCGCGGCGGTGAAGGCGGGAATGAGTCAGGTCGGGGCGGCGCGGGTGTTTCGGGTGGCGCCGAAGACGGTGTGGCGGTGGGTGGATGCCTTTGACCGTCAGGGAAACCGGGGTTTGAACACCCGTAGGCGGGGGCGTCGTGCGCACGAGCAGAAGGCGTTGACGCCCCGGCAGCAGGCGCGGTTGCGGCGGGCGATCATTCACCAGTGTCCGGACCAGGTCGCCCTGCCGGGGTTGGTGTGGACTCGTGCGCAGGTGCGGCAGCTCATCCGGGTGTGGTTCGGCCTGGACCTGTCGTTGGTGACGGTGGGAAAGTATCTGCGGTCGTGGGGGCTGTCGCCGCAGAAACCGGTGCGGCGGGCCTACGAGCAGAACCCGCAGGCGGTCACCGAGTGGCGGCAGGTCACCTATCCGGCCATCGCCGGGCGAGCCAGGCGGGACAAGGCGATCATCCTGTGGCTGGATCAGACCGGGTTACGCTCCGACGCGGCGGTGGGCACCACGTGGGCGCCGGTCGGACAGACGCCGGTGGTGGCCAAGACCGGCCGCCGTTTCGGCGTCAACGTGATGGCCGCGATCAGCAACAAGGGCGAGTTGTACTTCACCTGCTACCACGGTTCGTTCACCGGTCACGTGCTCCTGGGCTTCCTGGCCCGCCTCACCCGCCACCTCGACCGGAAGATCCACCTGATCGTCGACGGACACTCCGCGCACCGCCGGATCATGGTCCGTGACTGGCTGGCCGAGCGCACCGACGACATCGAGATGCACTTCCTGCCCGGCTACGCCCCTGAACTCAACCCCGTAGAACTACTCAACCACGACGTCAAACAGCATGTGGCACAAGCACGCCCGGCCAGCCCCACGGACCTGGCCACCGCGGCCAGCCGGCATCTGCGTCGTCGGCAGAACCAGCCAGCCGCGGTGAAAGCCTTCTTCGGCAAGCCCGAAGTCCGCTACGCCGCCGAATGATCACGGCACATTTGCCCTACCCGTCAATAAGAGGGGGCCCCGGCACATCCGTATGCGTTAAGCGGGGGCCCCTCCTTACGGCTCAGGCACACTGGGGAGCACTGTTGAGCGGAGGGTGGGGCGTGGGGCTGTCGCAGAAGGTTGGTCGGCTCATCGGCGTACGTGAGCACGTGGTGGACCCGGGCGGCGGTGGCGCGCCGCGCGTGCCGCGCCCGGCGTCGGCGCTGGTGGTGGGTGGTGGCATCGCCGGGATGTCGGCGGCGGTGGTGCTGGCCGAGCGGGGCGTGTCGGTGACCGTGCTGGAGGCCGCGCCGCACCTCGGCGGCCGGCTCGGCGCCTGGCCGGAGGCGCTGGCGGACGGCCCGCAGCAGAACGAGCACGGGTTCCACGCGTTCTTCCGGCAGTACTGGAACTGGCGATCGATCCTGCGCCGCGTCGACCCGACGCTGGGTTTCCTCAAGCCGATCCCCGGCTATCCGATCCTGTCCGCGCAGTGGCCGACCGAGGAGTTCGGCAAGTTGCCGCCGGCCCCGCCGGCCAACCTGCTGGCGCTGCTGCTGCGTAGCCCGAGCCTGCGCCTGACGGACCTGCGCGCGATGGACCGGGACGCCGCGTTGCCGCTGCTCACCTACGACCCGGTGCGCACCTACGCGGAGTTCGACGAGCGGACCGCGGACGAGCTGCTCACCTCGCTGCGGCTGCCGGACCGCGCCCGCGCCATGCTGTTCGAGGTCTTCTCACACTCGTTCTTCAACCACGAGGCGGAGATGTCGGCCGCCGAGATGATCGCCCAGTTCCACTTCTACCTGCTCGGCAACCCGGAAGGGCTGGCCTTCGACTGCCCGGACGAGGACTACGCGACGGCGATCTGGGAGCCGCTGACCCGGTACGTGGAGAAGCACGGCGGTCGGGTGCTGACCGGCACGCCGGCGGCCCGGCTGGACCGTACGCCGGAGGGTTGGCGGGTGACCGGCGCCGACGGCGAGGGATGGGAGGCCGGGCATGTCGTGCTCGCCGTCGACCCGCCGGCGCTGGCCGCGCTGGTCGACGCCTCGCCCGGCCTGGTCGCGACCGCGCCCGAGCTGGTGGCGCGGATGCCCGCGTTCGGCCGGCCCGGCCCGCCGTACGCGGTGGCGCGCTACTGGATGGACGGGGACGTCCGCCGGGACCGGGCGGTGTTCAGCGGCGTCTCCCGCCAGCCCACGCTGGACTCGGTGACGCTGTACCACCGGCTGGAGGCCGAGCCGCGCCGCTGGGCGGAGCGCACCGGCGGTTCGGTGGTGGAGCTGCACGCGTACGCCTGCGAGCCGGACGTGCCCGCCGACGAGTTGGCCGCCCGCATGCTGCGGGAGCTGACCGCGCTCTGGCCGGAGGTGGCCGACCTGCGGGTGCGTGAGCTGCGTGCCCGGGTCGAGGCGCAGGCCCCGGCGTTCACCCCGGGCAGCCATGCCGGCCGGCCGGGGGTACGCACCGACGCCGAGGGTCTCTATCTGGCCGGGGACGGGATCCGGACCGAGTTCCCGAGCGCGTTGATGGAGCGGTCGGCGGCCACCGGGATCATCGCGGCGAACCACATCCTGCGGGCGGAGGGCGCGGCGGCCGAGCCGGTCCGGTCGATCCGTCCGCGCGGCCTGCTGGCCGGCCGGTCACGATGATCCGCCGATAAACGGTCAAACAACGCATTATGGTCGAGCGGTGAGCACCGCGACGCGGACGGAGGAGCGGCGGGACGAACGTTCGGTCGTGGTCACCGCGCTGCGGCTCGGCTGGTCCATGGCGGACGCCTACCACCACGCGCAGACCGCCGACCTGACCGGCGACGGGGACCGGCCGGCGACCGCCCCCGCGAAGCTGTCCAACCTGACCGAGATGTCGGGGCGGCACCGGCTCGGCATGTACCTGGACGGCGTGGACGTGGCGCTGGCCCGGATCGCCGCGCTGACCCCGGCCGGCCGGGTGCTGCCGGCGACCGCCGCCGCCCGGCGGGCCGCCGGGGTGGACCGCGAGCCGCTGCTGTTCGCGCTCGACGAGCTGAACGTCGACGTGCTGCGCTGGACGATGGCCACCGACCACCGGGTCGGGGTGGCGTACCGGCTCGGCCGTTCGCTCGCCGACACGGTCCGGCGCGGTGACGGCACCGAGCTGGTCCGGCGGTTCGGCGGGCGGCAGATCCAGCTCAGCCGGTGGCTGGACGAGCTGGCCAGCGTGCTGCCGCCGTACTCGGCGGCGGTGGTGCGCCGCTCGCTGGCCGCCTGGACCACCGCCGTCGGTCGCGCGTCGGTCGGCGACCCGACCGAGGCCGGGCTCGCCGAGCTGGCCCGCGAGCTGCGCGACCAGGGCGACCTGTGGCGGGACGTGCTGACCGGCGGCCTGCATCCGCGGGACCTACTGGACGAGGAGAACTGGGCGGTGGTGGCCCGGAACCTGATCATCCGGGACCGGAAGCTGGTGGTGCGGGCGGCCCGGGGCATCTTCTGGCCGGTGCTGGCGCCGCTGTTGGTGGTGCTGCTGGCGGTGGTCGGCGTCAGCGCCGCGGCGGCGGTCGGCTCCCCCACCACCCGGGCGGCGGTGGCGCTCGTCGGCCTCGGGGCCGGGCTCACCGCGATCTGGCGGTCGATCTCCACCCCGACGCTGTCGGTGGCCGCCGAGGTGAACCGGCCGCTGCTGGAGAGCGAGCTGGTGGCGCAGATGAGCGCCCGGATCGACCGCCCGCTCACCGCCGCCCGCCGGGCCGGACGTGCCGGCCGGCAGCGGCCACCCTCCGACGGGAGATCGAAATACGTTGCCCGGGTCTCCGGCGTGGACCTACCGTGAACGCGCAAGGTCAACCACCGCTCCGGGAGCCGTCCATGTCGCTGCGATCCGCCACCACGAAGACGTCGTGGCTGCTCGGCGACGGCTGCCCAGGGTCCGGACGGCCCGACTGACGCGCACGTCGCGCGCCCACGTCGTCGCCGCCCGGTCCCCGTGGACCGGGCGGCTTTTTCGTCGCCGCACCACCGACCGATCGTGAAGGGAGAGCCCGGTGGACGCCGTCCTCGTCATCAACGCCGACCTCGGCCCGCTGCACCGGGTCACCGTCCAGCACGCGATCCGGATGCTCTGCCGCCGGGTCGCGGAGATCCACGAGTCCGAGCCGGACCGGCTCATCGGCGTCTTCCCGATGCCGCGGGTGGTCCGCCTCGTCCGGTACGTGGTGACGCGCTGGCGGTTCAGCGCCGGCCCGGCCTGGTCCCGGGCCGGGGTGCTGGCCCGCGACGGCCGGCGGTGCGCCTACTGCGACCGCCCGGCCAGCACGGTCGACCACATCGTGCCCCGCTCGCGCGGCGGCCGTAACACCTGGGGGAACACCACCGCCGCCTGCTACGCGTGCAACCAGCGCAAAGGTGACCGGACCCCGGCCGAGGCGGGCATGCCGCTGCGGCGGGAGCCGGCGACGCCGAGCTGGGTCGCGCTGGCGCGGTGACGGACGGCCGGCGGGCACAGGGGGCGGCGCCGGGGGTACGCCTCCGGCGCGGCGCCCGCCGGCCCCACCGTCACCGGTCCCCGGGACTCGACCGTCACCGGTCGAGGTGGCGGGCGAGTCCGCCGAGCAGGAGGTCGAGTCCGCCGTCGAACTCGTCGTCCGGGCCGACCGCACCGGCCGCGCGCGCGGTCTCGGCCAGCAGGGGGAAGTCTTCCCGGGGCAGCGCCGCGATGACCGCCGTACCGGGGTCGGCCAGTGCGCCGAGGTGCTCCATCTGGATCGCGCCGACCACGTAGCCGAGCAGGGCGCGGAAGGCGACCACCCGGCGGGTGCCGACGAGACCGGCCCGGGTTAAGAAGGGCCTACCGGCGGACGCGTGTCGACCCGGTCGAGAACCCGCTCGACGACCAACGACTCCAGTTCGTCGCGGTCGGCGACGTAGCGGTAGAGGCCCATCGTGCTGGTGCCGAGCTGCGCACCGACCGCCCGCATGGTGAGGCCGGCGAGGCCGTCCCGGTCGAGCACCGCGAGCGCCGCGTCGGCGAGCTGCTCGCACACGTCGGCGCGAGCCGATCCGCGCGCTGATCCGCAGGTCCCGGCGGCGTCCCGGTCGGGAGGGGTGGTGGTCCGGGCCTTGGTCGCTTATCGGCTCTGACCAGTGTCGCTCCGCGTAAGAACGCCTTGCGCCGCCGAGTTCACCTCGCGCCGCCTTTGCTCTGCAGCCACGGAAGCACCATGCACGTACCGTGACAACGACAGGTCGATCGCCGCCGCGCCGCGTGGATCGAAAACCCTGTTCAGCGCCATGATGCGCCGATGGTTGCAGAGCAAAGGGGGCGGAGGACCACGCCCGCCCCCCGCGCTCACTGGCACGCTGAGTGACGATCGCGCGAAGTCGCACACAGTAACAAGTGGATGCGGGCGGCGAGGGGCTACGACGGCGGTGCCGGTCAGAGCGGACGGACCCGCAAAAACGCCTCGCCCGGCGTGCGTCGCGGGGGATCTGCCAGCAGACGATGCCAGACATCGCCGCCATGATGCCGATCAGGACCAGCCCGATCGGAGCGAGACCGAGCAGCGCCTGACCGATGGTCAACGTCAGCGGGAACCGGCCAACGGGACGGGCAAGCGCCGGCCACAAGACGGTCAGCGAGGGGCCGGCGGCGTCCAGCCGAAGCGCGGCGGTCGGCGGTCGTTGGCCGCCGCCACCCCCTCGCGGGCCTCGCCGCTGTCCCGCACCTGCGCGTGCCACCAGGCGATCCGGTCGGCGTCGGCGCGCCCGTCGATGATCTCCTTGGCGGCCGTCACGGTGAGCCGGGAACGCCCGGCGATCGTGGCGGTCAGCGCCGCCACCCGGTCGGCGAGCGCGGCGGCCGGCAGCACCTCGTCGACCAGGCCGATCCGCAGCGCCCGCTCGGCGTCGACGAGGTCGCCGGTGAACAGCAGGTGCTTGGCGGCGGACGGCCCGACCAGGCCGGCCAGCCGGCGGGTGGTCGGCGCGGGATAGACCAGGCCGAGCCGCGCCGGCGGTACGCCGAACCGGGCGTCCGCCGTGGCCAGCCGCAGGTCGCAGGCGACGGCGAGCTGGCAGCCGCCGCCGACGCAGGCGCCCTCGATGGCGGCGACGGTGGGGCGGCCGAACGCGGCGAGCCGTTCCTCGGCGGCCACCGCGATGCTGTGGTCGCCGGCGGCCAGCAGTTCGTCGAGGTCGCCGAGGTCGGCGCCGGCGCAGAACGTGCCGGCCGCGCCGGTGAGCACCAGCACCCGGACCGCCAGGTCCGCCTCCAGGCCGTCGAGCAGCACCGGGAGCTGCCGCCACATGGCCGGGGTCATGGCGTTGCGCCGGGCCGGGTTCCGGATCACCACGGTCGCCACCGGGCCGTCCACCGTGACGGTCAACTCCGCGTCGGACATGGTGCGACCGTAACGGGCGGGGCCCGGCGACCACCCGCGTGGGGTGGCCGCCGGGCCCCGGGGTCGGGCGGTCAGGTCAGGAGACGTCGACCGCGGTGTCGTCGATGACGAACGACGTCTGGAGGGACGCGTCCTCGGTGCCGGTGAACTTCAGCGTCACGGTCTGCCCGGCGTACGCGGCCAGGGAGAACGACTTCTGGCTGTAGCCGGTGGCCTTGTTCAGGTTCGAGTAGGTCGCCAGCGTCGCCAGCACGGTGCCGGACGAGTTGAGCACCTGCACGTTCAGCTTGTCGTACTGCACGCTGGTGGTGGACTCGGCCGAGTCGATGTGCAGCCAGAAGCTGAAGTTGTAGGTCGAGCAGCCGCTCGGCAGCGCCACCGACTGCGCGATGTTCTCGTTGCTGCTGTAGCCGTAGCCGTTCAGCCAGGCGAACCGGGTGCCGCCGTGCGCCGACTGGCCGCTGAAGGCGCCGATCGCGCCGGTGGTGCCGGTCCACGGGCTGGTGCCGGTCTCGAAGCCCGCGTTGCCGAGCTTCTGGCCGGCGCCGGTGCAGCCGCCGCCGGTGCCGGTGACGGTCAGCGAGTACGTGGCGGACTTCGCGCCCGACGTGGCGCTGCCGGTGACCGTCACCGAGTAGGTGCCGGTCGGCGTGCTCGCGCTGGTGGCGATGGTGAGCGTGGACGAGCCGCCCGAGGTCACCGAGGCGGGGCTGAACGACGCGGTGGCGCCGGTCGGCAGGCCGGACGCGGAGAACGTCACGGTCTGCGCGGTCCCGCTGGTGGTGGCGGTGGCGACGGTGGCGGTGGCGGAACCGCCCTGGGTGACCGAGCCGGCGGTCGGGGAGAGCGACACGGAGAAGTCGTTCCCGGTGGAGCTGCACGGCGCGTCGCTGCCGGCCACGTTCACCGCGGTCCACGCCGCCTGGACGGCCTTGTACTCGGTGGAGCAGTTGCCGTACAGGTCGGTCGCCGCCCGCAGGCTGTACGCGCGGGCCGTGTTCGACGGGGTGGTGGTGTTCACGTACGAGGTGTTCGAGGTGAAGTACACGTCGAGCGCCCGGTACCAGATCTTCTCCGCCTTGGCGCGACCGATGCCGGTCACCGCCGGGGCCGAGCCGCAGACCGGCGAGGTGCCGTACGCGGTGGCGCCGGTGCCCTCGGCCAGGTTGAAGTAGAAGTGGTTGCCGACGCCGGAGGAGTAGTGCACGTCCTTGTTCTTCGTGCTGGTGGACCAGCACGAGTCGGACGAGCCGTCCAGCGACGGGTTGTACATGTAGCGCAGCGGCGTGCCGTTGCCGTTGATGTTGATCTTCTCGCCGACCTGGTAGTCACCCGGGTCGCTGGGCGCGGCGGCGTAGAACTCCATCATGTTGCCGAAGATGTCGCTGGTGGCCTCGTTGAGGCCGCCGGACTCACCGGAGTAGACCAGGCCGGACAGCGCCTCGGTGACGCCGTGGCTCATCTCGTGGCCGGCCACGTCCAGCGAGACCAGCGGACGGGAGTTGCTCGACCCGTCGCCGTAGGTCATCTGGGACCCGTCCCAGAACGCGTTGACGTAGTTGTTGCCGTAGTGCACCCGGCTCGGCACACCCTGGCCGTTGCCGAAGATGCCGTTGCGGCCGTGCACGTTCAGGAAGTAGTCGAACGTCTTCGCGGCGCCGAAGTGGGCGTCCACGGCGGCCGACTGCCGGTTGGAGTTGGCGCCGTTGCCCCACGCGTTGTCGGCGTCGGTGAACGTGGTGCAGGTGGAGGTGCCGTTGTTCATGTCGCAGGTACGGCCGTTGCCGTGCGACGGGTCGATCATCGAGTAGGTGCTGCCGGAGAGCGTGGTGTCGATGCTGACCGAACCGGTGTAGATGCCCTGGCCGCTGCCGACCACCGACTCGATCTCGTCGTACGAGCCGATCACCTTGCCGGTGGTGGCGTCCGTGATGACGTGCAGCTTCGACGGCGTCTGCTTGTCCGCCTTCCAGCCGGAGGCGACCGTCTCCCAGGCCAGCCGGCCCTTGCCGCTGCTGGCGTCCACGAACAGCTCGGGCGCGCCGACCGAGGTGAGGCTGCCGGAGAACGCCTTGCGCGCGCTGGCCTTGGCGGCGTCCGCGCCGACCTTGGCGCTGGTGCCGAGCGTCAGCGGGGCGGACAGGCCGACCGAGGTGCCGCTCATGGTGCCGTTCGGGGCGGTGTGCACGACGAAGTCGCCGCCGTATACCCGCAGGCCCTGGTAGGTCCGGGTGTAGCGGGTGTGCGCCGCCCCGGAGGGGTCGACCTTGGTGCGGACGGCCTGGTACGCCTCCCCGCCGGCACCCTGCACGGCGCCGGGGTTGGCGCGGAGCAGGCTGTCGGCGCGCGCCGCGGCGGCACGCTCGGGGCTGGGGGCGCTGGGCGCTGCCGCTTGCGCCGTGCTGGTGACGCAGGCCAGCACGCCGCTGGTGAGCAGCGCTGCGCTGACGGCGGCGACGGTTCTTTTCACATGCCCTCCTGGAAGGAAGTTGTGACGGGGGTAGTCACTGGTGTAGATATAGCTGAGACATCGACAGGCGTGAAAGAGGGCGACGGTTTCCCGCCTCAGACACTGACCGAACGGATGAGGGGGGCGCGGTGGTCCGGAACCGGGTGGCCCCGTCGTGCGTCCGATCGGTATGAGAGCAGCCCCCGCCGCGGCGATCGCACTCGCCGCCGTCCTCACCCCGCTCGCCGGCTGCGCCCGCGCCGACACGCCGGCCCCGGCCGGACCGGCCGTCACCGGACTGCCCGGCGTCGAGGTGGTGCTGGTGCGTTCCGGCGGCATCGCCGGGCTGACCGACACCATCACCGTGCGGCCGGACGGCCGCTGGACGAAGACCGACCGGGCCGGCGCCGCCCGCGACGGCCGGCTCACCGACGCCGACCTCGACCGGCTGCGGCAGCTCACCGTTGACCCCCGGCTGACCGCCGAGGCCGCCGTCACCGTGCCGGCGACCATGTGCGCCGACGCGTTCAGCTACCGGCTCACCATCGGCCCGACCACCAGCTCCTACGTGGACTGCCCGCCGCAGGCGACCCCGCCGGCCGCCACCGCCGAGGTGGTCGGCCTGCTCACCCGCGCCACCGGCTGACCGGCCCGCTCACCAGCCGGGCGCCGCCGCGAGCAGCGCCCGCCGCACGGCCTGCGTCTCGCGCCGGCCGGCCGCCGCCGGCCGGGCCGCGAGGAAAATCGTGTTGAGCGGGGGCACCGGCGGCGTGAGCAGCGCGCGCACCGCACCCGAGGCCAGCTCACCCCGGCAGAGGTACGCCGGCAGCACGCTCGCCCCGGCGCCCGCCACCACGGCCGACCGGACCGCCCGCAGGTCGGCCACGACCAGGCTGGGCGTACGGGTGAGCCGGGTGTCGAAGACGGTGCGCCAGTAGCGGCGCAGGATCGGCGCCTCCTCGCCGTAGGCGACCAGCGGCATGTCGCGCAGCGCCGCCGGGGTCACCGGGCCGGCCAGCCGCTCCGCCCAGACCGGTGCCGCCACCAGCACGAACTCCTCGTCGTAGAGCGGCTCGACGACCAGGCCGCGCCGGCGTGGCCGCACGCTCGTCACCGCCAGGTCGAGCCGGCCGGCGACCAGGTCGTCCAGCAGCCGCTCCGGCATCCCGGCGACCACCCGCAGCTCCAGGCCGTCGGCCACCAGGCCGGCAAGTGCCGGCAGCACCCGCTCGCCGAGCAGCTCGGCCGGCCCACCGAGGAAGACCGTCCGGGCGTACGCCGCGTCCGGCTCCTCGGCCAGCACGGCGGCGAGCCGGTCCAGTGGCTCGGCCACCCGGCGGGCCAACTCGTCCCCGGCGGCGGTCGGGGTGACGCCCCGGGGCAGCCGCTCGAACAGCGGTCGCCCGACCGCCTCCTCCAGCGCCCGGAGCTGCGCGGTCACCGTGGGCTGCGCCACACCGAGCAGTTCGGCCGCGCCGGTGACCGACCCGGCCCGGTGCACGGCGAGGAAGCTGCGGAGCAGGTCCAGCGACGCCTTCACATCAGCAAACCTATCGCCGACGTGACTCTCGCCTATTGGTCAGCTATGGCTCGGCGCGTCAGCATGGTGGACATGACTCGTGCACTCATCGCGCTGACCAGCCATTCCGACCTCGGCACCACGGGCCGCAAGACCGGCTACTACGTGGGCGAGGCCGCCGAACCGTGGGAGGTCTTCCGGGCCGCCGGGTACGACGTCGACCTGGTGTCGGTGGCCGGCGGCGAGCCGCCGACCGACGGCCGGGACAGCGACGACAAGACCCAGAACGACTTCCTCGCCACCGCCGGCGTGACGGACACCCCGAAGGCGGCGGACGTCGACCCGTCCGGTTACGACGTGATCGTCTTCGCCGGCGGCCACGGCACGATGTGGGACTTCCCCGACGACCCGGACCTGGCCCGGATCGCCCGCTCCGTCTACGAGGGCGGCGGCGTGGTCGCCGCCGTCTGTCACGGTCCCTCCGCGCTGGTGAACCTCACCCTCTCCGACGGCTCGCGGCTGGTCGCCGGCAAGCGGGTGGCCGGCTTCACCAACGACGAGGAGGCCGCCGTCGGCCTCACCGACGAGGTGCCGTTCCTGCTCGCCGACAAGCTCGCCGAGGCCGGCGCGCAGCACGTGCCGGCACCGAACTTCACCGAGCACGTTGTGGTCGACGGTCGCCTGGTCACCGGCCAGAACCCGCAGTCCGCCCGCGCCCTGGCCGAGGCCGTGGTGAAGCTGCGCGGCTGAGCGACGGCCCGGTGCCGGCTGCCCGTGCCCGGCGCGGTGCCGATGTGCGGGTGGCGGCGCGCAGGTGCCACTCCGGCTCCCCGCCGGCCGGGCCGGCCCGCCGGGACGCCGGCTGCCCGGCGCGGTGCGCGCGTCAGAAGCGGTAGTCGTCCGGCAGGCCCGTGGCGCGCAGCTCGGGCGGCAGGTGGGCGGCGTCGTTCAGGGCGACCACCGTCGGCGGGCCGGCCGAGCTGTAGCGGATCACGGTCAACGCGCAGTTGGCGTGGTTGAGCCCGATCCACCGGCGTTCCGGCGCCTCCAGGGCGTGCCGCACCAGCCAGGCGACCAGGAAGTTGTGGGTCACCACCAGCTCACGGACGTCGCCGGAGGCGGGGGCGGTGGCGAACCGGGCCACCGCCTCCGCCGTCACGCGCGGCCCGTCCCGCCGGTCCCGCTCGGAGAACTGGGTGAGGAACGCCGCGTGCCGCTCCGGCAGGCCGGCCGGGTCGGTGTCGTGTGGCATGTGGTCACCCGCCCGGTCGTCCACCGTGACCGGGACGCCCGGCAGCTCCGCCGCCACCAGCGCGGCCGTCTCCGCGGCCCGGGCCAGCGGCCCGTGGTGCACGGCGTCGATCCGGGCGCCGCGCAGCCGCTCGCCGAGCAGCGTCGCCTGGCGCCGACCCCGCGCGGAGAGGCCGATCTCCGGAGCCTCCGTCCCGGCATCCGCCTGCTCACCGTGCCGGGCCAAGAACAACAGTCGGCTCGACATCGGTCGTCCTCCAAGATCGGAAGAGTCCGACCCTAGTCGGCCGCTCCCCGATCCCGCAGCCCCGTGGTCAGCCGTTCGCCCACTGCTCCCGCGGGTGCATCTGGCCGATCCGGATCCGGTTGCCGAACGGGTCGCGGATGCCGAAGTCGATCCCGTACGGCCGGTCGGTCGGCTCGTCGGTGACCTCCACGCCCTTGGCCACCAGGTCCGCGTACGTCTGGTGCGCGTCGTCGGTGGTGAGGAACAGGAAACCGCCGGTGGCGCCCTTGGTGAGCAACTCCCGGACCTGCTCGGCGGTCTTCGGGTCCAGCGCCGGCGGGCCGGGCTTCTCCAGCAGGATCTCCCGGTCGGGGTCGCCCGGCACGTTGACCGTGAGCCACCGCATGAAGCCGAGATCCTGGTCGGTGTTCACCTCCATGCCCAGCTTGCCGACGTAGAAGTCGAGGGCCTCGTCCTGGTCGAGCACGTAGATCTGGGAGCGGGAGATCGAAGTCATCGTCATGACGAGGACGCTAGAGCAGGCCCCCGGCCTGCTGCTTATCCAAAACTGCACGTTTCCCGTCGGGACCTGCGGCGGAGCTCGGGCGCATCCACGCCCGGGTGAAGCAGCTCGGCACGTCGGCCGGGGCGGCCTTGCGACGCCGGTAGGCCGAGGGGGACTCGCCGACGATGTCGTGGAACGTCCGGCTGAACGTGCCGAGGCTGCCGAACCCGACCAGGTGGCAGATCTCGGTGACCGGCTCGGCGGTGCGTACCAGCAGGTACATGGCCCGCTCGATCCGGCGGCGTTGCAGGTAGCGGTGCGGCGTCTCGCCGAACGTGGCCCGGAACGTGCGGATGAAGTGCGCCTCGGAGACGTACGCGATCCGGGCCAACGCGGGAATGTCCAGCGGCTGCGCGTACGCCCGGTCCATCGCGTCCCGGGCGCGCAGCATCGCCCGGTTCGACTCCTCCACCGCCCGACTCATCCCACCTCCCGCTGTGCAAGGAAGGGCACCCTGTTAACGCATTCTGCATAGGAAGGGGCCCCCGTTAACACCACTCATCGTTCCATCCGACGACGCGGCGAGGACTGCCCGAGCGGCCGATCCGCCGACGCGCCGATCCGCAGCAGGGTGGAAGCGTGACATCCATCGATTGATCGATCGCGCCGGAAGGAGCCGCCGTGGACGCACTGCGGAAGACCTCGCTCGTCGCGGGCGGATGCTACGTGCTCACCTTCGCCTCGATCCCGACCCTCACCCTGTACGCCCCGGTGCGCGAGTCGGACTACCTCGTGGGCACCACGTCGGAGACCCCGGTCGTGGTCGGCGGCGTCCTCGAGGTGATCGTCGCGCTCGCCTGCATCGGCACGGCCGTCGCGCTGTTCCCCGTGCTCCGGCGACAGGGCGAGGCGCGGGCGTTGGGTTTCGTCGCCGCCCGGGTCCTCGAAGCCGGCGGCATCTTCGTCGGCGTCGCCAGCCTGCTGACGGTCGTGGCCCTGCGCCGGGCCGGCGCCGGAGCGGACGCGCTGGTCACCGGCCAGGCGCTTGTCGCTCTCTACGACTCGATGTTCCTGCTCAGCCAGAGCCTCATCCCGGCCGTGAACGCGCTGTTGCTGGGGTCCCTGCTGTACCAGTCCCGCCTCGTCCCCCGCGTTCTGCCGCTGCTCGGGCTCTCCGGAGCGCCCCTGCTCGTTGCCGCCGACATCGGCGTGCTCTTCGACCTCTGGGACCGGCTGTCCCCGGTGACCGCGGTCGCGGCCCTCCCGATCGCGGTGTGGGAGTTCTCGCTGGGCGTCTACCTGATCGTCAGAGGCTTCCGGCCCACGCCGATCACCACCGGCGCCCGGGACGCCACCGGCTGACCGTCGCGCGAGGGCTGTCGGCCGGGAACGCCTTGTGGAATTGGAGCCCCCGGCCGGGATCGAACCGGCGACATCTCGCTTACAAGCTCTGTGCGTCACGTCTGCACGTGTCCGGCAGCAGCTGCACGCTCGAAGTTCCGTCCAGGGTCACCCCCGTCGGGCTCCCGCCGTCCGGCGGCGTTGCTGTCAGCTCAGCTGTCAGCAGCTGCACCGTTGCCGCCGACCGACCCTGAGCCGCGCAGTGCTCGCCCGTGTTCACGCCTCCGCTGGAGGCTCCATCCGCACTGCTGTCGGCAACCGCTCGACCCGCGAGCCTGCTGCAACCCTTCCAACCCGGCAAGGCAAGCTAACGGGTCCTACGGCTGCCTACTGCTGGGTGAAGCGTTCGCCAGAGAACTAGCAGGCACCAGCTGACCACTGGGAGTCATCAGCGCGCCTAGTTGGGCGCTGACAACGCAGTGAACTATCATTAGAGTGTTTGACTTGGCGCGCCGGCGCGGGTAACCGCCCATTTCAGCGCCGCATGATTGGACGAAACAGAATGAACACCGAACAGGACAGCAAGGCTAAGCAGGCGCTGAATCTGGGAAAGACTTTCCGGGACAGCAAGAAACTAGCCGTACACGGCTGGTACCCATACGTCGAGGGCTTCTCCGCCTCCTACGTCGGCACGTGGTTGGACAGGGAATTAACTTCCTCCAAAACGGTCTATGATCCGTTCGGCGGATCTGGCACTGTCCAGCTAGAAGCCTCCCGGCGTGGAATCAAGTCCTTCTACTCCGAGATCAATCCATTCATGGCTTTTGTTGCTGACACAAAGGTTAACGCAGCAAGGATCGTTACCGGAAAACCGGGCAAGCTCGAAAGGGCAGCCAAAAACTTTGTATCTACTCTCAACGCCTCCACCTTCGCCAAGCACGCACAACGTGTTGATCTAACCGCCTATAACAGCGCCTTCCCAAAGCGAGACTTCTTCGCCGAACGAGACATCCGGCAGCTACTTGCAGCACGAGACCTAGCCGTCGAAGTCGCCGAAGGCAACTCCGCGATCGAAGCGATCCTCACATGTGCTTGCGCCGCAAACGCTGTCAAGAGTTCGAATATGACCCGGCGCGCCGACCTCCGGCGCCGGCGGCCCGATGAATACAAGCTCCGGGTAGTCGACGTTCCGGCTTTCGTTGTAGGTTCCGTCGAGCGAATGGTAATGGACGTCCTTCAGATGGTCCGGGATGGCGACCTAGGAAAAATGGTGGAGACCAAGTACGCCTCTGAAGATTGTCGACTGCTCCCGCAAACCTATAGCGAAGCTTTCGATTTCGCGATTACCTCACCGCCGTACCTCAATGGCACCAACTATTTCCGTAACACTAAAATCGAACTTTGGCTCCTTGGCTTCATCAAAACCGAGCGCGAGCTCCCGACCTTCACTAGCCAAGCCATCGCTGGCGGAATCAATAACATCAGCCTAAGCAAGGCCCTTTCCTTTACGGCGTCAAGCGTTGAAGAGGCTGCCCGAGAGCTGGACGAACATGCGCCTGATAAGCGGATTCCAAAAATGATTCGCCAATATTTCTCTGACATGTATGAGGTATTCCAGGCCGTCTATCGAGGCCTAAAGCCCGGAGGGCGCTTCGTGCTGGATGTGGGCGACTCGAAGTTCTACGGAGTCCATGTACCGACCGACAAGCTGCTGGCCGAGACAGCCGCAGCTGCTGGCCTTGCACTTGAGGAAAGAACGGTCATCGCACGCCGATATTCCCGTGACAGATCTCCTCTTATCCAAGCTGAGCTAGTCTTCAGGAAGGCCTAATACGTGCGCACAAAGGAGCTTCAAGCTCGGATTGCTCGCTTCCAAGACAACCTCCCCTACACGTCGGCTGAGTATGCAAGCAGAAGCTGGGGACACAACCTTCACTCCCTTTGCTCCTATCAAGGCAAGCTCAAGCCTTCATTGGCGCATTGGCTGGTCCAATCCTTCACCGATCGTGGGTCCCGGGTTCTGGATCCTATTGCAGGCGTCGGGACGGTACCTTTTGAGGCGGCGTTAAACGGTCGATTAACTGTGGCTAACGACCTAAGTCCTTTAGCCGCCGTCGTTGCAGCGGCCAAGGTAGCTCCGCCGGCCCTGGAACAGGCTCTAGAGGACGTCCGCTGGCTTGAGCAGCGAATGGCGGACGTGGAGATAAACGACGACGACTACAAGTCGGCAACCTTCGGCTTGAATGCGACGGTTGCTGACTACTACCATCCAGATACGCTGGTCGAGGTACTCAAGGCTCGTCGCATTATGAAAGAGGACGGCTGGGATAGCCGGCCGTTCCTATGGGCGTCTGCCCTCCATGTACTGCACGGCAACAGGCCCTATGCGCTCTCTCGAACTTCTCACCCAATCACCCCCTTCAGCCCAAAAGGCGAATTCGAGTATCGATCGTTGATTGACCGAGTCACTCGACGTATAAACGCTGCCCTAGCAGTACCACTTCCCTCTCAATTTAGACCAGGGAGCGCCCATCACGGCGATTTTCGAGACCTGGCGTCGAAGATCGAAACGACCTTCGACGCGATTATCACAAGCCCGCCGTTCTTGGGTATGCGGTTTGACCGGCCCAACTGGCTGCGACTTTGGTTCTGCGGTTGGGGACAAGAAGACTTTAACACCAGAAGCCTCGGCTTCCTTGAAAGACAGCAGACAAGGTCTCGTAACTGCTATGAGGATTTTTTTGCAGTGAGCAGAAAGCTCATTAACGATGATGGCCTGCTGGTGATGCATCTCGGTAGCGGTAGCGGCAACACTGGACGGCACGACATGGTCGGCGATCTGAAGGGCCTCGCTACCGGCTGGTTCCATCTTGCGGGAGAAGTAATCGAAGACGTAGCGCATTTGGAAGCCCACGGCTTGACGGATAAGGGCCGACGGACGACAAAGCATCACCTACTTTTTTTCACCCCTGGCGGCTAGCCGCCAGGGGTGACAATGCTGCTTCCCTAAATGACAGACGAAGGCCGAGTCCTAAGCTGCTGATTCAAGTCATCGAAGGCGGCCGGATCTGCACGGCGCAGCACCTCGTAGAGGTCCACCCGAGGATCCAACATCTTGACTCGACGAGCAGTAGCGTTAAAGGTGCGTGGATCTGACTCCCTTGCAAACGCTGAGATATCTTGCAAGATGCGGTCTAGCTGATCTGGGTTCACTGCTTTGATGACTAGCTGCTCATAGGGAAGACCTGTAATACCCGCTAAACGGTGAAGTTGGTGCTGATTGTAGAAGTCCACTGGAAACCTGTCCTTCTTGGCATTATTGCAGTCAGCACAAAGACAAGTGGCATGCTCGTCGATCGGCCAGAGGTACGCTAGCGGCCTCGTGTGATCAAGTTGGACTTCACGCAATTCTAGAGGCCTTTCGCAGTTAAAGCATCTCCTATCGAATCTCTTCCACACTTGACTCTTTAGCCCATCGCCAGTTCGGTCCTTTATTTCTTGCAAAATTTGCGGCTCCCGCAGAAGAATCCTGCGCTCTCGGTTAAGCAGCGACGATTCGTGAAACTGGTCAGGCGTTCTCAAGTGATTAAGCCCGTCATTGATTCGCCACTTTTTGCACGAACGACACTCGTTTTGGTGAAGCGTTTTTTTAGCACTGTGCTTATGAAACGACAATGCTCCCTGGCGCTCCATATCCAACGGGAGCATGCGTCCGCAATAGGCGCACTTTTTCAAAGACACTAGACCGCCATCCTCTACAGCGAGGTTTGAGCTCTCGTCTTCAACGACGTCGAGCAAAAGCGGTCCTTCATGGTCTAGGTAGAACGTCTCCGGAGCTAGCGCTTTACTATTCAAGTCCCGCAGCGATGCTCGTTCAGCTACCGCTGGTGGGAGGTCGAGAGCGTCGGCGTTCAGACCCCAAAGGTCGATCCATCTCGCACCTTCCCAGGTGACTGTTACTACGAGCCATGGAGCGCCCTGATGCTCCATGGCAAGGCCTACCCTGCTGTACACCGGGGAAAGTTGAAACCCACGGGTGGCTTCTGCCCCGCCGGAGTCGAGCGAGAGGTAGATCTCAGCGTGCGCGGATGGTGCGATGTAGCCTCCCACCCCGGCTAAGGGTTGCAAGGGTGCGCCGGTGCGGCGTGCGAGAGTGATACGCCCATGCGCCCCGCCTAGGCTGCGGAAGCGCACTCCTTGACCACTGTGGATTGTCTGATAGTCCCTTTGCGAGTTGTAGACATCATCGCGGCTCTGATTGGCAAGTCGACGCATCACGCATGCTAGTCACGATCATCACTCTGTCGTCAATGTCGCCTTGACGGGTATGCGACGGGCGACACGGGGCTGTGGGGGGATGCGGTGCGAGCACTTCGGGCAGCCCTTGGCTTACCGGCAACGCTGGCCTGGTGGCACAGAGGCTCCGGGCCGAGGACGGCCGCAGGGTCGTCGTGTAGCGACGCGAAGCGCCCTTGAACCTGGAGGAGCGGCCCTGCACACGCCGCGTCGCTTCCCTCCACGGCCGGCGGCGACTCAAATTGCGCGGCGGCGCGACGGTCGGCGCGCCCCTGCTGCTGGCCGTGGCCCGAGGGCGCAGCCCCGGCCCATCTGAAGCCAGCCCGCCCTGCTCAATGAGCTGGTCATTCAGTGGCAAGCCGCGTAGCGGCGCGGCAGCGATCGCCCTGCCCGCACCGGCGGCCACTCCGCCCCGCGATCGTCACGGCATGGCTAGGCGCAAGCATGTCTGGTCTCACTTCTGCTCGGCGTGCCGGCCGATGCCGGCCGGAGGCCGCCAGCAGGCCGAGTGCGCCGGGCAGGCCGCGCCTGCGCGGCCCTTGATCCTAAAGAGAGTGTTTCGGCAGTCGCGCCTGAAGGCTCGCTGTCCCGTCACGGGACATGCTGACGTCCAGGTCCCACCTGATTCCCGACATGATCTCAGAGTACGGTGCGGAAGCCTTCACGGTCCGCGACACGGGTGCGCATCGCGGCATGAGCGTGCGTTACGTCGCTGAGCTAGCCCCAGTCGTCGGGTCGAGGGCATCCAGTTGCGCCCGAATCTCCGACAGAAGGGCGGCGGGTAGAGCTACGACAAAGTCGTAGCTCTCGGGGTCGTGACCCACGCTCAAGGTGAGTTGGCCGTCGCTCATGCACCACCACACGGGGCGTCTCGCCGACGTCCCGAGGCTTACGTCTAGGCGCTGCGCGTGGTCGGCACCGGCAACGCGAGGGAGGTTCCTAGCCCATTCGTCCGGACTCGCATTCACATTCAGCAGCCATGAGGGTCCACTCAGTGCGAGGATCACATTGTCGTCATCGAGCTGCGCGTCCGCCCTCACGTCAAAGCGTTCCATGGTGAAGAGTGTCGCAGCGGGATCGATGCGAAGACCTCGTCGGCATGTCAGTTCGCCCGCAGGCGCTCAGATGAGGGCTGTCTCGCTTACCGCCGTCACGGACACAGGTTCGCCCGGACATGTACCCCGCACCAGGCCGGCAGGTCGACGGACCACACCCGCCACCCACCGCGGTCCTTGCGCAGCTCCCACCGCCACGGGTGCGCAGTACCGGCGAGAATCTGCGCGTCGTACCACCAGACCGCGCGTATCTGCTCGGTCACCGTGGCTCGGTCATCGGCCTGGTGCTTGATCGCGCTCGGCCCCACGCTCTCCAGCTTCGAAGGCTCCCGGCCGGTGCCGGTTATCTCGGCGCGGTAGTCCCGCCACTGCTGCCGCAGCTCGTCATGACGCGCGCCGGCCAGCACCCGCGACAGCCCCAACTCTTCGCCGGCACTGAGCTGCAACAGCCACACGCGGGCCGCGGCCTCGGGCGTAGCTTCGCCGCGTTCTGCCTCCAACTGCTTGCGCACGGCCCACGATGCCGGCACGGCGACAAGGCCAGCGCAACTGATCACCATCAACGCCAGGAGCACCCAGTGCCACCGTCGGGGACGCCCAACTTGTCGGGCTCGACGCGACCGCCACCCCTGCGAATCCTCCCCCAAGATCACTTGGGCGAGTCTACGAGATGACCTTCAGGGTCGCCGAGCGGCGCAAAGCTAAGAGCACTTCGCTATCCGCATGCCTGCCGAAGTCGCTCGACTGCCGCGAAGATCTGTTGCTCCGGCCCCGGCCGGCTTGGGCGCCATTCCGCGAGCACGGGACGAACCGCGTCGATGACTGCGGCCAGTTCCTCCGACGTCTCCGGCTCAGGTAGCCCGCTGAGCGCGGCGACAGCGTCCGCCGTCACCGTGTACCGGTGAGCGTTCGTTGGTGTCTCCTGCCAACCTGGGGCGAGCCGCCACTCCTGGACACGCTCGTACACCTCGGCTGCGGCGGCGCGGATGTGGGCCGCGTACTCCTGGGGTGTGAGGGCGGTGTCGGCGAAACGGCGGTCGGCGGGCTCCTGCGGCGGCGTGTCGGCGTCGCGCATGCCGGCGATCGTACCGGCGCCATGATCCAGCCGGCGTTGGCCGTCGAGCCGTCGGCGGTTGGTCAGCCGGCGTTGCTGGTCCACTCCTGGGCAAGGAGGGAGTAGAGCAGGGAGTCGCGCCATGCGCCGTTGGTGTAGACGTGGTCGCGTAGCCGGCCCTCGTACTGCATGCCGAGTCTTTCGGCAACGGTGATGGAGGCTGCGTTGTCGGGGCCGATGGCCGCGGTGATGCGGTGGAGCTTCAGCGTCTGGAAGCCGTAGTCGACCATCGTGCGGGCGGCGTCGGTGGCGTAGCCGTGGCCCCAGTGGTCGGCCCCAATCGCGTACCCAAGTTTGGCGGCTTGGTGGCCGGTGAGGCCGAGTCGCGCGAAGCCGATCATGCGGTCTGAGGCGTCGGCAACGGCTAGGTAGTACTCGGTGCGCGGGGTGAGTTGGGCTCGCTCGATGGCGCCTTCGACCATGGCGACGGCGGCGGCTTGGTCTCGGCTGTCGAAGGAGAGCCACTGAGTGACCCGGTCGTCTCCGACGATTGCCCAAGCATCGGCCGCGTCATCGGAGCGCAAGTCGCGCAGGGTGATGACGCGGCCGGGGATGGTGATCGGCTCCATGGCCCGATCGTGCCCTATCGAGGAAGGGCGTTGGCCGGGGTGTGGGTGAAGTGCTCGATGCCGTCGATGAGTTCGCGGGCATCCTGGGCGTGGCCGGCCCGGGTGATGGCCTGGTGAACCCGACGCACGGAGTGAACGATGCCGTTGATGCGCTGATCGGCGGGCAGGTCGAGCACGGGCGCCAGGGCGTCGGCTGCGGCCTCCAGGTCCCCACCGGCCACGCGGGCAATGGCGAGGTTGGCGTGTGAGCCGGCCTGGTCGCCGAAGGCCCATGCCGGGTCGTTGGGGTCGGCGTACGCCTGGGTGGCGCGCAGGGCGTATCGCTCGGTGTTGGTGGCCTCGCCGGGGAGCCAGGCCAGGGCGTCGCTGGCGTAGTAGAGGGTGCGGGGCTGGTTGAAGGTGCAGATGCCGCCCATCTCGTCCATCTCGTCGGGGCGTACCCGGGACCAGGCGTCCTCGGCCTCGGTGATGGCGGTCTTGGCCTGCTCGGCGTTTCCCAGGGCGGCGTACGCGCGGGCGGCGCTGGCGGGCAGCCAGACGGCGGAGGTGCCGCCGGCCCGGGTGGCGTACTCGCGGCCGGCTTCGGCGTAGCGGACCGCCTCGGCGTAGCGGCCGGCCCAGTAGGCGACGAGGGATTGCAGGCCGCGCAGCCACGCCTGGAGCCCGGGGTGGCCGGCCTGCTCGGCGCAGAGAACCGCGGTGCGGGCCTGGAGCATGGCCGAGTGCGGGTCGGCCATGTCGTGGGAGACCTTGGCGAGCAGGCCGCTGGTGATGCCGGCGAGGAAGTGCAGGTCTCTGGACTGGTTCGGGGCCTGGCGGCGCTCCAGGAGGGTGAACAGGGTGTCCTGTGTCTCGACCAGGTCGGGGAGCACGTGGCTGACGGGACGCTGCGGGTAGGCGAGCGCCAGGCGCTGCACGTCCTCGGCGAGCTGTTCGATGGCGGCCGGGCTGGTGGACTCGGCGGCGAGCATGGCGTACTGGCGGGCGCGTTGTGCGGCCATGGCGAGGAGGTTCCTTTCCGGGCCGGCGCCGGCGGGGTCGACAAGGAGGTGCCGCTCCGGCGCAGGGGTCAACTGGTGGGAAGTCCAAGGGCGCTGTAGTTCGTCGATGGGCTTGCTGAACATGGCCTGTAGTGCCCGCCGGGTGGCGGGGGTCGATGAGGCCAGGTCGCGTTCGCCGCGTGCCAACCGCCCGAGGTGCCGGGCGCTGATCGCCGCCCGGGGGTCCATCCGGGAGAACTCGTCGGCCAGTTCCTCGTACGTACGGTCGCTCTGCTGGATCAGGTGCTCCAGCACGGTGCGAGGTTCGCGGCGTTCTCGTGCCATCCGTCTACGCCTTCCTGATGGGCTTTCTCCACGCTCGCCCGGGTGAGGTCCTTCCGGCAATGCAGGTCCTCATGGTGTCCGCTCGATGTCCGCCAGAGGTGTCCCTACGGGTCCTCGATCGGTCCCACAGGTCCCGTGCAATCTCTCCTACATGGACGGCTCACCCACCGCAATTGTGCATGTGCATCCCGTCGATGCACATGGGCGGCAGCGTCGGCGCGGACACCGGGAGGTGAGCTCAGCGAGGAGGGGCGCTGAGCAAACCGGGGTTCGGGTCGCGCGGTGTGTGGATGGGTCGCGTCCGCGGCGGGGGACGCTCCAGCCCTCACCGTCCGCGCCGATTGCTTGTCCCTCATGCGAGGGGCGGGGCTGGAAGATGGCCAGCCCTCGCCGCTCGCTCCGGGCTCCCGGTGACCCGAACCGGTTGCAACGGCGCGACTGCCCCGACTGCGCGGGCACCGGCGCCCAAGGGCAGTGGGCGGGGCTGGCGGTCGTCTGACAGCGACGGCCGCCAGCCCTCCGATCATCACGCGGCGGTCTGCCGTGTCCTGAGTTGGCCCGGGGCGGGTGCTGGTGGAAGCGCGGTGTCGGCCGCGCTCGGAGGCCCGCCCGCCTCGGCGCCCCGGTCAGCCGATGCGTGGAAGGCGGGTGGTCATGGTCCCGAAGCCGGGAGACGTGCTCTATGTCAATCGCCGCGCGTCGGTGCAGTTCGGCGGCGACCGGGCCTTGATCTTCCGGGTCATCACGGTCTCCGGCGAACTAGTTCACCACGACTGGATCTGGCTGACCGGCTACGTCCTTGACCAGACGGGCAACGCCCTGGCTCGTCGAGAGATCTTCGTGCAGAAAGCCGGCCTGCTGCGAGCGGATCCGCCTCGGGCCGTGGTCCGCCAACCACGCCGAAAGCCAACAGCAGCGACCCCGACCAGGGACGGCCCGCGGCAGGGAAAACGCGCGACGACTTGATGGGAGAGTTCGATGGCAGTGGGAGTCTTTCGTGTGGCATCGCGGCTCGCACCGATGGCCCCGGAGCAGGTGCGCCGGCAGCGGTTCCGGCGTACCGGGTTCGGCCGGCGAGGCCTCGTCGAGGCACATGTCTACGCGTTCCTGCATCGCGTCGTCGACGAGCTGATTGCCAGGGATCGGGTCGAGGCGAGTCTCCGGGAGGAGAATGCCCGGCTGAAGAACGCCCTGCGGGACTGGCAGGGCGGCTACGCACCAAGGCCGGGTCAGATGGATGGCAACGCATGGACAGGGGATCAGCAGCGCAGATAGCCTGTTGACAAGCTGAGTTGTCGTCTGGAGTGAAACGGTGCCGATCGAGGTTGCGCCGCCGAAGTACGTGGTGATCGTCAACGCGGTGCAACAGCGCATCGACGACGGCACCTACCCGCCGGGTGCGATGCTGCCCAGCGAGACCGAACTCATCCGCGAATTCGGCGCGTCCCGGCCCGTCGTGGTCCGGGCCCTAGACCTCCTGCGACAGGACGGCTGGATCGAGAGCCGCCAGGGCAAGGGTCGCTTCGTCCTGGGCCGTCCGGGCGGCACCGACCAGCGATCACGTGAACGCCGGTATGGCCTACTCGACGACGACGAGCGGGCCGGGTCGACGTTGCTGGCAGCCGGCACCGTTCCCGCTCCCCCACGGGCCGCTGCCGCCCTCGGCGTGAAACCAGGGACTCCGGTCATGGCTCGTCGGCGCCTCATCACTGTCGACGGAGTCGGCCCGGTGGAACTGGGCACGGCGTTCCTGCCCGTCGAGCTGGCCGATGGAACCGGCGTGGGCTCCCAGGACGTGATGCCGGAGGGCCTGCTCAGGCACGTCGCCTCCCGCAAGCGCCTCAAGCTCGACCACGTGACCGAACGCATCTCGGCGCGGCTGCCCAGCAGCGAGGAAGCCGAGCTGTTGCAAGTCCGCGAAAGCGATCCGGTGCTGACCGTGCTTCTGGTCATCTGCGACCGAAGCGCCACGCCGCTTCTGGCGGTGGACGTGCTCCTTCCCGCCGCTCGGCACGATCTGGAAGACGTCTACCCGCTCGACTGACCAAAGTGGATTAGCCACTTGACAAGTCAAGTTGGTGCTCTCTACCTTCGATCTAACTTAACAAGTCAACTAGTCGAGTTGCCTTGTGGATCTGGAGGTCTTGTCGTGGTTCCGATGACGCTGAAGGTTCCGGTCCCGTCCGAGTACGTCTTTCCCGCTGGAGCGCTTTGCCTCGGTGTCTCGCCGCAGATCGACTTTGAGCGGCGGGGTGAGGCGGACAACCAGGCGCGCGACAAGGACACCGGCGAGCGGGTCTGGTTGGTGCGGGTAATGGACCTGGACCCGGAGGCGGGGAAGTTCGGTCGGTCGACCGAGGTGAAGGTCAAGGTTGTGGCTCCGCAGCAGCCGGTGCCGCCGCCGTCGACCGTGCCGGGCTATCCGCCAGCGGTGGAGTTCGAGGGCCTGACCCTGACGCCTTACGTGGATTCGCAGCGCTGCAAGCCGGGCCGTTCCTCGGGTGACTGCCGTTCCCGCATGGCGTACTCGCTGCGGGCCACCGCGATTCGTCCGGCGTCGGTGGTGCCGGGCTCGGTGGCGGCCTGACCGCTGCCGGTTGTGCGCGCGGGGCGGGTCGTTTCCCCGCCAAGAGTCCCGACCCGTCCCGCGCTCTGCCATCCCTCATCTGGCGAAGGAGGGCGCGATGCCCACCGTAATTCCCCCTGCCCTGATCATCGCCGCGCCCCTGCTCCTCGGCGCGGCCCTCCTGCTCACCCGCACCCGCTCGCTCCTGACCGGCCTGCGCCACGCCTACCGGGAGACCGAGGCCGTTGTCCGTTCGGCTCTGTGGCTGCCGCCGGCTTCCGCCCGGGTGTACGCGATCCGCTGCCCCCGTTGCTGCCGGTGGGTGAAGCCGCGCCGGTTCGACCTGCGCCGCATGTCGTGCCACTCGTGCATCTCGACGCTGGGTCGCTCGGCTCGGGGTGGTGACCTGTGCCTCTGATCAACGTGATTCCCGGGGACAAGATCCCCATGGCGCCGATGAACGTGCGCCTTCCCGCCTGGCGGGTTCCGGGTTGGCTGCTGGTGCTCTGGTGGCTGGCCCGGGGCCTGTTCCGCGCCTGCGTGCTGGCGGTCCGGTACTGGTGGCTCACCGCCCCGTCGGCGCTGGCTCTGTGGATCCGGGTCGAGTTCGGCGGCCTGGTCCTGGCCGGCGTCGTCCTGGCCGCCGCCGCCGGCTGCGTGGCGTGGTGGCGGTGGCATCCGTCGTCGTGGCTGCGGTTCGGCTGGTACCCGCTCGTCAGCCGCGTCCGCGCGCTGTTCGTCTACCGCCGCCGGTGGGCATCCGTGATGGCCACCTGTGGGCTGGCGACCGCGTTCGCGGGTGACCGCTACGTGCCGCAGCTCTTGCGGGTGCGGTGCGACCGGTTCGGCGACGAGCTGACCGTTCGGCTGCTGCCGGGGCAGATCCCGGACGACTGGGGGCAGGCTGCGGAACGCCTCGCCTACGCCTTCCGCCGCCGCAGCGGACAGGCGCGCTCCACCAACCGGCCGGATCGCGTGGTGGTGCGCCTCGTGCGCCGTGACCCCCTCGCCGCCGTCGTGACACCGCTGCCGGTGGCCGACGTGCCGGAACTGGACGCGCTGCCGCTCGGCGTCGACGAGGACGGGCAACCGTACCGGCTGCGGCTGGCCGGCTCGCATGTGCTCATCGCCGGGGCCACGGGGTCGGGCAAGGGCTCGGTGCTGTGGTCACTGCTCCGTTCCCTGGCCGGTGGTATCCGGTCCGGCCTGGTCGAGGTGTGGGCGTTCGACCCGAAGGGCGGGATGGAGCTGGCAGCGGGGGTGCCGCTGTTTACCCGCTTCGCCTACGACGACCCGGACAGCATGGCCGGAGTTCTCGAAGAGGCCGTGAAGCGCATGCGGCTGCGGGCCGCCCGGCTGCGTGGGGTGACCCGTCAACATGTGCCGACGCCGGAGGATCCGTTGCTCGTCCTGGTCGTTGACGAGCTGGCCGCGCTCACCGCGTACATCACGGATCGGAAAGTCCGTGACCGGATCAAGGAATCGCTCGGCCTCCTGCTCAGTCAGGGGCGGGCGGTCGGCGTGCACGTGGTCGCCGCGTTGCAGGACCCCCGTAAGGACGTGCTGCCGTTCCGCGACCTCTTCCCGACCCGCATCGGGCTGCGGCTGACCGAGCCCGAACAGGTGGACATGGTCCTCGGCGACGCCGCCCGCGACCGAGGAGCCCTCTGCGACCGCATCCCGGAGTCGTCGCCAGGGGTGGGCTTCGTGGTCCTCGACGGCGTCCGCGAACCCGTCCGGGTCCGGTTCGCCTACCTCACCGACGACGACATCCGCCAACTCGGCCGCGACTACCGCCGCCTCTGCGACGACACCGACCAGGAGGTGACCCCATGAAGGCCGACACCGAACGCCTGGAAGGGCTCGCCCTGGTGCTCATCGTCCTCACCGTCGGCGGCCTGGCCGGCGCCGCCTCGTTCACCCACGTGCACGACTGGACCATGAACAACTCCCCGGCCGGTACCGGGGACTGGTTCGGCTGGGCCAACGCCGCCATCTCCGAACTACTCCCCTTCGCCGCGCTGCTGACCATCCGGCGACGCCGCCGCACCGGCGGCCCCGTCGGCTACCCCCTGTTCCTGCTCGTCTGCGCCGTCGCCCTGTCCCTCGCCGCGCAACTCGCGGTAGCGAAGCCGAGCCCGTCCGGGTGGCTGCTGTCGGCCGTGCCCGCGCTGGCATTCCTCGGCCTGTCCAAGCTGGTCTTCTCCGCCACCCCGGCGGCGCCCGTTGACCAGCCAGCCCGCGATCGGGGCGAGGTGCCACCCGGCTACAACCCAACCGAGGACCACCGGCCTGTCGTGGTTCACGAGGACCAGGCAGTCATCGCTGAGCCGGCCCGGCCAGCGGCGATGGCGGTGCAGCGGCCCGGACTGGTGCCCGTGCCTGCGGCGGCGTTCACGGCCCGCAACGGCACCCCGTTCAGCGGGGAGCGTGACCAGTGACCCAACTCCCCCTCATCCCAGAGACTCCCTCAGAGACGCCACCTCGGCCGGGGTCGCGGGCCGACCGGATGCGCAAACCACTCGCCAAGGACGCGCTCAAGCAACTCGCCGAGTCGCACGGCGTCTGCGTCCGCCCCCTGGCGCTGCGCCGCACCGACACCGCCACCGGCCTGACCGAGGTGGTGGAGGTGCCGTGCGGGGCGACCCTGGCCGTCAAGTGCAAGCCCTGCGCGGAGAAGGGCCGGCGCCTGCGCATCCAGCAGATCCGGGAGGGCTGGCACCTCGCCGACGAACCGGCCGTCCGCCCCGACAAGCCCGGTGAGGAAGCGCTCGCCCTGGTCCGGGTGCGGGCGCATCTGGAATTCGAACGCGAAGCCGTCCAGTACCAGCCGATGACCCCGGATGAGCGGGCCGCCCAGGTGGCCGAGATCGACGCCGCCATAGCGGAACTCGACGAAGCCCTCGGCGAGACCAGCCTGCGCGGCCACCTCACGCCGAAGGAACGCGACGAGCGACCCCGCCGCAAGCGGTCCACCCGACGGCGCCAAGACTCACCCGACCTGCCCCGGCTGCCCGTCGACCCGCGCACCGTGGGCCGGGCCTACTCGGGCCGGACGGGCAAGACCTACCGGCCGTCGATGCTGATCACGCTCACGCTCGACTCGCATGGACCGGTGCACTCCCACCTCCGTCGCGGCGCCTACATCGCGCCATGCGAGTGCGGCACTAGACACGGCCCGCACGATGACCTCCTCGGCACCCCGGTTGACCCAGCCGGCTACGACTACCGGCGCGCGGCGTTGGACGCGATTCACTTCGCCCGGGTCCTCGACCGGTGGTGGCAGAACGTCCGCCGCGCCGCCGGCTGGAACGTCCAATACGCCGGCGCCGTCGAACTGCAACGCCGCCTCGCCCCACACGCGCACTTCGCCATCCGCGGCACCCTGCCCCGTCGGCTGCTCAAGCAAATCGCCGCCGCCACCTACCACCAGGTGTGGTGGCCACCCTTCAACGAACCGGTCTACCGGGTGGACAAGCCCCCGGTCTGGGACGTCGACAGACAGGCATACGTCGACCCGAAGACGCGTGAGCCGTTGCCCACCTGGGGTGAAGCCCTCGACGCCCTGGAGGAGCCGGACAGCCGGCCCGCCTACGTCGCCCGCCTGGGCCGCATCGACGCCCGCGGCATCGACCAGGGCACCAAGGATGCCGAACGGTCCATCCGCTACGTGACCAAGTACGTCACCAAGGATCTGACCGACCAGGCCAAGCCCCGAACCGACCCGCAGAAAGCGCACTTCGACCGGCTCCACGCGGAACTGTCGGTCCTGCCGTGCTCGCCCACGTGCGCCAACTGGCTGCTCTACGGCGTTCAGCCCGACGGCGTCAAGGCGGGCTTGACCCCAGGCCGGTGCACCGGGAAGGTCCACCAACGCTCCACCCTCGGCTTCACCGGCCGCCGCGTCCTCGTCTCCCGCCAATGGTCCGGCAAAACCCTCGCCGACCACCGCGCCGACAACCGGGCCTGGGTGCGCGCCATCCTCGCCGGCGGCCTGGCCGACACCGAGGAGCACGACCAGGCGGCCGACGACACAGACGGGCCGAAACGGTACCGGTTCGAACTAGCCCGCCCCGAAGACCCCGACGTGCCACCCCTGGAACACCGACTCCTACGCGCCATATCAGCCCGCATCCGCTGGCGCACAGACCTCGACACCGCACGCCTACGAACAACCACGCTCGCGCCTTCATCCGATCAACCCGCCGCGCTCGCGGCCTGCGCCCAGTAATCGCCCTTGCCGGCCCGACTCCCCCGTAACCCGCCACTCCCCTCCGCACACGAGGAAGGCCAGTCGATGAACGCCACCAGCTCGATCACTCCTCGCGTGCTGCGCGTCGAGGAGGCCGCCCATGCGCTCGGCATCGGCCGCTCGCTCGTCTACGACCTGATCCGCTCCGGCCGGCTCCGCTCCTTCAAGGTCGGAAGCCGCCGGCTCATCCCCGCATCGGCCATCGACGAGGCCATCGCCACGCTCACGGAAGAAGCCGCCTGATGCCCAAAGACCCGAAACAACGACAGTCGGCCGCCCGCCGCAACCCCAACGGCGAAGGCTCGATCTATCAGCGCTCCAGTGACGGCCGGTGGGTCGGGCAGGCGTACGTGCTCGCCACCGACGGCACCCGCAAGCGAAAGTTCGTCTACGGCGCCACCTGGGACGAGGCACACGCCAAGCTCATCGAGCTGAAGGCGCAGTCTCAGCGCGGCATCCCCGTCCCCGAACGGGCCTGGAAGCTGGCCGACTACCTGCCCTATTGGCTGGAGACGTACGTCAGTGACCTGAAGCCGACCACCGTTCGGGGCTATGAGAGCGCCGTACGGCTGCACCTGGTGCCGGCCCTCGGCACGAAGCGTCTCGACGGCTTGCAGGTGCAGCACGTCAAGGCGTTCATGGACGGCTTCCGCCGCAAGTGCCTCTGCTGCACCAACGGTCTCGACCAGATCCGCCCGGCCGGCCGGCGGTGCTGCTCCGTCGGCCGCTGCTGCCAGAGCTACCCGAGCGCTCGTCAGGTGCAGTTCGTGCACGCGGTCCTCCGCAACGCGCTGCAACACGCGATGCGGGAGGAGTTGGTGTCGCGCAACGTGGCGAAGCTGGTGCGTGTCCCCTCGCCGCGCTACAAGATCGGCAAGGGGCTCTCCGTCGACCAGGTGCGCAAGATCCTCGCTGCCTCCGCCGGCCACAGGCTGCACGCTCTCTACGTCGTGGCGGCCACGATGGGCCTCCGCCGCGGGGAGCTGGTCGGCCTCCGCTGGTCGGATGTCGACCTCGACGACGGCACCCTTCGGGTACAGCAGACCGTTCAGCGGGTCGCCGGGACGCTTCACGTCCTGGACGCCAAGACGGAGGACTCCGAGGCGGTGCTACCGCTGCCCGAGTTCACCTGGCTCACGTTGATGGAGCACCGGGAGCGTCAGCAGGAGGAGCGGGCCGGCCTCCCCGAGGTCTGGGTGGATCACGGGCTCGTCTTCCCCTCCGAGCGCGGTACGCCGATGGAGCCGACCAACCTCAGTCGCTCCTTCGCCCGCCTCCGGGAGTCCGCCGGCCTACCCGGTGTCCGGCTGCACGACCTGCGGCACACGGTCGTGTCGCTCCTGATGGAGCTGGGCGTACCGCCGCACGTCGTCCAGGCCATCGCCCGGCACGCCGACGTGAAGGTGACGCTGAAGGTCTACGCTCACGCCAACCTCGACGCGATGCGCCAGGCGCTCGGCAAGCTCGACGGGCGGCTGTCGTGACCCCCGTTGCTGTCAGCGTTGCTGTCAACCGGGGAGATCACGACGGCCACCGGCCGGGAACGCCTTGTGGAATTGGAGCCCCCGGCCGGGATCGAACCGGCGACATCTCGCTTACAAGGCGAGTGCTCTGGCCAGCTGAGCTACAGGGGCGCGTGTGACGGGCTCAGCATAGCGACTGGGCTCGGGAAATCCCGCCTGGCAGGGCTCCCGAGCACGGAAAACGTCAGTTACCTCACCGGGTCGCCCGGCCGATCGTCCGCTGATAGCGCTCACAGCGGGGAGATTGATGCCTCTCAGTGCCCGACTGACCGAAATGTGTATGCCGTCCGTCCCACCCGCTGCGTCTCGTCTTGGCACGAACGCGAAAGCCGTTTACGGTGCAGTGACACGGACGACACTCCGGCCGGCCTCGGCTGCCCGGGCGACGCTCCCGTTGGCCGGCACCCTGGGTGCCGGTCGCTCCTTCACTCGGATCGTCCGGCACGTTCCTGCCGGTGAAAGGAAGCGCTTCATCATGGCTACGGTCACCTACGCGAAGGCGTCCCGGATCTATCCGGGCACCGAGCGCCCCGCCGTCAACCAGCTCGACCTCCAGATCGGTGACGGGGAGTTCCTCGTCCTGGTCGGCCCGTCCGGCTGCGGAAAGTCCACCAGCCTGCGGATGCTCGCCGGCCTGGAGGACGTCGACGACGGCGCCATCTACATCGACGACCGGGACGTCACCCACCTCCCGCCGAAGGCCCGCGACATCGCGATGGTCTTCCAGAACTACGCGCTCTACCCGCACATGACGGTGTACGAGAACATGGCGTTCGCGCTCAAGCTGCGCAAGACCTCGAAGTCGGAGATCGACCGGCGGGTCAAGGAGGCGGCCGGGCTGCTCCAGCTTGAGGAGTTCCTCAGCCGCAAGCCGAAGGCGCTCTCCGGCGGTCAGCGCCAGCGGGTCGCCATGGGCCGCGCGATCGTCCGCGAGCCGCAGGTCTTCCTCATGGACGAGCCGCTGTCGAACCTCGACGCCAAGCTGCGCGTGCAGACCCGTACCCAGATCGCCTCGCTCCAGGCGAAGCTCGGCGTCACCACCGTCTACGTCACCCACGACCAGGTCGAGGCCATGACCATGGGTCACCGGGTGGCGGTCATGCTGGACGGCGTGCTCCAGCAGGTGGACACGCCGCGGGCGCTCTACGACACCCCGGCCAACGTCTTCGTCGCCGGCTTCATGGGCTCCCCGGCCATGAACATCAAGACGGTGAAGCTGACCGACCAGGGCGGCGTGTTCGCCGAGATGATCATGCCGCTGACCCGCGAGCAGATCGAGGCGGCCCGCGGCGAGGGCGGCGACGGCAAGGTCACCGTCGGCTTCCGCCCGGAGGACTGCGACCTGGTGAGCCCGTCCGAGGGCGGCATGCCGGTCGTGGTCGAGCTGGTCGAGGACCTGGGCTCCGACGCCAACATCTACGGCCACGCCGCGCTGGAGGGCCACAACGAGCGGTTCGTGGTCCGCACCGACCGGCGCAGCATGCCGAACATGGGCGACACCGTGTTCGTCAAGCCGCGCCCCGGCCGCAGCCACGCCTTCCACGCCACCACCGGCCAGCGGATCTGACGTACGCGAAGCAGAAGGGGCGGCCCGCCACGGCGGACCGCCCCTTCTTCGTGCTTGCGGGTCAGCCCTCGACCGCGCGGCGGCGGGCGACCTCGGCGAGCGTGACCGCGGCGGCGACGCTCGCGTTGAGCGACTCCACCTCGGAGATCATCGGAATGCTGACGGTCAGGTCGCAGGTCTCGCCGACCAGGCGGGACAGCCCGCGCCCCTCCGAGCCGACCACCACTACCAGCGGGCCGACCGCGGCCTCCAGGTCGTACAGGTCGGTCTGCCCGTCGGCGTCCAGGCCGACCACGATGAAGCCGGCCTCCTTGCACGCCTTCAGCGACCGGGTCAGGTTGGTGACCTGGGCGACCGGAACGCGCGCGGCCGCGCCGGCGCTGGTCCGCCAGGCGGTCGCGGTGATCCCGGCGGCCCGCCGCTCGGGCACGAAGACACCCTGCGCGCCGAACGCGGCGGCCGACCGGATCACCGCGCCGAGGTTACGCGGGTCGGTGACCCCGTCCAGCGCGACCAGCAGCGGGGCGGCCTGCTCCAGCGCGGCGGTGACCAGGTCGTCGAACGGCTCGTAGGCGAACGGCGGCACCTGGAGGCCGACGCCCTGGTGCAGCACCCCCCCGGTCATCCGGTCCAGCTCGGCGCGGCTCACGTCGAGGATCGCGATGCCCCGGTCGGCGGCGGTGCGGACGATCTCCTTGACCCGGTCGTCCATGTCGATGCCCTGCGCGGTGTAGAGCGCGGTCGCCGGCACCTGGGCGCGCAGCGACTCCAGCACCGGGTTCCGGCCGACGAGCAGCTCGGGGCTGTCCTTCGCCGGGTTCGACTTGCGCCCCGGGGAGACCCGGGGCCCGCCGGACCGGCCGGCCGGCTTGCCGCCGCCGCGGCCCTTGGCGGTGGGTACGCCCCGACCGCCGCCCCTGCCCCAGGTGGTGTCCTTGCTGCCGGGCTGGCCGATCTTGGGCGCGCGGCCCTCCTCGGCCGCGGCGCGACGCTCCTTGTCCTGCTTCCAGGCGGTGCGCTGGGGCAGCTTCTCGGTGCCCGAGTAGGCCTTGTGCCAGGGACGCTCGTCGGCCGGCAGGGTGCGCCCCCGGCCGGCGAGGGAGTCCTTGTTCTTGCCACCGGTGCCCTTGGGGGCGCCCGCCTTCGGCGTCAGTCGCCGGCCACGGCGCTGCGAGTTGCCGGCCATCAGTCCTGCTCTCCAATAGTCCAACGCGGGCCCTGGGGGGTGTCCTCGACGACCACGCCGGCCTGCTTGAGCTGGTCACGGACCGCGTCGGCGGCGGCCCAGTCCTTGCGGCCACGGGCCTGCGCGCGCTGCTCCAGGGCCAACGCGATGAGTGAGTCCACCACGCCGCGCAGGTCGTCCGTGCGGTCGCCACCGGTCCAGGCCGGATCCAGGGGGTCGACGCCGAGGATATCCAGCATCGCCCGCGCGGCGGCCAGCGTCGTGCGGACGGTCACATCGTCGCCGCCGCTCAGCGCGGTGTTGCCGTCCCGGACGACCTCGTGCAGCACGGCGAGCGCCGCCGAGGTGTTGAGGTCGTCGTCCATCGCCGCCACGAACCCGGCGGGCAGCTCACCGGGTCGGCCCACGCCGACCCGCTCGACCGCCCGCTGCACGAAGCCCTCGATCCTCCGGTACGCGACCGCGGCCTCGCGCAGCGCGTCCTCGGAGTAGTCGATGCGGGACCGGTAGTGCGCGGCGGCGTAGTAGTAGCGCAGCTCCACCGGGCGCACCCCGAGCGAGGCCACGTAGTCGAGGTCGAGCGTGTTGCCGAGCGACTTGCCCATCTTGGTGCCGCCGATGCCGAGCAGGCCGTGGTGCACCCAGTAGCGGGCGAACGGCAGGTCGGCGGCCTGCGACTGGGCGATCTCGTTCTCGTGGTGCGGGAACGTCAGGTCGAGCCCGCCGCCGTGGATGTCGAACTCGGCGCCCAGGTAACGCCAGCACATCGCCGAGCACTCGATGTGCCAGCCGGGCCGGCCGCGGCCCCACGGCGACGGCCAGGCGGCCTCGGTCGGCTCGCCCGGCTTGACGCCCTTCCAGAGCGCGAAGTCACGCGGGTCGCGCTTGCCCCGGTCGGGGGCGTCGCCGGCCGGCTGCATGTCGGCCGGGGACTGCCCGGACAGTGCGCCGTACGCCGGCCAGGACGCCACGTCGAAGTAGACGTCGCCGGAGCCGTCGGTGGCCGGGTAGGCGTGCCCGGTCTCGATCAGTCGGGCGATCAGCTCGTGCATCTCCGGAATGTGACCGGTGGCCCGCGGCTCGTAGGTCGGCGGGAGCACGTTCAACGCCCGGTAGGAGGCGGTGAGGATCTGCTCGTTGGCGTACGCGATCGACCAGAACGGCCGGCCCTGCTCGATGGCCTTGGCCAGCACCTTGTCGTCGATGTCGGTCAGGTTGCGGATGAACGTGACCTCGAACCCGGTGCCCAGCAGCCAGCGACGCAGCACGTCGTAGTTGACGCCGGAACGAAGGTGGCCGATGTGCGGGGGCGCCTGGAGCGTGAGACCACACAGGTAGACCCCCACCTTGCCGGCTTCCCGCGGGACGAAGTCCCGCACCGATCGGGTGGCGGTGTCATACAGGCGTAGCGTCACCTCCCAAGGGTAGCCCTCCACACATTTCCGGGTTGGCCCGAGCCGGGTCGTACGCTGCGTGCTGTGGACACGGCGGCACGCCCGGGAGAGACCGCGCAGACCCTGGACCGGGGTCTGCGCCTGCTGCACCTCGTCGCGGACGCGCCGGGCGGGCTGACCGTCACCGAGGCCGCGCACCGGCTCGGCATCGGCCGGGCGGCCGTCTACCGGCTGGTCGGCGCGCTGACCGGGCACGGCATGCTGCGGCGCGACGGCGAGGGCCGGCTGCGGCTCGGCGTGGGCGTGCTGCACCTGGCCCGCCGCGCGCAGCCGCTGCTCGCCGAGGGCGCGCTGCCGGCGCTGCGCCGGCTCGCCGAGCGGACCGGTGCGACCGCCCACCTGACCGTGGTGGAGGGCGGCGAGGGGGTCGCGCTGGCCGTGGTCGAGCCGAGCTGGACCGCGTTCCACGTGGCGTACCGGACCGGTTCCCGGCACCCGTTGGGGCTGGGCGCGGCCGGCCGGGCCGTGCTGGCCGGGCGGGCCGGCGAGTCCGGCCCGGTGAGCACCAGCGGGGAACTCCAGTCCGGGGCGTACGGGGTGGCGGCGCCGGTGCTGGGCGTGCCGGGTCTGGAGGGCAGCGTCGGCGTGGTCTCGCTGACCCCGCTCGACGTGACCGAGGTCGGCGCCCAGGTGACCGCCGCCGCCGAGGCGGTCGCCGCCGCGCTCTCCTGACCGCGCCCGCCCCGCCGGGCGGCCGGGCCTGCGGGGTGGGCTGGCTGGCGGGCTGGCGGGCTGGCGCAAGTTCGGGGAAGTGGCGGCATCCGCCCGGGTCGGATATGCCCACCTCGGCGAAATGACGGCGCCACCCGCCGTGGATACGCCCATCTCGCCGGAACGGCGTCGCTCCGCGCCGCGGCGCGGTTCGGGAACGGGTGCAGCTCGCTAGCACATCTCGGGTGTCGGTGGGGGCTGTCCACAGGCGTGGTACGGACTCGGCCGTGGTGGTTGTCCACAGGGGTGTCGACAGCCGCCTCGGAGCCCCACGCTTGCCGTATGCCACCTCACCCTCATCGCCCGCCGCAGTTGGCCTGGCAGGTCTTTCGTGGCTCGGACGCGGTCCGGCGCGGCCTTCTCTCGCGCCACCACCTCCGGGGCGCGTCCTGGCTCCGACTCCGGCATGACGTCTACGCCGACGCCCGCCTCGACCGCGACCACGAGCTGGCCTGCCGCGCCGTGTTGCTCCGCATGCCGCCCGGCACGTTGATCGCCGGCCCGTCGGCGGCCTACCTGCACGGGGTCGAGCACGCCGCCGACTTCACCGACGACGTGCACGTCCTGCTACCGGCCACGGTCCGAGCCGACTCCCAACCCGGCGTCCGGGTGCACCACGCCCCGGTGTCCAGCACCCGCAGCGGCCTGCTGGTCCCCGCCGGCACCGCCACGGCACCGACGAGCACCGCCGCGCCGACCGGCTTCGGCCCGGTGCCGGCACGCGCCGCCATGTCGACCGGCACGACCACTCGGCGCGGGGCGGGCAGACGACTCCCGGCCGTCCGGCCAGCCGACGCGGTGGACCCGGGCCGGCCACCGGTTCGGCACCGCCCGCCGCGTCCGGCCGGTCCGACGACTCCCCCCGGATCGCCGGCCGGACCGACCGGTCCCCCGGAACTGATGAGACCACCCGCCCCGGCCGGGTCACCGAACCTGAGAACGCCCAACCTGGCCGGACCGCCGGACCCGAGAACACCCGCCCCGGCCGGGCCACCGGACCCGAGGCCGCCCGGTCCGGCCGGGCCGCCGCCCCGCACCGTACCCGTCGCCTGTGCCTGGGAGACGGCGGTCTGGGCCGATCCCGTGCGTGCCGTCGGCATCATCGACGGGCTGCTGCGCATCCGTGCGGTCAGCCCGGCCGGGCTCGCCACCGAGGCGGCGCGGAACGCCGGCCGTCCGGGCGGCCGGCGGGCGTCCTGGGTGTTCGGCCTGACCGACGGATGCGCCCAGTCACCGCCCGAGTCACATCTGCGGGTGCGGCTCGTGCTCGCCGGTCTGCCGCGCCCGGCAGCACAGCACCCGGTACGCGTGCCGGCCGGCCCTGTCCTGCATCCCGGCCTGGCGTGGCCGGAGTTCCGCGTGGCGGTCGAGTACGACGGTCGGTGGCACGCGGATCCCGATCGGATGCACCTCGACCGGTGTCGGCTCAACCAGTTCGTGGGGGCTGGCTGGCTGGTGCTGCACGTGACCGGTCGACGCCTGCGCCAGGAGTTCCCCGCCCTGGTCCGCGAGATCCGCGCCGCGCTGGTGGCCCGCGGCTGGCGTCCGTGACCTCTCCACTCCGGCGCACCGGTCCGAACACGCGCACCCCGTCGCGCCACCTCGCCGGTGTCGCCTCACCACTCGGACAGGCGGCGACGCCCGGAAGATCCGGACGCCGCCGCACCGGTTCCGGTCAGGCCGGCGTGGTCACGGCGATGGTGCCGCTGAACGCCGAGCTGCCGAACGAGTTCACCGCCTGGATCCGGTAGTAGTAGGTGGTGGACCGGGCCCGCCCGGTGTCGCTGTAGCTCCGGGCGCTGCCGCCCAGCGTGAAGGTGGCCAGGTTGGCGGTGAACGCCACGTTGGTCGCCCGTTGGAGCACGAAGCTGGTGACCACGCTGGCGGCGCTCTCCTGCCAGGTGAGGTTCACCGTCGCGGTGCCGCCGCTGGCGGCGACGGCGGTGCCGGCGAGGTTCGTCGGGGCGGCCGGTGGGCCGCTGACGGCGATCGTGGCGGTGTTCGACCACGGCGAGCCGACGCCGAGATAGACGGTGCGCACCCGGTAGTAGTAGGTGGTGCCGCCCACGACCGTGCTGTCGGTGTAGCTGGTCGCGTTCGCGGCCAGGGTGACAGTGGTCAGCCCGCTGGTGAAGGCGGCGTTGGTGGCGCGCTGGAGTTCGACCGAGGTGGAGTACGACCGGTTGACCCAGCTCAGGTTGACCCGCACCGGGCTGTTGCCGGGTTGGGTGGCCGTCAGGTTCGTCGGGGCGGTCAGGCTGATCACCCCGGAGGCGCTGTTCGACCAGGCGGAATAGCTGGCGCTGTTCTCCCGCCGGGCCCGGTAGTAGTAGGTGACACCGGGCACCGCGGTGGTGTCGGAGTATGTGGTGGCCCCGGCCGCCAGGGTGACGGTGGTCAGCCCGGCCGTGAAGGAGGAGTTGGTCGAGCGCTGCACGACGACCTGGGTGGCGAGCGGCAGTCCGGTGGGGTTGGTCCAGTTCAGCACGATCGCGGGTGGGACGGTGGCCGAGCCGGCGTTGACGGTCGCGGTCAGGTTGGTGGGCGGAGCCGGGGACACTCGGATCACCACCGGCCGCATCATGTCGAAGTCCTCGTGGTCGACCATGTGGCAGTGCCAGACGTACTCCCAGCCGAAGTTGTAGGGCTGGTTGGTGACCACGGCCGGGTCGCCGGTCTGCGGGTCGATCTGGGTGAAGCCGTTGGTGGTGCCCGGGACCTGGGTCGGGTCGAGCAGCCGGATGCTGTCGCCGACCTTGAAGGGCAGGTTGACCGGCAGTGAGGGCCGCATGGCGACGATGCAGTCCTCCAACGGGTTCATCCGCACGGTGTCCTTCCACCCGACCTCGTTGGCGTCCGGCGGCTTGTACGCGCCGTCCCAGCCGACCCGGTTGACCAGTTGCACGTTGAAGTAGTGGAAGTGGACGAAGTGGGTGTCCACCCCGTTGTGCGTGATCTTCCAGATCTGGGTGCCGTCACCGGCCGAGCCGACCGGGGTGGCCAGGTTCGACATGTAGAGGATCTCGGTCGGCGGGTCGATGTAGGCGAGCGGGATCGTGGTCTGGATGAGCGCGCTGGTCTTGGGCAGTTCGACGCCGAAGGTGGGCATCATCCGGCCGTACACCGGGTCGAACTCCTCGACGATCGCCTTGGGCTGGAGGTCGAGGGTGACCGGGGTGTTGCCGCCCAGCGGGACGTAGGTGATGGTGGTGTCCTGGATCGCCACGTAGTGGTTGGTGGAGGTGGTCCCGAACGCGGTGTTGTAGGCCTCCTCCGGCACGATCGGCTTCGGCTGGCTCTGCCCGTACGCCTGGGGCAGTCGCGTCCGGAGCCGGGCGAGGTCGAACGGCGCGGCCGGGGTGCCCACGACGTGGATCTGCATGAGCGTGCGGGTGTTCGGGCCGTACCCGGGTTGGGTGGTGGGCGCCCCGCCGCTGTCGGTCTGGTCCGGGTCGCCGGTGTAGTAGTCGTAGCGGGTGTCGTAGGCCGGCATGGGCGCCGGGGCGTCGTTGTAGAGGATGAGCGTCGACCCGGGCGCGACGGTGGAGAAGTCGACGATCACGTCGGCGCGTTCGGCGGGCCCGAGCAGCAGCGAGTGGTCGGAGACGTTGAGCACGGTGATCGAGCGGCGGTCGTACTCGTAGTTGATGGGTTGGGGCGGGATGATCGCGACCTCCGGCAGGAGCCCGCCCTCGTTGCCGATCTGGATCCAGTCCGGGCCGACCGCGCTCGGGGCGGGCACGCCGCCCTCCCGGCCGTCGGTGGGCCAGGTGGGTGGGAAGTCCGGGTTCGGGCACGCCTCGACCATGGGCACCTCGCCGGCGGCGCCGTCGTTCAACGTGCCGTCCGGCTTCCACATCGTGCCGTTCGAGGCGGCGTGGTAGAGCTGGAGGTTGAGCGCCCGGTCGTTGCAGGCGTTGAGGATGCGGAACCGGTACGCCTTGGGCTCGACCTGGAACGTCGGGTAGGCGCAGCCGTTCACGATCGGGGTGTCCATGAACGCCTCGGGCGTGATGGTGGGCAGCGGCGTGCCGGGCTGCACCGGCGGCTCCCAGGGCCGGGTGACCGGGTCGAAGTACGGATTGGGCACCGGGCCCTGCTCGATGCCGGTGAACGGCGGCCAGAACCACGGTCCGTAGTCCCAGCGGCCCATGGGGTTGGCGCCGGCGGCGTTGTACGGGTTCTGGTTGGGCATGTAGACGTGTGGCATCCACAGGTTGCCCTGCCCACCCCAGTTGACGGTGTCCCACGTCGGGTCCTGCCGGGCGAGCTGGGCCGGGGGCGGCACGAACGTCTTGTCCTGGAAGATGAGCGGGATGTCGCTGGCCGGGATGACCCCGTCGGTCACCATCTGCTGCTCCACCGGGTCCCGGAGGATCAGGATCGCGATCTGCCCGCTGTACGGGGTGAGATGGGTGATGCCCTCGGTGTGGTCGTGATACCACATCATCCGGGCACTCTGCTGCATCGGGAAGTAGAGCGTGACCGCGCCCGGTCCGGGGTCGGGCATGTCCGGCACGTTGGCGTAGCTGGCACCGCGCGGATAGGACGTGACCTCGCCGGCCGGGGTGAGCCACTGGAGCGGGGTGCCGTCACTGATCCACGGCGTCTCCGCACCGTGCAGGTGCACGACGGCCCGGTTCTGTGTGTAGAGCTCGGTGGTGTTCAGCGGGCCGGTGCCGGCGCCGGTGAGGGTGGTGTCGACCGGCAGGAAGAGTTTGCCGGCCGCGCCGGTGGGCAGCAGGTTGAGAAACTTGATCCGCACCGGCCGGTCGCGTCGGGCGTAGATGAGCGGCCCGCAGTAGTAGGGGCGGACCGGCGGCGCGATGGTGTTGTGTCCGCTGGCGTCGGTGCCGTTGTTGACCTGTCGATATCCGCGCAGGCGGGCGGGGGGCGAGATGTCCCGGTTGAACATCTTCCCGTAGTCCTGGACGCAGATCTCGTAGTAGTCGCTTCCGGGGTAGGTGATGGTGTCTGGCACCGCGACCGGGATGTAGTGGTTGAGGTCGTTGGCGTTGGCCGGGCCCACGCCGGGCAGCGAGTCGACGAACTTGCGGACACCGGTGCCCGGTTGCACCACTCCCCCGACGACGGTCGGGAGCGCGGTGTTGGCGTAGTTGGGTGTGAATCCGAAGTAGTCGGGCGGGTCGCCGGGGCCGAGCGCCGGCTCCTCGACCGCGTTCTGCTTCGGGATGGCCGCCTTGCGGATGGTCTCCTCGGACATGGTTCTCCTCCTCGCCGAGGGCCGCCGCGGCACACAGCCCGTCGACCCAATTATCACTCTCAGTGACAATTGAAGTCGAGGAGTTCGGTCAACGGAAGGGACCTTCGACCTCCGCACGGGGGCTGAGCTGCACAAATGCCATTTCGCACCAACCGGACAGCGCTCGACGGGAAGACCACTGTGCGCAATCGTCGACACGGAGAAGCCCGGGCGACGTGCGTCGCCCGGGCTTCTCGGAACCGCGAATGTCGTTACGGCCGCGCGTTGGGCTTCAGCGGCGTCTTCACCGCGGCGTAGGCGTCGACGATGCCGTAGCCGTAGAAGCCGTTGAAGTTCAACGAACCCGCGCAGTACGCGTTGTACGTCTCGTCCCGGCCCTCGTTGGTGTAGGTCTGGAGCCGCGGCTCCGGGCAGGCGTGCTCGGCCGCCGTCCGGTAGAGGTGCTGCTCGACCTGGTCCGGCGCCATGCCGTAGCCGTTGCGGCCCTGCTGCTTGCCGTACCGGCTGACGATCAGCGCGGCCACGCCGGAGACGTGCGGGGACGCCATCGACGTGCCCTGGAGGTAGGTGTAGTAGCCGCACTCACCCTTGGCCGTGCACTGCTTGAACACCGAGTCCTCGAAGCCGGCCACGATGTTGCCGTTCTCGTCGACCGACCCCTCCTCCTGGAGCACCTTCTTCGGGTACGTGGAGAGGATCATGTTGGCGTCGGTGCGGTAGGTGTCGGTGCCGAAGCCGTCCCGGAACCAACCACCCGGAGCCGCCACCGAGATCTGCTCGGTGCCGTAGTTCGAGTAGTCGGCCTTCTTGCCGGACGGGCCGACCGCCGAGACGCCGATCACGTGCGGGCCCTCGACCGGCAGGTCCCAGCAGCTCGCGTTGTCGATCGGCCGCGGGTACGGCGGGGTGTCACCGTAGTCCGGGCTGCTCTCGTCGGTCCGCGGGGCGCCCAGGTCCTCGTTGTTGTTGCCGAGCGAGCCGACCAGCGTGACGCCCTTGTGGTGGGCGAAATTCAGCGCCCGCTTCATGGCCTCGATGATGGTCCGCTGCTCGGCCTGCTGCTCCGGGTTGTCGGCCGGGTTGGCGGTGCAGTTGTAGAGCCACGGGTCGACGTAGAAGGACATGTTGACCACGTCGAGCCCGGAACGGCCGGCGTGCACCAGCGCGTTGACCACCGGGTTGAGGAAGAAGTAGCCGCTGTCCTGGCCGCCCTTCAGCTCGACCAGGGAGACCTTCGGGGCCACGCCGGAGAGGCCGAAGCCGTTGGCGGCGGCGCCGATCGTGCCGGCCACGTGGGTGCCGTGACCGCCGTCGTCGGTGCCGACCGGGTCGAGGCAGCTCGCCACCTCGCACGGGCCGTCGACGTCGGGGATGTCCGGCGCGAAGTTGCGGGACAGCGCCCAGTTGAAGTTCGGGGCCAGGTCGGGCTGGCTGGCGTCGACGCCGGTGTCCAGGACGCCGACGGTGACCCGGCGGTCGCCCGGCTCGATCTTGCGAGCCTGGTCGGCCCGGATCATGTCCAGGCCCCAGAGCTTGTCGTCCAGCGGGTCCATCTTCCTGGCGTTGCCCTTGGCGACCTTGCCCTTGGTCGCGGCGGCGGCCACCAGGTGCTCCTGCTCGACCCGGTCGAGCTTGGGCTTGCGGCCGATCGCCTTCTCCTCGGCGGCGCCGAGGAGCGCGCCGGCTGCGGTGGCGCGGCTGGCGAAGTCCGCCCGGTCGCTGCGCACCTGGAACAGGCCGACGTCGTCGGTGCGGGAGACGACAGTGCCGCCGGCCGCCTTGATCGCGGCGATCGCGGCGTCGGTGGAGACGCCGCTCTCCGCCAGCACGGTGAAGGTCCGGGTGCTGGACGGCGCGGCCGTCGCCGGAACACCCAGACCGGTCACCGTGAGTGCCAGCGAGGCCGCGACCGCGACCGCACCGGCGGTGAAGCGCTTGCTCACCACATTCAGATCCTCTCGTTGAGGGACGTGGCAGTCATCCCACATCACGGGAGCGGGTTTCGCCAGGTGTGCGCCCGGAATACGCCACAATCAGGCATTCGCGCTCGTCAACGCGGCGAGCACCCCGGGCAGCTCGGCCAGCGTGGACACCTCGGCGTCGGGTTCGAGGCCGGCCGGCCGGGGCAGTCCGGCCCGGTTGAGCCAGACGGCCCGCAGGCCGGCGCGTTGGGCGGCGACCACGTCGTGTTCCGGCGAGTCGCCGACGTGGACGATCCGGGCGGCGGGCAGCCCGGCGGCGGCCACCACGGCGGCGAAGAACGCCGGTGCCGGCTTCTTCGGCAGGCCACCCTCGTGCGCGTACAGGGCGAAGGCGAACCGGCCGTCGAGGCCGCAGCGTTCCGCGCGGCTGTTGCCGTTGGTGGCGAAGCCCAGCAGGTGGTGCGGGCGCAGCGCGGCCAGCGCCGGCAGCACGTCCGGGAACGGCCGGCTCAGGGCGTACCGGCGGGCGAAGAAGAGCGCCGCGAACTCGTCCAGGTGGGCGCCGAGCCCGGCCCGGGCCAGCGACCGGGCCAGCGCGGCGCGGCGGATCTCCCCGACCGGGGCCGCGCTGAGCGCGCCGAAGACCGCACCCCAGTCCCCCTCCAGGTCCGCGAGCGACACCTCGGCCGCCGCCGGGGTCCACCGCCGCATCTCCTCGAGTACGGCCACCAGCGCGCCGGTGACGGCCGGGCGCAGGTCGACCAGGGTCTCGTCGGCGTCGAAGACGACGGCGGTCCGGGGTGCGGTCACCGCTCACCGACCAGCGCCGACCCGACCGGGGCCGATGACGCCTCCCCGGGGCCGGCCCGCAGCTCGTCCACCCGGACCAGCGCGACGCCGCCGACGATGAGCGCCCCGCCGACCAGTTGGATCGCGCTCGGCAGCTCGTTCAGCACCAACCAGGCGATCAGCACCGCGAACATCACCTCGGTCAACCCGACGAAGGAGGAGAGCCGGGCGCCGAGCAGCCGCGCCCCGGCAACCCCGGCCAGGTACGCGACCACGGCGGCGATCAGCGACAGCCCGACGATCGGCACCAGCCAGCTCACCCGATGCCCGGCGAAGCTGACGTCGGCGGTGCCGGCGGCCAGCGGGAGCACCCCGACCGCGCCGAGCAGGAGCAGGATCGCGGCGCCGACGGCCATGCCGCCGCTGGCCATCACCACCGAGGGCAGGTCGGCGTCGACGCGGCCGGCGATGACGTAGTAGCCGGCCAGCCCCACGCCGGCGCCGAGCCCCCAGAGCACGCCGACCGGGTCGAGCCGGCCGGCGCCGGTGAGGTCGAGGACGAACACCAGCCCGGCCAGCGCGGTGAGCGAACCGGCCACGGTCAGCACCCGGGGTCGCTGGCCGTGGACCAGCCACATCCAGCCGACCACCAGCACGATGCCGAGGTATTCCAGCAGCAGCGCCACGCCGACCGGGAGGTACCGGACCGCGTTGAAGAAGCACGCCTGGGCCAGGGCCACCCCGAGCAGCCCGAACAGCACCACGGTGAGCGCGTTGCGGCGCAACACCGGCCAGCGACCGCGCAGCACCAGCAGGGCGGGCACGGCCAGCACCAGCGCGGCGATGCCGACCCGGGCGATCACCACGGCGACCGCCGACCACTCACCGGTGATCAGCGGCCGGGCGAACGTGCCCGAGGTGGCGAACGTGAGCGCGGAGAGCAGGGCCAGGCCGAGCCCGGTGCCGGACCGTTCGCGCATCGACATTCCCCCGGTCATGAGTGAAGAAGCGTTACGCTGATGACGTTAGGGGTGCCGTCCGACAGGAGTCAAGTTGCTTTTCGCTCATGACACCGAGTGCGGGCTGGTGGCCGCCGCCGCACTGGTGAACACCACCGGCCCGGGCCGGGAGGACCTGCCGGACGTCACCGCGCTCGACGCGTTCTTCACCGCGTACGGGTGGAGCGGCCGGCACGAGCACACGGAGGCGGAACTGCGGCAGGTCCGCACGCTGCGGCCCCGGCTGCGCCGGATCTGGTACGCCGACACCGACGAGGTGGTGGAGATCGTCAACGGGCTGCTCCGCGAGTCGCACGCCCTGCCGCAGCTCATCCGGCACGACGACGAGCCGTACCATCTGCACGCCGTGCCCCGCGACGCGCCGCTAGCCACCCGGATGGCGGTCGAGGCCGCGATGGCCGTGGCCGACCTGGTCCGCTCCGGCGAGCTGACCCGGCTGCGCCGCTGCGACCACCCCGACTGCGACAACGTGCTCGTCGACCTGTCGAAGAACCGGTCCCGCCGGTTCTGCGACGCCGGCTGCGGCAACCGGGCCGCGGTCAGCGCCTACCGGGCCCGCAGGGCGGCGTCCCACTCCTGACGGATCGCGGGCCAGTCCGCCCGGAGCAGCTCGTACTCCACCTCGCCGTGCTCCGTACCCGGGATCGGGTCGTCGAAGACCAGGTGGAACGTGCGGGTGTAGCGCAACCCGGCGCGGGTCATCACCGCGCGGGACCTGTCGTTCACCGCCATCGTCTGCGCCCACACCCGCCGCACGCCGACCGTGTCGAACGCGTGCCGCACCAGCGCCCGCGCGCCCTCGGTGGCCAGCCCGTGCCCCCACACCGCGCGCCGCAGCCGGTAGCCCAGCTCCGCCTCACCGCCGTCGTCGGACGGATCGAGCGCCAGCCAGCCGAGGAACTCCCCGGTGAACCGGTCGAGCGTGGCCCACCGACCCAGCCCGGGATGCCGGTCGTACTGCGCGAGCAGCCGGGGCAGCACCTCGTCGCGGATCGTCGCGGCCGGCGTGGGCACGCCGTTGGTGAGGAACCGCATGACCTCCGGGTCGGCGTCCAGCGCGACCAGTCGGTCCACGTCGGCCATGGTGAACCGGCGCAGCGTCAGCCGAGCGGTCTCCCGCAACACCCCGTCGTCGTCAGGCACGGTCGGATCATCCCGCCGACCCGTCGTCCGGGCGAGGCAATTACCGCCGCGGTGGCGAGCCAGGAAAACCCGCGTTGCGGGCTGGGTTGCGGTAGATCTTGGAAGAATTACGCCCCTCCGAGGGCCGTTTGGTACCAAGATCTGCGGTCACCGCGTCAGCTCGGCAGCACCTCCGCGACCCACAGGCCACGACCCTGCAAGCCCACGACGAGGCCCCGGTCCTGAAGGATGATGATCGCCCGCTGCACGGTCGTGACGCTCACGCTGTACAGGTCGGCGAGTTCCCTGTAGGTCGGCAACCGCTCACCCGGCGGGTACTCGCCACTTCTGATCCGGGTCGTCAGGTCTTCGGCCACCTCTCGGTAGCCACCGCTCGGTATGGGCATGGGAGGTTCCTTCGTTCGGCACCTTCCATCGGATCATGAGCAAAACCCGCCTTCAAGACCAACATTGCCTTAGGTACTAAAGGTCTCTAACATGGCGGCTGTGGCGAGGTCCCTCGTTCGGCAAGCGACAACCGAGCCATGCGGCGGTCCAGAGCAGACATGGGGCCTGGTCCCCAGGACGGCGTCGCGGTGGGACCGTCCCGCTCCCCCGGCCGGGCGGTCCCACCCCCGCCGGGGCGGCAGCGACAGCACCGACGACTCAGCTCGAAAGGGACCGCACATGCCCCTACCTGACCGGCCGCCCCACCTACCGCTGCGCCCGCTCTGGCTCTGCCGGACGTGCGGCACGCCCTGGCCGTGCGCCGACGCACGCCTCATCCTGCTCGACGAGCACGCGGGCGACCCGGTCGGGCTCAGCGTCTATCTCTGCGGCGTGCTCCACGAGGCGACCGCCGACCTGCACCGGCTGCACCCGGCCGAACGGCTCGACCCGGCCGTCCTGTTCGCCCGCTTCCTCGGTTGGGCGCGACGACGGGCCATGCCCTGACCTCAGGGGTGCGTCATCCGGAGCAGGTCCAGCGCCTCGTCCAACTGGGTCTCGGTGAGCTTGCCCGAGTCGACGTGCCCGCGCGAGATCACCACCTCGCGGATGGACACCTGCTTGGCCAGCGCCTCCTTGGCGATCGAGGCGGCCTCGTCGTACCCGAGATGGCGGTTGAGCGGGGTGACGATCGACGGCGAGCCCTCCGCGTACGCCAGACAGACCTCGGCGTCCGCGACCAGGCCGGCCACCAGCCGCTCGGCGAAGAGCCGGCTGGACGCGGCGATCAGCTTGATCGACTCCAGCAGGTTGCGGCCCATGACCGGGAGCATCACGTTCAGCTCGAAGTCGCCCTGCGAGCCGGCGAAGGCCACCGCCGCGTCGTTGCCGATGACCTGCGCGCAGACCTGCCGCATCGCCTCGGCCACCACCGGGTTGACCTTGCCCGGCATGATCGACGAGCCGGGCTGGAGGTCGGGGATGCGCAGCTCACGCAGGCCCGCGCGGGGACCGGAACCCATCCAGCGTACGTCGTTGGCGATCTTGTAGAGGCCGACCGCGACGGTGCGGAGCTGCCCGGACGTCTCCACCAGCGCGTCCCGCGCGCCCTGCGCCTCGAAGTGGTTGCGTGCCTCGGACAGCGGCAGGCCGGTCGAGTCCCGCAGCCGCCCGATCACCTTGCCCGCGAACCCGAGCGGGGTGTTGATGCCGGTGCCCACCGCGGTGCCGCCGAGCGGCAGCTCGCCCAGCCGGGGCAGCGCCGACTCCAGCCGCTCGACGCCGTAGCGGACCTGGGCGGCGTACCCGCCGAACTCCTGCCCGAGCGTGACCGGCGTGGCGTCCATCAGGTGCGTCCGGCCCGCCTTGACCACGGTCTCGAACTCGGCCGCCTTCGCCTCCAACGCCATGGCGAGCTGCGTCAGGGACGGGAGCAGATCCTCCACCACGAACTGGGTGGCGGCCAGGTGGATCGAGGTCGGGAACACGTCGTTGCTGGACTGCGACGCGTTCACGTGGTCGTTCGGGTGCACGTCGCGGCCCAGCTCGCGGCTCGCCAGCGACGCGATCACCTCGTTGGTGTTCATGTTGGACGACGTGCCGGAACCGGTCTGGAACACGTCCACCGGGAACTGGTCGTCGTAGCCCCCGGCGGCGACGTGTGCGGCAGCCGTGGCGATCGCCTCGGCCACGTCCGCGTCGATCACCCCCAACTCGCCGTTGACCTGGGCGGCCGCCCCCTTGATCTGGGCCAGCGCCTTGATCTGGGCCGGTTCGAGCCCGCGCCCCGAGATCGGGAAGTTCTGCACCGCGCGCTGGGTCTGCGCCCGCCACAGCGCCTCGGCGGGCACCTCCACCTCGCCCATCGAGTCACGTTCGATCCGGTAACCGGTCGCCTCTGGAGTCGTCACGCGTACCATCCTGCCGCGCCGCCGGCCGGTACGCAGGGAAAGCGACGCGGGCCTCAGCCCAGCTCGGCCACCAGCTCCTCGGTCGCCCGCCGGCCCGGGGACTCGATCTGACGGAACAACACCAGCGCCCGGCCGGCGTACCGGCGGGCCTGTCCCGCATCCGTGTCGCGCAGGCACCGGGCCATGCCGTCCAGCGCACGGGCCTGCTCGTAACGGGCCCCGAGCCGGGTCGCGTCGGCGAGCACCCGGCGGTGCAGGTCGAGCGCGCTGGCCACGTCACCCTGGTCGAGCAGCGCCTGGGCGAGCAGGTTGCGCGAGGCGCACTGACCGATCCGGTCACCGGAATCGGTCACCACCACCAGCGCCTCCCGGTGCAGGTCGGCCGCCCGCTCGGGCCGGCCGACCCGCCGCTGGAGGGCGCCCATCTCGTTGAGCACCTCCGCCTCGCCGTACCGGCCGACGTACTTCTTCTTGAGGCGCAGGGCGACCCGCAGCAGCCGTTGGGCCGGCTCCAGGTGACCCATCCGGTGCCGGATCATGCCGGTGTGCGCGACCGCGTTCGCCAACTGCCGGAAGTCCCCGTTCTGCCGCGCCAACACCAGGTGGGACCGGCTGAGCCGCAGCGCCTCGGCGTGGCGGCCGGCCGACAGCAGCGCGTAGGCCACGTTGTTGATCAGGTTGGCCAGCTCCGCCGTGTGGTCGGCACCGCGGATCATCTGCATCGCGGTGTCGAGGCACTCCATCCCCTGCTGGTGATCCCCGTTCGCCGAGTAGGACACCCCGAGGTTCCACAGCGACACCCGCATCTCGTCGCGGAGCCCGAGCCGCCGGCGGATCTCCAGGGCCCGCCGCATCAACCGGATGGCCTCGGGAAACCGGGCCTGCCGGTAGTAGACCGAGGACAGGTAGTTGTAGATGGTGCCCACCGCGGCCTCGTCCCCGAGCGCCTCGGCCGCGCGCAGGCCGACGGTGTGCGTCTCCAGCAGGTCGTCCAGGTGTCCACTGTCGAAGTTGGCCCGCCAGCAGGCCCGGGCGAGCTGCCAGCAGTGCCGCCGGAAGCCCTCCGCCTCGGCGAGCTGGACCAACGCGGTCAACAGCGCCGCGTGCTCGTCGAACCAGGCCCGGCCCTGTGGCAGGGTGGCGTCGACCAGATCGGGCCGGCGCGGCGGGTTCGCGGGCAGGGACCGCAGGCTGCCCGCCGACTCGATCGTCCGGGCGATCGCCGAGGCCACGTCGAGATGATGGTCCAGCAGCCGTTCCAGGGCCGCCCGGCGCTCCCCGGCCCGACCCGGCTCGGCGAGCAGCGTCCGGGCGTACTCGCGGATCAGGTCGTGCAGCCGGTAACGGCCCGGGTCGGCCTCCTCCACCAGGTGCGCGTCCACCAGCTCGTCGAGCAGATCCTGCGCCTCCGCCAGCGGGATGTCGGCCAACGCGGCGGCCACCCGGTTGTCGAACCCGCCACCCGGCGGCAGACCGAGCAGCCGCAGCATCCGCTGCGCCGTGGGCGACACCTGGGCGTACGAGAGCGCGAACGCCTGCCCGACGGAACGCTCCCCGGCGGCCAGCTCGGCCAGCGGGTCCCGGCTGGTGGCCAGCCGTTCGGCCAGATCCGCGACCCGCCAGCGGGGCCGGTGCGCCAGCCGGGCCGCCGCCAGCCGCAGCGCCAGCGGCAGGTGCCCGCAGCGCCGCGCCACCTCGGCAGCCGCCTCCGGTTCGGCGGCGACCCGGTCCCGGCCGACGATCCGGCCGAGCAGCTCCACCGCCTCCTCCGGGTCGAGCACGGGCAGGGACGACGGGCGCCCCTCGTCCAACCCGACCAGTCGGCGGCGGCTCGTGATGAGGACGAGGCAGTCCGGGCCGTTCGGCAACAGTGGCGTGACCTGCGCGCTGTCGGCCGCGTTGTCGAGCACCACGAGCGCGCGGCGGCCGGCCAACTCGGTACGCCACAGCGTCAACCGGTCGGCCAGATCCAGCGGCATCCGCTCCGGCGGCACCCCGAGCTGGCGCAGCAGGACCGCCACCGCCGCCGCCGGGGTCAACGGCATGCGCTCGCTGTGCCCGTGCAGGTCGACGAAGAGATGCGCGTCCGGGTAGCGGTCGCCGAGGGCGGCGGCCAGGTGCACCGCCAGCGTGGTCTTGCCGCTGCCGGCCATGCCGTCGATGAGCTGGACCCGGACCCTGTCCTCCTCGATCTCCTTCACCAGCCGGACCACGGTCTGCTGACGGCCGGTGAAGTCACTTATCGCCCGCGGCAGCGAACGGACCGGCACGGTGGACCGGTGCTCCGCGACCCCCAGGGCCAGGTCGCCGGCGAGTACCCGCTGGTGCAGGTCCTGCAACTCCGGACCGGGCTCGATGCCCAGCTCCTCGGCGTAAAGACGGCGGCCATCACGGTAGACGGCGAGCGCGTCGGCCTGCCGGCCCACCGCGGCGAGGGCCCGCATGAGCTGGCCGCGCAGCCGCTCCCGCAGCGGGTTCCGCTCGACGCTCTCGACCAACTCGTCGACCAGGTCGGTCGCCGGCCGCAGGCGCAGCTCGATCTCGACACGCTCCTCCAACGCCGCCAGTCGCTGCTCGTCGAGGGCCAGCGCCCGCCGGCGTACGCTCCGGCTGGGAACGCCGCTGAGCGCCGGCCCCCGCCAGAGGGCCAACGCGGCCCGGTAGTGGCGTCGCGCCTCCTCGGACCGGCCCGCGGCGACCGCGGCCCGCGCGGCGTCGACCGTCCGGCCGAAGATGTCGGCGTCGAGGTCGTCCGGTGCGACCCGGATGCCGTAGCCGGCCGGATCGGTGACGATGACGTCCGGCGGCAACCCCAGCACCGTGAGGCGCTGTCGCAGTCGCGACACGCAGATCTGCAGTTGGGCCCGGGCGGTGGCCGGCGGCCGGTCCTCCCAGACGGCGTCGATCAGCTCGCCGAACGGCACCACACGACCGGCGCGCAGCAGCAGGATGGCGAGCACGGTCCGGTCCCGACCTGCGGTGACGGTGGCTTCGCCCCCGCCTACCCGCAGTGGTCCCAGGATCCCGAACCGCATGCGCCGCCCCCGTACGCCTTTGTGCACTTACAGCAGCGTAACCCGGTGGTAACCGCATGACGCGTCGAGGCGATAGTGATCTGATAGCGGATCGACAGCGCCGCCGGACAGACTCGTCGCGGTTGTCGGTGACGACATCCGACGGGGGCGGTGCGCCCGTCCGGTCGTGAGGTCGGGCGAGCGCACCGATGTCGGAAGGTGGAACCGGGCCGCGCGGAGCGGCGTCAGCGACGGCCGACGGTGAGCACCGGCTTGGTGACCTCGGCGAAGAAGTCGTTGCCCTTGTCGTCGACCACGATGAAGGCCGGGAAGTCCTCCACCTCGATCCGCCAGACCGCCTCCATGCCCAGCTCCGGGTATTCGAGCACCTCGACGTGCTTGATGCAGTCCTGGGCCAGTCGGGCCGCCGGGCCGCCGATCGAGCCGAGGTAGAACCCGCCGTGGGTGTGGCAGGAGCGGGTGACCTGGGCGGACCGGTTGCCCTTGGCCAGCATCACCATCGAGCCGCCGGCCGCCTGGAACTTCTCCACGTAGGCGTCCATTCGCCCGGCGGTGGTGGGGCCGAACGAGCCGGAGGCGTAGCCCTCGGGGGTCTTGGCCGGGCCGGCGTAGTAGACCGCGTGGTCGCGCAGATATTGCGGCATCGGCTCGCCCGCGTCCAGCCGCTCGGCGATCTTGGCGTGCGCGATGTCCCGCGCGACGACCAGCGGGCCGGTCAGGGACAGGCGCGTCTTCACCGGGTACTTCGACAGCTCGGCGCGGATCTCGTCCATCGGCCGGTTCAGGTCGACGCGGACGACGGTCTCGGTGTCCAGCGTCTCGTCGGTGACGTCGGGAAGGTAGCGGGCCGGGTCGGTTTCGAGGCGCTCCAGCCACACGCCCGACGGGGTGATCTTGGCAACCGCCTGCCGGTCGGCGGAGCAGGAGACCGCGATGGCGACCGGGCAGGACGCGCCGTGCCGGGGCAGCCGGACCACCCGCACGTCGTGGCAGAAGTAGCGCCCACCGAACTGCGCGCCGATGCCGAAGTTGCGGGTCAGCTCCAGCACCTCCGCCTCCAGCTCCAGGTCGCGGAAACCGTGCGCGCTCATCGAGCCCTGGGTCGGCAGCGCGTCCAGGTACTTCGCGGAGGCGTACTTGGCGGTCTTCAACGCGTACTCCGCGGAGGTGCCGCCGATGACGACGGCCAGGTGGTAGGGCGGGCAGGCGGCGGTGCCGATCAGCCGCAGCTTCTCCTCCAGGAACTGCATCATCCGCGTCGGATTCAACAGCGCCTTGGTCTCCTGGTAGAGGTAGGACTTGTTGGCCGAGCCCCCGCCCTTGGCCATGAACAGGAACTTGTACGCGTCCGGGTGGCCGTCCGGGTCCTCGGCGTACAGGTCCACCTGGGCCGGCAGGTTGCTGCCGGTGTTCCGCTCGTCCCACATGGTCAGCGGCGCGAGCTGCGAGTAACGCAGGTTCAGCTTCGTGTACGCCTGGTAGACGCCGCGCGAGATCGCCTCCGCGTCGGTGCCGTCGGTGAGCACGTGCCGGCCGCGCTTGCCCATCACGATCGCGGTGCCGGTGTCCTGGCACATCGGCAGCACGCCACCGGCCGCGATGTTGGCGTTGCGCAGCAGGTCGAGCGCGACGAACCGGTCGTTCGGCGAGGCCGCCGGGTCGTCGATGATCGACCGGAGCTGGGCCAGGTGGGCCGGGCGCAGGAAGTGGGCGATGTCGTGCATGGCCTCGGCGGTCAACGCGGTCAGCGCGGCCGGCTCCACGGTGAGGAAGCGGCGACCACCCGGGCCGTTGACGACGTCCACGCCCTCGTCGGTGACCAGGCGATATTCCGTCTGGTCGGGACCGGTCGGCAGGAGGGGCGCGTACGCGAAGGCGGCGGCACTGCTCATGACCGAAAAGCCTAGGGCAGAGCAGTCGATCGGTGACACCCGCCGGTGGGGTCCTGGGACGCCGATCTCACCCGGCGTCACTTCCCGTCGGCGCAGAGTTCCTTCTTCGGCCCGCAGTCGCCCCGGCCGCCCGGGGGACGCCAGGTGTCGCCCGGGTCGGGCGCCGGCACGGCACCCTGGTCGGCCGGCGGCGCACCGGCGCCACCGGTGCCCCAGCGGACGTACCCGATCTCCCGCCCCTCCCCGACGATCATGCCGTTCGGGCCGACCGCCAGCGCGTTCGCCGACGTGCGCAGCTCGGCCAGCACCCGACCGCCGCGTGGCTCGACAGCGACCAGCCGGGACGGTTTCTCCTCCGTGATCACCACCGCGTACGGGGTCAGGGCCGCGCCGCTCTTCTGACCGGCCGGCCGGGTCCACCGGGTCCGGTCGGCGGACAGCTCGCGGCCGAGCAGCGAGTCCTTGTCGGCGCTGCGCACCACCGCGTACCGGTCGTCGACGGCGAGCAGCTTCTCGCCCTCCGCGCCCACCTGGAGCAGCCGGCCGTCGTAGCCGTCGAGCACCGCCTCCCGGCCGTCCGGGGCCACCCCGATGAGCACGTTGCGGGCACCCTGCGGGTCCTCCCGCTGCACGCAGCCGGCGGCGTCCGCGGTACGCAGGTTGATCCCGGCCCGCCGCCACACCTGCTGGCCGGTGGCCGGGTCGACGGCGGTGACGACGAAGTAGCAGCTCCCGTCGCGGGAGGTGGCCGCGACCCGGAGCAGCCGGCCGCCGACCACCGCGAGCCGCTCCTCCCGACCGGGCTGGACGTTCTGGAGCACCCGGCCGGTGGCGGTGTCCACCACGTGCACCCGGCCGTCGACCGGGAAGCCGAGCAGCGGCGGGACCGACTCCGGTCCGGCCACCCCGCCGTCGATACGGGTCGCGCCCAGCCGGCGGGTGCCGAGCAGCTCCGGATTGTCGGCGAGCACTCCGCTGTGCACGCCGGGCAGGAACGCGCTCCACAGCGGAGCGGTCCCGCGCGGGTCCCAGGCCCGCAGCGTGCAGTCGGTGGCCTGCACGCAGTACGCGTCGAGCAGCAGGTTGCGGTACGTCCAGACGGCGATCGCGCGCTCGTCGCGTCGGCGGGTCACGCCGGTGGTCGGGTCGAGGACCTCGTACCCCTTGTCGAGCAGCTTGCCCACGGCGACGACCGACTCCCGGCCGCTGCCGGCCACCGCCGACCAGTCGGCCTTGCGCTCCCAGAGCTGGCTGCCGTCGGCGAGCTTGCGGGCCTCGATCCGGGTGCGCTGCTCGACGATCACGGTGTCACCCGCGATGGTGACGCTGCGCGGGGTGCCACCGACGCGTTGCTGCCAGACCACGTCCGGCTCGGAGATCGGCTTGCTCCGGTCGACCCAGTCCCAGAGGCGGGGGAAGGGGTTCCAGACGCCGGTGGCGGCGAGCACGACCACGGTGATGAGCCCGAGCAGCAACCAGCCGCGTATGCCTAGGCCCTTCACACCGGACACGGTAGCGACGATCACCGTTCCCCGGGCTCCGTGCGGGGCGTGTCGCGCCGCTTCTTGCCCGGCCCGAGGTGTTAGAGGGGGCCCCGTCTCTACCGGAGGCGTTAAGCGGGGGCCCTTCCTTCGCCTCTGGCGGCGGAGCGCACGAGGGGCAGCGTGCGGTAGGGGATCTGCTCGGCCAACGCGATGATGGTGGAGGCGCGCCGGATGCCCTCCGAGGCGACGATCTGGTCGATGACCCGCTGGAGGTCGGTGTTCGACCGGGCCACGATGCGGCAGAGCAGGTCGCTGGAGCCGGTGATGGTGTGCGCCTCCAGCACCTCCGGGATGGCGGCCAGGTGCGCGGTGACCTGGTCGTGGCCGTGCCGCTGGCTGATCTCCAGGGTGACGAAGCTGGTCACCCCGAAACCGATCGCGGCCGGGGAGATCTCCGGCCCGAAGCCGCCCACCACGCCACGGCCGACCAGCTTGTCGAGCCGGGCCTGCACGGTGCCCCGGGCCACGCCGAGCCGCCGGGAGCATTCCAGCACCCCGATCCGAGGTTCCTCGGCGAGCAGTTCGATCAAGCGCGCGTCCAACTCGTCGAGCTGTACATCCTGACCAGTGTTCACGGTGGTTGACGATACCGAATGCGCAACCTGACCAGGAAAACCACTAACTATTGCCCAACCGGAGGCGGTCCGGAGATGCTCGCCGGAAGCACATCCACGGCGGCCCACGAGGCCGGCCGGTACGCGAGGGAGGCCACCATGACCCAGGCGATCGACCGACCCCAGTTGACCGAGGAGGTCGACGCCGACGTGCTCGTCGGCGCCGTCAACCACGACATCAGCCGGGACCCGTTCCCGGTCAAGGGCCTCGACCACCTGCACTTCCTGGTCGGCAACGCCAAGCAGGCGGCGCACTACTACTCCACCGCCTACGGCATGACCTGCGTGGCGTACCGGGGCCCGGAGCAGGGCTACCGGGACCACGCCCAGTACGTGTTGACCAGCGGCTCGGCCCGGTTCGTGCTGACCGGCGTGGTGCGTCCGGGCGCCGACGGCGAGGCGCACGTGGCGAAGCACAGCGACGGCATCTCCGACATCGCGCTGGAGGTGCCGGACGTGGACGCCGCGTACGCGCACGCCACCGCGCAGGGCGCGACCGGCCTGCTGGAGCCGCACGACGTCAGCGACGAGCACGGCACCGTCCGGATGGCGGCCATCGGCGCGTACGGCGACACCCGGCACACGCTCGTCGACCGGTCCCGTTACACCGGGCCGTTCCTGCCCGGCTTCGTGGCCCGCGCCCCGATCGTGGACCGCCAGCCGATGATCGACGCCGGCCTCCAGCCGAAGCGCTTCTTCCAGGCCGTCGACCACGTGGTCGGCAACGTGGAGCTGGGCCGGATGGACGAGTGGGTCGAGTTCTACAAGCGGGTCATGGGCTTCAGCAACATGGCCGAGTTCATCGGCGACGACATCGCCACCGACTACTCCGCGCTGATGAGCAAGGTGGTGGCCAGCGGCACCCGCAAGGTGAAGTTCCCGCTCAACGAGCCGGCGGTGGCCCGCAAGAAGTCGCAGATCGACGAGTACCTGGAGTTCTACCAGGGCCCCGGCGCCCAGCACGTCGCGGTGGCCACCAACGACATCCTGGCCAGCGTGGACGCCATGCGGGCGGCCGGCGTCGAGTTCCTGGACACCCCGGACTCCTACTACCAGGACCCGGAGCTGCGCGCCCGCATCGGCAACGTACGGGTGCCGATCGAGGAGCTCCAGTCCCGCAAGATCCTGGTGGACCGGGACGAGGACGGCTACCTGCTCCAGATCTTCACCAAGCCGGTGCAGGACCGCCCCACCGTCTTCTTCGAGTTGATCGAGCGCCACGGCTCCCTCGGCTTCGGCAAGGGCAACTTCAAGGCCCTGTTCGAGGCGATCGAGCGGGAGCAGGAGAAGCGCGGCAATCTGTGACACTGTCCGCGTGACCCAGCCTCCCCCGAACACGACGCCGCCGCCCGCCGGGCCCCCGCCCGTGGGCGGCGGCTTCGCGCCGCCCAGCGGCCCGGCGGTGCCCGCACAGCCCGTCCCGCAGACGTACCCGCCGCTCCCCGGCTACCCGCCACCCCCACCCGGGTACGCCCCGCATGCCGTGCCCCGGCCACCGGCCCTGGCTCCGAACGGCCAGCCGCTGGCCGGGTTCGGCGAGCGGCTGGTGGCCTGGCTGATCGACACGGCGGTCGCCACGGCGGTGGCGATGGTGCTCTTCGCGCCCGTGTTCATCTGGCTCGTCCTCCGCATGATCGACCAGATGCCGGCACCCGGCCCGGACGGCACCGTGGCCGAGCCCGACCCGTTGGTGATCTTCGGCGACCTCCTCCTGCCGGTGCTCCTGGCCGAGCTGGGGCTGTTCCTCCTGCTGCTGGTCTTCTACTGGCTCTACCACGTGGAGTACGCCCGCCGGACCGGGCAGACGCTCGGCAAGAAGGTGATGAACCTGCGGATCATTCCGGCGCGACCCGACGCCACGCTGACCCGGGGCATGCTCGGCAAGCGCTACCTGGTCGAGTTCGTCGCCGCCTCGCTGGTGCCGTTCCTCAACTACCTCGACGGCCTCTGGCAGCTCTGGGACAAGCCCTGGCAGCAGTGCCTGCACGACAAGGCCGCCGGCACGGTCGTCGTTAAGGTGGCACCGTGAGCGTGAGGAGCGAGCCGGGCCTGCGAGCCCCGCAGTCGCGAACTGAGGGGAGCCCTGTGAGCGTGAACGAGTGCAGCGAGGCATGTCCGTGAGTCTGGAACCTGGCTGGTACGTCGACCCCGCCGAACCGGAGACCCGCCGCTGGTGGGACGGGGAGGGCTGGATCGGTGCGCCGATCCCGGTCGACGTCACCCCGCCCGACGGTCCACCGCCCGCCGAGCCCGAACCGGCCGCCACGACGCCGGTCACCGGCTCCGCCCCCGACCGGCCGGCCTCCGGCGCGCCGGGTGGCCCCACCGGTCAGCCGGCCGGGTCGGTCCCGTCGGGTCAACCCGGACCCGGGTGGGGACAGCCCGGGCAGCCGGGCCAGGCGGGCCCGTGGCCCGGACAGCCGGGTCAACCCGGCCAGACCGGACCGTGGCCCGGACAGCCGGGGCAGCCGGGACAGCCGGGACCGTGGCCCGGACAGGCCGGGCAGCAGGGGCCGCCGCCGGGGTGGCCGTACCCGCAGTGGCCGGGCCGGCCGCCGGTGCCGCGTCCGCACGGGCTGCCGCTCGCCTCGTACGGTGCCCGGCTGGTCGCCCGCCTCATCGACCTGGGCGTGGTGTTCCTGCTCAACGTGGTGGTCAACGGCTGGTTCGTCTACCGCTACTTCGAGGCGATCGAGCCCTACCTGCGGGAGACGATGCGTCGGGCGTTGAACGGCGACACCTCCACCGAGGGGCTGCCCCAGATCGACGACCAGGCCGGCGGGTTGCAGGTCGCCATCCTGCTGATCGCCACCGCGCTCTGGTTCGCGTACGAGGTGCCGTCGATGGCGGCGCGCGGGCAGACGTTCGGCAAGCGGGTGGCCCGCGTACGCGCGGTGTCGGTCGACGCGGACCAGCCGCTCGGCTTCGGCCGGGCCACCCGGCGGTGGAGCACGATGGGCCTGCCCACGCTGCTCTGGTACTGCTGCGGGCTGGGCCTGCTGCTCCAGTTCGTCGACGCCGTCTCGCCCCTGTTCGACCAGCCGCTGCGCCAGGCGCTGCACGACAAGCGGGCGCAGACCGTGGTGGTCCAACTCCCCCGCAACCGGCCCGACCCCCGTACCGCCCCGCGCGACCGCGCCGACCCCCCGGGAGACACCCCATGACCGAGACCGGACGTCACCAGCCTCCGCTGCGGCTCACCCGCGTCGACCTGGACGCGCTGCCCAACTACGTGCCCGGTCGCAGCCCCGCCGACCTGGCCCGGGAGCTGGGTCTCGCCGAGGCGATCAAGCTGGCCAGCAACGAGGTGCCGTACGGCCCGCTGCCCGGCGTGGTGGAGGCGGTCACCGAGGCGGTCGCCGGTTCGCACCGCTACCCGGACATGGGCGTGGTCGCGCTGCGTCAGGCGCTCGCCGAGCGCTACGGCGTGGACGCCGACCGGATCGCCACCGGCTGCGGTTCGGTGGCGCTGGCCGAGCACCTGGTCCGGGCCACCTGTCTGCCCGGTGACGAGCTGCTCTACTCGTGGCGCTCGTTCGAGGCGTACCCGATCATCGCGGCGACCAGCGGCGCGACCAGCGTGCGGGTGCCGAACGACGCCGGCCACGGGCACGACCTCGCGGCGATGGCGGCGGCGGTGACCGACCGGACCCGGATGATCCTGGTCTGCAACCCGAACAACCCCACCGGTACGGCGGTGCGCAAGGCCGAGCTGGACCGCTTCCTCGACACGGTGCCGGACGACGTGCTCGTGGTGATCGACGAGGCGTACCGGGAGTTCGTCACCGACGCCGAGGTGCCGGACGGCCTGAGCTACCTGGACCGGCCGAACGTCGCCGTGCTGCGCACGCTGTCCAAGGCGTGGGGCCTGGCCGGCCTGCGGATCGGCTGGCTGGTGGCCGCGCCGGCCGTGGCCGCCGCCGTCCGCAAGGTGGTCACCCCGTTCTCCACCAGCATGGCCGCCCAGGCCGGCGCGCTGGCCGCGCTCGCCCAGGCCGACGAGGTGCAGCGGCGCTGCGCGCTGGTGGTGGCCGAGCGGGACCGGGTCACCGAGGCGCTGCGCAAGTTCGTGCCGGACGTCCCGGACAGCCAGGCCAACTTCGTCTGGCTGCCGCTGGGCGACCGGGCGATCGAGTTCGGCAAGGCGTGCGAGGCGCGCGGCGTGATCGTGCGGCCGTTCCCCGGCGACGGCGTACGGGTCACCATCGGCACCCCGGCCGAGAACGGCGCGTTCCTGGCCGCCGCCGAGGCCGCCCTCGCCTGACGTGCAAGGCGGGGCCCCTGCTTAACGCCTGGCGTCGAGAAGGGGCCCCTTCTCACCGGCCGGCGCCGGCCGTTCAGGTGGAAGCGAGCAGCACCGGCTCGGCCATCAGGAACCAGCCCTGGTCGTCGTCGGTCTCGGTGGCGTGCTCCCGCACCCGTTCCACCGCCACGTAGCCGTCCACCGCGTACGCCCGGCCCGGCCGCCACCCGATCCCGTCCCGCCCGACGTCCAGCACGAACTCCGACCGGGACGCGCCGGTGAGCGGGTCCAGCGTGACCAGTTCCCGCCGGTCGGTCAGTAGATGCACCCGGCCCGGCTCCTGTGCGAGCACCCGGGCCGGGTGGACGTCGGCCCGGCGCCACAGCTCCTCGCCGGTGCGGGGGGACCGCCCGACCACCACGCCGCCGGACGTGTCCACCACCCGCTCGCCGTCCAGCACGGAGCCGGGGGCGTCCAGGCCCGGCGCGGCCACCGGCTCGCCGGGATCCGTCACCAGCCAGCCCCGGCTGTGCTCGCCGCCCGGCCCGGCGGTACGCAGACCACGACAGCCCGAGTGCCCGTCGCGGCAGCCGACCGGCGTGACCACGAGTTGGCCCGGTGCGTCCGGTGGCCGCCAGCGGGCCCGTACCGCGCCGGTCCCCGCGTCCCGCAGCTCGACCGCGGCCGGTCCCGCGCAGGTGTCCACCCCGACCAGGTCGCCGCTCGCGGTGCTGCCCACGTCGGTCCGGCAGCCCCGGCCGACGTCGGCACGCCAGAGCCGGCGGCCGTCGGCCAGCGCGTATCCGCCGACCGCGCCCGGACCGGCGGCGAGTAGCACGTCGAGGCCGTCGGCGGTGCGGGCGACGTGCAGGCCGGCCGGGCCCCAGACCGTGGCCGCGAACGTGCGGCGGGGCTCCGGCACCGACCCCGGCACCGGGCCGTCGGCCCGCCAGGCCACCCGCCCGGTACGCGCGTCCAGCGCCACCAGCTTCCCGTCGGACCAGCGGCTGACCACCGTGGTGCCCTCGGCGAGCACCCCGACCAGCGTCGCCGGCCACCGGCGGTAGGACCAGAACGGGGTCACCCGGTGCCGGCCGGTGACCGGCTGGTCCGCGTACACCTGGCGGGTGCCGGCGTAGACGCGGAGCCGGCCGTCCACGACCAGCGGCGCCACCGGCAGCCGCCCGATCACCCCGACGGTCGGGGCGGGCGCCTCCGGGTACGGGTCCCGGGCCACGGTCTCGACCTCGGCCGGAGCCAGCACCCGGGCGACCACGGCGACCGACGCCGCGACGGCCAGCACCGCCACCAGCGCCACCACGGCCCGCCGCCTGCCGGCCTTCGCCATCCGCCACCTCCGCCCCGGCACCCTACCGGCCGGGGCCGGGCCGTGATCCGGTCGCCCGGCCGACGGCCGGGCGGCACGGCGACCGGTGGCCCGGGAGGCCCGCTCACCCGCTACGGCGGCGAGCGGTCGGGCGGCTCAGGCCGCCTCGGTGGAGCGGGTGGGACCGGCGGCCAGCGCCAGGTCGGCCAGGTCGCGCCGGAGCGCGCTGTCCACCGCCCGGGCGGCCAGGCCGCCGAGGATCAGCGCCAGCACCCGGCCGTACGGCCGGTTCGGCACCGCCTCCTGCTCGACGGTGACCTCGGTGCAGCCGCGCCGCCGACGCTCGACGGTGCGCAACGTGAAGGTGATCCGGTAGTCGACGCCGGACCCGGGTGAGCCGAGCACCAGGCGGCGCGGGGCGACGGCCTCGACCACCTCGAACTCCTCCGGCTCGGCCCCGCCGTCCGGGCGGAGGCGGGTCTCCCGCCAGGTGGTGCCCGGCCCGAACGCACCGGCGGTGAGCACCTCGACCGCGCCGACCGCGGAGAGCCAGTCGGCGCGCGCCGGGAGGTCGGTGAGCAGGCGCCAGAGGTCGGCGTCCTGCGCCTCGATGAAGGCGGAAACGGTCACCGTCGACATGGCACCTCCCGTGTCGTCCACGGTACGGCCCGTCACCGATGTGGGGGAGCCCCACCGTGACATTTCCGCCACCGGTGCCCCACGGCGGGACACCGGGCCACCGTGGTCGGTCAGTCGCGGAAGGCGTCGCGTCGCAACGCCGTGACGAACGCGCTCCACCCCGGCGGGCTCACCGCGAGCGCCGGACCGGTCGGGTCCTTGGAGTCGCGTACGCCCACCACGCCGTGCGCGGCCACCACGTTCGTGGCCACCTCGACGCAGAGGCCCTGATCGTTGGAACGGCTGCTGGTACGCCACACGGCACCGATCAACTCGGTCATGCTCGGTCCTTCCTCTGCTTCCTCCTGGGTGCGCCCCGGGCCGGCACCGCCCCGGCGCACCCGATCCGCGTCGATCAACGCGCGAGGAAACGGCCCCGGTCGCACAGTGGGTGCGACCAGGGCCGTGGGCTCGGAAAGCCGGATCTCAGCGGGCCGGAAGGACCGTCCCGGTGACCTCGCCGAGCGCGATCGTGGTGCCGTCCGGTCCCGGCGCGGTGGCGGTGATCGTCACCGTGTCGCCGTCCTCCAGGAACGTCCGCTGGCTGCCGTCGGCGAACTTCACCGGCTCGGACCCGCCCCAGGTGAGTTCCAGGAACGAGCCGACCTGGCCGCGTTCCGGCCCGGACACGGTGCCGGAGGCGTAGAGGTCGCCGGTGCGCAGCGACGCCCCGTTGACGGTGAGGTGCGCGAGCTGCTGGGCCGGTGTCCAGTACATGGTGGCGAACGGCGGCTCGGCCACCCGCTCGCCGTTCCACTCCACCGACAGCGTCAGGTCCAGCCCGAGGTGCGGGGTGTCCCGGAGGTACTCCTGCACCGGCGGGTCCTGGTCGGGCGCGGGCACGAAGGCGTCGGCGAGCGCGTCCAGCGGGGTGACCCAGCCGGCGACCGAGGTGGCGAACGACTTGCCCAGGAACGGGCCGAGGGGTTGGTACTCCCAGGCCTGGATGTCCCGGGCCGACCAGTCGTTGACCAGCACCACGCCGAAGACGTGGTCGGCGAAGTCGGCCACCGGCACCGGATCGCCGAGCCGACTCGGCACGCCGACCACGAAGCCGACCTCGGCCTCGATGTCGAGGCGTACGGAGGCACCGGTGGTGGGGCCCTGGGCGCTGGCCCGCTGCCCGGTGGGGCGGACCACGGGCGTGCCGGAGACGACCACCGTGCCGGCCCGGCCGTGGTAGCCGATCGGCACGTGCTTCCAGTTCGGCAGCAGCGGCGGCTGGCCGGGCCGGAAGATCTGGCCGACGTTCGAGGCGTGGTGCTCCGAGGAATAGAAGTCGACGTAGTCCGCCACCTCGAACGGCAGCACCAGCTCGATCTCACCCACCGGCACCAGCAGCGGCTCCACCGCCGGCCGGTGCGCCGGATCGGTGAGCAGCTCGGTGACGCGCTCCCGGACGGCGGTCCACTGCGGCCGGCCGAGCGCCAGGAACGCGTTCAACGTCTGCCGGCCCAGCGCGCCGCCGGCCAGCACCAGACCGGCGGCCTCCGCGCCGGCCAGGTCCAGCACGAGGTCGCCGATGCGGACGCCGACGCGCGGCTCGCGGTCGCCGTGCCGGAACACGCCGTACGGCAGGTTCGTCACCCCGTACGGCGAGCCCGCCGCCCCCTCAACCCACGTCACGCCGTGCTGGCCGGGCATGCCCTCACGGCCCTCGCTCCGCTCGGTGCGTTCGCTCATGCCTCGAAGCCTCCGTTCACCAGCCCCAGCCGGATCAGATCGGTAAGTGGTTCGGAGATGCTGCACGACCCGTACCCGACCCAGAGCGGGCGTTGCGCCTCGCGCCGGCCCCGGGCCGCCTCGACCACGCGCACCACGTCGGTGACGGCAAGCAGCTCGGCCACGCCGTCCACGTCGGCGCCGTCGACCGCGGCCAGCGTGGCGGCCAGCACGTTGACGAAACCGTGGTGGGTGAAGCCGGTCTCCGGGTCGCGGTGCCGGATCGCGTGGTGCAGCCCGGCGGTGAGCTTGAACGGCAGGTCGCGGTCCCGGCAGGCGCAGATGACGGCGGCCAGCTCGACCGGGGTCGGGAACAGCTCGGCGGCCAACCCGCCGGTGCGGAACTTGGCCGCCACCGGCAGTCCGCCGGCCCGCGCCTCGGCGAGCGCGTCCAGCGCCCCCATCAGCCCGAAGGTCAGCGGGATCTCCGCGTAGACGGCGGTGTCGTCGAGCCGCCCGGCGAGCGCGACCAGCTCGGCGAGGCCGGGCTGCGGGTCCTCGCCCCGCTTGGCGACCGGCGCCTCGACCTGCCGGGCGGTGACGCCGTCCGGCGTCAGGGCGGCGAGCGCGGCGGGCAGCCGGTCGAGGCCGGTGTCGCCGATCAGCCCGATGACGAAGCCCTCGGCCGGGTCCACCCGGCCGTGCAGCGCGCCGTCCTCGATCTCCGAGGCGGGCAGCAGCAGCGGGCCGACCAGGCCGGCGTACCAGGCGTCCCGGTGCCTGCGGTGCGCGGTCACCGCGTCGGGCAGCGCGGCGTTGCCGGGCGGGAAGACCGCGGCGTCGTCGACCAGGCCGGTGAGGAGGCGAGGCACCTGCGTTGACACGAGAGAAGAATGTACGGGACGCTACGAGGAACGGACAACCGCGTCCGATTATCGGACGCCACTGGCCGGCCAACGGGACATAACGGAGGCGAGATGCCGTACTACCGCAGCGTGGGCGAGGTGCCCCGCAAGCGCCACACCCAGTTCCGGCAGCCCGACGGCACGCTCTACGCCGAGGAGCTGGTCGGTCAGGAGGGCTTCTCCTCCGACTCGTCGCTGCTCTACCACCGGCACGCGCCGACCGCGATCCTCGCCGCCGAGGAGTTCGCCCCGCCCACCGTCACCCGGGTGCCGAACCTGCCGCTCAAGCCGCGCCACCTGCGCACCCACAAGCTGGACGGCAGCGGCGCGGACCCGGTGCTCGGCCGGCGTTACCTGCTCGCCAACGACGACGTCCGGATCGCGTACGTGCTGGCCGACCGGCCGTCCCCGCTGTTCCGCGACGCCACCGGCGACCACTGCCTCTACCTGGAGTCCGGCTCGATGCGGGTGGAGTCGCCGTTCGGCGTGCTCGACGCGGTGGCCGGCGACTACGTCGTCATCCCCACCTCGACCATCCACCGCCTGGTGCCGACCGGCGACGAGCCGGCCCGGCTGCTGGCCGTCGAGGCGTCCGGCCACATCGGCCCGCCCAAGCGCTACCTCTCCGTACGCGGGCAGTTCCTGGAGCACTCGCCCTACTGCGAGCGCGACGTCCGGGGACCGGACACCCCGCTGCTGGTCGACGGCGAGGAGGTGGAGGTGCTGGTCAAGCACCGCCGAGGGTGGACCAGGTACGTCTATGCGAACCACCCGTTCGACGTGGTCGGCTGGGACGGGCACCTGTACCCGTGGGCGTTCTCCATCCACGACTTCGAGCCGATCACCGGGCGGATCCACCAGCCGCCGCCGGTGCACCAGACGTTCCAGGGCCCGAACTTCGTGATCTGCTCGTTCGTGCCGCGCAAGGTCGACTACCACCCGGCCGCCATCCCGGTGCCCTACAACCACCACAACGTCGACTCCGACGAGATGCTGTTCTACACCGGCGGCAACTACGAGGCCCGGCGCGGCTCCGGCATCGAGCAGGGCTCGATCTCGCTGCACCCGTCCGGCTTCACCCACGGTCCGCAGCCGGGTGCCGCCGAGCGGTCGATCGGGGCGGACTTCTTCGACGAGCTGGCGGTCATGGTGGACACGTTCCGCCCGCTGGACCTCTGCGACGCGGGCACCGCCTGCGAGGACGACGGCTACGCCTGGACCTGGGCGCGCAAGCCCTGACGTACGCGACGAGGGGCCACCCGGAGGCGGCCCCTCGTCACACGTCGGAGCGTCAGAACGTGGACGCGTCGATGACGAAGCGGTAGCGCACGTCGGATGCGAGCACCCGCTCGTACGCCTCGTTGATCTTCTCGGCCGGAATCACCTCGATCTCGGCGCCCAGCCCGTGCTCGGCGCAGAAGTCGAGCATCTCCTGGGTCTCCGCGATGCCACCGATGCTCGACCCGGCGAACGACCGCCGGCCCGGGATCAGCGAGAACGCGTGCACCGACAGCGGCTCCTCCGGGGCGCCGACGTTGACCAGCGTCCCGTCCACCGCGAGCAGCCGCAGGAACGCGTTCATGTCGATGGTCGCGCTCACCGTGTTGATGATCAGGTCGAACGAGCCGGCCAGTTCCGTGAACGTGTCCTCGTCGGAGGTCGCGAAGTAGTGGTCGGCGCCGAGCCGCAGCCCGTCCTCCCGCTTCTTCAGCGACTGGGACAGCACCGTCACCTCGGCGCCCATCGCGTGGGCCAGCTTCACGGCCATGTGGCCGAGACCACCCATGCCGATCACGGCCACCTTCCGGCCCGGCCCGGCGTTCCAGTGCCGCAGCGGCGAGTACGTGGTGATGCCGGCGCAGAGCAGCGGCGCGGCGGCGTCCAGCTCGATGCCGTCCGGAATGCGCAGCACGAAGTCCTCGGTAACCACGATGGCCTGCGAGTAGCCGCCCTGGGTCGGCTTGCCGTCCCGGCCCACGCCGGCGTACGTGCCGGTGCTGCCCTTCAGGCAGTACTGCTCCAGACCCTTGCGGCAGCTGTCGCACTCCCGGCAGGAGTCGACCAGGCAGCCGACGCCGACCCGGTCGCCGACGGCGAACTTCGTCACCGCGGAGCCGACCTCCCGCACCACGCCGGCGATCTCGTGGCCGACCACGATCGGGTAGCGGGTCGGGCCCCACTCGCTGCGCGCGGTGTGGATGTCGGAGTGGCAGATACCGGCGAACTTGATGTCGATGAGGACGTCGTCCGGGCCGAGGTCCCGCCGCTCGATGGTGGTCGGCGTGAGCGGGTCGGTCGCGGACGTCGCCGCGTAGGCGTTGACAGTCAGCATTCGACTTTCCTACCCCCGGTTGAGCAGGGCGAATCCGGCGACCACCGAGGCCGTGACGGCGCCCACCAGCGGCCACGGGCCGCCGACCAGCGCGTAGACCACCAGCAGCACCGGCGCGGCGGCCCCCGCGTAGACGGCCGGCGCCAGCCCCCGGGACATCGCGTCCCGCGCGCCGGGCAGCCGGGTCACCGGCCGCCAGGCCAGCAGTCCCACCCCGACCGCCGCCAGCACCGCGAGCAGCCGGGACGCGACCGGCGCGGTCGGTCCGAGCGCGGCGACCAGCACGGTCGCGGCCAGCGACCAGCCGGCGGCGGACAGCACGAGCCGGCGTACGCCCCCGTCGACGGCGCGCACCGGATCGGGGCCGGGCGGGGAGATGTCGGCCACCTCGGTCAGGTGCTCCAGTGTCTCCGCGTACCGCCGTCGCTCCAGCCGGGCCACGCCCGGGTCGCGCCCCGCGCCGGCCAGCTCCGGGTCCAGCCGCAACGCCTCCCGGTAGGCCCGCTCGGCCAGGTCGAACAGCTCCAGCCGAACCGCGACCAGACCGAGCACGAGGTGCGCCTCCGGCTCGTCCGGCGTCAGCTCGACACCCCGCCAGGCCGCGTCCAGCGCCAGCTGCCCGTTGCGCGAGGCGGACAGGATGGCGGCGGCGCTGCGCTGCGCGTACGCGTCGGTCGGGCCCAGCGCCAGGAGTTCGTCCGCGGTGCCCGCGGCGGCCTTCCAACGTTCCAGGTCGAGCAGCGCGAACCCGCGTGCGACAAGCGCCGGCGCGTTCCCCGGCGCGGCGGCGACCGCCGCCTCGGCCACCGTCAGCGCCTCGGCGGGACGACCGGCGGCGAGCTGCATCCGGGCCAGCATGGTCAGCGCGGCGAGGTGCGCGGGCTCCGCCGCGATCAGCGCGGTCAGCTCGCCGATCCCCTCGTCGTAGCGGCCCAGCTCGGCGAGGAGGTGGGCGCGTTGCAGGTAGCCGTCGGCGGCGGACTGGTCGGGGGCGGCGTCACTCGGCATCCCGGCGAGCCTAGCCGCCCCGGCTGGTCAGCTGCCCGTCAGCGCGCGGTCAGATGCTGCGGCAGGACGCGCCCGCCCCGCCCCCGCAGGTCCCGAGACTGCACCACCTGCGCAGGCCGCTGTCGTCCAGGAACAACCACCCGCAGCGTTCGTCCGGGCAGGCCCGAACCGTGAGCCGGCCCGGATCGGCGAGCAGTTGCGCGGCGCTGAACGCGGCGGCGTGCACGGGCAGCCGCAGCCCGGCGGCGAGGTCGATCCACCAGCGACCGCGCCCGTCCGCCGTCCGCCGGAACACCGCCGTCCGGGCAGCCGCTCCGGCGGCGCGGGCGACCGCGTCGAAGGCCCGACGGTCCGCCGGATCGACCAGGCTGGCGTAGAGCGCGGTCCGCAGCGTACGGGCCTCGGCGAGCACCGCCTCCGCGGTGCCGGGGTCACGTCGGGCGAGGTGCAGCAGCCGGTTCACCGACACCTCGTCGGTCAGCCCGACGTGGCCCGCCCAGACGGCGAGCGTCCGATAGCCGCGCAGCCACTCCGCGCCAGGCAGGGGAGAGTCTCGACCCCACCCCGCGTACGTGTTGCAGAAGTCGAGCGCGGGGTGGCCGCCGACGCTCCACGGCAGGCTCTCGTCGCGGACCCGGACCTCGTACACCGGCCGCCCGGACCGCTCCAGCCGGTCGTCACCGGCGAGCACCCGGCGGTACACCTCCCGCAGCCGGGGCCCCGGCTCGACGCCGACGTCCACCGCGAGCCGCTCCCGCGTGGTGCGGTAGAGCCGCAGCGCGTCGGCCCGTCGGGCCCCCCGGTACAGCGCGGTCATCAGGACGGCCACGAGCTGTTCCCGGGTGGGGTGCCGGGCCACCAGCGGCAGTAGATCCGCGATCGCCGGCCCGTGCCGCCCCAACGCGAGCTGCGCCTCGGCGCGCAGCTCCACCGCGACCAGGCGAAGCTCCTCGACGGTTCCGTGCAGCCGGTCGCGCAGCTCGCCGTTCGCCACGTCGGCGAGCAGCGGCCCCCGCCAGAGGGCCAGCCCCCGGTCGAGCAGCCGCACCCGCGCGTCCGGCTCGGCGGTGACGCCGGCCACCCGGACCAGGTCGCCGAACTCGTCGACGTCGACCCGATGCCCGACCCGGTCGACGACGTAGCCCCCGCCCCGGGTGCCGATCCGCACCCCGTACGGGTGCAACGCGGCCCGCAACCGCCCGACGTACGTCTGCACCGCGCCCCGGGCCGCGGCCGGTGGCCGGCCGTTCCACAGCAGGTCGGCGAGCCGGTCGGTCGACACCACCCGGCCCGTGTCGAGCAGCAGCAGCCCGAGCAGGCAGCGCTCCTGACGCCGGACGCCCAGCTCGACGGTCCGGCCGTCGTGGCGGGCCTCGAACGGCCCGAGCAGGCGGAACTCCATACCGAACAGGACGGGGGGACCGGGGCCTGCGGTTGTCACCCGGCGGTGAGCGCGTGGTGGGCAGCCCGGTCGCCGGGCGGGGACGGCCGAACGATCGACCCGACTGCCGGGGCGAAAGCGGTGAGCCGGTGGTGAGCCGGCGGCACGATCCTGGTCCGGCCCCGGTCAGCAACAGGATGGAGTGACCATGCGAGTCAGGATGAGCGCCGCGGTGACGGCGGTCGTGGCGGCGGTCGTGGCGAGCCTTCCCGGTCCGGCATCCGCCGCCGACCGTTCTCCGGGCGCCTGGGTGCCCGCGCCGCAGGAGGCGTTCGAGTTGCCCGCCGGCGCCCGGTGCACGTTCGCGGTTCGGGTGGAGCCGATCGTCGACGAGGTGCGGAAGCTGACGCTGGAGACCTACCCGGACGGCTCACCGAAGCGGGAACTGTTCACCGGCGCCCTGCTCGACCGGGTGACCAACCTGGAGACCGGTGCCACCTCCACGGCCGACGCGAGCGGCACCTCGCTCGTGGTCCACGCCACGGACGGGTCGATGACCTGGTACGTCACGGGCCCGGTATTGCTCGGCTTCCGGGAGAACGCCGGCACGCTGCCGAAGGGGCTGTGGATCGTCGACGGCCAGTTCCGGGTGGCGTTCACGCCCACCTTCGACAAGACCATCACGATGCTCCACGGCACGACCCACAACGTCTGCACCGACGTGGACTGAACGCCGGCCCGGCGACCGGCGTCCCCGGTCGCCGGGTCAGGCCGTCGGCGCCTGGTACACCAGCGCCACCGCGATGCCGGCCAGTCCTTCGCCGCGCCCGGTGAAGCCCAGGCCGTCGGTGGTCGCCGCGGACACGGTGACCGGCGCGCCGACCGCCTCGGAGAGCACCCGCTGCGCCTCGTCCCGCCGCGACCCGATCCGGGGCCGGTTGCCGACCACCTGCACCGACACGTTGCCGATCACGAAACCGGCCGCCCGCACCCGGCGCGCGCTCTCGGTCAACAGCGCCACCCCGGAGGCACCGGCCCACTCCGGCTGGTCGACGCCGAAGTTGGCGCCCAGGTCGCCGAGGCCGGCGGCGGAGAGCAACGCGTTGCAGGCGGCGTGCGCCACCACGTCGGCGTCCGAGTGGCCGGCCAGGCCGTCCTGCCCCGGCCAGTGCAGGCCCGCGACCCAGCAGGGCCGACCGGCCGCGAACGCGTGCACGTCGGTGCCGACGGCCACCCGAGGAACGATCATGACGCCGAGCGTACGCGTACGCCGTGATCAAGGAGTTCGGGTCACCGTCGGGCCGGACGGCGACGCAAACCCCTTGGTCAACTCCGGAGGGCGGAGGGTGCGGAAGGTCAGGCGCCGGTGGCCAGGAGGTGTTCGGCCAGGGTCAGGTCGAACGGGCGGGTGATCTTCAGGGCCAGCTCGGAGCCGGGCACGCAGAACACCGTGACGCCCTGCTTCTCCACCAGGCCGGCGTCGTCGGTGAGTGGATCACCTGCCGCCCGGTGCGCGGCGGTCAGCACCGGCCGGCGGAAGCCCTGCGGCGTCTGCACCGCGCGCAGGACGGCCCGGTCGACGGTGCCGAGCACCCGCTCGACGGTGTCGACCTCCTTGATCGTGTCGACCACCGGCAGCACCGGGATCACCGCGTCGTGCCCGCCACGGACCGCCGCGGCCACCGACTCGACCAGCTCGGGCGGGGTGAGCGCCCGGGCCGCGTCATGGACCAGGACGATCTCCGGCCCGGCCGGCACGGCGGCGAGCGCCGCCGCGACGGAAGCCTGGCGTTCGGCGCCGCCCGGCACCACGGTCACCGGCGCCACCGGGGCCAGCAGCGCCCGCACCGACTCGACGTCGGCGGCCGGCGCGGCCACCACGATCGTGTGCACCGACGGCGCGGCGGCGATCCGGCGGACGGCGTGCACCAGCAGCGGCTCGCCGCCGAGCGCCCGGAGCGCCTTGGGAGCGCCGGGGCCGAGGCGTACGCCGGCACCGGCCGCAGGAACGAGGACCGCGACGTCACCGCGCGGATTGAGCTGCGCGGTCACGTCGCGGTCCTCGGTTTCGTTCATGGTGCTGCGGGTAGAGGCAGCGGTGCGGATCAGGCTTCGGTCAGCACCTTGTCGAGCAGCGACTCCGCCTCGTCCTTCGTGCTCTTCTCGGCCAGCGCGACCTCACCCACGAGGATGTCACGGGCCTTGGCGAGCATGCGCTTCTCGCCCGCCGACAGGCCCCGCTCCCGCTCCCGGCGCCACAGGTCGCGGACGACCTCGGCCACCTTCAGCGGGTTGCCGGAGGCCAGCTTCTCCAGATTTGCCTTGTAACGCCGCGACCAGTTGGTGGGCTCCTCGGTGTGCGGAGCACGGAGCACGTCGAAGACCTTGCCCAGGCCCTCTTCGCCGACCACCTCGCGCACACCCACGATCTCGGCGTTCTCGGCGGGCACCCGGACCGTCAGGTCACCCTGCGCGACCCTCAGGACGAGGTACTCCCTGGGCTCGCCCTTGATGACCCGAGTCTCGATTGCCTCGATGAGTGCGGCCCCGTGGTGGGGGTAAACAACGGTCTCGCCGACACTGAAAACCATAGGTTCGAAACCCCTTTCGCTGTGTCTAGGGTAACACGCTCAGGCACCGATGTCTCACCGCTGTCCTGATCGTTGGCGCAGCTCAGGGGCCCTGTGAGAGGTATTTCTTCGGCTTGACAGGAGGCCAAGACGATGGTTTAACCACGCTCCGTGACGAACAAATAACTACCCGGTACGGGTGATGGCCGGAGCGATCAGATCTAGGGCAATGCGCTCCTTCCATGGTAGCTCCGCAACTCCACCCGCGCCCAGGTGTGGCGGTACGGCCCCCGGTGCGGGACGCTGGTGGTGGACGTGACGTCCGCTCGCCGAGACGTTCCTGGGGGTCCGATGGGCGTGCCTGACGCTGACGGCCAGGGGCCGGCGGACGGACTGCCGGGGCTGCCACCGGAGTGGGGTCGCATCGTCGTGCCCGACGACGCCTCGGCGCTCGCCGACGAGGCCCGGCAGATCCGCCGGGAGCTGCGCCGCGCCCCGCGCCCCGCCGGGCGTCCGGCCCGGTTCACGCTTCCCCTGCTGGCGCTGCTGGCCGCAGTGCTGATCACGCTCGCCGGGCTGGCCGCCGTCACCTGGCCACGACCCCACCGCTCCCCCGGCGTGCCGACCGTGCTGCCCCGGTCCACCCCCGCGGCGATCGGCCCGCTGCCCGCGCTCGACCTGGTCGGCGCCGACAACACACCGGTGCCACTACGCAGCCTGCTCCCCGCCATGATCATCCTGGTCGACGCCTGCGCCTGCGCCGAGCAGGTCGGCACGGCGGCGGCCACCGCGCCCGCCGGAGTCACCGTGGTCACCGTGACCGAGGGCCGCAGCGCCGGGCCCGCCACCGCGACCGGCGTACGCCCGCTCGGCGACCCGGCCGGCGGCCTGCGCTCCTACCTGCATCTCTCGGCCCGGCCGGGCACCGCCGCCGCGCTGCTCGTGGACCGGCGGGGCACGCTGGTCCGGATGGTGCCGGAGCTGGGGCCGGCGGCGGACTACCAGGCCGACCTGGCCCGGTTGGCCGGCTGAACCCGGCTCAGCGGCTCAGTAGAGCGCCTCCAGCCGGGCGTTCAGCTCGACCTCGCCCCGCAGCGCGGCGAACCGCACCCACACCGGCGCGCCCGTGCCGTCCAGGAACCCGACGGTCACCTGCCCGCCGCAGCTCAGCACCCGCTCGACGCCGTCGGCGCCGGCACCGACCACCCGCATCGACACGGCGCCGTCACCGGCGCAGCCCACCGACAGCCGGTACTCGTCACCCGGCGCCGGGTTCGCCTGCCGCACGACCGGCGGGCCACCCGGCGTCAGCCGCGACGTCTCCCGCCACACCACGTGGGACACGTTGCCCTGGCGCGTCCCGCCGTCGGGCTCCACGTCGACCACCACCGGCGAACGGACCTCGCCGGTGCGGGGATCGACCTCGGCCACCATCCGGGACCGGGGTGTCGGCTGCTCGGGCGGTGTCGACCCGGGCCGCGCGTCGAGATCCACCCGGGACCGGGCGAGTTCGTCGGTGGAGGGGCCGACCGTCGTGCCCAACCACGGCGCCGCCGACCGCCACCACCACGCGCCGACCGCCAACGCCAACACGGTCAGGCCCACCAGCACTGCCCGCCGGATCCGCTCCTCCGAGGCCATGCCGGCAGCGTATCGACGCCACGGCGAACCGTCAGCCCGTGCGCTCCAGCAGGGCCGCGTAGAGCGTCAGCCCCGGCCCGAACGCGAGCATCACCACCCGGCGCGGCGGCGACGGCGCACGGCTCAGCCGGTCCAGGATCAGCAGCACCGTCGGGGACGAACAGTTGCCGTGCTCGGCGAGCGTCTCCCGGGACGCCGCCAGCGCCGTCGGCGGCAGCTCCAGCTCACGCTCCACCACGTTGAGGATCCGGGGGCCACCCGGGTGCACCGCCCAGCCGTCCACCCCGGACCGGTCGTACCCGTGCCGGGCCAACAGGTCGTCCACCAGGTCACGGACGAACCGGGACAGCACCTTCGGCACCTTCGGCGACAGCCCCATCCGGAAGCCGGTGTCGGTGACGTCCCAGGTCATGTGGTCGGCGGTGGAGGTGTCGGTGACGGAGGTGACCTCGCGCAACGCGTACCCCGGGCCGCCCGGGACGACCACGGCGGCGACCGCGGCGTCCGAGAACAGCGCGTGCGAGACGATCTGCTGGGTGTCCACCCGGGCACCCGGCGGCTGGATGTGCAGGCTGGTCAGCTCCGCGCAGAGCAGCAGCGCCGGCCGCCCCCGCGCGGTGACGAAGTCGCTCGCCGCGCCGAGCCCGGGCAGCGCCGCGTAACAACCCATGTGGCCGACGAACATGCGCTGGGTATCCGGGGCCATGCCGAGGTCACGGGCCAGCAGGATGTCCAGGCCGGGCGTCGCGTAACCGGTGCAGGAGCAGACCACGAACAGCCCGACGTCGCCGGCGTCCAGGCCGGCGGCGGTGAGCGCGCGGCTGACCGCCTCCTTCCCGAGCGGCAACGCCTCGACCTGGTAGCGGCGCATCCGACGCTCGGTCGGCCACTCCGAGACGTCCTCCAGCAGCGGATTCACCGCCGCCTGCCGCCGGGTCACCCCGGAGTTGGCGAAGATCTTCTCGGCCAGCACCCGCGTGGTGCCCGAGAAGTGCTTCTCGAAGAAACCCGTCCACAGCTCGTCCTGCGCGGCGCCCGGCGGCAGCGCCATGCCCAGACCCGCGATCACCGGTACGCCCACGTCCCCCACCTCTCGACAACTGTCTCCGCTCACCAACGAGGGACCGTGCTGTCCCGGTCCGGGTCGCCGCCGAGCGCGGCGATGCCGAGCCAGTCGGCGCACACGTCGGAGGTGGCGGGGTGCAGCGAGCCGCACCGGGCGTCCCGGTAGAGGCGCTCCAACGGATGACCGCGGCGGGTCGCCGACGTGCCGGCCGCCTCCAGCATGGACGCCGCCACCTCCGCGGCGGTGGTGCCGGCCAGCAGCTTGGCCCGCCACACCCAGCGGTTCGTCTCGGCGGAGCCGGGTTCCTCGTCGACCCGGCGGGCCGCCTCGGCGACCACCAGCTCGGCGGCGGCGGTGGCCGCGTCCGCCCGGCCCAGCCGGGCCCGGACCGCCGGCAGCCCGGCCAGGCCGCGGGTGTTCAGGTGCTCGGCGGCGGCGTCGATCGCGGCCCGGGCCACCCCGACGTAGACGGCGGCGTAGCTGGCCACCAGCCAGTGCGGCATGAGCTGGGCCACCACCAGCGCCAACCCCTCCACGCCGCCGAGCAGCCGGTCGGCCGGGACGGTCACGTCCAGGTGCAGGTCGTGCGAGGAGGTGGCGCGCATGCCGAGCGAGTCCCAGGTCGGCTCGACCGTGATCCCCTCCCCGGCCGGCACCAGGAACTGGGAGACCACCGACTGGTCGGTGGCGCTGCGCGCGGCCACCAGGTAGCCGTCCGGGTGGCCGGCGCCGGAGCAGAACGTCTTGCTGCCCTTGACGTGCCAGCCACCGTCGACCGGTTCGTAGACGGTGCTGAGCTGGGACAGCCGCGCGCCCGCGCCGCGCTCGCTCATCGCCACCGCGTACCACGCGCCGTCGGCCGCCGCGCGCAACAGCCGGTCGCGGGCGGCCAGCGCCTCCTCCGGTACGCCGAGCGCCTCGGCCAGCTCCTCGGTCACCGCGCCCAACGCCCCGGTGACCGAGGCGTGCATGTTGAACACCAGCGCGGTGGCGCCGTTGCCCCGGGCCAGCTCGGTGGCGACGGCGGCGTACTCGGCGAAGGTCGCGCCCTGCCCGCCCAGCTCACGCGGGACCATCAGGCCGAACAGGCCGGCCTGGCGAAGGTCGGCGAAGTCGTCCACCGGGAACGAGCCGTCCCGGTCGTGCCCGGCCGCCCGGGCGGCCAGTCGCGGCGCCAACCGGCGGGCCGCCTCCAGCGCGTACACGGTCATGTCGCCCCCTTCTCGGCGTCCCTTACCCCCGGTGACCTCCGCTATCCGCCCCGGCGCCCACTGCCCTGGTAGAGCACCGCCGTCGACCGCGTCGGCACGATGCGCGGCTCCGTCCGCACCGGACGGTCACCGCCCCGCCACCGGCGCAGCAACCAGGCCAGCGTGCCGCCCAGCTCCGGCCGGACCCCGCGCAGGCGCAACGACACGCCGTGCCGGGCGCACTCGGCGACCAGCGCGCGGGCGTCCACGAACAGCCGGTGGTCGTGGATGCCGCGCGGCACGGTCGGCAGCCGTTCGCCCAGCTCCACCGCGACCAGCCGGGCCAGCAGCGTGTCGTTGAGCGTGTCCAGCACCAGCAGGCCGCCGGGCCGCAGCAACCGGCACGCCTCGGCCACCGCCCGCCGCCAGTCCGGCACGTGCTCCAGCAGCTCACCGGCGGAGACCACGGCGGCGCAGCCGTCGGCCAGCGGCACGGCGGTGGCGTCGCCCTGGAGCACTGTCACGCCGTGCGTGGCGGCCTGGTCGAGCGCGGAGCGGGTCAGGTCCACCCCGACGTGCCGGTAGCCCTTGCCGGCCAGGTGCGGCGCCAGCAGCCCGGCCCCGCAGCCGAGGTCGACCAGCAGGTCGTCCCGGGTGGACGCCGGGGGCACCAGGGCGGCGCGGGCGCGGGCCAGCCAGTGCAGCATGGCGAAGGCGCCGTCGGCTCGCCACCACTCGCCGGCCAGGTCGTCGTACTGCCGGGGGTCGTTCCGGGACAGCGCCCGGTGCGGGCTGGACACCGGCGACGCGTCGGGCATGGACCGAGCGTGGCACGACTCCCCGGTAACGACCAGACTTCCCTTATGTCGACGCGGGTGTTAGGGCTGGTCAGAGCGAGCCATCCGGAGCCGGCCGCGGCGGTCGTCGTGGTCGCCGCGCTGCTCGCCGCCGGCGTCGGGCACTCCGCCGCCGGCGTGGCCACGGTGGCGCTGACGGTGCTGGCCAGCCAGCTCGCCGTCGGCTGGAGCAACGACCTGATCGACGCCGACCGGGACGCCGCGGTGGGGCGTACCGACAAACCGGTGACCACCGGCGCGGTCGCCCGGCCGACGCTGGCCCGGGCCACCGCGGTGGCCGCCGTCGCCACCCCGCTGCTGGCGCTGACCGGCGGCCCGGCCGCCGCGGCCTGCGCCACGCTGGGGCTGGTCTCCGCGCTGCTCTACAACAAGCCGCTGAAGTCGACGGCGGTGTCGGTGCTGCCCTACGCGGTCTCGTTCGGCGCGCTGCCCGCGTTCGTGGTGCTGGCCCGGCCCGGCTCGCCCACGCCGCCGGCCTGGCTGGTGGCCGCCGCCGCGCTGCTGGGCGCCGGGGCGCACTTCGCGAACGTGCTGCCCGACCTGGCCGACGACGCCCGCACCGGGGTGCGCGGGCTGCCCCACCGGCTGGGCCCCGCGGGCAGCCGGCTGGCCGCCGCCGGGCTGCTCCTCGCCGCCACCGTCGCGCTGGTGTTCGGTCCGCCCGGACCGCCGTCGTGGACCGGCCTGTCGGCGGTTGCCGCCGCCGTCGCGGTGCCGGCCCTCGGTTGGTACGCCGGGCGCGCCGCGACCGCCACCGGTGGCCGGCCGGTGGCTGCCTTCCGGTCGGTGCTGGTGGTGGCGCTCATCGATGTGGTGCTGCTGGTGGCGAACGGCCGGGTGGTCTGAGCCGTCGCCACCGAGGATGGCATTGCCGGGTCCGCGTGCGGGCCTCGATCAGCTCCAACTACCCTGGAGCGCGGTCTGCGCGGGTATGGCCACCCCGTGTCCGGGGGTCGACCGGGCGGGGATCGTGACGAGGAGGACCGACGTGACGCGCTCGATCAGGGGTTCCCGGCGACCGGCCCTGCTGTTGGCCGGCTCGGCGGCGGCGGCGAGCCTGCTGCTGTCCGGGTGCGGCGCCGGTCAGATCGCCGAGACCGCCAACAAGATCCCGTCGGTCCAGGGCGTCAACGTCCAGACCTCCGACAACCTCTACAAGGTGCGCGGGCTCTACGTGCAGTTCCCCGGCCCGGAGGGCTACCAGGCCGGCGCGACCGCCCCGCTGAACGTGGTGATCTACAACGACAGCGAGTCCCCGGTGACGGTGACCGTCACCACCGACAGCGCCCGGGAGATCCTGCTGACCGGCGCGGCCGGCTCCAGCGGCGCGGCCACCCCGACCGGCTCGCCGACCGAGCCGGCGTCGGCGTCGCCCACCGCCACCGACCCGAGCGCCTCCCCCAGTCAGTCGCTGGAGGCTCCCGCGTCGCCGTCCGCCTCGCCCAGCGGGTCCCCGTCGGAGAGCGCGTCGCCGTCGGAGAGCGCGTCGGCGCCCGCCGGCCAGCCGGCCCGGATCGAGATCCCGGCGCTCGGCTACGCGCAGCTCAACAGCGGCAACCCGCGGTTCCTCCAGCTCGTCGGCCTGAACCAGAAGCTCCTCGTCGGCCAGCAGGTCAACCTGACCTTCGACTTCGGCGGCGGCAAGGTGATCAAGACGCCGGCGCCGATCGGTGTCCCGCTGACCCCGCCGGCGCAGCCGTCCCAGATCGTCAACCCGCGCGAGCACTCCGCCGAAGAGGGTGGCACCGAGGGCGGCAGCCACGGCTGACGCCGTACCCCCCGTTCCGTCCGACACCGCCGCGGTGGCCAGCGCCACGCGGCGGTGTCGTCGTCTCGGCGGTGGGCGTTCGTCGTACCGGCCGGATAGCGTCCGGTGGTGACCACGCCCCGATCGACCCCGTCCCGCGCCGGCGCCGGCCGCGGTCGCGCCGCCGCCCGCGAACCCCGCCCGGCCTACGAGTGCGACGCCTGCGGCCACCAGCCGCCCAAGTGGATGGGCCGATGCCCCGAGTGCGGCGAGTGGGGCTCGGTGGTCGAGTCCACGGTCACCGGCCCGCTGGTCTCCGGCCGGGTGGTCAGCTCCCGGATGCCGGCCGAGCCGGCCCGGCCGATCGCCACCATCAGCGCCGCGCCGGCCCGGGCCCGGCCCACCGGCGTCAGTGAGCTCGACCGGGTGCTCGGCGGCGGGCTGGTGCCCGGCGCGGTGGTGCTGCTGGCCGGTGAGCCCGGCGTCGGCAAGTCGACGCTGCTGCTCGACGTGGCCCAGCAGTGGGCCGCCGGCGCGGGCAGCCCGTCGCTGGTGGTCAGCGGCGAGGAGTCGGTCAGCCAGGTGCGGTTGCGGGCCGAGCGGATGGGCACCCTGCACGACCAGCTCTACCTGGCCGCCGAGAGCGACCTGGCGGCGGTGCTCGGCCACCTCGACGCGGTCAAGCCGGGCCTGCTGGTGCTCGACTCGGTGCAGACCATCTCCACCACCGGCACCGAGGGCGTGCCCGGTGGCGTGACGCAGGTGCGCGCGGTCACCGCGGCGGTGGTCGCGGTGGCCAAGGAACGCGGCATCGCCACCGTCCTGGTCGGGCACGTCACCAAGGACGGCCAGGTGGCCGGCCCCCGGGTGCTGGAGCACCTGGTGGACGTGGTGCTCCACTTCGAGGGCGACAAGCACTCCTCGCTGCGCATGGTGCGCGGCGTGAAGAACCGGTTCGGGGCCGCCGACGAGGTGGGCTGCTTCGAGATGCACGAGGGCGGCATCAGCAGCCTGGCCGACCCGTCCGGCCTGTTCCTGACCCGCTATTCCGAGCCGGTGCCGGGCACCTGCGTCACGGTGGCCATGGAGGGCCGGCGGGCGCTGGTCACCGAGGTGCAGGCGCTGATCGGGGCCACGGTCGCCGGTTCACCGCGACGCACCGTCTCCGGTCTCGACGGCGCCCGGCTGGCCATGGTCCTGGCCGTGCTCCAGCGGCGCACCGAGCGGTTGACGCTGCACGACCGCGAGGTCTTCGCCGCCACCGTCGGCGGCATCCGGGTGGTCGAGCCGGCCGCCGACCTGGCGGTGGCGCTCGCGGTGGCCTCCGGCGGGCTCAACCTCGCGCTCAACCCGCACCTGGTCGCCATCGGCGAGGTCGGCCTCACCGGTGAGGTGCGCCGGGTCGGCGCGGTGTCCCGGCGGCTGGCCGAGGCGGCCCGGCTCGGCTTCCGGCTGGCCCTGGTGCCGCCCGGTGCCGGCCCCGGCAGCGGCGGCGTCGCCCCCGAGCAGATGCGGGTGATCGAGGTCACGGACGTGCGCGCGGCGCTCCAGGCCGCCGCCCGAGCATCCGCGGAGTGACCGTGGGTAGTCACGTGCCGGGCGCGGGCGGACGATTCCGGACAGGTCGCGCCGCCCCGGGGCGGCCCGTCGCGCCCGACATCACGACACATCACAGTAACCACGAGAGCACCCACCGCACCGCAGTCCGTAGACTGTGCCCGTGCCGATCGACCGCGATGCCACCAAGCCCGCAACGGCGACGCCGCAGGCCCGCACCGGCGCCGTGAGCGGCAACCCCACCCGCGCCATCAGCGTGAGCGTCGCCGGCAGCGTCGGCGGGGCCGGCGCCGACCCGCTGCGGGCCAATCTCGCCCTGATGGCACCGGGCACCGCGCTCCGCGACGGCCTGGAGCGGATCCTGCGCGGTCGCACCGGCGCGCTGATCGTCCTCGGCTACGACAAGGTGGTCGAGCAGATCTGCACCGGCGGCTTCCCGATGGACGTCGAGTTCTCCGCCACCCGGGTCCGCGAGCTGTGCAAGATGGACGGCGCGGTGGTGCTCTCCAGCGACGGCACCCGCATCGTCCAGGCCGGCGTGCACCTGATGCCCGACCCGTCCATCCCCACCGAGGAGTCCGGCACCCGGCACCGCACCGCCGAGCGGGTGGCCCGACAGACCGGCTACCCGGTCATCTCGGTCAGCCAGTCGATGCGGATCATCAGCCTCTACGTCAACGGCCAGCGGCACGTGCTCGACGACTCCGCGGCGATCCTGTCCCGGGCCAACCAGGCCCTGGCCACGCTGGAGCGCTACAAGCTGCGGCTGGACGAGGTCTCCGGCACGCTCTCCGCGCTGGAGATCGAGGACCTGGTCACCGTCCGCGACGCGGTCGCCGTGGTACAGCGGCTGGAGATGGTCCGGCGGATCGCCGACGAGATCGCCGGCTACGTGGTGGAGCTGGGCACCGACGGCCGGCTGCTGGCGCTCCAGCTCGACGAGCTGATGGCCGGCGTGGACGCCGACCGCACCCTGGTCATCCGCGACTACCTGCCGGTCGGCCGCAAGTCGCGCACGCTCGACGAGGCGCTCGTCGAGCTGGACCTGCTCAGCGCCACCGAGCTGATCGACCTGGTGGCGGTGGCCAAGGCGATCGGCTACCCGTCTGCCTCGGACGCGCTCGACGCGGCGGTCAGCCCGCGCGGGTTCCGCCTGCTGGCCAAGGTGCCCCGGCTGCCCGTGGCCGTGGTCGACCGGCTGGTGGTGCACTTCGGCAGCCTCCAGCGGCTGCTCGGTGCGACAGTGGAGGATCTCCAGGCGGTCGACGGGGTGGGCGACGCCCGCGCCCGGGGCGTCCGCGAGGGCCTGTCCCGGCTCGCCGAGGCGTCCATCCTGGAGCGGTACGTCTGACCCGGCTCAGCCGGTGACGGTCAGCTTCACCGGCTCGCTGATCTTGGTGCCGACCCGGGCGAAGACCTGGTACGTGCCGATCGGGGCGTACGGGCCGGCGGCCAGCCCGTCGGCGCAGCGGGTGGTGTCCCGCCCGTTCCAGCCCAACTCGTAGGCGCGCTCGAAGTCCGGCGTGAACGACTGCACGTCCGAGCCCTTGCCGGTGCCGCAGGTGTCCGACGACCAGATCTTCTCCGCGCCCGCCTTGACGTAGAGCTCCTGGAGGTCGGCGCCGACGTCCCGGCTGCACGTGCGGTTCGAGACGTTCTTGACCTTGAGGCGCAGCGTGACCACCGTGCCCCGCTGGGCGGCGGCCGGCACCGCGACCGGCGTCACCTGAAGCTCGGCGTCGGTGCAGGCGCCATCGGCGGAGACCGGCTCGCCGGACGCGCCGCCGTCGCCCGGGCCCGAGCCGCCGCCGGTGTTCGTACCGCCCCCGGTGTTCGTGCCCCCGCCGCTGCTCGTGCCGCCACCGTCGGCGCCGGCGTCACCACCGGAGACGTCGGGCGCCGGCGACGGACTGGCCGTCTGCGGGGTCAGCACCGAGCCGGACGGGCCCGGGGCCGCCCCGGCGGAGCCGCCCGGCGACGGGTCACCCCCGCCCGGCCCGCCGGCGTTACGGTCCGTGCCGGTGCAGGAGTAGAGCAGGACAATCAGGAAGAGCAGGCCCGCGCCGAGCACGACGGCACGACGCCGCCAGTACACGGTGGGGGGCAGGGGGCCGACCGTCAGACGCATGATGCGCCTACCGTAGCCGCGCGACGCTCGGTGTGCCGGTCCGACGCGCCGGTGACCGCGCGTCACCCCGATCCGGGCGTCCACTGTGGAACGCCACGGGGTCGGTCAGAGATAGACCTGCCGCTGGTAGACGGCGTGCGCCCCGGCCACCCGGTCGAGGAAGAGCAACCCGGCGCAGTGGTCGATCTCGTGCTGGAGCGCACGCGCCTCGAAACCGTCGGTCACCAGCCGTACCGGCTCCCCGCTCCCCGGCAGCGCCCCCTCCACCACCAGCCGACTGGCCCGCTTCACGTCGCCGGTCAGGTCGGGCACCGACATGCAGCCCTCGCGGCCGGCCTTCCACCGGCTCGCCTCCACCACCCGGGCGTTGCACAGCACGAACGTGCCGTGCACGGTGACCGCCTTCGGATGCCCCGTCACGTCCACCGCGAACACCTGGGCGTTCACCCCGATCTGCGGCGCCGCCAGGCCCACACAGCCCGGCGACACGCGCATGGTCGCCACCAGGTCGGCGGCCAGCCGCACCACCTCGTCCGAGGTGGGGTCGACCTCCGGACCGGGCCGGCTCAGCACCGGCTCAGGGGCGGCGACCACGGGACGGACCTCGCCCGGAACGCCCAGCTTCTCCGGTGTCCAGCCACCCAGGCCGGCGTACCCCTCGCCGGTCACAGCAGGTCCGAGTCCGCCGGGCGGAGGCTGACGCCGACACCCAGCTCGGCCGCCGCCCGGGTGAGCCGGCCGGCCACCTCGTCCGAGCTGCCCGGCGGCAACTCCACCTCGGCGACCACCACGTAGAGCGAGCCGGTCAGCCGGGTGCTCAGGTCGGTCACGTTGCCGCCGGCGTCGGCCAGCACCCGGGTCATCGCCGCGACGATGCCCATCCGGTCCGCGCCGTGCACCGCCAGCACGTACGGCTCACCGACCGGCACGCTGGCGCTGTCCGGGGCGACCGCGCGTACGGTGGCCAGCAGGTACCCGTCGGCGGCGAGCGGGGCCAGCGCGGCCTCGACGTCGGCGGCGGCCGGGCCCACGCAGATCAGCGTCATCGCGAAGTGGCCGCGCAACCGGGTCATCGTCGAGTCGGTGAGGTTCGCGCCGAGCCGGGCGAGGGCCTCCGCGACGTCGGCGACGATGCCCGGCCGGTCCCGGCCGATGACGGTGATCGCGAGCTCGTTCATTCGGACATTCTGCCGCGCTGCCGAAGTGCCCCCCGCGCCGGCCCACCCGGCCCGCCCAACCAGCGGGATCCCCACCCGTGACATCATCGGCACCGCCATGACTGAGCCCACCTTCGCCACCCAGGTCAGCCGGTGGTACGAGCGCAACGCCCGCGACCTGCCCTGGCGCAAGCCCGGCATCGGCGCCTGGGCGATCCTGGTCAGCGAGGTCATGCTCCAGCAGACGCCGGTGGTCAGGGTGGTGCCCGCGTGGGAGGCGTGGCTGGCCCGCTGGCCGGAGCCGCGCGCGCTGGCCGAGGACACCCCGGCCGAGGCGATCCGGATGTGGGGCCGGCTCGGTTACCCCCGCCGGGCGGTACGCCTGCGCGAGTGCGCGGTGGCCGTCGTGGAGCGGCACGGCGGCGTGGTGCCCGACCGGCTGGAACAGTTGCTGGCGCTGCCCGGCGTCGGCACGTACACGGCCCGGGCGGTGGCCGCGTTCGCGTACGGGCAGCGGCACCCGGTGGTCGACACCAACGTCCGGCGGGTGGTGTGCCGGGCGGTCGCCGGTGAGCCGGACGCCGGCCCGACCACCCGACCCGCCGACCTGGTCGCCACCGAGGAGCTGCTGCCGATCGAGCCGGCCGCGGCGGCCCTGGCCAGCGCCGCCTTCATGGAACTCGGGGCGGTCGTCTGCACCGCCCGGTCGCCCCGTTGCGCGGTGTGTCCGGTTGAGTCGAGCTGCGCCTGGCGGGCCTCCGGGCAGGCCGCCCCGGACGGGCCGACCCGCCGTCCGCAGCGCTACGCCGGCACCGACCGGCAGGTACGCGGCCTGCTCCTGGCGGTGCTCCGGGAGACCACCGGGCCGGTGCCGCACCAGCGGCTGGACCAGGTCTGGCACGACGACGTGCAGCGGGCCCGGGCGCTGGCCGGGCTGGTCACCGACGGACTGGTGGAGCCGGTGGGCCCGGCGTCCTTCCGACTGGCCGGCGACGGCCCCCCGATCCCGCTGCCCTGACGCACCGCGCACCACCCGTCCCCGGGCGGAGAAAGGCGACGGCCCCGGTGGCTCTCGCCGACCGGGGCCGTCGCCCTGGAACAGTTGCCCGCCTTACGCGGCGGCGTCGTCCGCGCCGGTGGAGGCGGCGCCGAGATCCGCCGGGACCGCGTCCGGCACGGCGTCCGGCCGGTCCGCACCCCGGAAGACGAGCTTGGACTTGTCGATGTTCTCCGGGTCGCCCTCGCAGTCCACCACCACGATCTGACCCGGGGTCAGCTCGTTGAAGAGGATCCGCTCGGACAGGTTGTCCTCGATGTCACGCTGGATCGTGCGACGCAGCGGCCGTGCGCCCAGCACCGGGTCGAAGCCCTTCTTCGCCAGGTACTTCTTGGCGTTGTCGGTCAGCTCCAGACCCATGTCCTTGTTGCGCAGCTGGCCCTCGATCCGCTGGATCATGATGTCCACGATCGAGAGGATCTCGATCTCGCGCAGCTGGTGGAAGACGATGGTGTCGTCGATCCGGTTCAGGAACTCGGGCCGGAAGTGCTGCTTGAGCTCGTCGTTGACCTTCTGCTTCATCCGGTCGTAGTTCGACTCGGAGTCCTCCGAGGCCTGGAAGCCCAGGGAGACCGCCTTGGCGACGTCCCGCGTGCCGAGGTTGGTGGTCAGGATGATGACCGTGTTCTTGAAGTCCACGATCCGGCCCTGGCCGTCGGTGAGACGCCCGTCCTCCAGGATCTGGAGGAGCGTGTTGAACACGTCCGGGTGGGCCTTCTCGATCTCGTCGAAGAGGACCACGGAGAACGGCCGGCGGCGCACCTTCTCGGTGAGCTGGCCGCCCTCGTCGTAGCCGACGTAGCCGGGAGGGGCACCCACCAGCCGGGAGACCGTGTAGCGGTCGTGGAACTCGGACATGTCCAGCTGGATGAGGGCGTCCTCGCTGCCGAAGAGGAACTCGGCGAGCGCCTTGGACAGCTCGGTCTTACCGACACCGGACGGGCCGGCGAAGATGAACGAGCCGGACGGGCGCTTCGGGTCCTTCAGGCCGGCCCGGGTCCGCCGGATCGCCTTCGAGACCGCCTTGACCGCGTCCTCCTGGCCGATGACGCGCTTGTGCAGCTCGTCCTCCATGCGCAGCAGGCGCGAGGTCTCCTCCTCGGTCAGCTTGTAGACCGGGATGCCGGTCCAGTTGCCGAGCACCTCGGCGATCTGCTCGTCGTCGACCTCGCTGACGACGTCCAGGTCACCGGCCTTCCACTCCTTCTCCCGCTGGGCCTTCTGGCCGAGGAGCTGCTTCTCCTTGTCGCGGAGCTGAGCGGCCCGCTCGAAGTCCTGCGCGTCGATCGCGGACTCCTTGTCGCGGCGCACCTGGGCGATGCGCTCGTCGAAGTCACGCAGGTCCGGCGGCGCGGTCATCCGGCGGATGCGCATCCGGGCGCCGGCCTCGTCGATCAGGTCGATCGCCTTGTCCGGCAGGAAGCGGTCGGAAATGTACCTGTCGGCCAGCGTCGCGGCAGCCACGAGCGCGGCGTCGGTGATGCTCACCCGGTGGTGCGCCTCGTAGCGGTCCCGCAGGCCCTTGAGGATCTCGATGGTGTGGGCCAGCGACGGCTCACCCACCTGGATCGGCTGGAAACGGCGCTCGAGCGCGGCGTCCTTCTCCAGGTGCTTGCGGTACTCGTCGAGCGTGGTGGCGCCGATGGTCTGCAGCTCGCCGCGGGCCAGCATCGGCTTGAGGATGCTGGCGGCGTCGATCGCGCCCTCGGCGGCGCCGGCGCCGACCAGGGTGTGGATCTCGTCGATGAACAGGATGATGTCGCCGCGCGTGCGGATCTCCTTGAGCACCTTCTTGAGGCGCTCCTCGAAGTCACCGCGGTAACGCGAACCGGCCACCAGGGCACCGAGGTCGAGCGTGTAGAGCTGCTTGTCCTTCAGCGTCTCGGGCACCTCGCCCTTGATGATCTTCTGGGACAGGCCCTCCACCACGGCGGTCTTGCCGACGCCGGGCTCGCCGATCAGCACCGGGTTGTTCTTGGTGCGGCGGGACAGCACCTGCATGACCCGCTCGATCTCCTTCTCGCGCCCGATGACCGGGTCGAGCTTGCCCTCACGGGCGGCCTGGGTCAGGTTGCGGCCGAACTGGTCCAGCACGAGGCTGGTCGACGGCGCGGCCTCGCCCGGCGCGGCGCCCGCCGCGGCCGGCTCCTTGCCCTGGTAGCCGGAGAGCAGCTGGATCACCTGCTGGCGGACCCGGTTGAGGTCGGCGCCGAGCTTGACCAGCACCTGGGCGGCCACGCCCTCGCCCTCGCGGATCAGGCCGAGCAGGATGTGCTCGGTGCCGATGTAGTTGTGGCCGAGCTGCAGCGCCTCGCGCAGCGACAGCTCCAGCACCTTCTTGGCCCGCGGCGTGAACGGGATGTGCCCGCTCGGCGCCTGCTGGCCCTGGCCGATGATCTCCTCGACCTGCTGGCGGACGCCCTCGAGGGAGATGCCGAGGCTCTCCAGGGCCTTTGCCGCGACACCCTCACCCTCGTGGATCAGGCCCAGCAGGATGTGCTCCGTACCGATGTAGTTGTGGTTGAGCATCCGGGCCTCTTCTTGGGCCAGGACGACAACCCGTCGCGCTCGGTCGGTGAACCGCTCGAACATGCCCTCGTGCTCCTCACATGCCGTGCGCCTTGATGGTCAGATCTCGGCGGGGCCGGTGCGCGGACGTCCGGGACGGGCGTCCGTGCCTCCTTACTCTATCGCCGCGGACCGTCTCCGCTGAGGTCGTGTGACCCCGCCGATGACCGTTCCGACGTCGTTTCTGCCAACCGTCCACGCTCAGGAGGTGTTCCGGGACCCCCGCCTGTACGCGCAGAGCGAAATTCGACCGTCGGCGGAAGGCCCGGTCGAGGGGGCTCGGGCGGCATCGAGGCGCCCGCCACGGTCGTCCACAGCCTGTGGACGGAATCTCCACCGCCTGTGGACAACTCCTCCGGACGCCGGATTCTTCCCGGGTCGGCGGCCCGTCCCGACCGCCACCGGGCCCCTGACCGGGAAAGAGACATCGGCGACGAAGAGGGCGAAACGCCGACGCCGGCCCGGAGTCGTCCTCCCGGCCGGCGTCGGTCGCCGTCGCGTGCGGTCGGTGTCAGCGCCCCGCCTTGGCGTGGAACTCGTCCACGATCTCCTGCGGGATCCGGCCCCGGTCGGAGATGTCCTTGCCGTTGTTCTTGGCCCACTCCCGGATTGCCTTGTTCTGCTCGCGGTCCGCGGTCGCGCCGCCCCGGCCGCGTGCGGCCCGGCCACCCACGACCACTCCCCCGCGACCGACCTTCGTTCCGTGCGCGATGTACTGCGCGAATGCATCGCGCAATTTTTCAGCGTTGGAAGCCGAGAGGTCGATCTCGTACTGCACGCCGTCCAGCGCGAACTTGACAGTCTCGTCAGCGTCCCCGCCGTCCAGGTCATCGACCAGCTTGTGAATGATCTGCTTGGCCACGTCCCACATTCCTTTCGAGCAGGGTTGCGCTCCTGCATTACTCAGAGCACGATATCCTGCCCGATGCTTGCTCCGTCAATAGGATGGCGTAACAAGCCGGAGAAGCTTTGCGGCCCTACTCGGGCCGGACCAAGGGGAACAGGATGGTTTCCCGAATTCCCAGGCCGGTCAGCGCCATCAGGAGCCGGTCGATTCCCATTCCCATGCCGCCGGCCGGCGGCATTCCGTACTCCATCGCCCGGAGAAAGTCCTCGTCGAGTCGCATGGCCTCGTCGTCGCCACGCGCCGCGAGCTGCGCCTGGGCCACCAGCCGCTCCCGCTGCACGACCGGGTCCACCAGCTCGGAGTACGCGGTGCCCAGCTCGAAGCCGAGCACGTAGAGGTCCCACTTCTCGGCCAGGCCGGGCTCGCTCCGGTGCGCCCGGGTCAGCGGGCTGGTCTCCTCCGGGTAGTCGCGGACGAACGTGGGCGCCCGCAGGGACGGCACCACCAGTTCCTCGAACAACTCCTCGGCCAGCTTGCCGGGACCCCACTTCGGGTCGACCGAGAGGCCGATCTTGTCCGCGTACTCGACCAGGCGTGACCTTTCGGTGCGGACGGTGACTTCCTCACCGAGCGCTTCGGAAAGAACACCGAACAGCGTCACCGACCGCCACTCGCCGCCCAGGTCGAACTCGCTGCCGTCGGCGTGGGTCACCACGGTCGAGCCGGCGACCGCGACGGCGGCCTGCTGCACCAGATTCCGGGTCAACGCGGCCATGGTGTCGTAGTCGCCGTAGGCCTGGTACGCCTCCAGCATCGCGAACTCGGGCGAGTGCGAGGAGTCGATGCCCTCATTACGGAAGTTGCGGTTGATCTCGAAGACGCGGTCGACGCCACCCACGACCGCCCGCTTGAGAAACAGTTCCGGTGCGATTCGCAGATACAGATCGGTGTCGAGCGCATTGCTGTGGGTCACGAATGGCCGGGCGGTCGCGCCACCGTGCAGCAGTTGCAGCATCGGCGTCTCGACCTCGATGAACTCCTGCCCGTGCAGGGTGTCCCGCAGGCTGCGGACCGCGGCGGCCCGGGTCCGCACCATCTGCCGGGCCTGCGGACGGACCACCAGGTCGACGTAGCGCTGGCGGACCCGGGACTCCTCACTCAGCGGCTTGTGCGCCACCGGCAGCGGGCGCAGCGCCTTGGCGGTGACCACCCACTCGTCGGCCAGCACCGACAGCTCGCCGCGCCGGCTGGTGATCACCTCGCCGGTCACGCCGACGTGGTCACCGAGGTCCACCAGGCGCTTCCAGTCCGCCAGCCGCTCCGGGCCGACCCGGTCCAGCGAGAGCATCGCCTGGAGCTCCGTGCCGTCGCCGTCACGCAGCGTGGCGAAGCACAGCTTGCCAGTGTTCCGAATGAAGATCACCCGGCCGGTGACCGAGGCCCGGTCCCCGGTGGCGGTGTCGGTGGGCAGGTCGGCGTAGCGCTCCCGGAGCAGCGCCAGCGTGGTGGTCCGGGGGAAGCCGACCGGGTACGGCTCGACGCCCTCGGCGAGCATCCGGTCCCGCTTCTCCCGGCGGACCTTCATCTGCTCGGGAAGGTCGTCGGCGGGATCTGTTGGCAGGGCGTTCTGCTCGGTCACGGCACGCTTCCTCAGGCCTTGGGGAACATCGGCGGGGTCAGCCCATGAGCGTACTCAAGCGCCGTGCCGGCCGTTACGGGATAACCTGCCGGCCATGACCGACCCCACTGCGGCGCTCTCGTTCGGCGCCGCCGCAGCCGAGTACGACCGGTTCCGGCCCCGCTATCCCGAGGCGGCGCTGCGCTGGGCGTTGGACGGGTCACCGACCCCGGCCCGGGTGGTCGACCTCGGTGCCGGCACCGGCATCCTCACCCGTGGCGTGACCGCGCTCGGGCATCACGTCGTACCCGTGGAACCCGATCCGGGGATGCGGACGCAACTGGCCGCCGCCACGCCGGGCACGACGGCGCTCGCCGGCAGCGCGGAGTCGGTGCCGCTGCCGGACGGCGACGCGGACGCCGTGCTGGCCGGGCAGGCCTACCACTGGTTCGACCGGGACCGCGCGCACACCGAGGTGGCCCGGGTGCTGCGCCCCGGCGGCACGTTCGCGCCGGTGTGGAACGTGCGTGACGAACGGGTCGGCTGGGTGGCCGAGCTGACCCGGATCGCCCATCTCGACCACAACGCCGGTGACGTGACCGGCCGGTACGCCGACTTCGGCCCCGCCTTCACCCCGGTCGAGGTGGGCGAGTTCGACCACGCCACCACGCTCACGCCGGACGACCTGGTGGCGATGCTGCACACCCGCTCCTACTGGCTGACCGCCACCCCGGCCGAGCGGGCCCGGGTCGACGGCGGGCTGGCCGAGCTGCTCGCCACCCACCCCGAGCTGGCCGGCCGGGCCACCGTGGAGCTGCCCTACCGCACGATCGTGCTCCGGGCGCGGCGGCGTTAGGAGGGGGCCCCTCCTCTACCGGAGGCGTTAAGAAGGGGCCCTTCCTTTCAGAGGTTGCGGTCGTAGACCATTCGCAAGCCGATCAGCGTGATCATCGGCTCGTGGTGGGTGATGGTGCGGCACTCGCCCACCACCAACGAGGCCAGGCCGCCGGTGGCGATCACCGCCCGCACCTCGCCCAGCTCCTCGGACATCCGCTCGACGATCCGGTCCACCTGGCCGGCGAATCCGAAGTAGAGACCGGACTGGAGGCACTCGACCGTGTTCTTGCCGATCACCGAGCGCGGCCGGGTGGCCTCCACCTTGCGTAGCTGCGCGGCGCGGGCGGCCAGCGCGTCGAAGGAGATCTCGATGCCGGGCGCGAACGCCCCGCCGAGGAACTCGCCCCGATCGCTGATCACGTCGAAGTTGGTGGTGGTGCCGAAGTCGACCACGATCGACGGCCCGCCGTAGAGCGTGTACGCGGCAAGCGTGTTGACCACCCGGTCCGCGCCCACCTCCTTCGGGTTGTCGATGGCGAGCTGCACGCCGGTGCGGACCCCGGGCTCGACGATCACGCTGGGCAGGTCGGCGTAGTAGCGGCCCAGCATGGTGCGCAGCGACCGCAACGCGGCCGGCACGGTCGAGCAGGCGGCCACTCCGGTGATCTCCACGGCGTCACCGGCCAGCAGCCCGCGGAACATCAGACCCAGCTCGTCCGCGGTGGAACGGGCGTCGGTCTTGATCCGCCACGAGTGCACCAGCTTGTCGCCCTCGAAGGTCGCCAGCACGGTGTTGGTGTTTCCGATGTCGATGCAGAGCAGCACAGCGGCAGCCTAGACGGTCACCTGGCGTGCAGGTCGAGGGCGATGTCGAGGATCGGCGACGAGTGGGTCAACGCGCCGACGGAGAGGAAGTCCACGCCGGTCGCCCCGTACTCGGCCGCCACCGGCAGGGTCAGCCCGCCGGTCGCCTCCAGCTCCGCCCGGTCGCCCACCGTGGCCACCACCTCGCGCAACTGCGCCGGGGTCATGTTGTCCAGCAGCAGGAACCCGGCCCCGGCCTCGACCGCCTCCACCGCCTCGGCCGGCGTGTCCACCTCCACCTGCACCGGAACGTCGGGGAACGTCTCCCGCACCCGGCGGAACGCGGCTGCGATCCCGCCGGCCGCCACCTTGTGGTTGTCCTTGATCATGGCGACGTCGTGCAGGCCCATCCGCTTGTTGGTGCCGCCGCCGGCCCGGACCGCGTACTTCTCCAGCGCCCGCAGCCCCGGCGTGGTCTTGCGGGTGTCCAGCACCATCGCCTTCGTGCCGGCCAGCGCGTCCGCCCAGGCCCGGGTGTGGGTCGCCACCCCGGACATCCGGGAGAGCAGGTTGAGCGCCGTCCGCTCGGCGGTCAGCAGCAGTCGGGTCGGCCCGGTCACGGTCGCCAGCACGTCGCCGCGCGCCACCCGCTGCCCGTCGTGGGCCACCAGCGACACCTCGACCGTACGCCCGGCGCCGGTCACGTCGCCGACCAGCTCGAACACGGCGGCGGCCACCGGCAGCCCGGCGACCACGCCGTCCGCGCGCGCCACCAGGTCGGCGGTGTCCTGCTGCTCGGCCGGGACGGTGGCGACGCTCGTCACGTCGAGGAAGTCCGGGCCCAGGTCCTCGGTCAGCGCGTCGACCACGACCCGCCGGACCCGCTCCGGATCCAGGCCACCCTCGCGCAGCGCCCGCACCGTCGACTCGATCATGAATTCTTCTCCTCGTTCACCACGTTCGCGACTGCGGGGCTCACCGGACCGGATCCTCCCAACGCTCGGCGAGCAGCCCGTCCGGGCCCACCTCGGCCACCAGGTGCCCCAGCCACCGGTCGTCGGCCACCGGGAAGTCCTCCCGCCAGTGGCAGCCCCGCGTCTCCTGCCGGGCGTACCCGGCGGCGACGAGCGTCGCCGCCACCGTGAGCAGGTTCGTCGCCTCCCAGTCCGCGGTACGCGGCACGCCCGCCCCCTCGCCCAGCGCGCGCAGCGTGGCGGCGGTGGCGGCCAGCGTCTCCGCGGAGCGGAGCACACCCGCGCCGCGGGTCATCGCCCGTTGCAGCTCCGGCGTGCCCGCCGCCGGCACCAGCCGGCCCGGCCCGCCCACCCAGGCGCCGGTCTCCGCCGGGCGGGCCTGCTCGGGCAGCCCGGCGGCGATGTCCTCGGCGATCCGGCGGGAGAAGACCAGCCCCTCCAGCAGCGAGTTGCTGGCCAGCCGGTTGGCGCCGTGCACACCGGTGCAGGCCACCTCGCCGCACGCGTACAGGCCGGGGATCGAGGTACGGCCGTGCAGGTCGGTCCGGACGCCGCCGGAGGCGTAGTGGGCGGCCGGCGCGACCGGGATCAGGTCGGTCGCCGGGTCCACGCCGATGGCCAGGCAGGACGCCACGATGGTGGGGAACCGCCGGGCCAGGAAGTCACCGCCCAGGTGCCGCGCGTCCAGGAACACGTGGTCAGCTCCGCTGGCGAGCAGCACCCGGTGGATGCCCTTGGCCACCACGTCACGGGGGGCCAGCTCGGCCAGCTCGTGCTGGCCGACCATGAACCGCTTGCCGTCGCCGTCGACCAGGTGGGCGCCCTCGCCGCGCAGCGCCTCGGAGACCAGCGGCTGCTGTGCGAGACCGGCGCCCGGTCCGCTCGCCGGCACGATCAGCGCGGTCGGGTGGAACTGGACGAACTCCAGGTCGGTGACGGCCGCGCCGGCGCGCAGCGCCAGCGCCACCCCGTCGCCGGTGGAGACCGCCGGGTTGGTGGTGGCGGCGAAGATCTGCCCCATCCCGCCGGTGGCCAGCACCACCGCGCGGCCGAGGATCGCGCCGACGCCGTCCTCGCTGCCCTCGCCGAGCACGTGCAGCGTGACCCCGCAGGCCGGCCCGAGCCCGCCGGGGCCGTCGCCCGGCGCGCGCAGCAGGTCCAGCACCAGGGCGTGCTCCACCAGCCGGATCCACGGGTCGCGGCGCACCGCGGCGTGCAGCGCCCGCTGCACCTCCGCGCCGGTGGCGTCGCCGCCGGCGTGCACGATCCGGTCGGCCCGGTGACCGCCCTCCCGGGTGAGCATCAGTGAGCCGTCCGGGTTGCGGTCGAACTCCGCCCCGATCCGCATCAGCTCGCGCAGCCGGGTCGGGCCCTCCTCCACCAGGGCCCGTACCGACGCCGGGTCGCAGAGGCCGACGCCGGCCACCTCGGTGTCGTGGGCGTGCGCGGCCGGGCTGTCCGCCGGGTCGAGCACCGCGGCGATGCCGCCCTGCGCCCAGCGGGTGGAGCCCTCGTCGATGTCGACCTTGGTGACGACCGTGACGTGCAGGCCGGCCTCACGCAGGTGCAGCGCGGCGGTCAGCCCGGCGACCCCGGAGCCGACCACGATCACGTCGGTGGTCTCCACCCAACCGGGTGCGGGCGCGGCGAGCAGCCGGGGCAGTGCCGGCAGGTCGACCGTGGGAAGGTCCATGAGCACAGTCAACCCGAAGCATCCTCGTCCCGGGCGTCGGGGGCGGGACGAGTGGTTCCGGCTACCTCGTCCGGACCGGCATCCCGGCCGGGCCGGCGTCCTTCAACGAGACGCTCACCTTGCGGTCGCTGAGCCACAGGTAGCAGCGGACCCCACGGTCGCCGACCGCCCAGCGGCCGGGGCCGGGCGGCCGGACCACCGCGTAGCTGCGGTACCGCAACACCGGGTCGGCGGGCACGCCGGTCCAGCGCGCGATGGCGGCGTAGCAGCCGGCGTAGAGCGGGGCCCAGTCCGCCGGCTTCTTCGGGTACGGCCGGTCCGGCGCCGCCCACACGCCGACGAACTCGGCGTCGTGCGCGGTCGCGCAGTCGACCGCGGTGAGCGTCTGCACCCGCCGCCGGTCCTGGCCGGCGCGCTGGCAGCCGAGGCGCAGCCGGGAGGGCTGCTTGAGCGCGTCGCGCAGGCTGCCCGTCCGGGTCACCACGGTGGCCGCCGCCTCGGTCGTGTTCAGCTCGGTCAGGTCGCACCGGAACCAGCGGGAACCGGCCGTCCACCCGGTGCCGGTGGGCATCGCCACGGCCAGCCGGAGCCGACCGGCACGCCAGTCGTCGCCGACGTAGCCCCGGGCCCGGGTGTCGCACTCGGCGAACGCGGTACGCAGTTCCGGCGAGGTGAGCGCCGGCGGAGCGGCCCGGTCGACGGTGAACGCGCCGACGTGCACCGTCTCCACCCGATGCGGCACGTCGCAGCCGACCGGCGCGTACCCGGCCAGGCCCACGGTCGGGGTGAAGTCGGCGACCTGGCAGACGCCGGCCACCGGCGTGAACGGCCCGGCGGGGCCCAGCGCCGGCCAGTCGTCGGCGAGGTCCCCGTCCAGCCCACCGGACGAGGCACACCCCACCAGCAGCACGCCCGCGATCACCGCGGCGACGAGGCTGCGCATCGCACGGCCCATCGCGCCTCCCCCAGCCCGACGACCGTCGATTCCGACGGCCCGCCCAGGGTAGCCGAAAATGACCTTCCGGTAACAGACCGCGCTGACCCGCTCCACCACCCCGCTCGGCCGCCCCGCTCGCCGATCTTGCGGTTGTTGCCCCGACAAATGATGCAAAGGGGGCAGACGCGGGGCACCAACTGCAAGATCGCGGAGAGGGGCGGGGACGGGAGGGGCGGGTCGGGGCGGGGCGGGGCGGTCAGGGCAGGAGGGCGGCGAGGGGGTTGGGGATGGGGGTGCCGGCGGTGCCGGGGGCGGCGGTGGTGGGGTCGGCCGTCAGGTCGACGATGCGGTTGTCGACGTCGACGTGCACCACCCGGGGCTGCCAGGTGCGGGCCTCGGCGTCGTCCATCTGCCCGTACGAGATGAGGATGACCAGGTCACCGGGGTGCACCAGGTGCGCGGCGGCACCGTTGATGCCGATCACGCCGCTGCCCCGGCGACCCGGGATCACGTACGTCTCCAGCCGCGCCCCGTTGGTGATGTCGACGATCGCGACCTGCTCGCCGGGGAGCAGGTCCGCGGCGTCCAGCAGATCCTCGTCCACCGTCACCGAGCCGACGTAGTGCAGGTCGGCCTGGGTCACCGTGGCCCGGTGGATCTTCGACTTGAGCATGGTCCGGAGCATCGGGTTGCCTTTCCGCAGTTCGTGGAGGGGTCAGGGACGCGGCACGAGGTGGATCGCCGTGTTGTCGATCAGGCGGGTGGCGCCCACCCAGGCGGCGATCAGCAGCCGGGCCGCGCCGGAGACCGGGCCGGGCTCCAGGTCGGTGTCGGTGAGCACCAGGTAGTCGAGACGGGCCTCCGGCGCGTCGAACGCCCGGTGGGCGGCGGCCAGCACCGCGCCCGCGTCGTCACCCCGCTCCGCCGCCGCCGCACCGGCGCGCAGCGCGGCGGAGAGGCTCAGCGCGGCCCGCCGCTCCGACGCGGAGAGGTAACGGTTGCGGCTGGACAGCGCCAGGCCGTCCGGCTCGCGTACGGTCGGCACGCCGACGATCTCGGTCGGCACGTCGAGGTCGCGGACCATCCGGCGGACCAGGGTGAGCTGCTGGTAGTCCTTCTCGCCGAAGAAGGCCAGGTCCGGGCGGGTGAGCTGGAGCAGCTTCAGGACCACGGTGAGCACGCCGTGGAAGAAGCCGGGCCGGCTCAGGCCCTCCAGGTCCGCGCCGAGCGGACCCGGGTCGAGCCGCACCGTCGGCTGTCCCTCCGGATACATCTCGTTCACCGTGGGCGCGAAGACCAGGTCCACCCCGGCCCGGCGGCAGATCTCCAGGTCCGCGTCGAGCGTGCGCGGATAGCGGTCGAAGTCCTCGTTCGGGCCGAACTGGAGCGGATTCACGAAGATCGTCACCAGCACGTGGTCGGCCCGCTCCCGGGCGGCCCGCAGCAGCGTCTCGTGCCCCGCGTGCAGCGCGCCCATGGTCATCACCACGCCGACGCTGCCGGCCAGCCCGTTCCGGGCCGCCGCCAACTCCTTACGCGTGTGCACCACGTTCACCACGAGGAGGCCACCTCCATCCCGTCCAGCACGTCCCGCAGCGGCGCCGCGTCCGCCGGGTGCAGGCGACCCGCCGCGACGGCGCGGTCCGCCGTCCGTCGGGCCAACGCCAGGTAGGCCGGCACCGATTCCGGCGCGGTCGCGGCCAGCCGGTCCAGGTGCCGGCGTACGGTGCCCGCGTCGCCCCGGGAGACCGGGCCGGTCAGCGCGTCGTCGCCGAGCCGCAACGCGTTCTCCAGGGCGGCCCGCAACAGCGGGGCCAGCACCTTCTCCGGCCGGTCCACCCCGGCGTCGCGCAGCCGGTCGGCCGCGTCGTTGACCACTGTCACCAGGTGGTTCGCGCCGTGCGCGAGCGCCGCGTGGTAGAGCGGCCGGTCGGCCTCGCCCACCCACTCCGGCACCCCGCCCAGGTCGGCCACCAGCCGGGCCGCGAACGGGCGCAACTCGGCCGGGGCGGTCACCCCGTAGGAGCTGCCGGCCAGGCGGGACAGGTCGTCCGGCGTACCGGTGAAGGTCATCGCCGGGTGCAGCGCGAGCGGCCGGGCGCCGGCCGCGGCGGCCGGGGCCAGCACGGCCAGCCCGTGCGCGCCGGAGGTGTGCGCCACGACCTGCCCCGGGCGCAGCGCGCCGGTGGCGGCCAGGTCGGCGACCACAGCGGCCAGGGCGTCGTCGGGGACCGCCACGAGCAGGAGGTCGGTGGCGGCGCGGGCCACGGCGGGCGCGGCGCGGTGCGGGGTCTGCGGCAGCAGCAGCGCCAACCGGGCCCGCGAGGCGCCGGACGCGCCGGACGCGGCGACCACCCGGTGACCGGCGGCGGCGAGCGCCGCGCCGAGCACGGCGCCGACCCGGCCGGCGCCGAGCACACCGACGGTGAGGGTACGGGGAAAGGCGAGCGGGGCGCGGTGGACCCGCGGGCGCAGCGGTGCGCTCATGGCAGCGATCCAGTCCTCGAAGGGGGTACCGGTCGATGGCAAGTATGCGCCGTGGTCACGGAGTCGGAACAAGAAGGTGTGAAAACCTTCACCGGTGCGGTATGGGCTGGCGCGCACCGTTGCGGCCCGCCTCCTGTCCGGTCACCGTAGGGTCGGCACGGTGACGTCCCTTGAACGAGGAATGCATTGACGGCGCTGCGTTGGCGCGACGCGATGGAGACCGCGCTCTACGGCCCGGACGGCTTCTTCGTCTCCGGTCCGGGGCCGGCCGCCCACTTCCGCACCAGCGTGCACGCGTCCCCGGTGTTCGCGTCCTGCCTACGGCACGTCCTCACCGCGCTCGACCTCGCGCTCGACCATCCCGCCCGGCTGGACGTGGTCGATGTGGGCGCCGGGCGGGCCGAGTTGCTCCGCGCGCTGCTCGGCGCCGTCGTGGCGACGCCCACCGAGCCGTCGCTGGCGGAGCGGATCCGGCTCGTCGCGGTGGAGAGGGCCGCCCGCCCGGCCGACCTGCCCGCCGAGATCGAATGGCGGCCCGACCTCCCGCCGGAGATCACCGGCCTGCTGCTGGCCACCGAGTGGCTCGACAACGTCCCCCTGGATGTCGCCACCCACACCCCCCACGGCTGGCGTCACGTCCTGGTCGACCCCGTCACCGGCGAGGAGACCGTCGGTCCGGCCCTCCCCCGAGCCGACGAAACCTGGCTGACCCACTGGTGGCCCCGCGCCCCGACCCTCACCCCGTTGATCAAGGAGTTTGCGTCGGGCGGAGGCCCCGACCAGGACGCAAACTTCTTGGTCGACGAGGGCAGGTGGGGGCGGGTGGAGATCGGGCGGGGGCGGGACGAGGTGTGGGCGGAGGCCGTCGGACGGGTGCGGCGGGGGGCGGCGCTGGCCGTCGACTACGGGCACCTGCGGGACGCCCGGCCCGTCGACGGGACGTTGACCGGGTACCGGAACGGGCGGCAGGTGCCGCCGGTGCCGGACGGGTCGTGCGACGTGACCGCGCACGTCGCCATCGACTCGGTCGCCTCCGCCGGTGAGCGGGTCGCGCGGTGCGCGTACACCCTGGTGTCGCAGCGGGCGGCGCTGCGGGCGCTCGGGGCCGACGGCGGGCGACCCCCGCTGAGCCTGGCCTCCCGGGACCCGGCCGGGTACCTGCGCGCGCTGGCCGCGGCGTCGGCGGTGGCCGAGCTGACCGACCCGACCGGCCTCGGCGGGCACTGGTGGCTGTGGCAGCCGGTCGGCGTCGACCTCGATCCGCTTCTGGCACGATGACGGGCATGACCACGGACGCCGGCGACCTCCGCGAACTGACCGTCGGGACCGGCGCCGGCGGTGAGCAGCTCGGCACGGACATGGTGCTCAACATCGGGCCGCAGCACCCGTCGACGCACGGCGTGCTCCGGCTGCGCCTGGTGCTCGACGGCGAGCGGGTGGTCGCCGCCGAGCCGATCGTCGGCTACATGCACCGGGGCGCGGAGAAACTCTTCGAGGTACGCGACTACCGGCAGATCATCGTGCTCGCCAACCGGCACGACTGGCTCTCCGCGTTCTCCAACGAGCTGGGCGTGGTGCTCGCGGTGGAACGGCTGATGGGCATGGAGGTGCCGGAGCGCGCCACCTGGCTGCGGATGGCGCTGGCCGAGCTGAACCGGGTGCTCAACCACCTGATGTTCCTCGGCTCGTACCCGCTGGAGATCGGCGCGATCACACCGATGTTCTACGCGTTCCGGGAACGGGAGACCATCCAGGCGGTGATGGAGGAGGTCTCCGGCGGCCGGATCCACTACATGTTCAACCGGGTCGGCGGCCTCAAGGAGGAGGTGCCGGCCGGCTGGACCGGCCGCGCCCGCGCCGCCATCGGCGAGGTCCGCCGCCGGATGCCGGACCTGGACAACCTGATCCGGCGCAACGAGATCTTCCTGGCCCGTACCGTCGGCGTCGGCGTGCTCTCGGCGGCCGACGCCGCCGCGTTCGGCGCGTCCGGGCCGGTCGGCCGGGCCTCCGGCCTCGACCTCGACCTGCGCCGCGACGAGCCCTACCTGGCGTACGACCAGCTCGACGTGCCGGTGGTGACGAAGACCGCCGGGGACTGCCACGCCCGCTTCGAGGTGCTGCTCGACCAGGTGTACGCGTCGCTCGACCTCGCCGAGCAGTGCCTGGACCGGGTGGACCGGATCAGCGGGCCGGTGAACACCCGACTGCCCAAGGTCGTCAAGGCGCCCGAGGGGCACACGTACGCCTGGACCGAGAACCCGCTCGGCATCAACGGGTACTACCTGGTGTCGCGGGGCGAGAAGACGCCGTGGCGGCTCAAGCTGCGCACCGCCTCGTACGCAAACGTGCAGGCGCTGTCGACGCTGCTGCCCGGTTGTCTGGTGCCGGACCTGATCGCCATCCTCGGCTCGATGTTCTTCGTGGTGGGCGACATCGACAAGTGATCTGCGGCGCGGCGACGCCGCCCGCGTCGGCGCTGTCGGCGTCGGCGCTGTCGGCGTCGGCGCTGTCGGCGTCGGCGCTGTCGGCGTCGGCGCGCGGCGCGGCGCGGTCAGCGCCAGCGGTCGGCGGTGTCCCGGGGCGGGGGGCCGTAACCGTCCGGCTCCGGGCGACGCCACTCCGGCTCGGGCTGCCGTTCCGGCCCGGGCTGCTGCCACTCCGGCTGGGGCTGCCACTCGGGCTGGGGCTGCCGCCACTCCGGTTGGCCGCTGCGTTGGGTCGGCGGTCGCCACGCGTCCGGCATCGGCACCCCACCGGCCGGCAGCACCGGCTGGCCCTCCCCCGACCAGCCGCCGCCCGGCGACGACTCCCGCTCGTGCCGCGGCGCCCCGACATCGGGGTACGCCGGCTCGCGGTCGTGGCGGGTCGGGCCGGTGCCGTCGTGGCCGGGTGGCGTGGGCGTGCCGCGGACGGAGGCCCACCGGTCCTCGATCCGGTACCCGGTGCCGCCGCCGTCGGCGTGCACCGCGGCCCGCCGCTCCCCGACCCGGACCTCCCGTCCCCGACCGTCGTCGCGGACCTCGGCCCAGCGGTTGCCGGCACGCAACTCGGACCAGTGGCCGCCGTCCGGCTCGCCGACCGCCGCCCGGCCGTACGGTTCGGGCGACGCCGTCCGCTCGGGCGTTCCGGTCGGCGGCCAACCGTCCTCCGCGGGCGACGGGCGACCGGCCCGGTCGTCAGCCGACCCGGGCCGGGAGCGCTGCTCGTCCGCCGGCCGGCCCGACCGCGAGCCGGTCGACCACCCGTCCTCGGCCGGCCGCGCCGGCCAGCCCCGCGCACTGCCCGCGGCACGGCCGACGCCGGCCCAGGGATGCTCCCGCCCGTCACCGGTGCCGGTGCCGGTGCCGGTGCCGGTGCCGGTGCCGAATTGTCCGTCGCCCGGTGGGTCCGACCGGAAGCCGCCAGCCCGTTCGCTCTCGGCCCGCGAACCGGGCCACGCCCCGCCGTCCCGCGCGCCGTCGTCTCGTGCACCTGGCCACGCGCCGCCGTCGTCCCGGGCAGGGGGCCAGGCACCGCCGCGATCCCGCGAACCCGGCAGCCACGCACCGCTGTCCGGTCCGCCGTCGTCCCGACTGTCTGGCCACGCCCGCTCCGGGCCGGACGACGGGGGCCAGGCGTCCTGCCCGGTGCCCGCCCAAGCGGCGCGCGCGTGGTCGTCCCCAGCCGGCTCACGGTGGCCGGCACCGCGCCGGCCGACCGGTTCCGCGCCCCTCGTCCGGTCCTCCGCCGACGGGGACCAGCGGCCGGCGTACCCCCCGTACCGGGTACCGGCCGGGTCGCCGCCGCCGTCCACGACGGTGTGCCGCGTGGTGACGTGCACGGTCTCGGTGTGGTGGACCACCCCGACCGGACGGGATTCCGGTCGGGCAACCGGTCCGGGTACCCGCGCCACGCCGTACCCACCGCCGGCGGCCCGTTCCGCGTCCCGCCCGGTGGGCGGCGGCTCCGTGCCGTAGCTGCCGAACTCCGAGCGCTCCGCGCGCGGCCGGGCCGGGCCCGCGGCGTGGCCGCCGGACTCCGCGTGTTCACCGGCCGGGCGGTCGCGATCGACGCCGGGCGGCCCGGGTCGCGCCCGACCCGCCACGGCGTACGCGTCGGACACGGACCGCTCGGCCCGGTCGTCGACGTGGCTGCCGGCGGCGTCCGGACGGCCGGCCCACGGCGGGTCGACCTGCTGGTCGGTGCCGAAGCGGCCCCCCGTCGCCGGGTTCGGCTCGTCCTCGTCGGGGCCGGCCGGATGCGCCCGTCCCGCGTCGTACGCGCCGGCGACCGGGACCCGGGCCCGCCCGCCCGGGCGTTCCTCGGCGGGTGGGGCGGCCAGGCCCGCAGCCGCCGCGTCGAGCCGTCGACGCACCGCGCCGGCTGCTTCCTCCGCCCGTCGCGCCTGGTCGAGTGCCTGGTTCCCGCGTTGGGCGGCGGCCACGATCTCGGCCCGCAACTCCCGGCGGAGCTGCTCCAACTCCTCGCGCAAGCCCTCGGACACGGCCCCGTCGCCGCTGTTGTCGGCCCGCAGCGCGATGGAGAGGCCGATCAGCACGACGGCGAGGATCGCGAGCACGGCACCGAACCGGAGTGTGCCGTTGCCGTCGGCGACCAGCAGGATCAACGCCGCCAGGGGGGCCAACCCCACACCGATCCAGAACAGGATCGTCAGCGGCGTGGGGGTGCGCTTGTCGGCGGGGGTGACCGAGGCGGGCATGGGTGAGCAGACTACCGAGAGTTCCATCGGAGTGGAACGGGTCGGCACAGTCGGATGCCCGCACCGTCGGCCGGGTCGCCGGTTCCGCCGCGCCGCCGGCCGGCCACACCGGCCGGCGGCAACGGCGAGCGGTCAGCTGGCGGCGAGCGCGGCGTCGGACGAGAAGACCAGACCGACGCTTGCGGAACCGGTCTTCAGTGCGTTCTTGGTCTGCGGGCCGCCCGCGTCCAGCGAGCTGAACGAGCCGGCCTTGAAGTCGTAGACCTCGACGAGCCCGGCCTGGCACTTCGGCCGCTGCGGGCACTCCGGCGGGCCGGCCAGCACGGTGGCCTGACCGGAGCACTTCGCGGCCAGGTCGGAGAGCGTGGAGACGCCGTACTTGTCGGCGAAGGCCTTGGTGACCGCGAAGGCGTTCTGGTCCTGCGCCTGGGACGGCTGGCCGAACACCAGGCCGGACTTGTCGCCCTCGGTCTTGAGCGCGGCGACCGTCTTCTCCAGCTCGGGCGAGGAGATCGGCTGGGCGTCCTTGCCGTTGGCCTTCGTGTTGAGGAACTCCGCCATGGTGGCGGCGTACTCCGGGACGACCTGGATCTGGCCCTTCTCCAGGGCCGGCTCGTAGAGCTCCCGGTTGCCGATGGTCTGCACCTTGACCTGGTATCCGGCCGCGGTGAGCGCGATCTTGTAGAGCTCGGCGACGGTCTGGCTCTCGCTGAAGTTGCCGGCGCCGACCGTGACCTGGCCGCCCGGCCCCTTCTCGATCCCGTCGGTCACGCCGTTGGCGCCGGCGAACTCCTGCGCCGCCACCTGGGGCGTCTTCCGGTCGACGTCGACCGCCCGGTTGAGCTGGATCAGCTTCGGGGTGTCGAGCTTCGCGGAGACCTTGTCCAGCGCGGCGACCAACTGCGGGGTGGCCGCCTTCTTGTTGATCGCGGGAAGGACGTTGTCGGTGTTCTGGAGCTTCTTGTCGTCGGTGAGGACGACGAGCTGGTCACCCGCCACCGGGGCGCAACCGGCGCCCGAGGCGCCCGCCTCGGGCGCGTCGGTGCCGGACGAGCCGGCGTCGCCGCAGCCGGTGAGAAGACCCGCCGCGACGAGGGCGCCGAAGGCCCCCGCGACCAGCCGTGAACGTGCGCGCATCAGCGCCCGCCTTCCGTGTCCCGGCGCGACCCTCCGGGCCGGCCGCGTGTCCGACGGGCGATCCGAACGCCGCCCGCGACTTCACCCAACATCTTCCGGAACCGACCGACAAACCCGAAGGCGTTTTCGTCATCCGATCGTCACCGGACCGTCGACATCACGGTGACCGGCGTCTCACGGCCGCGTCGGCGAGGGCCGGCGGACGGGTCAGCCGCCGGCCGTGGCCGCCGCCGCGCGGCGGTTCGCCCGCCGCCGGACCCGCCGCAGCGGGCGCGGCGTGACCAACCGCTCCACCACCGCGAGCACGCCCTCGACCAGCAGCGCCAGGCCGGCCACCAGGACGCCGCCGGCGATGATCTGGCCGCCGCCGGCGGCGATGTCGAGGCCGAAGCCGGCGCGGATGATCTGGCCCAGCCCGCCGCCGTTGACGAAGGACGCCAGCGCGGCGGTGGCCACCACCTGCACGGCCGCGGTCCGGAACCCGGCCGCCAGGTAGGGCACCGCGAGCGGCAGCTCCACGCGGCGCAGCACCTGCCCGCCGGAGAGCCCCATGCCGCGCGCGGCGTCCCGGGCCTCCGCGTCGGCCTGCCGGACCCCGGTGTACGCGTTCGCCAGCAGCGGTGGCACCGCGAAGACGGCGAGCGCCACCACCACGGAGGCGCGGCCGAAGCCGAGGAAGGTCAACGGCAGGATGGTCAGCAGCGCCAGCGTGGGGATCGCCAGCGTGACGTTGGAGACCAGCAGCACCACGCCGCCGCCCCGACCGCTGTGCCCGAGCCAGAGGCCGATCGGCCAGGCCACCAGGCAGCCGAGCAGCACCGCCAGCGCGGACATGCTCAGGTGCTCGCCCAGCCGGTCCAGCACGCCGCCGGGGTTGGTCCAGTTCAGCGGGTCGTTCAGCCAGGTCACCGCCGCCTCGACCGGGTTCACCGGGCTGACCTTCCGTTCGCGACTGCGGGGCTCCGCTGCGCTGCACTCCTCACGCTCACGAGTTTCTCCCGCGCAGCCAGGGGGTGAGCAGCCGGCCCACGCCGGCCAGGACCAGGTCGAGCACCAGCGCCAGCAGCACGCAGAGCACCGTGCCGGTCATGATCTGCGCCTTGTAGAAATTGTTCTGGAACCCGGCGAAAATGAGCTGGCCGAGCCCACCCCGGCCCACCACCACCCCGACCGTGACCAGCGCGACCGTGGAGACGGTCGCCAGGCGTACGCCGGTGAGGATGCCGGGCAGCGCCAGCGGCAGCTCGATCCGGAACAGCCGACCCCAGCGGCCGTACCCCATGCCCTCGGCGGCCTCCCGCACCTCGGGTGGCACCTGGTTCAGGCCGGCCAGCGTGTTGCGCACGATCACCAGCAGCGCGTACAACGCCACCACGGTGAGCACGGTCACCGCGCCGATGCCGAGGTAGGGGGCGAGGAACGCGAACAGCGCCAGCGACGGGATCGTGTAGAGCACCCCGGTCAACGCCAGGATGGACGCGGCCAACGACCGGAACCAGTACGCTGCCACCGCGAGCGGCAGCGCCACCAGCGCGGCGATCACCACGGCCCGGGCGGTCAGCCAGGTGTGCTCGCGCAACGCGGCGAGAATGCTGTCAGAGTTGTCCCGCACGTACCGCCAGGAGAACCACGGATTACCCGGGGCGGCCCGGTAGCTCAGGTGGAGGAACACACGTGGACGTTACCCCGGAGACCCCCGCCGGTCACGGCGCCGCCTCGATCACGCTGGAGCGCATCCGCAAGCGCTACCCGGACGGCACCGAGGCGGTCCGCGAGCTGAGCCTGGAGGTGAAGGCCGGCGAGCTGGTGGTGCTGATCGGCCCGTCCGGCTGCGGCAAGTCCACCGTGCTGCGGATGATCAACCGGCTGATCGAGCCGACCGACGGTCGGATCCTGCTCGGCGACGACGACGTCACCCGGGTCGACCCGGTGACGCTACGCCGCCGCATCGGCTACGTGATCCAGAACGTCGGCCTCTTCCCGCACCAGACCGTGGCCGCCAACGTGGCCACCGTGCCGGGGCTGCTGGGCTGGTCCCGGGACCGGACCCGGGCCCGGGTCGGTGAGCTGCTGGAGCTGGTCGGGCTCGACCCGACGCAGTTCGGCAGGCGCTACCCGCACGAACTCTCCGGTGGCCAGCGGCAACGGGTCGGGGTGGCGCGCGCGCTCGCCGCCGACCCGGTGGTGCTGCTGATGGACGAGCCGTTCTCGGCCGTCGACCCGATCGTCCGGACCCGGTTGCAGGAGGAGTTCCTCCGGTTGCAGGCCGAGGTCCGCAAGACCATCGTGCTGGTCACCCACGACCTCGACGAGGCGGTCCGGCTGGGCGACCGGATCGCGGTGCTGTCCGAGGGCGGGGTGTTGGAACAGTACGACCGGCCGGCCGCGCTGCTCGGCTCGCCCGCCTCGGCCTTCGTCCGCGAGTTCGTCGGCGCCGACCGGGGCATCCGGCAGCTCGCGGTCACCCCGGTGACCCGCGCGGTGCTCGACCCGCTCCCGGCCGGCGACACCGACGGGCTGCCCACGGTGGCGCTGGGCAGCTCGGCCTACGACGCGCTCGGCACGCTGCTCACCGCCGGCGCCGACCGGGCCGTGGTCACCGAGGACGGCCGTCCACTGGGGCTGCTCGCCCGCACCCGGGTACTGACCCTGGGCGCGGTCGACTGAGCCGGCCCGGCCGCGCCCTCGCCCTGGCCAGGCCGACGATCCCGGGTGCGGTCAGGCCCGGCCGCCTCGGCCGACTCGACCTGGCCAGGCCGACGATCCCGGGTGCGGTCAGGCCCGGCCGCCTCGGCCGACTCGACCTGGCCAGGCCGACGATCCCGGGTGCGGTCAGGCCCGGCCGCCTCGGCCGACTCGACCTGGCCAGGCCGACGATCCCGGGTGCGGTCAGGCCCGGCCGCCTCGGCCGACTCGACCTGGCCAGGCCGACGATCCCGGGTGCGGTCAGGCCCGGCCGCCTCGGCCGACTCGACCTGGCCAGGCCGACGATCCTGGGTGGGTCAGGCCCGGCCGCCCAGGCTGGCCAGGCCGACGATCCAGCCGGCGAAGAAGCCGTACGCGGCGCCGGTGCTCGCGGCCTGGAACGCGGCGTAGAGCGTGCCGTGCGGCCCGAGCAGCGTGGCGAACAACGCGCTGAGCCCGGCGGCCAGGGCGTACGCGCCCCAACCGGAGAGGAACTGGCTGCCCGAGGCCGCCACCCGGTCGACCTGCGGACCGGGCAGCAGGTAGAGCAGCGCCGCGGCCAGCACGATCAACAGGATCGCCCGCAGGTTGGTGGCGAGCATCCCCTCGTCCGCGTGCCACCGCCAGGCCGGCCAGGCCAGCAGCCGCAGGAACCAGCCACCGGCGCCGGTCGGGTCGGTGTGCTGCTGCGCCCAACCGACGTACATCGGGCTGCCACCGACCGCGACGAGCAGGAACGCGGCGAGCGTGCCGGTGCCGGCGGCCGTGCCGTACCGGCTGACGGTGCGGGGGCGGTTGGTGAGGGCCATGGCACGGCCAGTTCCCGGGGCACCGCGGCGGGCAAACCTGCCCGGTCGCCGGACCGCCGCCGGCCGGCGTACGGCCATCGGGTCAGTGCTTCATCAGGTAGTCGATGAAGGCGGCCCGCAGCAGCGGCGCGGACTCCTCGTACCCGTGCCCGGTCAGCTCGCGCCACAGCGCGTTGGCCTCGTCGATGGTCGGCCCGACCGAGTTGGGCGCGCCGTCCAGGGCCGCGGCCTCGTCGGCGTTCGGCAGGTGCCGCAGCACCGACCAGAAGAACCTGACGTCGCGACGCTCCCGGGCCAGGTGGAACGCCTGCTCGCGCAGCTCCTCGGTGGAGAGCTTGTCGAGCTCGTCGAAGGTACGGCCGCCGGGGGCAGGAGTCTCCGTCATGCCGCCGAGCCTAACCGGCGAGATCAGCTCCGGCCCGCCGGACGCGACGCCACCGGCCGACGTCAGCGGCCGTCGGTGTCCCAGCGTCGCGGCTCGTTCTCCCAGCGCGGCGCCTCCCAGGCGTCGACCGGGGTGTCGGTGTCCCGTACCGGCAGCACCGACGGCCAGGTGTCGGTCGGCTCGGGCCTCGGCGGCATCACCCAACCGCCGCTGATCGTGCCGTCGCCGGGCGGCCGGAGCGGCGCGGGCGCGCCCGCGGCGGGCCTGGCAGGGCGGGGCCTGCCGAACGTCTCCACCAGGCGGGTGACCACCAGCCCGCCGCCGAGGACGGCGCCGCCCACCGCCCACCGGCTGACCGTCCAGCCGTGCGCGTCGGCCCAGATCTGGAACACCACCACCAGGCAGACCGCCAGCAGGGCGCCGAAGATGCCGCCGCGCCGGCCGTACGCGCTGGTGCCGCCGAGCAGCACGGTGCCGACCGCCAGCACGGACCAGTCCAGCCCGGTGCCCGGCGGGACCGGGCCGTGCCCGTTCGCGGCGATCAGCACGCCGCCGAGCATGGCCAGCACGGTGGAGCCGACGAGCGCCAGCGCGGTCACCGTGGCGGCCACCGCGCCCCGCCGACGCGCCGGGTCGGCAACCGGACGGAACCGGCCGAGCAGCCGGCGTACCGGTTTGATCGCGCCGAACAGACCGCCGAGGACGGCCACCGCGGCGAAGCCGACGAAGAGGTAGAGCGCGGTGCGGCGGGGGTCGTAGTCGCCCTGGACCGCGACCGGGGCGGTCCGGCGCTCCAGCCAGACGATCACGCCGGCCGCGCCGGCCAGGCTCGCCGCCCAGCCGGGCACGTGCAGCACCACGACGGCCAGGGCGAGCGCCAGCCCACCGACAGCCGCGACCGCCAGCGCCGGCAGCAGCGCGTCGCGGAGGCCCCGGTCGCCCTGCTCGGCGAAGTGCAACGCGGCGGCCAGCGCGACCGGGCCGACCGCGAGGTTCACCGCGGCGGCCCGCAGGCTCAGTCCGGCGGCCAACGTGAGCAGGCCCAGCCCGGCCACGTCGACGAGCAACATCTTCAGCGCGCCGCCGCGCAGCGCGTCCGAATTCTCGCGCCAGAGCAGCCAGGTCACCGTGATCAGGGCGGCCAGCAGCAGGAACTCCCAGACCACGTGCACCGCGATCCGGTCCCGGCCGGGCTCGCCGTGGGAGGGGTCGTCGAAGACGTTCTCCAGCACCGCGGCGGGCACGCCGGACGGCGTGTCCGGTGGCAGTGTCCGGCCCGACTCGTCGTACCCCATTGGCCCGTGCCTCCCAGGTGGCCGCGTCCGGCCCACTCCGCGGGCGGACCGGCGGCGGCCGTCGCTCTCCGGTCGCCAGGGACGGTACCTGCGGGCGGTGACGGGGGAAACCCTGTGCTCAGCGGCGCCCGCGTGGCGTCTCCCGATCGCCCGGTTCCCGGTCCTCGTCGTCCTCCTGCTCGGGCACCCGGCACGAGCGCTCCAGCCAGAGCGCGGCGGCGACCAGGGCCAGCGCGGCGACCAGGCCGGCCACCGCGGCCGGACGGTCGCCGACGGCGGCGTTGGTCCGCTCCACGAAGAGCCAGCCGACCAGCCCGGCGTAGAAGCCGGCGAAGATGGCCCCGGCCAGCGCGGACGCCTTGGCGAGCACCACGAACCGGGCGACCAGGAGCGGGTTCACCGGCTCCCGGCCGGGCCGGCGCTCGACCCGGGCGCGGGTGTTGGCCGCCGCGTAGCCCTCCAGCACGGCCAGCCCGGCCAGCGTGATCACCGGCAGCCACGGCAGGTCGGGGGCGAAGTCGTAGTAGAAACCGCTGATCAGCAGCCAGGCCACCGCGGCGGCGGCCAGACCGGCCACCACCAGCGTGGAGACCCGGGTCGGCCCCATCCGGAAGCGGTCGGGGTCCTGCGGGGGCCGGGCCGTACTCATGCGTCCGACTCTAGCGTCAGATCGGGCCGTGGGCTCAGTTCCAGGGCGTCGGCGGCCAGCGGCTCGGCGTTGAGCAGGTCGGTCAGCCAGCCGTGCCCGGGCAGCCGGCCGTGCGGCTCGATGTCGATCCACGGCCGCAGCACGAACGCGCGCAGGTGCGCCCGGGGGTGCGGCAGGGTCAGCTCGGGATCGTCGCTGAGCACCGGCTGCCCGGCGGCGTCCCAGACCGCGACGATGTCCACGTCGAGCGTGCGCGGCCCGTACCGGCGGGCCGGGTCGCGGATCCGGCCGGCCGCCGCCTCCGCGGCCCGGGCCCGCGCCAGCCAGTCCGCCGGCGTCGCCGCCGGGTCCGCGACCATCACCGCGGCGTTCAGGTACGCGGGCTGGTCGGCGTCCCCCCACGGTGGAGTCTCGTAGACGCCGGAGACCAGCAGCACGTCGCCGCCGAGCGTGGCCACCGCGCCGCGCAGGTGGTCGAGGCGGTCGCCGAGGTTGCTGCCGATCGACAGCACGGCCCGGCTCACCGGGTACGCCGCATGGTGACGGCCACGTCGTGGAAGGCGTGCGGGATCGGGGCCTCCGGCTTGTGCACGGTCACCGTCGCGGCGACGACAAGCGGCTCGGCCAGACAGACCGCGAGCAGCCGGTCGGCGAGCGTCTCGATCAGGTTCACCGGCTCGCCGGTGAGCACCGCGACCAGCCGCTCGGCCAGCTCGCCGTAGTGCACGGTGTCGGTCACCTCGTCCGACCGGGCGGCCGGGGCCAGGTCGAGTTCGAGCACCGCGTCGACCACGAACTCCTGCCCCTGGGCCCGCTCGAAGTCGTAGACCCCGTGCCGCCCGTGGGCCCGCAGGCCGGTCAGCTCGATCCGGTCGGTCATCGGTGTCCTTCCCCGGCCGTGCCGGCGCTCGTGGTGGCCAGTCGGGGACGGCCGGTGGCCCGCCAGACCGCGAGCGCGTCGACGGTGCCGCGGACGTCGTGCACGCGTACCCCCCAGGCGCCGGCGGCGACGGCGAGCACGCTGGTCGCGATGGTCGCGGCCGCCCGCCCGGCGGTGGGGCGCGGCTCGCCGGCCCGGTCGGCGAGCAGCCGGCCCAGGTAGGACTTGCGGCTGGCCCCGAAGAGCAGCGGGAAGCCGAGGTCGACCAGCTCGGGCAGTCGGGCGCTGAGTTCCCAGTTGTGCGCGGCGGTCTTCGCGAAGCCGAGCCCGGGGTCGACGATGATCCGGTCGGCGGCGACGCCGGCGGCGAGCGCCGCGTCGACCCGCTGGCCCAGCTCGGCCCGGACGTCGGCCACCACGTCGGTGTAGGTGGCCAGGTCGCGCATGCCGCGCGAGTGGCCCCGCCAGTGCATGAGCACCCAGGGGCAGCCGGCGTCCCGGACCACCCGGGCCATGTCCGGGTCGGCGAGCCCGCCGGAGACGTCGTTCACCACGTCCGCGCCGGCCGCGAGCACCGCCTCGGCGACGCGGGCCCGGCTGGTGTCGATGCTGACCGGGATGCCGGCGGCGCTCAGTTCGCGGATCACCGGCAGCACCCGGGCGGTCTCGGTCTCCGCGTCGACCCGGTCGGCGCCGGGCCGGGTGGACTCGCCGCCGACGTCGACCAGGTCCGCGCCGGCCTCGCGGAGTCGCACCCCGTGTGCGACGGCGGCGTCCAGATCGGCGTATCTGCCGCCGTCGGAGAAGGAGTCGGGGGTGACGTTGAGGACGCCCATCACCACCGGGGCGTCCGCTCGTACCAGATCGGTCACGGACCCGACAGTACCGTTCGCCAGCAGGGCTTCCGGCGACCGGGCGCGACCCGGGTACGACGCCCCTGACGTGCACATTGGAACAGGTGTACGATCGGTCGTCCGGGTCGAAGCGGGCCCACTCTTCGCGGCTTGTCGCAAAGGTGGCCGGCCCGTACGCTTTGGAATTGCCCAGCATCGAGATGGCGAAGCCCGGAGGGGAGGGCCGAAGCGGGAAGAATCCGCCCAAAGCTCACCACTCTTCGTGGTGGGTGACGGACGCAGCGTCGACGGCGCTGTTCCCGTCGAGCACCATCCCGCCAGGCTTGCCTAACTGCACCATCGCGGCGCCGCCGGCCGCGACCTTTGGGGAGGTTTCCAGTGATCGCCATCGAGCTCATGGCAACGGCGTCCACCGCCGTCGACCACGCGCTCCACACCCTGGCGTCGACTCCACTCGCCGAGCCGGCTCCGAAGGGCATCGACACCGACAACGTCGTCACGTTCTTCGCCAGCAAGGTCGCGCCGATCCTGCTCGCCGTGCTCGGCGTGATCTTCATCGGCCGGGCCAGCCGAGGCGAGATCTCCAAGGTGCTGACCAGCTCCGCCATCGCCATCATCGGGCTGGCCTTCATCGCCGGCGCGGCCACACTCTTCTTCGTCGGCGACTACCTGATCAACCTCATCTTCGAGTAGGGCGTTGGGCGACGATGCGGCTGCGCACCGACGACGACATCTACCGGGCTCGCCTCGTCTACCTGGGGCCGCCCGGCTACACCCTGCCCGTCCATCTGCCGTACGCCCAGTACGGCCTGTTCATGCTGCTCGTACCCCTCTACGTGTTCATCCACTGGTTGTTCACGCTCCAGGTCGAGCTCTTCCCCGCCTGGGAGATCTCGCTCGCCATCGTGACGACCTCGTTCATCTTCCGGTACGTCGACCCGGACCGGCCGGCGCGCATGGTCATCCGGACCGCGCTGACCGACTGGCGACGCACCCGGGAGCCGGCCGCCGAGCTGCGGGACCCGCGCCTCGTCGCGAGCCGGATCAGGATCCGGGAGGAACTGGCATGACCGGGCGCAGGCCGACGACGCAGACGAACGACGCGGGTGAGGCGGTCGCATGAGTCGCTCCTCCACGCCGGGTTCCCCGGCCGGACGCCCGGCCGACACGCCTGGTAACCGTGCGCGATCGTTCGACTACCCACCGGACGAGGATCTGGACGAGGTCGTGCTGGACCCGGCGCTCGTCACCAGCCCCGGCCACGGCCGCGTCGGCGTGTTCCAGCCGCCACGCCCGCTCGGCTCGCGCGGTGGTGACGGCGCGCGCGAGCCGGTCCGCCCCGACGGCGACATCGACTCGCCGTTCCTCGACCTGTTCGGCGGCGCGCAGCCCCGAATCCGCCGCCCCGCCGCCGCCACCCCGCCGGCCCTGCCGGTCGAGCCGGTGGTTGCCCCACCCCGACGCGGCGTCGGCGGCGTCGGGCGCGACGCGCTGCCGATCCCGCACCAGCCCGCCGCGCCGGCCGAACCCGCGCCGCCGGCCCGGCCCGAACCGCCGGTCCGGGAGCCCGCCCCCGGCGTACGCGCGGTGGAGCGACAGCGGCCGGAGCACGCGCTCGCCGCGCCCGCCGAGCCGCCCGCGCTCGACCCGCCGCCGGCGACCCGCAGCCGGGTCCCGCTCCAGGCGGGCGACCGGCTCGCGCTCCGCCCCACCGCCGCGCCGGAGCCGGCAGCCGAACCCGTGCTCCCGCCGCCCGCGCACGCCGAGCTCGGAGCCGCCGCGCACCGCACCGACCCGCGGGAGGTGGCACCCGACCTGCTGGACCGGCCGGCGCCGTCCCGGGAGGTCGGCCGGCCCGCGCACCGGGAGGTGACGCCGCCCCGGCAACGCTCGGCCGACCGCCGGAACAAGCCGTCCAAGCCGGTCCGGGTCCGCGCCCCGAAGATCAAGTTCGGCGACCGGGACCCGGCCGTCGAGTTGGCCATCACCGAGATCGCCGGCCACCTCACCTTCACCCCCAACACGGTCACCGCCTGGTACTGGCTGCCCGAGGTGCGCTGGGCGTTCCGCCCCGACGCGGAGCGCGAGGCGCTCCTCTCGGCGATCTCCGAGCAGTACGCCGGCCTGGCCGGATTCCGGCTGCACCTGCGCCGCACCACTCGGCCCTTCCCGGCCGACGAGTGGGCGCGCACCATCGACGCGCACACCGCCACCCCGCTGCCCGACGTGGCCGGCACCGCCGGCTGGGCCGACCACCTGGTCGCCGCCCAGCGGCACCTCATGTCCGTCAACCACGCCGAGGGCCAGACCTACCTCGGGGTCACCTTCGCCCGCCGGTCGCTCGGCGACTCGCTCACCGAACGCCTGCTGCGCACGTTCGGCCGGGGCACCGCCGACGGCGAACGGCGCCGACTGGGCCGCACCGTCGAGCAGTTCGACGAGGTGCTCGGCGCGTTCGGTATGCGCGGCCGCCGGGTCACCGCGCCCGAGCTGGAATGGCTGCTCTACCGCTCGGTGGCGCTCTGCATGGCGCCGCCCGGCGTGCTCTCCCCGATCACCAACGGCCGGTGGGAACGCGGCGACCTGCTGGCCCTCACCGAGCAGGTCGAGCGCTACCGCACCCCGTACGGCTCCACTGTGAAGCTGGTCAACCGGATGACCGGCGAGGAACGGCACGTGGCCGTGCTCGCGGTCGGCCGGATGGAGCCGCTGGAGATCCCCGAGCGGCACGAGCCCTGGCTGCACTTCCACGAGCGGCTGCCGTGGCCGATGGAGCTCTCCACCCGGGTCGACCTCCTCGGCCCCAACGACTCCTTCCGGAACCTCGAACACCGGCTCCGGATGATCCGCTCCCAGCAGCTCGACTACGCCGAGCACGGCATCGACGCCCCGCCCGAGCTGGAGCGGTTGGCCAAACGGGCCCTGGTGATCGGCGACGAGATGACCACCGGGCTGCCTGTCGACTCGGCCCGGGCGCACGGCTGGCACCGGATCGCGGTCGGCGGTCGCACCCGGGAGGAATGCCTGGAGCGGGCCCGCCGCCTCATCCAGCTCTACTCCCGCGAGCTGCGCATCTCGCTCCAGCACCCGAAGAACCAGGACTGGCTGGCCCGCGAGTTCATCCCCGGCGAGCCCATCGCCAACACCGGATACGTCCGACGGATGCCGGTTCAACTGCTCGCCGCCGCGCTGCCCCAGGCCGCGTCCACGGTCGGCGACCGGCGCGGCGACCTGATCGGCCGGACCGCCGGCACCTGCCGTCGCCCGGTCTTCCTCGACCTGCACTTCCCGATGGAGGTACGCGAACGCTCCGGGCTCGCCGTCTTCGTCGCCGAACCGGGCGGTGGCAAGTCCACGCTGCTCGGCGCGCTCGGCTACCTGGCCGCGCGGCGCGGCGTGCAGGTGACGCTGCTCGACCCGTCCGGCCCGCTGGCCCGGCTCTGCGCCATGCCCGAGCTGGCGCCCTACTCGCGGGTGCTCAACCTGACCGGCTCGGAACAGGGCACCCTGGCCCCGTACGCGCTGATCCCCACGCCGCTGCGCAGCGAGTTCGGCACCGGGGCGGCCGGCGACCGGGAGTTCGAGATCGCCGTCTCCAACGCCCGCGCCGAACGCCGGATGCTGGTGCAGGACATCTGCATGATGCTGGTGCCACCGCAGGTGGCCCGGGAGGCGTCCACCGCCACCCTGTTCCGGCACGCCGTACGCCAGGTGCCGGCCGAGGAGACCTCCACCCTGGACGACGTGGTCGCCTGCCTCCAGGGGCTCGACGACGACGCCGGCCGTGAACTGGCGAACCTGCTGCTCGACACCGCCGAGATGCCGCTGGCGATGCTCTTCTTCGGCCGCCCGCCGGAAGGACTGCTCGGCGCCGACGCCGCGCTCACCGTGATCACCATGGCCGGCCTCCGGCTGCCCGACCTCAAGATCGAGCGGGAGTACTGGTCGGCCGAGGAGGCCCTGGCCCTACCGATGCTGCACACCGCGCACCGGCTGGCGGTCCGCCGCTGCTACGGCGGGTCGATGGGTTCCCGGAAGCTCGTCGGACTGGACGAGGCGCACTTCATGGAGGGCTGGCGCTCCGGACGGTCGTTCCTCGTCCGGCTCGCCCGCGACTCCCGGAAGTGGAACCTCGCCGCGCTGGTCGCCTCGCAGAACCCGAAGGACATCCTCGGCCTCGACGTGCAGAACCTCGTCTCCACCGTCTTCGTCGGTCGCATCGCCGAGGACAGCGAGATCGCCTCCGAGGCGCTGCGGCTGCTCCGGGTGCCGGTCGACGACGGCTACGAGGCCACCCTCGCCTCGCTCTCCCAGGCCGACAGCGGTTCCGCCAACCGGCTCGGGTTCCGTGAGTTCGTCATGCGCGACGTCGACGGACGCGTGCAGAAGGTCCGGGTCGACGTGTCGTACGTCGACGGGCTGCTGAAGCACCTGGACACCACCCCTGCCGCGGTCGCCCAGGCCGCCGGCCAACTGCCGACCGTGCTGGCTGATCTGGAGGCGTGACATGGCGAGGGCCCGGGCACGGATCACGGCGCTCCTCATCGCCCTCGGCGTACTCGCCGGGGCCACCATCTCCTGGCCGCTGATCGGGGGCACACCCGCGTACGCGGCCGGCCCGGTCGCCCAGGCGCGGGCCGAACTGTGCAGCACCAAGGAGTGGCAGGCCGACTTCCGGGCCTGCGTGGGCAAGCTCAAGGCGGTCAGCGAGGACCAGGTCGAGTGCCGTAACGCGCCGGTGCCCGGCGCGCCGGACTCCGGCCTCGCCGGCTGGTTCGCGGCCCGCCCCGACTCCGCCAAGCAGCCCGGCCCCAAGGGTCTCTACAGCGACTACGGGTACGCCGGCTACAGCTACACCACGTACGACGTGGACGGCGGCTGCGCCTCGTCCGTGCTCCACCCGGACTACCGCTTCACCACGATGGTGGCGAACGGCGAGTTCATGTTCGCCAACGCGGTGATCGGCGCGTCGAACGCGTTGCGGGAGCGCGCGTGGGACCCACGGACCATGTGGCGCTGGGCGGACCCGCTGGTGGAGCAGGCCACCAAGGCCGTCTACCAGAAGGTGTTCAGCGTCTTCGGCATCATCACCATCTGCGTGGTCGGCCTCTACCTGCTCTGGCGCTCCCGCCAGTCGGACATGAGCAACGCGATGACCACTGCCGGCTGGGCGATCCTGGTGATGGTGGCGGTGACCGCACTGGCCGCCTGGCCGGTGAAGTCCGCGAACATCGCCGACAGCACGCTGATCACCACCCTCGGCGTGGTGCACGACGCGGTCGGTCCATCCACCAAGGACGTCCCGCCGGACAAGTGCGTACTTCCCAACCCGGATGCCTGCGTGGACAAGCGCCCGCCGGCCGTACGGGCCAGCGACACCGCGACCGAGACCATGCTCTACCGCAACTGGCTGCGCGGTGTGCTCGGCTCCGCGGACAGCGAAACCGCCAAGAAGTACGGCCAGGCACTCTACGACGCGAAGTCGCTGACCTGGGACGAAGCCGCATCGATCCGAAGCAATCCGGCGACGCGGGACGTAGTGATCAAGGCCAAGCAACAGCAGTGGGCCCGGGTCGCCGAGCAGATCAAGTCGGAGGACCCGGAGGCGTACGAGTACCTCCAGGGCACCAAGGACATGGATCGGATCGGTGCCGGCTTCATCGCGGTGCTGGCCTCGCTGCTGTTCGCCATGTTCGACCTCACCGCGTCCGTGCTGGTGCTGCTCGGCTTCCTGATCTTCCGGTGGGCGGTGATCGCCGCGCCCATTCTCGGCACGGTCGGGTTGATGCGCCCGGCCAGCGCCGGGCTCCGCCGGCTGGCGAACGCCGTGGTGGCCGCCGTGTTCAACATCGCCATCTTCGGCACCGGCGCGGCCATCTATCTCTTCGCCGTCGACCTGATCATGAACACGGCCACCCTGCCGGGTTGGCTCCAGGTGGTCCTGGTCTGGCTCTGCGGGGTGGTGGGCTGGCTGTTGCTGCGGCCGTACCGGCGGATCACCCAGCTCGGCGGCAAGGACAGCAGCGAGGCGGTCAGCTCGGCCGGCTCGTGGCACCGCCGGTTCTTCCGGGACATGCGGGTCGCCGCCCGGCTGGACGTCGCCGAGCCCGGCGGCACCAACGAGCCGGCGTTCAGCCGGCGTCGCGGCGTCGTCGCCGACCAGCGCAGCCTCCGACCGGAGGCCCGGCACGAGGATCCGGCGCACGCCGCCACACCCGTCGAGCGGGAGCGGCCGGACGGACGGGAACGGCCGGACGAGGCGCCCGCGCCCGAGCGCATCGGTGGACGGCCCACCACTGCTCCCCGGCCGCGCCGCGCACCGTCCACCTGGACCGAGCCGGACGGGCCCGAGGAGGTTCCCTCCTACGCCGTCTACCGACCCGACTCGGCGGACCGGGCGACCGCACCGGCCACCCGGCCGGCGCCGCGGATCCGCTCCGAGGCCAGGTGACCTCCGATGCGACGGACGCTGGAGTTCCTCTTCACCCGGGTCCTCCGGTCCCGGCTCGGCATCGCGCTGGTGATCGCCGTTCTCGTCTTCGGGGTGATCGGCACGGCCCGGCTGGTCTCCGGAGCCGGCGATGGCGGCGTCGGCGTGGCCGTCCGTCCCACCCAGCCGATCAGCACCGTGGATCCCGAGGCCGGTGAGGACGGGGTGCTGTCCAGCCCGCCGGCGGCGGTCGCCCCGAAGACCCGCCCCGGTGAGCCCACCCCCGAGCAGGTGGCCGGACGCTTCACCACCGCCTGGCTGGCCGGTCCGGGCAGCACCGGCGATGCCTGGCAGGCTCGGCTGCGTCCGCTCTCCACGCCCGCGCTGGTGGAGAAGATGGCCGGGGCCGACCCGGAGACCGTGCCGGCCCGGCGGACCACCGGCCCGCCGACGCTCCGCCCCCGCACCGAGACCTTCGTGGAGGCACTGATCCCGCTGGACGACGGCACGCTCCGGCTCGAACTGGTCGCTCCGGACGGGCCATGGTTGGTGGACGCGGTCGACTGGGAGCGGTCGTGAGCGCCGGCGCGGCCGCCGTCGGGCAGGTCCGCCGCAAGGTTCGGGTCGGCGTGCTGGCCACCGCGGTCACCGGCGTACTCGCCCTGCTCTGCTGCGTGGGTGGCGCCGCCGCCTTCTTCCTCACCGAACTGGGCGGCGATCGGGAGGACCCGAAGCTCGCCGGCCTGACCTGCGACCCCACCTATCAGGTGACCCTGACCGGGGACATGCCGCGCTTCGCCGAGTACGGCGACGGCCAGCTGCGCAACGCCGCCGCCATCATCAAGACAGGCCAGGACATGAAGGTGCCGGCCCGGGGGTGGGTGATCGCGTTGGCCACCGCGATGCAGGAGTCGGCGCTGCGCAACCTGGCCAACAGCCGCGTGCCGGCGTCACTGGCGCTGCCGCACGAGGGGGTCGGCGCCGACCACGACTCGGTGGGCCTGTTTCAGCAGCGGCCGGGCTGGGGCAGCGTCGAACAGCGGATGACGCCGTCGTACGCGGCGCGCAAGTTCTACCAGAAGATGGTGAAGGTGCCGAACTGGCAGCAACGGCCGCTGTCCGTGGTGGCGCAGCGGGTTCAGGTCAGCGCGTTCCCGGATGCCTATGCCAAGCACGAGGAACTGGCGGGGCGGATCGTCGACGCGCTCGCCGGCGGGGCGGCCCGGACCGTGGAGATCGCCGGCAAGGCGGTCTGTGACGCCGCCGCCGGGGCCCGGATCGCCGCCTCCGGCTGGACCGCGCCGCTGCCCGGCGGGGTGGTCTCCGGTTTCCGGACCGACGCCCGCCCGAGCCACGACGGCGTGGACCTGGCCGCGGACAAGCGCACCGAGATCCACGCCGCGTCGGCCGGTCGCGTGCTGGTCGCCAGGTGCGACCCCGACCACTCCGGCCGGCGGGACTGCGACCGGGACGGCTGGCCGGACAAGGGTGGCTGCGGGTGGTTCGTCGACATCCTGCATGCCGGCGGCTTCATCACCCGCTACTGCCACATGATCGAACGACCCCGGGTACGTCCGGGTCAGGAGGTCGCGGCCGGTGAGGTGATCGGGCTCTCCGGCACCAGCGGCAACTCCTCCGGCCCGCACCTGCACTTCGAGGTGCACCACGACAGCGACCGGTCCAGCCGCGGTGCGGAGAACCCGGTGCCGTTCATGCGCGAGCGCGGTGCGCCCCTCACCGGGACCGGATGAGTTCGTCGCCCATGAGCAATCCGCTGCCCGACCCGTTCGCGGACCGCCCCGACTGGGCCCCGCTGCCACCCCGCCCGATCGAGATCGTGCCCGCCACCGGCGGGACCGAGCTGCGCGGCCGCCGGGTGCTGGTCGGCCTGCCCGGCCTCGGCTGGCGCGGTGACCTGCGCGCCGACGAGCGCGTGGTGCAGGGCAGCCGCACCTACGTGCCGGTCATCCCGGAACACGAGTGGTACCGGGCCGAGTCCGAGCAGGTGGAGGTGTTCGCGCCGCTGGTGCCGGTGGAACGCGTCTGGGTGGAGACGGTCGGCGGACGGAGACCGCCGGCTGGTCCGGCCGAGTCGGGCATCCGGCTGGTCTCGCTGGACGCGCCCACCCGCCGACCACCCACCCCGGTCTTCGAGACCGACGCGGTGACCGGACGGCGCGTGGTCCACGTCGACGACGGCACGGAGCGGCGTGACCTGCGGGCCGTCACCGAGACCTACTCAGGCGCGGACGGCGACATCTGCGTCCGGGTGGCACCCGAGCTGGAGTGGTACCGCTGGGCCTGGCGCGGACAGGCGCCGACCACCCTGGAGGTACCGGTCCACCTGCTCTGGCTGGAGTAGCCGGGCTCAACTGCCGCGCTGGGCCGCACAGACGCCCCAGCCGTCTTCCCGCCTTGTCTCGAACCGCCAGCCCTGCCGGTCGGTCTGCGAGATGCCGTCGACGGAAGCGGAGATGATGAGCTCGACCGCGACCATCGCGACATCGCCCGACTCCCGGGTGGTCAACGGGCCCCAACTCACCGAGATCGTCGTGCCGAACCGCCGTTCCCGGGCGACGAGGTCGTCCCGCAGTGACCGCAGGCCCTCCAGGTCGGTCCGGCCGTCGCAGGTGAACTGCTTCGCCTTGGTGTCGTTGCGGTCCTCCAAGAGCGCCTGGACGTAGTTGGCCACCACCACGTCCGGGGCGCTGCGGTCCGGGGCGGTTGCCCGGTCGTACAGCACGAAGCCGACCACCGCGCCGCCCGCGCAGAGCAACGCCACCACTCCCGCGACGACCGCGAGCACGGTGCGCAGCGGGCGCTTGGGGCGGGCCGGTGCCGGCGCGGGCGCCGGGGGCGCCAACTGCTCCGGCGGGGTCCGCTGCGCCGGTACTCGGGAGACCTGGGAACCGGCGGGGGGCTGCACTGATTCCACCTCCTGAGGTTATCGGCTGCGGGCCGCGTACCCAATGCCTCAGAACTGGCGGATCGTGGCGAACCGCCGGGCGGACGCCGCCCGGCGCGGACCTGGTGGGGTCCGTGCCGGGCGGTCGTGTCGTGCCCGCGGGGGTCCGGCGGGACGGTGTCGCGTCAGGAGATCCGGTACGCCCGGACGACCTCCTGCTCCACCGTGTTGCCGGCGTCGTCGGAGGCGGTGGCCTTCAGCGAGACGAATCCGCTGGTGCGCGGGTACCGGAGGGTGGCGTTCCAGGTGCCCGCTCCGGCCGCCGTCAGCCTGACCGGCTGCCAGGTCGCGCCGTCGTCGTAGGAGACGCTGAGAGTGGCACCGGCGATCTTCCCGGCACCCACGACCCCGGCCACGTGCGAGGCGGCCAGGCTGATCTTCTGCTGGCTGCCGGCCCGCACCGACCCGGTCAGGTCGGTGTCGACCCGGTAGTCGAGCTGGACCAGCGGCAGCAGCACCCGGTCGTCGGCCTGGGTGGCCCGGAAGCCCCAGACGCTGCGGGTTCGGGTGGAGGTGACCCAGGGGTCGGCGGGCCGGGTGGTCTCCTGCTCGAACCGGTAGTCGGCGCTGCCGGAGACCACCGGCGCCGCCACCTGGACGGCCTGCGCGGGCTGCTCCCGACCGATCAGCTTGCCGTTCTGGTAGAGCCGGGAACGGACGGTGCTGACTCCGTCGTCGATCGAGCCGGTGATGTCGGTGTCGCCACCGGCCGGCGGGACGTTGACGGCGAAGACGTTGCCGTTGCGGTACGGGTACCAGAAACCGGGGCCGAGCCGCGGGCGGGTGACCGGGGCGAACCACTTCCGCGCCACGTGCTGACCGGGCCGGTAGGTGACCTGGTTGTAGCGCTGCTCCCAGCCGGGCATCAGGAGAGCCTTCTGGTACCAGCTGGTGCCTTCCTGCGTGGACAGGTAGTCGACCCGGGTGGACGGGGCCGCCACCGGCTGGTCGACGCCGAGGCATGGCGGCCAGTGGTAGGAGCGGCAGTCGGCCCGCTGTTCGAAGGCGATCGCCGGGGTGCCGGCGTGGAAGTTCTGGTCCACCCGGGCCAGTTCCTTGGCGGCCGGCGCGTACGTCGGGTCGGTCGGTACCTCGCCCGGCCAGGCCCGGACCAGGTCGTAGACGTACGGGCTGAATGCGACGGCGACGCCGCGCAGGCGCAGGGTGCCGGCCTGGGCCGCCGCGCGCACGCGCTCACCCTCGGCCCGGGTCAGCGACACCACCGGCAGGTTCGTCCCGCCGGCTGCGGCGTAGTACGCGCCGGGCCGGTCGTTGACCACGACCAGCAGGGCGGCTCCGGCCGCGTTCGCGGCGGCGGCCCGCTGGGCGGGGGACACGGCGTCGTCCCGGGTCACCAGCACGGCCTTGCCCTTGACGTCGAGGCCCTGGTAGTCGGTGCCGTTGCCGGCGTACACGGCGGCGAGGTCGACCTTGCCGTCGAGCCGGGTCGAGCCGGCCTGGTAGCGCGGGTCCAGCTGGACGGCGGCCGGGGTGTGTCCGGCCAACTTCAGGTGGTCGACCTCGCGGCTCCACCGGACGGCGAACTCGAAGGTGCCGCCACTGATCTTCCCGGTCGGTGCGACGTAGACGTCATCGATGGCGGACGGCACGGCGTAGGTGTTGGCGAAGACGCCGTACTGGCCGCCGATGCCGGAGTCGCGGAAGTACTGCACCCGGCGGTAGGCGTCCTCGCTCGGTCGGGGCGTGGTGGCGGCCACCTTGTGCGCCTGCCGGGCGTCCAGGTCCACGGTCCGGTCGGCGTCGAGCTTCAGGCTCGGGGTGCCCAGCAGGGCCATGCCGGCGGAGTCGGGCCCGCCGTCGCCGGAGACCGGCAGCCAACTCGTCACGTTGTACTCGCCGGGCGGGAGGCGCAGTGCCGTGGCGGTCCCGGTGGCCGGGTCCAGGGCGATCGTGCGGATGGCCTGGTCGCCGTACCGGTAGACGGTCACGTAGCCGCCGGCCGGCTTGCCGTCGCGACCCTCGGCGGTGATCGTGAGCTGGTACCGCTCGTCCTCCTTGACCAGGCCGAGCGCGGTGTGCGCGCGGACGGTGCCGGTGGTGTCGGTGGCGACCACGGCACCGGCGTACTTGCCGGTGGCCGGGGCGTCGTCCGCGTCGGCGGTGACGGTCGCGGTGGCGGTGCCCCCGGCCGGCAGGGTGACCCGCGCCGGGGAGACCGCGGCGAGCGCGGCGGGCTTGCCGTCCGGCCCGGTCATGGTCGCCGCGAGGTCGAGGGTGACCGCCTCGGTGCCGCTGTTGGCGTACGTGAGGGTGCGGCTGACGGGCTGGTCGCCGTCGTGCGGCCAGTCGTAGAAGCCGAGGTCGGCGGCGCCGGTGGCCTGCACGTCGCCGAGGGCGGCCGGCACGTCCAGCCGACCGGCGCCCACCTGGTACGGGGTGGTGCCGGCGAGCTGCTTCGACGCCGACATGAGGCTGTCCTTGATGCGGGCGGCCGGCCAGTCCGGGTGCTTCGCGGCGACGATGGCGGCGGCTCCGGCCACGTGCGGGGTGGCCATCGAGGTGCCGCTCATCTTCACGTAGCTGCCGGTGCCGGAGCTCTGCGCGGCGCGGGCGGCGAGGATCTGCACGCCGGGTGCGGAGAGGTCCGGCTTGAGGCCGTTGTCACCGGACCGGGGGCCCTGGCTGGAGAACGCGGCGCGGACGTCCCTGCCGTCCACGGCGGCGACGGTGAGCGCGGCGTCGGCGGCGCCGGGGCTGCCGATGGTCGACTCGCCGTAGGTGTTGCCGGCGGCGATGACGAAGAGCGCGCCGGTCTGGGCGGTGAGCCGTTCGACGGCCTGTGCCATCGGGTCGGTGCCGTCGCTCGGCTCCTGCGAGCCGAGGCTCATGTTGACCACCTTGGCGTGCTGGGCGGCCCACTCCATCCCGGCGATGATCCACGAGTCCAGGCCGGAGCCGGAGTCGTCGAGCACCTTGCCGATCACCAGGTCGGCGCCGGGCGCGACGCCTTTCTCGACGCCCCCGGAGGCGGCGCCGCTGCCGGCCACCGTGGAGGCGACGTGGGTGCCGTGCCCGCGGCGGTCGCCGGTGTCGGAACCGGGCACGAAGGAGACCGCGTCCTTGACCTTCCCGGCGAGGTCGGGGTGGGTGGCGTCGACGCCGGTGTCGAGCACGGCGACGGTGGTGCCCTTGCCGTCGTACCCCGTGGACCAGGCCCGCGGCGCGCCCACCTGGGCTACGCTGTCGGCCAGGTCGACGTGGACCCGGCCGTCGAGCCAGAGCTTGCCGACGCCGCCGGCGAAGCGGCCGGACGTGCCGGTCGGGGCGAGGGATCGCCAGAACGGCTGCGCGTCCTTCTTGGCGGTGCTGATCGCCAGGCCGTCGATGCTGGTCAGGTCGCGTACCTTGCGGGCCTTCGCCGGGGTGGTGCGGGCGGACCGGGCGGTCGCGGTGCCGGTGTAGGTGGCGATCAGGGGCAGCTCGGCGGCGTGCGCGTCGTCGAAGCCGTCCTCGATCAGCTCGGTGACGTTGAACAGGTCCCGGTCGAGCCGGTTGGCCGCGAGGTACGGCAGCGCCTCGTCGGGGATGACGTACAGATCGTCGCCGATCGTCTGGGTGTGCACCCCGCCGACCGAGCCGTGGCTCTGGTCGACGGTGACCACGTCCGGTCCACCGCTCTGGTGGGTGACCCGGACGACGTCACCGGTGACCAGGGTGAGGGTGTCGGTGGCCTCGGCGGTGCCCGGGAGGGTCGGCGCCGAGGGCTGGCTGCCGGCGGCGGCCGGGGTTCCGGGCGCGGCGGCGAGCGCCGCCGCGACGGTGACGGCGAGCAGGCGACGGGTACTTCGTGGCATCGAATGACCTCTCGGTGAAGACCTGGGACGGCCTGACGATCCGCCGTCGACGGTGGCCCGGGCAACGGATCGACCACGGCGGCTTCCCTCCATGACGCAAAGCCGCCACACTTGATCACCGGTGAGGCGGCGGAGGCGTGACATGGTGCTGGACGTGCTGGGATTGAGCAGCGAGGAGTCGACGGCGTACCGGGCGTTGGTGTCCATGCCCTCGGCCGGGCCGGGGGATTTGGCCCCCCGGGTCGGCGGTGACCGGGACGAGGCGGCCCGGCTCCTCGGCGTGCTGGAACGCAAGGGTCTGGCCGCGCGCAGCGTCGGTGACATCGCCCGGTTCGTGGCCTCCCCGCCGGGCACCGCGTTCGGCGCGTTGCTGTTGCAGCGGCAGAACGAGCTGCGCCTGGCCGAGCTGGAGCTGGGTTCGCTGGCCGAGCTGTACCGGGCAGCGAGCGCCGGGCGCGGCGTCGCCGAGGTGGTCGACGTGATCATCGGGGTCCCGGCCCTGCGGCAGCGGCTGGAGCAGCTTCAACTCGGCGCCAAGTCTGAGGTGATGACCTTCGTCAAGGCACCGGTGGCGATCATCAGCGGCGCGGAGAACACCGCCGAGGACGACGCGGTGGCCCGGGGCGTGCGCTACCGGGTCCTGCTGGAGCGGGCGATGCTCGACGAGGACGTCGACATCGACGGGATCGTGGCGGCCCGCAACGCCGGGGAGGAGATCCGGATCGCGGACAGCCTGCCGCTGAAGCTGTTCGTCGTGGACCGCGAGATCGCCCTCCTGCCGCTGATCAGATCATCCGACGTGGCCACCACCGGGGCGCTGCTGGTGCACCAGAGCGGCCTGCTGGACGCCCTCATCGCGCTCTTCGAGCTGGAGTGGGCCACGGCCATGGAGGTCACCGCCTCGGCCGACGGCTTCGCCGGCTCGGGGGTGGACGACCTGGACGTGCAGATCCTGACCCTGCTGCTCACCGGCCTGACCGACCAGGCGGTGGCCAGTCACCTGCGGACCTCGCTGCGGACCGTGCAGCGGCGGGTCCGTCGGCTGATGGACCTCGCCCGGGTGCAGACCCGGATGCAGCTCGGCTACCAGGCGTTCCGACTGGGCTGGCTCCCGGGTGAGTCGGGGCACCGCCGAGGGTAAGGACAGACGCACCGCCGGGGTAAAGACCGGCGCAGCGCCGACGGACATCCCGGAGGACGGGTCCCGGCTGGGATACCGTCACAGCTCGGGGAGCAGGGGTCGGCCTCGGGAAGAGAGGTGGACGCGATGGCGAGTCCTAAGGCGCGAGCCGGCCGGGCCGCCGTCCTGCACCGGCGGGCGGAGGCTGCCGCGACCGCCGCCGCCGGCATCCTCGACGAGATCCGTCCCGCCCCCGCCGACCACCATCGGCAGTACGAGCTGGCCGAGCGGCTGCGTACCGCGGCGGCGCTCGCCGCGCCCGGCTGGGCCGGCACGGCGCTGGAGGAACTGGCCGTGGCGACGCCGCCCGGTGACCACCCGCCGCCGCTGGTCCGGGTGGGCACCGCCGCGCCGCTGGACGATGCCCGGTTCCCCGCGCTGGTGCCCCTGCTCGACAGCGGCCATCTGGCCGTCGACGCCGACGCGCGCGACCCGCGGGTCGCCGGGCTGCTCCGGGCACTCCTGCTGCGGCTCTTCGCCGCCACCCCGGCCGGCGCGCTGCTGGCCCGGGCCGTCGACGGCACCGACCCGGCCGGCACCTTCGCGGGCTTCGTGGCGCTGGCCGATGCCGGTCTGCTGCCGCCGCCCGCCACCGACGTCGCGGGGCTGCGGGCGGTGCTCGCCGAGGCCGAGCAGTGGGTGGCCGCCGGCACCGCCCGGCAATGCGGACACGACCGTACGTTGCTGGTCGTGCTGGCCGCCCTGCCGGACGGTGCCACGCCCTCCGACCTGACCCGAATCGAGGAACTCGCCGCCCGGGGGCACCGGACGGGGCTGCACCTGGTGGTGGCCGGCTGGTCCGGCCGACCGCCGCTGCCGCAGGCCACCACGATCACCGTCCGCACCGCGTACGCGCTTGTCGGTGACCCGCCGGCGGCCGGCTTCAGCGGCCCGGGCGTCGAGGCGCCCGGCGGGTTGAACTCGCCGGTGTTCCTGGACGACGATCCGCCGGCCGAGTTGGTCGCGGAGGTGTGCCGGCGGCTGGCCCGGCAGATCGAGGACGGTTCGCGGCTGGCCCTGGCCGATCTGCTGCCGGCCGACGGGTTCTGGGCCGACGGTTCGGCCGACGGCCTCAGCACCACGGTCGGTGACGCGGCCGGGCGCCCGGTGAGTCTCGGGTTCACCGAGCTGACCCCGCACTGGCTGGTGAGCGGTCGGTCGCAGGCCGGGCGTTCGGCTTTCCTCACCGACACGCTGTTCGGGCTGGCCGCCCGGTACGGCCCGGACGAGCTGGAGTTCTACCTGGCCGACCTGGGCGACGGGGAGTCCTTCGTGGAGTTCCTCCAGACCGAGCGGGACCGTTCCTGGGTGCCGCAGGTCCGCGCCGCCGGGATGGCCGCCGACCGGGAGTACGTCGCGGACCTGTTCGGTGAGCTGGAGGCGGAGGCGCGCCGCCGTGAGGAGGCGTCCCGGCGGGCCGGCGGGCAGCGGTACGCCGAGCTGCGCCAGCACCAACCGCTGCCCCGGATCGTCTGTGTGATCGACAACTTCCCGCTGGTGCTGTGCGACCGGGACCGGCTCGCCACCGACCTGCTGGCCCGGCTGGACGCGTTGGCCCGGGTCGCCCGCGCGTACGGGATCCATCTGGTCCTGGCCGGCGAGGGTGACCTGGGCATCGGTGGTCCACGCGATCCGCTGCTCGGCCAGTTCCCGGTGCGGGTGGCGCTGCCCGGCGGCTCGGCGGTGCTGGAGCCGGCGAACGACTCGGCGGCCGGCCTGCCGGTGGGCAGCGCGGTGGTGAACACGGCCGGGGGCCTCGGTGGCCCGCGTGGCGCGACCCGCGGCCACGAGCGGATGATCCGCTTCCCGGACCCGTACGGGGATCCGGACGTCCTCGCCGACCTGCGACGGCGGCTGTGGTCGGCGCGGCCGGAGACGGCGGTTCCGCCGGTGGTGTTCGCCGGCTACGCCCGCCCACTGCTCGCCAACGATCCGCGGCACCGGGCCGCGCTGGCCGGGCGGGTGCATGCGCCGGCCGCGCTGCTGGGCCGCGCGGTGGACGTGCGGCGTACCACGGTGGCGGTGCCGCTCGGGCCGGTCGCGGGCCGGAACCTGGCGGTGCTGGGTGGGGACGAGGAGGCCGAGCGGCTGCTGGTCACCGCCGTGCGCAGCGCGGCGGCGGCGCATCCGGACGCCGGGCGGTTCGTGCTGGCGCCGCTGGCGAACGGGTCGGCCGAGCCGGCCGGCGTGCTGGCGGCCGAGCTGGCCGGGCGGCACCGGGTGGAGACGGTCGACGCCGGCGGGTTGCGCGCGGCCATCCAGGCGGACGAGCCGGGTTACCTGGTGGTGTTCGGGCTGGACGTGCCGGACGCCGCCGAGTTGCCGCCGGAGCTGCTGGGGTCGTTGCTGTTGGAGGGTCCGCCGGCCGGCCGGCACCTGCTCGGCTGGTGGCGTACCCCGGCGCCGCTGGCCGGGCTGCTCGGGCCCGGGGGCGAGGTGGACAAGCTCACCGCCGTGGCGGTCACCGACGTGCCGGGTGGACGGCTGGAGCGACTCTTCGACCGGCCGGTGTGGTGGCATCCGAGGCCCGGTCGCGCGGTGCTGTGGGACGGCCCGGAGGAGCAGGGCACGGTCTTCGTGCCGTTCGGCACCGGGGAGGCGGCCCGATGAGCGGGGCTCCGACGGCGGTTCCCGGGCCGCGCGTGGGTGATCCGACGGTGACGGTGGACCCGGCCGAGTCGGCCTGGGCGGAGTACGTCGCGGCGGCGCGGCAGCTCGACGGCGTACGCCGGGCGGCGGCGACCGCCGCCGGGGAGCAGGCGCGGTCGGTGACGGCGGCCCGCGAGGAGCTGACCGGGGTACGCGAGCGGCTGGCCGCGCAGCAGTCCCGGCTGCGGGAGCTGGGCGTACCGGCGATCTCGCTGGCCCCGACGCCGCCGGAGGTGAGCGAGGCGGCCCGGTCGATGGCGGGTGGGCCGTCGGCCGTGCTGGCGGCGCTGCGGGCTGCCGGCGGCTGGGCGGACGCCGCGGACGACACGTTGGCCGCGCACGGCCTGCCCCGGCTGGCCCGCTGGCCGGCCCGCCCGCGCAACCTGCTGGTGTACGGGCCGTTGGCGTTGGTGGTGCCGCTGTTGCAGCTCGTCCTCTACGCGGTCGCGGGTGCCGGGCCGGTGACCGTGTTGGCGCTGCTGGTGGGGCTGCCGCTGCCGGCGGTGGCGTTCATGCTGGGTTGGCTGGCGGTCGGGCGGGTGTTCCGTCCGCGCCCGACCGACCGGGTGGACCGGACGCCCCGGTTCGGCGCGCTGGTCTGCCTGGTCCCGGCCGTGCTCACCGCCGCCGGTCTGCTGCTGGCCATGCTGCCCGGCTGACCGGCCCCGGGACGACCACGGCCGCGCCGGGAAGCGTGGACGCCGGTCGGGTCAGCGGTGCATGATCAGCGCCATCGCCTCGGCCCGCGACTTGGCGTCGTTCTGGAGGCCGCCCCGGACCGCCGAGGTGATGGTCTTGGCGCCGGACTTCTGGATGCCGCGCATCGCCATGCACATGTGCTCGCACTCGAGCACCACGATGACGCCGCGCGGGGCGAGGCTGGACATCAGCAGGTCGGCGATCTGCGACGTGAGCCGCTCCTGCACCTGCGGCCGGCGGGCGAACACCTCGACCAGTCGGGCCAGCTTGGACAGGCCGGTGATCCGGCCGTCCGGCCCGGGGATGTAGCCGATGTGGGCGCTGCCCCGGAACGGCAGCAGGTGGTGCTCGCACAGGCTCATCACGTCGATGTCCCGAACGAGCACCAACTCCTCGTGGTTGGCCTCGAAGGTGGTGCGGAGCACCTGCGCCGGGTCGACGCGCAGGCCGGCGAAGAGTTCGGCGTACGCGCGGGCGACCCGGGCCGGTGTCTGCTGGAGGCCGTCCCGGTCCGGGTCTTCACCGACCGCGATGAGGATCTCCCGGACCGCCTTCTCGATCCGGCCGAGGTCGACGCTGTCCTCGACCGGGCCGCCGGTGAGCTTGCCGCTGATCAGGCGCGCGGCCACGTAGTCGAGCGCGTCGTCCCCGTCGGGCTCGGTCGCGGAGACGGCCGGCTCCCGGTGAGGGGAGCCGGCCGTCGGGTCGGTGCTCAGTGCGAACCGTCCGAGTTGTTGCTGGCGCCGCCGACCGAGATGCCGTCGGCGGTGGCCTGCTTCTGCAGCGCGTCCTTCTCGGCCGGGGTGAGCACCGGCGGCTCGGTGGAGGGCAGGCGCTTGCCGAAGCCGTGATAGGGCGCCATCGGCGGGCGCTTGACCACCCGGGCGGCGATCCGCGCCATATCGGCGGTGGAGAGGGTCTCCTTCTCCATCAGCTCAAGGACCATGGTGTCCAGCACGTCCCGGTATTCCACCAGGATCTCCCAGGCCTCGTCGTGCGCCAGCTCGATCAGCGCGCGCATCTCGCTGTCGATCTCGGCGGCCACCGAGTCCGAGTAGTCCCGCTCGTGGCCCATGTTGCGGCCGAGGAACGGCTCGTCGCCGCTGGTGCCGTACTTGATCGCACCGAGCTTGGAGCTCATGCCGTACTGGGTGATCATCGCGCGGGCCAACTGGGTGGCCTTCTCGATGTCGTTGCCGGCGCCGGTGGTCGGCTCGTGGAACACGAGTTCCTCGGCCGCCCGACCGCCCAGCGCGTACGCCAGGGTGTCGATCATCTCGGCCCGGGTCTGGGTGTACTTGTCCTCGGTCGGGAGGACCAGCGTGTGCCCCAGCGACCGGCCCCGGGACAGGATGGTCACCTTGTGCACCGGCGCGGCGTGCGGCAGCGCCCAGGCGACAAGCGCGTGCCCACCCTCGTGGTACGCGGTGATCTTCTTCTCCTGGTCGCTCATCACGCGGGTGCGACGCTGCGGGCCGGCGATCACCCGGTCGATCGACTCCTCGAGCGAGTCGTTGGAGATCGCCCGCTGCTCCTTGCGCGCGGTGAGCAGCGCGGACTCGTTGATCACGTTGGCCAGGTCGGCGCCGGAGAAGCCCGGGGTACGCCGGGCCACCGCGTCGAGGTCGACGTCGGGCGTGAACGGCTTGCCCTTGGCGTGCACCCGCAGGATGGCCTTGCGGCCCTCCATGTCGGGGGCGTCGACCGGGATCTGCCTGTCGAACCGGCCCGGGCGCAGCAGCGCCGGGTCGAGGATGTCCGGCCGGTTGGTGGCGGCGATCAGGATGACGCCGCCCTTGGTGTCGAAGCCGTCCATCTCGACCAGGAGCTGGTTGAGCGTCTGCTCCCGCTCGTCGTGGCCGCCGCCCATGCCGGCGCCACGGTGGCGGCCGACCGCGTCGATCTCGTCGACGAAGACGATCGCCGGCGCGTTCGACTTGGCCTGCTCGAACAGGTCACGGACCCGGCTGGCGCCGACACCGACGAACATCTCGACGAAGTCGGAGCCGGAGATGGAGTAGAAGGGCACGCCGGCCTCACCGGCCACGGCGCGGGCCAGCAGCGTCTTACCGGTACCGGGCGGGCCGAAGAGCAGCACGCCCTTCGGGATCTTGGCGCCCAGGGCCTGGTACTTCGCCGGGTTCTGCAGGAAGTCCTTGATCTCGTGCAGTTCCTCGACGGCCTCTTCCGCCCCGGCCACGTCCGCGAAGGTCGTCTTCGGCGTGTCCTTGGTGATCATCTTCGCCTTGGACTTGCCGAAGTTGAGCACCCGCGAGCCGCCGCCCTGCATCTGCGACATGAAGAACAGCAGCAGGAGCACGAGCAGCGCGATGGGGAGGAGATTGACCAGCAGGCTGACCCAGATGCTGTCCGACGACACCTTGGTGTCGACCGGGCCGGTGATCCGGTCCGCCGCCTCGGCCTCGCGGACCTGGTTCCAGACCTGGCCGCCGACCTCGTACGGGAACTGCGCCTCGATCTTGTCGGTGGTGGTGTCGTCGAACTTGGCCTTGTCCTTCAGGTCGAGCTGGAGCGTCTGCTCCTTGTCCTGGAAGACGACCTTCTCGATACCACCCTTGTTGAGCTGGTCGAGCGCGACGGACGTGTCCACCCGGTGGTAGCTCGGACCAGCGGTGAACAGTTGACTGAGCACAACGGCGCCGAGGATGACCAGGATGATCCAGACCACCGGTCGGCGGAAGAAACGCGTACGTTCCATGCTGTCGTCGGGCACCGAGGCGCCCGCATCCTCCTGATCGACGTCCTGACCGTCTGAATGGTGTCGCCGCCTCGGGCGGCGGCCGGGGCCGCCGTGCGGGCCGGCCCGACCCCCGGGGCGCGCGAACTGCCGCACCACGGTCACTCGACGGTACACCGTTCGTGCCGGATGTGAGCTTGCGAGCCCGGCACTTACGCGTACGGCGAACCAGGGTTTGAGCCGGCGTGGCGGGGAGCTCCGCACCCGACCGGCCCATGCCGCACGGTCACGCGGCTCGGAGGGTCGGGCGTGGAGAGTGCCTCCACGTCACCGGCCCCTACCGTAGACCGAAAGACTGAGAGCCCGCTGAACGTCCGCTGACGAGCGGCTCGACGGCGGCGCTCAGGCCCGCGCGTAGACCTCGGGCTTGAGCACCCCGACGTACGGCACCTCGCGGTAGCGCTCGCCGAAGTCGAGCCCGTAGCCGACCACGAACTCGGTCGGGATGTCGAAGCCGACGTACTTCACCGGCACCTGCACCTTGACCGCGTCCGGCTTGCGGAACAGGGCAACCACCTCGACGCTGGCCGCGGAGCGCGACTCCAGGTAACGCAGCAGCCAGGACAGGGTGAGGCCGGAGTCGACGATGTCCTCGACCACCACCACGTGCCGGCCGGCGATGTCCCGGTCCAGGTCCTTGAGGATGCGGACCACCCCGGACGAGGTGGTGCCCTGGCCGTACGACGAGACGGCCATGAACTCCAGCTCGGCGGGCGGGCCCTGGCGGCCCAACGCGCGGGCGAAGTCGGCCATGAACATGACCGCGCCCTTGAGCACGCAGACGAGCAGGAGACCGTCCTCGACGTGCGCGTAGTCCGCCGAGACCTGCTTGGCGAGTTCCGCGGTCTTCTCGCGGATCTGCGCCTCGGAGATGATCACGTGGTCGATGTCGGCGTCGTACCAGGAGCCGTCAGCCATGCTCCTAGCCTGCCGTACGCCGGATGGTCGCCGTCGGCGGGGCCGCCCCTTTTGGCGCGGTCCCGCCGGGGATCTTCGGCGCGAACGGAACAATTCACCTCAGCAGGTACGGGAGCGCCAGCGCCGCCCGTCGTCGGTCGGCTTCCAGTCGGCCGAGTCGCGGGTGTCGGCGGTGAACCCGAGGGCGCTGGCGCCGGCCAGCAGGAGCAGGAACAGCAGGAGCAGCAGGACGGTCATGGCGGCGCTCGCTTTCGCATGGTTGGTTCGCTTTTCGCCGCCGGTGCGCACCGGACACCACCAAGTCTGCGACCCGCCGTCCGACCCGGACAGTGGCAGAAATGACCGCGAGCATCGATTTCCTGCCACCTGCCGGGTTACCCTCGTCACATGTTGCGCTCGGTGGCGGTGTTGGCGATGGACCGGGTGGCCACGTTCGAGTTGGGCGTGTTCGCCGAGGTGTTCGGCACCGACCGCACCGACGACGGCTTCCCCGCCTACCGGTTCCAGGTCTGCTCGCCCGACGGCGGGGCGGTACGCACCTCGTCCGGGTTCCACCTCCAGCCGCACGCCGACCTGGCCCCGCTCGACGACGCCGACCTCGTCGCGGTCCCCGCGCACTTCAGCGGCGTCGCCGTGCCCGGCGAGGACGACCTGCGGGCCATCCCGCCCGCCGTGCCGGCGGCGCTGCGTCGGGCCGCCGCCCGCGGGGCGTACGTGCTGAGCGTCTGCTCGGGCGCGTTCGTGCTCGGCGCGGCCGGCCTGCTGGACGACCGGGAGTGCACCACCCACTGGCTCTACGTCGACGAGTTGCAGCGTCGCAATCCCCGGGCCCGGGTCCGCTGCAACTCGCTCTACGTCCAGGACGGCCGGCTGCTCACCAGCGCCGGCACGGCCGCCGGGATCGACGCCTGCCTGCACCTGGTCCGCCAGGAGCACGGCTCGGCGACCGCCACCCGGCTGGCCCGGCGGATGGTGGTCCCGCCGCACCGCGACGGCGGCCAGGCGCAGTACGTCGAGGCGCCGATCCCGAAGGCGCCGGAGGCGCCCACGCTCGAACCGGTGCTGGAGTGGCTGATGGGCCACCTCGACCGCGGCGTGACCGTGGACGAGCTGGCCGCCCGGGCCGGGATGGCCCCGCGTACGTTCGCCCGCCGGTTCCGCGCCGAGACCGGCACCACGCCGCACGACTGGCTGACCAACCAGCGGGTGCTGCTGGCCCGGCGGCTGCTGGAGGACACCCGACTCAGCGTGGAGAGCGTCGCCGACCGGGCCGGCTTCGGTGACGCGGCGGCACTGAGGCACCACTTCACCCGCCGGGTCGGCACCACGCCGCACGCGTACCGGACCACGTTCCGCGAGCGCGCCGACGCCTGAGCCCCTGGTGTTAAGCGGGGGCCCCGCCTATACCGGAGGCGTTAAGCGGGGGCCCCTCCTTGCACCAGGCGGCCGGTGCGTCGGTGCACCTGGTGGTTGCCGGGCAGGTGGACCGGGCCCTGGCCACGCCAGGCGGTGACCAGCGCGTCCAGCGCCGCCACGTGCCGGTGGGACAGCGCGGCCGGCGCGGCGCCCAGCTCCCGCGCCCAGGCGTGCAGCACCCGGGTGCGGACCGCCGCCGGCAACGCGACCAGCCCGTCGACCGAGAGCCCGCCACCGGCGGACCGGACGTCGGCGAGCGCGTCGCCGGCCAGCGCGTCGAGCGCGGCGGTGTCCGCCGCGAGCAGGCGCGCGGTCCGGGCCAGGTTCGCCACCACGCCCGGCCCGAGCGCGTCGACGAGCGCCGGCAACGCGTCGGCCCGGACCCGCGCCCGGGCGTACGCGGGATCGGTGTTGTGCGGGTCGGCCCACGCCGCCAGGCCGAGCGCGGCGCAGGCGGCCCGGGTGTCGGACCGGGGCACGTCGAGCAGCGGGCGCAGCAGCGGCACCCCGTCCCGCTCGCGCCGCTCCGGCATCCCGGACAGCCCGCGTGGCCCGGCGCCCCGGGCCAGCGCGAGCAGCACGGTCTCCGCCTGGTCGTCCCGGGTGTGCCCGAGCAGCACCCCGGCCGCGTCGTGCCGCCGGGCGGCGGCGACAAGCGCCTCGTAGCGGGCCTCCCGGGCGGCTGCCTCGGGACCGCCGTCGCGCCCGGCCACCCGTACCGCAACCACCTCGACCGGGTCGAACCCGGCCGCGCGGGCCCAGCCGGCGACCGCGGCGGCCCGCTCGGGCGAACCGGCCTGCAGGCCGTGGTCGACGGTCACCAGGCCGGCCGCGCGGCCGAGCCGGTGCGCCACGAACGCGGTGGCCGCGGCGAGCGCCAGCGAGTCGGCCCCGCCGGAGCAGGCCACCAGCACCGGTCCGGGCCCGGGCAGGTCGGTCAGCAGCCGGCGTACGGCGAGCCGCACGACGGCCACTGACGGCGCCGGGCTCACCGGTGGCCGGAGAGCCGGCGCGGCCGGTTCAGCCGGCGGTCGGGGTGGCACCGGCCGGCCCGTGCACCCGGGACACCCAGGCGTCCGGGTCGCCCAGCTCGTCGAGCCGGGGCAGCGTGAGCGGGGAGGAGAAGATCTTGTTGAAGCCGGCCATGCCGACCCGGTCCACCACGCCGTGCACGAACTTCCGGCCCTCGGCGTACTGGCGCATCTTGACCTCGACGCCGAGCAGCCGGCGGATCGCCTTCTCCAGCGGGTTGCCGGACTCGCGGCGGCGGTTGAACGACGCCCGGATCGACCCGACGCTGGGGATGACCTGCGGGCCGACGCCGTCCATCACGAACTCGGCGTGCCCCTCCAGCAGCGTCATCAGCGCGGTCAGCCGGTCCAGCACGGCGCGCTGCGCCGGGGTCTGCACGATGTCGAGCACGCTGGCCCGGCTCTCCGGGTCCTTGACCGCGTCGGAGAGCGTGGCGACGCCGCGGCGCAGGCGCTCCAGCAGGTGCTCGCCGCCCTGCGAGGCGTCCACGAACGCCTGCACCTCGCCCAGGAAGTAGGCGCGCATCCACGGCACGGCGGTGAACTGGGTGCGGTGGGTGACCTCGTGCAGGCACACCCAGAGCCGGAAGTCCCGCGGGTCGGCGCCGAGCTTCCGCTCCACCTCGACGATGTTCGGCGCCACCAGCAGCAGTTGGCCGGGGTCGCCGGCGAAGACCTCGTACTGGCCGAGCACCCGGCCGGAGAGGTAGGCCAGCACGGTGCCGGCCTGCACGCCGGTCACCCGGGAGCCGATCGCCTCGGTGAGCGCGCCCGGCCGCTTGTCCCCGGAGAGCCGTTCCACAAGCGGCGAGACGACCTCACGCAGCCCGGCGATGTTGGCCGCCGCCCAGTCGCGGCGGTCGACCACGCGGACCGGCGGGTGCGCCACCTGGGCCCGCAGGCCGGTGTAGTCGGCGACGTGCCCGGCGGCCTCCTCGGTCAGCCGGCGCAGGTCGCCGACCACGTCGGTGGCCTCGGCGTACGACACCCGGGGGCCCGACTTGCTCAGCGCCCCCGCGGTAGCGGCGGCCAGATCCCAGTCCACGAACTGCGCCATGAACCCACCGTACCCGCGCCGCGACACCCCCACCCGGGCTCGCCCGGACGGATCGACACCGGTCGGTCAGCGGCAGCCGCAGCCGGCCAGCGCGGAGGTGATCCGGTCGAGCGCCTGCCGGGTCTCGTCGAGCGAGCCCGTCGTCCGGTCGGTGAGCACGGCGAACGTGAGCAGCCGGCCGTCGACCGTGGTGACCGTGCCGGCGATGGCGTTCACCCCGGACAGCGTGCCGGTCTTGGCGCGCACCACGCCGGCGCCGGTCCGCGTCGCGGCCACCTGGTAGCGCTCGTCGAGCGTGCCGGACCAGCCGCCGACCGGCAGGCCGCCGAAGATCGCGGCCAGCTCGGGGTGGCTTCCGTTGCCGGCGAGCGTGATCAGGTCGGTGAGCAGCGACGGGCTGATCCGGTTGGTGCGGGACAGCCCGCTGCCGTCGGCCAGGCTGATCTCACCGGCCGGCAGGCCGAGACCGCCGAGCACCTCGTCGGTGGCCGCCGCGCCGCCGACGAAGGACCCGGGCTTGCCCTTGGCCAGCGCCACCTGGCGGGCCATCGCCTCGGCGATCACGTTGTCGCTGTCGCTGATCATGATGTCGACCAGCCGGATCACCGGCAGGGACTCGACAGTGCCCAGCTCGGCGCCGGGCGCGGTGCCGGAGCCGCCGGCGGCCGGCGCGGTCCCCCGGGTCACCTGTGCGGCACCCCCGGTGAGCCCGAGCAGCTTGGCGAACTGCCGGCCGGCGGTCAGGTCCGGCTGGGGGACCCGCTCGGCGGCGTGGTTGGTCTCCTCCGCGGTACGCCGGGCCTGCGCCGGGTCCTTCCGGGCGCCGTCGGTCATCAGCGCGGTGATCGCCGCGCCGAACCCGCCGGTGGGGATGTCGGCGTCCCAGCCGGGTTCGAAGACCGGGCCGCCGAACAGCGTCGCATCCACGATGACCTTGGTCGGGGCGGTGCCACCGAGCGCGGTGCGCACCTGGGCGGCCAGGTCGTCCAGTCGGGCCGCGCCCGGATAGAAGGCGTTCTTCCGGTCCACCGCGAGGGTCGGGTCACCGCCGCCGACCAGGACCACCTCGCCCGGGTTCGGGCCGGCCACCGCGCGGGTGGGGATCCGGTACGCGGGGCCGCGCGCGGCGAGCACCGCGACGCCGGTGGCGAGCTTGGTCACCGAGGCGGGCACGGTCGGCGCGTCCGCTCCCCTGCCGTAGAGCGCCTGGCCGGTGGTCACGTCCGCCACCGAGACGTTCACCCGGTCACCGAGTGCGGCGGCGCGCACCAGCGGGTCCAGCACGGCGCGGAGCCCGGCCACGGTGGGCAGCGGGGCGTTGCCGTCCGGCCCGGCCAGCACCGCCGGCGGGTCGGGCTCGGGCGGCGCGGCGGTCGCGCCGGACGAGGTGCCTCCGCTGCCCAGCCAGCCGGCCAGCGGGCCAGGGCGGAGCACCGCCAGCCCGGCCACGGCCAGGACCAGCACGCCGGCCAGTGCCGCGACCAGCCGGCCGCGGCGGCGCGGCGGGACCGGAGGCGGGCTGGGCGGGGGCGGCGCGGTGCCGACCGGTGGGACCGGTGGGCTCACCGGCACCGGGGCCGGCCAGTTCCCGGCCGGCCGGTCGTCGGGGTGGGCCGCGCCGGTGGGCGGAGTCGCACGGTGGGTGAGGTTGGCACCCGGCACGGACACCCGGCCGGTGGCGCCGGCCGGGCCGGAACCGGATCCGACGGACCGCCGCCCGTCAACCCCTCCGGGGCGGTAGTGTGAGTCTTCCCTCCCCACGGCCCCCTCCTCCCCGCTCGAAATCACCTTGGGTGACACTACTTCGGTCCGAACACTATGCGGCGGCCGGAGCCGGCGGGGGCGTTCTCCCGTGCGGGCGGCGAGCCGGTGGTTCCGTTAGCCAGCGTGGGCAAACGAGGGAGCGTGGGAGATGGATTTCGACGTCACGGTTGAGATCCCGAAGGGTCACCGCAACAAGTACGAGGTGGACCACGCGACCGGCCGGATCCGGCTGGACCGCACCCTCTTCACCTCCACGCAGTACCCCGCCGACTACGGCTTCATCGAGGGCACCCTGGGCGAGGACGGCGACCCGCTGGACGCGCTCGTGCTGGTGCCCGAACCCACCTTCCCGGGCTGCCTGATCCGCTGCCGCACCATCGGCATGTTCCGGATGACGGACGAGAAGGGCGGCGACGACAAGGTCCTCTGCGTGCCCTACGAGGACCCGCGCCAGGAGCACCTGCGCGACATCCACCACCTGGGCGAGTTCGACCGGCTGGAGATCCAGCACTTCTTCGAGGTCTACAAGGACCTGGAGCCGGGCAAGTCGGTCGAGGGCGCGACCTGGGTGGGCCGGGTCGAGGCGGAGGCGGAGATCGTCAACTCGTACCGCCGGGCCAAGGAGGCCGCGGAGCGCGGCGAGACGCTGCACTGACGGCGAGACTTCCGGGGCCCGGGTCGCATCGGCGACCCGGGCCTTTCGCCGTTCAGGCGAGCAGGCCGCGGGCCCGGTCGTAGAGGTCGAGCACCGCGCAGGCCACCGGCACCACGGCCACCACCAGTGCGGTGTCGGTCAGGTCGGCCAGCCGACCGAGGTACGGCGAGACGGGCCGACGGGCGTACGTGGCGCCGGCGGTGACCGCGACGAGGGCCAGGGTCAGCCCGCCGACGGTCAGCGCGAGGTGGCCCCCGGGCCCGGCCCGGTCCGCCAGCACCACGCCGAGCAGCGCGTACCCGGCCAGGCCGGCGGCGACGGCCGGCACCCGGTGCCGCACCGCCACGAAGAGCCGGGAGCGCAGCAGCAGCACCCCGGCGGCGACGGCGACCAGCAGCCGCCCGGCGGTCCCCCCGGCGGCGACGAGCACGGCGGCGGCGCCCACGGCCAGCACCGCGTGCCCGAGCAGCATCCCGGTCAACGCCTCCTCGGCGCGGGCCACGGCCGCGTGCACCCGTCCCCGGTCGGGCAGGTCGCGGGTGCCGGCGGGGGCGGGCAGGGTGAGTGGCGGCAGCGGCAGCTTGCCGACCCGGATGGCCAGCAGCGGCAGCCCGCCGAGCGCGAAGACCAGAACGGCGAGCAGCACGGCCGCGGTGCCGGCCGGGTCGAGCAGCAGCGCGCCGAGCGCGGCCACCGCGCCGACCGCGCCGACCGTCACGCCGGCCACCGGGACCCGGGACCGGTGCGCGACGCCGAGCAGGCCGAGCACCGCCACCAGCAGCACCGCCACCGAGCCGACCAGCAGTTCGGGGGCGCCGACCCAGCGCAGGCCGGGGATCGGGCCGACCGGGTCGCCGGAACCGACCGCGAGCGCGCCGGCCGCCGCCGCCCAGGGCAGCGCGTACCCGCCGAGCGTGACGCCGACCGGGCCGTCGCCGTAGGCCCGGGAGGCCGCGGTGGCGGCGAGCACCAGGATCAGGGCGCCCGCCGCGGCGACCGTCCAGCCGCGCCCGCCGGGACCGGCGGACAGCACCGCGACCAGCCCGACCGCCAGCGGCACGGCGGCGCCGGCCAGCGCGGCGGCCCGGGTCGCCCCGGCCGACCAGGCGACGCCCCGGCGGCGGGCGCCGTCCACGATCGCGTCGACCACGTCGTCGTACTCCAGCTCGGGCCACTCGGCGCGGGCCGGCACGAGATGCAGCACCTCGCCGTCGCGGACGCCCTGCGGCAGCAGCGCCTGGGCGGTGGCCAGCACCGCGCCGTCGGTGCGTCGCAGCACCCAGCCGCCGTGCCGTTCGCCGTCGTCGGCGAGCCCCTCCCCGGCGTGCCGGAGCACCTCGGGCAGCAGCTCGGCCAGGGGAACCTGCTCCGGCAGGGCCACGTCGACCCGTCGCCGGGGCGCGCTGATCGTGACCCGGGCGAGCCCGCTTGTCATCGACGTATCTCCATCATCGAGCCGGATCGGTGGGCTGACGGACGGAAGGACTTTACCTACTATGAGCCAGGCTCGGGTTACCGAGAGCCATGGGAGGCCGCGTGTCCACTGTCGTCATCAAGCGACCGCCGCGCCGACCGGCCCCGGAGATCCCGGTCGGTGAGCTGCCCGTCGAGGCGCCGCCGGAGATCCCGGTGGCGACCGGCGGGCGCTGGCAGCAGGCGCTGATGGTGCTGCCGATGCTCGGCGGGACGGTGGCCATGGCGATGATGTTCGGCCGGGGCGGCGGTGCCTACTCGTACGTGGTGGGCGGCATGTTCGGGCTCTCCTCGCTGGCCATGCTGGTGACCACCTGGGGCAGCGCCGGCCCGAAGAAGTCCGAGCTGATGGCCGCCCGTCGGGAGTACCTGCGCCACCTGGCCACGCTGCGTCGCCGGGTCCGGGAGACGGCCGGCGCCCAGCGCGCCGGGCTCGCCTACCGCCACCCGGAGCCGGGGCGGCTCTGGTCCACCGTCGACAGCCACCGGGTCTGGGAACGCCGGCCGGATGACCCGGACTTCGCGGTGGTCCGGGTCGGCGTCGGGCCGCAGACGCTGGCCACCCCGCTGGTCCCGCCGGTCACCCGGCCGCTGGAGGAGCTGGAGCCGATGACCGCCGGGGCGCTGCGGCGCTTCCTGGACGCGTACTCGGTGGTGCCGGACCTGCCGGTGGCGCTGTCGCTGCGCAGCTTCGCCCGGGTCTTCGTGCGCGGCCCGGCCGGCGAGGTACGCGGCACCGGCTCGCCGGCCGCCCGGGCGCTGGCCCGGGCGGTGCTCACCCAGCTCGCCGTCTTCCACGCCCCGGACGAGCTGCTGATCGCGGTCTGCGCCGGCCCGGAGCGCCGGGACCGGTGGGAGTGGGTGAAGTGGCTACCGCACGCCCACCACCCGGCGCGCACCGACGCGCTCGGCCCGGTGCGGCTGGTCACCAGCGCCGCCGCCGACCTGGAACGACTCCTCGACGACGTGCTCGGCAGCCGGTCCCGGTTCAGCCCGCACGGCCCGGCCACCGACGGGCCGCACGTCGTGGTGGTGCTCGACGGCGGCGACCTGATCGGGGCCGCCGACCTGGCCGGCGACGGCGGCATCGACGCGGTCACCGTGCTCGACCTGGACACGCCGCCGCCCCGGCTGCTCGACCGGTACGCGCTGCTGCTCGACCTGGTCGACGGCCGGCTGCACTCGCACTCGGCGGAGGGGCCCGCCGAGGTGGGCGCCGCCGACGCGTTGCCGACGGCCGACGCGGAGGCGGTCGCGCGGCGGCTCGCGCCGCTGCGGCTGGCCGGCACGGTACGCGGGTCGGACGCGCCGCCCGGCGCCGAGCCGGGCCTGCCGGAGCTGCTCGGTCTCGGCGACCCGGACGGTTTCACCGCCGAGCAGGGCTGGGCGCCCCGCGCCGCCCGGGATCGGCTGCGGGTGCCGATCGGGGTGGGCGCCGACGGCGGGGCGATCGACCTCGACCTCAAGGAGTCGGCGCTGGACGGCATGGGTCCGCACGGGCTGCTGATCGGCGCCACCGGCTCCGGCAAGTCGGAGCTGCTGCGCACGCTGGTGCTCGGCCTGGCCGCGACGCACAGCTCGGAGCAGCTCAACTTCGTGCTTGTCGACTTCAAGGGCGGCGCCACGTTCGCGCCGTTCGAGCGCCTGCCGCACACCGCCGCCGTGATCACCAACCTGGCGGACGCGCTGCCGCTCGTCGACCGGATGGTCGACGCGATCAACGGGGAGCTGATGCGCCGCCAGGAGCTGCTGCGCCGGGCCGGCAACTTCGCGAGCGTGCGTGACTACGAGCGGGCGCGCGCGGCCGGCAGTCCGCTCGCCCCGTTGCCGTCGCTGCTGCTGGTCTGCGACGAGTTCTCCGAGCTGCTCTCCGCCAAGCCCGACTTCATCGACCTGTTCGTGCAGATCGGCCGGCTGGGCCGGTCGCTCGGCGTGCACCTGCTGCTGGCCAGTCAACGGCTGGAGGAGGGCCGGCTGCGGGGGTTGGACACCCACCTGTCGTACCGGATCGGGTTGCGCACGTTCTCCACGTTGGAGTCCCGGACGGTGCTCGGCGTGCCGGACGCGTACGAGCTGCCCCGCAGCCCGGGGCACGGGTACCTGCGCTCCGGCACCGAGCCGCTGGTCCGGTTCAAGGCGGCGTACGTCTCCGGCGCGGTCCGTCGACGCATCGGCCCGGCGGGTGCGTCCGGCGTCGGCGCCGCGCGGGTGCTCGCGTTCTCCACCCACCTCGCGCCGGTGCCCGCGCCAGCCGCGCCGGCCGCGCTCCCGGCCGAGGAGGAGAGCGGCGAGACGCTGCTCGACCTGCTGGTCGACCGGCTGGCCGGGCAGGGCCCGCCGGCGCACCGGGTGTGGCTGCCGCCGTTGGACGCCTCCCCCACGCTCGACGAGCTGCTCGGGCCGATCGGCGTCGACCCGGTCCGTGGGCTCACCGTGGCCAATCCCGAGCTGCACGGCGCGTTGCAGGTGCCGGTGGCGTTGGTGGACAAGCCGTTCGAGCAGCGGCGGGACCTGTTCTGGCTGGCGTTGGACGGCGCGGCCGGGCACGTCGCGGTGGTCGGCACCACCCGCAGCGGCCGGTCCGCCGTGCTGCGCACGCTGGTCTGCGCGCTGGCGCTCACCCACACCCCGGCCGAGGTGCAGGTCTACTGCCTCGACTTCGGTGGCGGCACGCTCGGCGCGCTGCGGGAGCTGCCGCACGTCGGCGGCGTGAGCGGGCGGACCGACGGCACCGCGGTGCGCCGTACCGTCGGCGAGGTCGCCGGCCTGCTCGCCGAGCGGGAGCGGCGCTTCACCGAGTCCGGGGTGGAGTCGATGGCGGCGTGGCGTCGGCGACGGGCCGCGACACCGGCGGCCGGCGCCGACCCGTTCGGGGACGTGTTCCTGGTCGTCGACGGCTGGAACACGCTGCGCGGCGAGTACGAGGACCTGGAACCGCTGGTCACCGAGCTGGCCACCCGGGGGCTGGCGTACGGGGTGCACGTGGTGGCGAGCGCGCTTCGCTGGTCGGACTTCCGCCCGGCGATCCGTGACCTGTTCGGCTCCCGGCTGGAGCTGCGCCTCGGCGACCCGGCCGACTCGGTGGTGGTCAAGCGCGCGCTGGCGGCCACCGTGCCGGAGGAGCGGCCGGGGCGCGGGATCACCGCCGGCGGGCTGCACTTCCTCACCGCCGAGCCCCGGTCGGCCGCGTCGGGCGACGGGACCGCCGACCTGGTGAGGGCCGTCGCCGACGGGTGGTCCGGGCCGGTGGCGCCCCGGGTGCGGCTGCTCCCGCCGGTGCTCCCGTACGCCGAACTGGACCAGACCGCGACGACCGGGCTGGCGTTCCCGGTCGGGGTGGCGGAGGCGGATCTGGCCCCGGTGGTGCTGGACTTCGCCACCGAGCCGAACTTCGTGGTCTTCGGCGACGCCGAGTGCGGCAAGTCCTCGTTCCTGCGCGCGCTGGCCACCTCGATCGTCCACCGGTTCACCCCGGAGCAGGCCCGGGTGATCCTGGTCGACTACCGGCGCAGCCTGATGGGCGCCATCGAGACCGCGCACCTGATCGGGTACGGCACGGCCGCGCCGCACACCACCGAGCTGATCGAGTCGGCGGCCGGCTACCTCCAGGGGCGGCAGCCCGGCCCGGAGGTGACCCCGGCCGAGTTGCGCGCCCGGACGTGGTGGACCGGGCCGGAGCTGTTCGTGCTGGTGGACGACTACGACCTGGTGGCCGGTGGGCCGACGAACCCGCTGCGCGCGTTGGAGGAGCACCTGCCGCACGCCCGGGATGTCGGGCTGCACCTGGTGCTGGCGCGGCGCTCCGGCGGCGCCGGCCGGACCGCGTACGAGCCGATCATCCAGCGGCTGCGGGAGCTGTCCACGGCCGGGCTGGTGATGTCCGGCGGCCCGGAGGAGGGGCCGCTCGTCGGCCAGGTGAAGGCCGGGCCGCTGCCGCCCGGTCGGGCCCGCCTGGTCACCCGGCGTGAGGGCGTCCGTCTGGTGCAGTTGGCTCATCTCCCGCCCGGATGAGCCGGGTGCGCCGAGTTGCCCCGGGACGGCCGGGACTACCGGTAATCTCCGAGCAGCATGTGTCGGACGCGACGGAATGGCTGGGGAATGTGACCAGGGATCGGCAGGGGCTTCCCGGCGTGCCGTCCCGGCGTCTCGCCGGGCGTGCGCTGCTGGCCGGCGCGGCGGCGTTGGCCGTGACGGCCGGCCCGCTGGCCCCGCCGGCACACGCCGCGCCGGCCACCGTCCAGGTGCCGGCCTGGTCCGCGCCGGAGCGCGTGTTCCGGGCCGACCAGGTCCGCGACGAGCAGTGGCAGTTGGCTGAGCTGCGGGCGAAGACCGCCTGGCGGACGTCGACCGGGCGCGGCGTGGTGGTCGCGGTGATCGACTCGGGAGTGGACGCTTCGCACCCCGACCTGGCCGGTCAGGTGCTGCCCGGCCTCGACCTGGTCGAGCCGGGCGGCACGGACGAGCCGGACCCGGTGGGGCACGGCACCACGGTGGCCGGGCTGATCGCCGGGCGGGCCGACGACGACCACGGCGTGGTGGGGCTGGCGCCGGACGCCCGGATCCTGCCGGTCCGGGTGCTGGACGCGGAGAACCGGTACGACGACGCGTTGATCATCGCGAAGGCGGTGCGCTGGGCGGTCGACAACGGCGCCCGGGTGGTGAACCTGTCGCTCGGGGGCGGCGGCGACAGCCCGGCGCTGGCCGCGGCGCTCGACTACGCGTTCGCCCGGGACGTGGTGGTGGTCGCCTGCACCGGCAACCTGGCCACCTCGACCACCACCAAGGTCTGGTACCCGGCCCGTGAGCCGGGCGTGCTGGCGGTCACCGGCCTGGACCGCGACAGCGAGAACCTCTGGTCCGGATCCATCACCGGCCACGAGACCACGCTCAGCGCCCCGGCCACCGCGCTCTACGGCGCCCGCTCCCGGGGCGGCTACTGGCGGGTGCAGGGGACGAGCTTCGCCGCGCCGCTGGTCGCCGCGACGGCCGCCCTGGTCCGGGCCCGCTATCCGCGGATGCCGGCCGGGGACGTGGTCAACCGGCTGATCAGCACCGCCCGGGACCTCGGCCCGACCGGCCGGGACGACCGGTTCGGGTACGGCATGGTCGACCCGGTGGCCGCGCTCACCGCCGACGTGGCGCCGGTGGGCCGCAACCCGCTCGACGACAACGCCGCCCCCGGCGTGGTGGGTTTCGGTCCCGCCCCGGGCGAGGGCCCGGACACCCGGGCCGCGGCGGCGGGGCAGGGCGGCGACCCGTTCGGTCGCCCGCAGCCGGCCGGTTGGTCGGCCGGCGCGGCGGGCCAGACCGACAACCCCGCCCAGGGACGGCTCTGGATCGGCCTGGCCCTGCTCGTCGCCCTGGTCACCGGCTCCGCGCTGGTGGTGCGCCGGTTCCGGCGGGCCCGCCGCTGACCGGCGAGTCTGACCGCGCCCTTCCCTGGGTAGTGAACGGCGCATGAACAGCACCGGCCCGGCGTCCACGCGCGACCGGTCGTGGCGGAGCCGCCGCCTCGACCCCGACCACTCGCTGGGGCTGCGCCTCAGCCTGGCCGCGGTCGCGGCGGTCCTGGTGCTGGTGCCGTTCGCCCTGCTCGCGCTGCTGGTGCTGGGCGCCTGGCCGCCGCTGCTCCGGCTGGACGCCTCGGTCACCGACGCGTTCCACGGATATGCGGTGCACCATCCGCTGTGGGTCCGGGTGATGACGGTCTGGACGCACGCGTTCGGGCCGGGTCCGCTGCGGGTGGCCGCCGCGGTGGCGGTGGTCTGGCTGCTGCGGCGCGGGGCGCCGCGGCTGGCGGTCTGGGTGGTCACCACGATGCTTGTCGGCGGCCTGCTCGGCGCGCTGCTCAAGCTGCTGGTCGGCCGGGACCGGCCGGACCTGCTCGAACCGGTGGCCCGGGCCGCCGGCTACTCCTTCCCGTCCGGTCACGCGCTGAACGCGGCGCTGGCCGCCGGGGTGCTGCTGTTGCTCTTCCTGCCGTTCGCCCGCGACAACCGCGCCGGCCGCATCGCGCTCTGGACGGCGGCGACGCTGCTCACGGTGGTGACCGGGTTGAGCCGGATCGCGCTGGGCGTGCACTGGACCAGTGACGTGGTGGGCGGCTGGGTGCTGGGGGTGGCCACGGTCGCCGCCACCACGGCCGGGTTCGCCACCTGGCGCACCGGGACCGGCCAGCGGCCGACCCACCCGCTGCGTGAGGGGGTCGAGCCGGAACTGGCCGACCCGGAGGATCGACACGCGTAACAAGACGTCCGCCGGGGTAAAGGGCGGCTCATGTCCGATGTCGCGGTCCAGATCGCCCGGCGCGTCCTGCTGCCGGTGGCCCTGCTCTTCGCCGTGATGGTGGGGCTGGGCCTGCTGGTCACCCGGGTGCTCACGCACACCTGGCCGTTCACCGTGGAGGACGCGGTGAACCGCGAGTTCGCCGGTGACCGGTCGTCCGGCTGGAACGACGTGTCGCTGGTCTTCAGCACGCTGGCCAGCACCCAGATAATCGTCGTGGTGACGGTGCTGGCCGCGCTGGTGCTACGGCTGGTGCTGCACCGCTGGCGGGAGCCGATCTTCCTGTGCGCGGCGGTCAGCGCGCAGGCGCTGATCTTCCTGTTCACCACCATGGTCATCGACCGGAACCGGCCGGCCGTGGAGCACATGGACGCCTCTCCCCCGACGTCCAGCTTCCCCTCCGGGCACACCTCGGCGGCGACCGCGCTCTACGTCGGCCTCGCGGTGCTGCTGGCGCTGCGGGCGCGCAGCACCCCGGCCAAGGTCACCTGGTGGACGCTGCTGGTGCTGGTGCCGGTCGGCGTGGCGCTCACCCGGATGTACCGGGGCATGCACCACCCCAGCGACGTGGTGGCCTCGTTCGTCAACGGCGGCACCTGTGTCGCGATCATGGCGCGGGCGGTGCTCGACCGCACGCTCACCTGGGGCCGCGCGAACCTGTCGCTGAGCCGGCCGGGCGACGACGTCGCGCCGGCGGGAGCCGCTGCCGGCGGTTGAACCGTTCTCGGCGGGTGAGGATTCGACCCGTCCGAATATCGTCATCATCGAAGCCGACTTTTCCCGGAAACTGCGGGACACGCTCGTATCACTCTGGTGGTACGAGAGGCCTCGATGGGACGGAGAGCCGGAATGGCGCGACAGGAATCCTTCGGGCGGAGCCTGCTGGTGTCCGTCGACGCCCGCGGTTACGGCGCCGCGGACGGCCGCCGGCAGGCCAGCTTCCAGGAAGCCCTGGTGAGACTGCTCGACGAAGCCGCGGATCGGGCCGACCTGCACCGTTCCTCGTGGCGACGGCAGCCGGCCGGTGACGGCGAGCTGGCCCTGCTGCCCCCGGATGCCCCGGAAGACCTCCTGATCGACGACTTCGTTCCCGCTCTCGACCGGTGCGTAACCCGCTACAACGCCGACCTGACGACGCCGGCCCGTCTCCGGCTACGCCTGGCCGTCCACCACGGTGTGGCCTTTCCCGGCGCGAACGGCTATGTGGGCGCGGGCGTCGTCGTGGTGAGTCGCCTGGTGAACTGCGGGGCCGCCCGCAGGATCCAGGACGCGGCCGACGACATCGGCCTGGTGCTCATCCTCTCCAACCGGGTCTACCTGGACACCGTGGCCCAGCGACACACGCATCTCGACCCGACGCGGGATCTGGTGCGGGTGCCGGTGAAGGTGAAGGAGTACCGCGAGGACGCCTGGCTGCACGTGCCCCGCTACCGCGCCGAGGGACTGCGTGACCTGCTCGACAGCCACCCGGCGTCCGACGTGGGGTCGTCCGACCCCGCCCGACCCGACGTCGATGAGCGGTCGGACGCCACGGCTGCCCCACCGGTGGCGGCGGCCCGGCCGGGCGAGCCGAACGCCTGGACCCGCCGGTACGAGGCGGAGGTGATAAGCGAGTTCCACGGGCCCGTCAAGGCCGAGGTGATCGGCATCAAGAAGGTGGACGGCCGTGGGTGAGGTCGCCGCCCCGGGGCGCGAACCCGACGACCGGCCGGCTCCGGACGCCTCGACGGCACCCGGCGGCGACCCGGGTGACCGCGGACGCGCCGACGCGGACGGCCACCGGGGACCACGTGTGCCCCACAACGATCCGGTCCCGCCAGCGGGTGGCGGCAGCCGCGGCGACAGGCCGGACGCGCCGCCCGCGACCGACGCCGCGGGCACCGCGACGGCGGGGCCACGCGACGGTTGGCAGAACCACCTGCCGCAGGTGATGCAGGTCTTCAACGGCCAGGTCACCAGCGACGTGGTGGGTGTGGCCGGCGGGGAGGGCCGTGACCGCCGTCCGGTGACCGGCAAGCTCGAAGCCGCCGAGGTGGACCTCGAGTTGGGCCACTTCATCCCCCCGTCGGCGTACGACGCGGCGCTGGAGGCGCTGCTCACCGAACGCGTCGTGGTCCTGTGCGGGGCCACCGGCAGCGGGAAGCGGACCAGTGCGCTCGGCCTGCTTCGCGACGTCACCCACCTCCCGCTCGTGGTGCTCTCCTCCGTCATCACGCTCAAGGAGTTGGCGCAGCGCAGCTACGAGCCCGGATACGGCTACCTGGTGGTGAACCACCAGGGCGAGGGCAGCGTCGCGGAACGGGACTTCACGTGGCGGACGGTACGCGACCGGATCCGCGAGTGCGAGGCGTACCTGGTGGTGACCACCGCGGACCACGACGGCGTCGTGGAGACGGTTCGGCAGTTCCCCTGGCACCGGCCCGACCTCCGGGCGGTGTTGCGGGGATGGCTGGCCGGAACGTCCGTCGAGCCGGCGCTGGCCGAGGCCCTGGCGGATCAGCTCACCGACGAGTACACGATGGGCGACGTCGCGAGGATCGCTCGCCGGGTCGCCGCCGGCGAGCCCTACCGGGAGGTCCTGGCCGAGTTCGAGGCCGGTTCCGCGTCCCGGGTCCAGGAGTGGTTCGACAAGGAGCCGAGCGTCCAGGAGGTGCTGGAGGTGACGGTGCTGGCCTTCCTGGAAGGCGTCAACCACCGCACGTTGGAGGCCCAGGCCGTCCGCCTGGAGCGGCTGCTGGCCGACCGGCTGCGGGACGAGCAGCCCGGCCGGGAGCGTCCGGCCGTGGAACCCGGGTCGCTGGCGTTGCCCGCCGGTCGACGGCGGCGGACCACCGGCGACGGACTGATCTCGAGCGAACAGGTCAGCCTCGGTGTCACCACCCGCCCGCTGCCCGTGTTCCGCCGGCCCGAGTACCGCCGACACATCCTCGCCGAACTGTGCAGGCGTTACGACAGCCCGTTCTGGGACGCGATGCGGGAATGGCTGCAGGCACTGGTGGTGGGCGAGTCCGCGGTGCGGTGTGCGCAGGGCCTGGCCTGGCTGGCCGCGGTCGACTTCGACGAGGTCGAGCAGTCGTACCTCCATCCGTGGTCGCGTGGCGAGGCGGGCTGGACCGGCCAGACGACGGCCGCCTATCTCCTGTGGTGGATGTGCCTCAACGAGGAGACCACCCCCGCCGCCCTCGGCCTGGCCAAGTACTGGGCCTCGCACGGCAACCCGCAGCAGCGGTGGACCGCGGCCATGGCGTACGGCGGCGAACTCGGCATCCGCGAGCCGACCCAGGCGGTCAACCGCCTGTGGCACCTGGTGACGACGAGCGCGGACGGCGACGAGGAAGCCGCGTCCGCCCTCGCCATGCTGTTCGCCACGCTGACCGTGCACACCGAGGAGGCCGGCCGGGTCGTGTCGCTCCTGACCCGCGTCCTCCGCCGGCCACCGCGCCGGCCGGCCGACGCGCGGGTCGTCGACCGGGCGCGGCTGGTGCTGTTCAAGGTGCTGCTGATCCGCGATCCGGACCGTGGGGAACTCGCCTCCTTCATGTTTCTCGACAAGCATCCGGAGCGCGTCACCGATGTCTCGACGCTGTGGGCGGAGGCGATCTGCAACCGTCCCCACCGGGAGACGGTCCTGAACGCGCTCTGGTCGGGCCTCCACCGCCTGGGGCGGATCAGCGCGACACCTGTCGCGCACGCCCATGCCCTGGCGCAGGGCCTGGCCGCGGCGCTGCCCCCGGCCGAGGCGCTGAGCTTCCAGCACGACTTCCGACTCGTCGACGTCCGACGCGGCAACCCTTCCCGGCCGGCGCAGCAGTCCCTCGCCCTCGTCCTGTTGGACGTGCTCGAGCGGTACTGCCGCGCCCCTCGACCGAAGGACTGACATGACCACCAGTTACCCGATCCTGAGCCAGGACTATCTCGAGCCCGCGCCGAGCAGAGGCATGCTGGGCATGCGCAGGAAGACGCGGGCCGGGCAGCGGCTGCCGCGTCCGCACGCACACCAGGTGCTGGTGTACCGCGTGGACGGGTCGTACGTCGTCGACGACGGACGGCTGCCGCCGGACGACACACAGGTCGTCCGGGCGACGCACGTCAGCCTCGTCGACCGGGGCAGTGAGGTCCCGGTCGTGGTCCAGTTCACCGTCAGCTCGGCGGAGGCGAGCGACTTCACGGTGCGGGCGACGTTCGTCTGCTCCGTGACCGACCCGGTGCGGGTGGTCCGCGAGAACGTCAACGCCCACACCGCGATCCTCACCTACCTGAAGCGCTACCACCGGTTGTCCCGGATGGGCGTGGGACACCGGATGTCACAGGTCAACCAGGTGCGGCGCGCGGTCGAGGGCCACCTCCGGGCATACACCGAGAAGCGTCCCGCGATGATCCCGGGGCTGCACGCCACGTTCACCGCGGTGGAGGTGCTGACCCCCGACGAGGTGGCCGCCTTCGAGAAGGCCCTGCGGGAGAAGCACCGGAAGCACCTGCTGGACACCGCGGACCAGGACTACACGCACGCCCTGGCGACCGGGCAGGACCGGAACGTCCGCGACCGCGCGGACGAGGACCGCGAGCATCAGCAGCGGGTCGAGGTGGAGACCGAGGAACACGCCGACCTCGTCGAGTTGACGCGGCTACGCCGCCGGCTCCGGATCCAGGAGATCGAGAGCGAGGCGGCACGCCTGCGGGCCGCGCAGGCCGTGGACATGATCGGCGGTGATCCGGTCAAGGCGCAGATCTACGCGCACACCGTGGGCGACCTCGGCGCGAAGGAGTTGGCGGAGAGCATGCTCGCGCGGGAGGAGCGCAGGGACGACGCGCGGCGCGCCGACGAGGCGCAACGCCTCCAGTGGCGGCGGGAGGACCAGCTCCGACGGGAACGGGAGCAACGCGAGGACCAGCAGCGGCGGATGGCGATCAACGTCGAGGTGATCCAGGAGATGGCGAAGCACGGGCACGCCAACCTCCTCAACATCCGGCTGGAGCGCATCATCGCGGAGGTGACCGGCACCCCCCTCGACGAGCTGAGCGGGCCCCCTCCGACGGCGGTCGGCCGCTCGGCGCACACCGAGATCGAGGCGTCCGAGCGGGCCGTCCCGGACGACGGTGGCGAGGCGCGCACCGGCGGCCAGGTGGACGACGACGACACCGATCCGGACGACGACATGGGATTGCGGGAAGAGGATGACTGACACACTGCCCGCCTCGTCCGTGACGACCGGCGGCGACGTCGCCGGCACCGAGCCGTACCGTCCGGCACCGCCCGCCGAGGGGCCGGCGCGGTGGGCGCGGCGTCTCGTGGGTGTTCGGGAGGACCTGCTGGACTGGGTTCCCGAGGAGCGCCCCCGCTATGCCCGTCTCGGGCTCATCGTGGTGAACACGGGACTGATGGCGGCGCTCTCCCTGGCGACCGCGCTGCACCGGGTGGTGGACGTCCCGTGGCCGGCCATCGTGCCGGCGGCGCTCTTCTGGGGTTTCCTGGTCGTCACCATCGACAGTTGGTTGATCTCCAGCACCCACGGGCTGCTCGGCGGCCGGCGGCTCGCGCTCTTCGTCCCGCGTCTGATCATCGCCCTGCTGATGGGCGCCGTGATCGCGGAACCCCTGTTGCTGTGGGCCTTCCAGCCCGCCATCCACGCCCAGCTCGACCGGACCCGCACCGGCGAGGTCAACGAGATCGCCGGACGGCTCAAGCAGTGCAACCCGGCCGACGGCTCACCTGTCGACGTCGACGCCTGCGGCACGTTCCGCCTCCCGCTGGCGAGCCCGGACGACGAGCGGGAGAAGTTGCGCCGGGCGACCGCCGAGCGGAATCTGCTCCGCGCCCAGGTCGACAGGTCCAGCGCGGAACTGCGTCGCCGCCAGGCCTTCGCCGAGAAGGAATGTGCCGGAAGGTCGGGGCCCGGCCTGTCGGGGACCGCGGGAAAGGGTTTCCGGTGCGACAACGCCTGGAAGGTGGTCCAGCAGTACCGCCAGGACAGCCGGATCGTCGAACGGCAGGCCAAGCTCGACCAGTTGGACGCCGCCATCGCCGCCTCCACGAACACCCTGGCCGGCCGGACGGCGGACTACGCCGCTCAGGTCGATCGGGCCATCGCGGCCAGGCTGGACGAAGAACGGCAGATCAGGAAGCCGATCGGCGTGCTCGACGAGGACCGCGCCCTGGGCGAACTCTCCCGGCAGAGCGGCTTCGTGCTCGCCGCGCAATGGCTGGTCCGACTGCTGCTCATCACGATCGACTGCCTGCCGGTGCTGGCGAAGTTCCTCGGTGGCAGCACGACCTACGACCTGATCGTCAACCGGCAGATCGAGGCGGGCAAGCGTATGCACCACTCGCTCCTCTCCACCCACGAGCGCCGTACCCAGGCGGCGTCCGACGTGGCGATCCGAGAAATCGATCACGACCGGGACAGCCGGATCCAGGAGGTGGACGAGGCCGACCGGGTCGCCCAGGCGCGCTACGACGCGGAACTGGACGCCGAGATCGATCGGCTGGCCGAGCGGTACAGCCGGGACACCCGGGACGACGACTGATGTCCGGGACGGCAGTCGCCGCCCGCCACCGATCAGGCGGCCGGGAATTCGAGCATGGCGCGCAACCGGTGGAGATCCCGGACGATCAACGAGCGGTATCCCGTCTCGACCAGTCCGTCCAGGCGCAACACCCGCAGCGCCCGCTGCACCGTGTCCTCCGAGGCGCCGACCATCGCGGCGAGTTCGCCCTGCCGCAGCGGCAGTGGAATCCGGACGGCACCGGGTGCGGCGGGTTCACCGGAGAGGACGGCGAGTTCGACGAGGACACTCACCAGCCGGGTCTGCAACGGCTGGGTGGCGAACTCGACCCGGCGCCGGTTCGCCGCCGCGAGCCGCTCCGCGACGACGGCCGCCACCTGCACCGCGGCCTCCGGGTTGCGGCCGAGGAAGTGGCGGAACACCGACGCCACGATCACACGCGCCGTGACCGGCGAACACGCCACCACCGAGGCCTGACGTGGATGCCCGCTGGTCGCCGCCAGCTCGCCCACCGTGTCCCCCGGGCCGCGTACCGCCAGGAGCGCCTGCCCCTCACCGGCGGCCATCGTCACCTTGGCGAAACCGCTGAGCAGGAGGAGCACGTGACTGTCGTCCCGTCCCTCGTGGATCATCCGGGCCCCGTCGGCGTACCGCCGCACCGCCCCCAGCCCGAGCAGCTCGTCACGCACCGGCACCGGCAGCCGGCCCAACAGGCTCCCGGATCTCCACGGCGGAGTTGCTCTCAATCGTCGCCCCCAGTCCCCGGCCAGCCGATCAGGCAGGCAGTTCGTCGCCCATCAGGCTGATTCATGGGCCCGGCCGGCACAACCACGTACCGGCCGGGTTCGGGACCGAAAGCAGGAGCAGTCACCGGCGCACCGGTCGCGTCCCCCCGAAAGCGGCCCGACGCGGCCCTGCGGAAAGGGCAAGGCCCATGCGACAAAAGAGGTCCCGCCGCCCGGAACGGTCATCCGGGAGCGGACGACCGCCGATCCCGTCCGGTCCGTCGGACGTCGAGCACGCGTGGCGGGCGCTCACCGTGGCGTTGGAGATGGTGAAGCACGCGGAGACGAAGGCGGCAGCCACGCTGGCCGCCGCCGGCGTGCTGGGCGGGGTTCTCTACACCTTCGCGCAGCGCCTCGATCGCCCCGGACCGGCCCTGGTGGTGGCGGTGACCGGGGCGGCCGTCCTCCTCGTCTGTGCGGTGCTCGGCGCCGGGCTGGCGTTGCGTCCGAGGGCGGGCCCTCGCGGCGGACCGGTGAGTCTCCTCTACCACCAGAGCGTCGCGGACCTGTACCGGCGTGGCCCCGACGAGTACGTCGACGCGTTGCGGGGCCTGGTGCGGGACCCGGACGCCCTGATCCGGGCCGTCGCCACCCAGGTCTGGGTCAACGCACACGTGGCGAGCGCGAAGTACCGGTGGGGCAATCTGGGCGTGTTCGGTCTCCTCGGCGGCACCTGCCTGCTGGCCGTCGCCGCGGCGGTCGCCCGGCACGCGTCCGGCTGATCGGCCGGGCGTCGCTCAGGTGCAGTCGCCGGTGGCCACGCCCCGGGTTCGTTCCGCGCCGGCCAGCGCCACCGACCGCGCCTCGGCGGCGGTCACCGCGAAGCCGGTGTTCGGGTCGTCCGCCGCCGCCGCGAAGATCACGCCGAGCACCAGCCCGTTCGAGGAGACCAGCGGGCCGCCGGAGTTGCCGCTGCGCACCAGCGCGCGGATCGTGTAGATCTCCCGCGTCACGTCCCCGGAGGAGTAGATGTCCGGCCCGGTGATCCGGTCGACGTCCCGCACCCGGGCCGGCCGGGCGTCGTACGGGCCGTCCAGGGGGAAGCCGAGCACGATCGCGTCCGCCCCGCTGGCCGCCGCACCGGCGGCGAAGCGCAGCGACGGCCCGGGCAGCCCGGGCACGTAGAGCACGGCCAGGTCCCGATCCGGGTCGTAGACCACCACCTCGCCGTCGTACCGCTCGCCGCGCAGTTCCACCGCCACCGAACGCGTGCCGGCCACCACGTGCGCGTTGGTCATCACCCGGTCGTCGGCGTAGACGAAGCCGGAGCCCTCGATCCGGCGGGAGCAGCTCGGCGCGGAGCCGAGCACCTTCACCACCGACCGCTTGCTGTTCTGCACCACCTGGGAGTTGGCCAGCGCCGGGTCGGGCGGCGAGACCTGCCGGGCGTTGGTGCTGCCCAGGCCGTTGAACACGTCGGGGAAGCCGTTGGTGTCGACGGTGTCCCGCAGGGCGGTGGAGAGTTCCTGGGCCCGGTCGGGCAGCACCCGGTCCACCACGGTGAGCAACGCGCTGTCCTTGACCGAGGCGGCCAGCCAGGGCACCGACGAGGAACCCAGCGGCACCGCGACCAGCCAGGCCACCAGCATGACCGCGATGACCGAGATGAACGCGCCGCCGACGTCGTCGACCTTCTTGCCGGCCGGCCCGGTGATGGCCGCGCGCAGGTTGGAGCCGAGCCAGCCGGCCAGCGCCTGCCCCAGCACGGCAAGCCCGAAGATCGCCACCAGGGAGATCAACACCCGGGTGCCGCTGGACGCGAACTGCCTGGCGATCAGCGGGCCGACCTGGAGGCCGAGCAACGCGCCCAGGAAGAAGCCCGAGAACGACAGCGCTCCGACGACGAAGCCCTGGCGGTATCCGCTGATCGCGAACACGAGCATGAGCAGGAGCAGGACGAGATCCACGGCGGACACGCCCCAAGGGTACGGGCACCGGGCCGGTGGCCGGCTCAGCGCTCGCTGAACGTGACCTGAGGATGCGTGCGGGTGATCAGCGCACTGGGCTCTCGTCGGCCGCGTCGGCGCCGGCCGAGGGGGCCGGGGTGGCGCCGACCGGCGGCAGCTCCCACACCCGCGAGCGGGGCCAGGGCCGGGCCCAGCCGCCCAGCTCCAACAGTCGGTCGATCACGCCGCCGGTGAAGCCCCAGACCAGCATGCCGCGGACCGAGAACGCGGGGCCGATCCAGCCGCTGGGATGGCGTACCCGCATGCGGTTGTCCGGGTCGACCAGTTCGGCGACCGGCAGGCGGGCGACGTGCGCGACCTCGGCCGGCTCGCGCGGGTGGACCGGGTGCGGGTCGTGCCACCAGGCGAGCACCGGGGTCACCACGAAGTCGCTGACCGGGATCCACAGCCGGGGCAGTTCGGCCAACACGGTGACGCTGGCCGGGTCGAGGCCGACCTCCTCGTTCGCCTCGCGCAGCGCGGTGGCGCGGGCGTCGGCGTCCTCCGGGTCGGCCGCGCCGCCGGGGAAGGCCGGCTGCCCGGCGTGGTTGCGCAGCGTGGCGGCGCGCTGGAGGACCAGCATGTCCGGCCCGGCGCCGGGATCCTCGCCGAGCAGCACCAGCACGGCGCTCTCCCGGCCGCCGGTCTCCGGCGTGGTGAGCTGGGTGAAGTCCTCGGCCCGGGCGCTGCCGAGCCGGCCCAGCAGCGGGTCCAGCCATCCGGGCGGCGTCCGGGTCACACCCGCACCCCGAGATGCGTACGGACGAGCGCGGCGAGGCGGGCGTCGTCGAGCGCGCCGGTCCCCTCGATGTGCCGGATCCGGCCGTCCGCGTCGACCAGGACGGTCAACGGGAACGCGCTGCGTTCGAGCGCGCGCTCGAACGCGTCGCCCTGGTCGAGCAGCATCGGGAAGTCGATGCCGAAGTCCTCGCCGAGGGACTGCGCGCCGCCGCGGCTGTCCCGGCTGTTCACGCCGATCACCTGGAACCGGCCGTCGGCCCGGTCGCTGAGCCGCTGGAACGCGGGCAGCTCCTTGCGGCAGGGCGGGCACCAGGACGCCCACACGTTGATCACGGCGGGGCCCTTCACGTCGCGCAGCTTCACCGGCGCGCCGCCGGTGAAGCAGTTGAGCGCCAGGTCGGGCAGCGGATCACCGGGCCGGCCGGCCGGCGACGGCGCGGCCGAGGCCGGCGCCACGGTCAGCGGGGCGCAGTCGGCGAACGGCGAGGGGCGCTCCGCGCGGGTGGCCGACGCCGGGCCGGCCGGCTCCTCGGCCGTGGCGGTGCAGCCCGTCGCCAGCAGCAACGGGACGAGCAGGAACACGAGCCGGCGGGTCACGGCACGTCCGCCACGGTCGCCTGCTGCGGCACCAGGTCCGGGTCGAGGCCGACGGCCGACGCGAGGTCCCGCGCGCGGGGGCCCTTCAGCAACTTGGCCGCGGCGGCCGGCTCGGTCGGCCCGGTGCCGTACGCGGGGCAGAGCTTCGCCAGCGTGCACGCGCCGCAGGCCGGCTTGCGGGCGTGGCAGACCCGACGGCCGTGGAAGATGATCCGGTGCGACAGCATGGTCCAGTCCCGCTTGGGGTAGAGCACGCCGATCGCGTGCTCGATCTTGACCGGGTCGGTCTCGGTGGTCAGCTCCCACCGCTGCACCAGCCGCTGGAAGTGGGTGTCGACGGTGATGCCCGGGACGTCGAACGCGTTGCCGAGGATCACGTTCGCGGTCTTGCGCCCGATCCCCGGCAGGGTGACCAGGTCGGCGAGCCGGCCGGGCACCTCGCCGTCGTACCGCTCGCAGAGCGCGCGGCCCAGGTTGATCAGCGAGCTGGTCTTGTTGCGGTAGAAACCGGTGGGCCGGATCAGCTCCTCCAGCTCGACGCGGTCCGCCCCGGCGTAGTCGGCGGCGGTGCGGTAGCGGGCGAACAGCTTCGGCGTGACCTCGTTGACCTTCTTGTCGGTGCACTGGGCGGACAGGATCGTGGCGACCGCCAGCTCCAGCGCGTTGCCGTGGTCGAGTTCACAGTGCGCGTCGGGGTGGGTCTCGGTCAGCACCCGCCCGATGCGGCGGGCCCGACGCGTACGGCCGAGGTCGGTCTCGGGGGAGCGCGTGGTCACGCCGGCCAGCCTACGTCGCGGGGCCGACGCCCCGGTGGGTCGACGCGGGCGGCGTGCGCTCAGCCACCCGCCGGGGCGCTGATCTTGCCGCTCGCGTCGAGCTTCGCGCCGGTGTCCGGGAAGTCCGCCCGGGTCACCTCGCGCACCAGCCCGAGGCCCCGGTCCTGCCGGTCGACGGAGGGTCGGCCGACGCCGTTCATCACGGTAGAGGTGAACGTGCCGCCGACGAAGCGGCCCTCGGCGGTGAGCGACACCTTGAGCACCCCGCCATAGCCGAGCCGGCCGGCGCTCTGCAACGACTTCCCGCCGCCGGCGAAGTTGCCCAGGCTGTAGGCGATCAGCTTGCCCTGGTAGAACTCCAGGCCCCGCAGCACGTGCGGGCCGTGCCCGATCACCAGGTCCGCGCCGGCGTCGATCACGGTACGGGCGAAACGCATCGGATCGCCCCGGTTCTCCCCGACGTACATCTCGGTGCCGGGCTTGACCCGGGTCTTGTCCGCGCCCTCGGCGCCCATGTGCACCTGCACCACCACGAGCTTGGCCATCCCCTTGGCCATCTCGATGACCTGCTTGGCGGCGTCCAGGTCGATCAGGCTGTTCGACCAGGGGTACGACGAGAAGCCGACCACTGCCACCTTGACGCCCTTGACGTCCACGACGGTGATCTCGCCGGGCGCGCCGGTGTGCTTGAGGCCGTGCGCCTCCAGTGCCGACTGGGTGTTCTCGTAGCCCTGCTGGCCGTAGTCGTTGCCGTGGTTGTTGGCCTGGTTGAGCAGTTGGAACCCGGCCGAGCGCAGGTGCGCGGCGTAGCCGGGCGGCGCCCGGAACTGGTAGCAGTTCTGCGGGTTCGGGCCGCACTTGCCGGCGCCGGTGTCGTCGGTGAGCGGCTCCTCCAGGTTGCCCATCACCAGGTCGCCCTTGAGCGCGGACTTCACGTCGTCGAAGAAGCCCTTGCCGCCGTTGGGCGGCAGCCGGTTCGGCGCGTTCCCCATGATCACGTCACCGGTCGCGGTCAGCGAGATCGACGGCTCGGTCGACTCGCCGGAGGCGGCCGGCTGGTCGCCGGACGCGGGGCCGGCCGACCCGGTCGACCCGCCGCCCTGCCCGGTCTGCCAGAGCGGGCCGTCGCCGCCGCCGGAGTCCGAGCAGCCGGCGGCGAGCAGGACCGCGAAGAGCGCGGCGAGCGCGGCGAGGCGCGGGCGGGGGACGGCACGGCGCGGCACGGGCCCGACCGGGTGAGGGCCGGTGGTGCGGCGGGAACGGGGCACAGAGTGGGCGGAAGCGTACATCGTCGGCGACGCTACCGCCCCGGGGACGCCGCGACGAGGGCCGAATGGTCGGAATACCGGTCTGCGCACGTCAGCCGGCCCGCCGGTCGGACCACGGCACGACCGGGCCGGCGCCGCCGGCGCGCACGGCGGCGTGCACGGCCCGGGCCAGCGGGGCGCCCCAGGTCGAGCGCGGGCCGCCGTACGGGGCCGGCGTGCCGTCGGCCGGGCAGAGAACGGTGACCGCGTCGGTGGCGGTGCCGGTGGCCGGCAGTCCCAGCTCCCAGATCGCCTGCGCCTTCGCCTCGGTGGCGGTGGCCACCGCGTTGACCAGCGCGGCGTCCCCGAGCCGGACCGGCACGTGCACCACGATGTTGACGGTGCCGACCGGGTGGGCCGGCGCGGGCCCGGCCGCCGTGGCCGGGGCGTCGGTGGTCTCCCGGCCGCCGCCGACCGGCGCGGCGGCCCAGACCGGGGTGCCCAGGCCGACCGTCGCCCAGACCCGCACGCCGGCGTCGCCGCGGTGCACCACCTCGGTCACGTCCACGCCGGTGAGCAGCCCGACCCCGGGCCCGTCCAGGCCCAGGTCGCGGGCCAGTTCGGCCAGGTGGGCGGCCGGGTCGTCCCGGTCGTACGTCATCGGCACGGTCGCGTTGACCACCCACCGGCGGACGCCGATCCCCCCGCCCAGCGGGGCGGAGCCGACCGCCAGCAACGGCGTCTCGGCCCGCCACACCAGCAGCGGGATGTCCCACCCGGCTTCGGACCGGCTGGTCAGGATCGGCTCGCACAGCACGCCGGTCACCTTACGATCAGGTGGGGACCGGTGGCACCCGGCCCGGTGCCGCGGGGCCGGATCCAGGGGTGCACCTCCGATTCCTGCTCATGTGCGCCTAGACTGGCGGCGCGCGAGGGATCAGCGGACGGCGGACCCGGGCCGACGGACGGCACGCGCAGGCGGAGGTGCGCGATGGACGAGGTACTGGCCCGCAGCGGGATCTTCCAGGGTGTCGACCCGGAGGCTGCCGAGGCGCTCGCCAAGGAGATGGAGACGATCGAGGTCCGCAAGGGCGAGGTCGTCTTCAACGAGGGCGAGCCCGGTGACAGTCTCTACATCCTCCTGTCCGGCAAGATCAAGGTGGGTCGCCGCGCGGCGGACGGCCGGCAGAACCTGATCGCCGTGATGGGCCCGTCGGACATGGTCGGCGAGTTGTCGCTGTTCGACCCCGGCCCGCGGACGGCGACCGCCACGGCGGTCACCGACACCCGGCTGGTCCGGCTGCGCAAGCAGGCCCTGCGGCCGTGGCTCAACAACCGGCCCGAGATCGCCGAGCAGCTCCTGCGGGTGCTGGCCCGCAGGCTGCGCCGGACGAACGACTCGCTCGCCGACCTGATCTTCACGGACGTGCCCGGCCGGGTCGCCAAGAACCTGCTCCAGATGGCCGGCCGGTTCGGCACCCGCGACGGCGGCGTGCTGCGGGTGACCCACGACCTCACCCAGGAGGAGATCGCCCAGCTCGTCGGCGCCTCCCGGGAGACCGTCAACAAGGCGCTCGCCGACTTCGCCTCGCGCGGCTGGCTGCGGCTGGACGGCAAGAGCATCATCATCCTCGACCCGGAGCGCCTGGCCCGTCGCGCGCGGGTCTGACCTTCCGCACCTCCACGCCGGCCCGGCCCGCCCCACGCGGTCCGGGCCGGCGCGTGTCTGCCCGGCGCAGAATTCCTGGACGTCCCGGTGACCGACGTCCAGGCTGGGCCGATGATCGAACGCGTCGCCGTCCTCTCCGACATCCACGGTGTGCTGCCGGCGCTGGAGGCCGTCCTGGCCGAGCCGGACGTGGCCGCCGCCGACCTGATCGTGCTCACCGGGGACATCGCCTCCGGCCCGCAGCCGGTCGAGGTGCTGGACCGGCTCGCCGCGCTCGGCGACCGCGCCCGCTGGGTCGGCGGGAACGGCGAGCGGGAGCTGGTCGAGGCGCGGGCCGGGAAGCCGTCGGAGTTCGAGGTCGCCAACTGGGCCGCCGCGCAGCTCCGGGACGACCAGGTGGCCCGGCTGGCCGCGCTGCCACCGCACGTCACGCTGCCGGTGACCGGTCTCGGCGACGTGCTGTTCTGCCACGCGACGCCCCGCGACGACGAGGAGGTCGTACTCGTCGACTCGCGGCCGGAGCGCTGGGCCGAGGTCTTCGCCGGCCTGCCGGCCGAGGTCGGCACCGTGGTCTGCGGGCACACCCACATGCCGTACACCCGCTTGGTCGACCGTCGCCTGGTGGTCAACCCGGGCAGTGTCGGCATGCCGTACGGGGGCGCGGGCGCCTGGTGGGCGCTGCTCGGTCCGGGGGTGCAGTTGCGCCGCACCCGGTTCGACGTGGACGCCGCCTGCGCCGAGGTGGTCGCCGGGTCCGGCTTCCCGGAGGCGGCGCAGTGGGCCGACGAGTACCTGCGCGGCGGATACTCCGACCTGGACGCGCTCACCGCCTTCGGCCCCCGGGACGGCCGCTGACGGGTACCCGACGTCCACGATGGACGGGGGCGTCCTGAGTCGCGACTCTGCGATAGCGTGGCCTGATGGGACGGCGGTACCGGGTGCTCCTCGTCTCCAGCAGCGGTGGCGTCCTGCTGGACCTGCTGGCGCTCCGCCCCTGGTGGGCACGACACGATCCGGTCTGGGTCGCGGTCCGGGCCCCCGACACCGAGGTGGCGTTGGCCGGGCAGCGGGTGCACTGGCAGCCCGAGTTGTCGACCCGCACCCGGCTGCGGGTGCTGCCGGCGACCTGGCGGGCGCTGCGGCTGCTGCGCCGCGAGCGACCCGACGTGGTGGTGTCGGCCGGCACCGGCGTGGCCGTCGGCGTCTTCCTCGCCGCTCGCCTGCTCCGGGTGCCGTCGCTGTGGTTGGAGACGTTCAACATGACCGGGCCCGCCGGCTCCGCCGCCCGGCTCTGCTCCCGGCTCGCCGCCGCGGTGCTGGTGCAGCGCCCCGCCCTGCTGGCGTCCCGCCCCCGCGCGGTGCTCATCGGAGAGCTCTACTGACCATGGCCCGTGTCCTGGTCACCGTCGGCATGGGTCCGTGGCCGTTCGACCGCCTGATCCACGGCGTCGCGCCGCTCTGCGCCGCGCACGAGGTGTTCGTCCAGACCGGCACGTCGACCGTGACGCCGCCGTGCCCGCACGAGGCGTTCCTGCCCCTGGACGACCTGCGCGAGCGGCTGGCCGCCGCCGACGTGGTGATCACCCACGCGGGGAACACCGTGCGCCTGGTCCAGCGGCTCGGCCGGGTGCCGGTGGCGGTGGCCCGGGAGGCCGCGCGGGGCGAGATGGGCAACGACCACCAGGTCGCCTACCTGCGCGACGAGGAGCGTTCCGGCCGGGTGATCGCGGTGTGGGACGCGGCCGACCTGCCGGCCGTGGTGACCGCGCACCCGGAGCGGCAGCGGCGGTTGCTGGCCGAGCGGCCACTGCCCGGCGCAGTCGACGGCGCCCGGTTGGCCGCCACGTTGGACGCGCTCTGCGCCCGGCTGGTCCGATGAGCCGGGCCGACGAACGCCCGGCCGGTCCGACGAACCGGGCCGACGCGGCGACCGGCCGACCGGGCCGGCAGCCCTTCGCCACCCACCCGCTGCGCCGGTACGCGTTCGCCTGGTCCGCGCTGGCCGGCCGCACCGGCCGGCACCTCGACCTGGGCTGCGGCCCCGGGGACTTCCTCGCCGCGCTGCACGACCACGGCACCGTGACCTGCGAGGGCGCCGACCCGCACCCCGGTTACCTCGCCGGGCTGGCCACCCGCCACCCCGACCTGCCGCTGCACCGGCTGCGGGTCGGTCGGCCGCTGCCGTTCACCGACTGTCGCTTCGACTCGGTCAGCCTGCTCGACGTGCTGGAGCACGTGCCCGACGAGGCCGCGCTGCTCGCCGAGACGCACCGGGTGCTCGTCCCCGGTGGGCTGCTGGTGCTCACCGTGCCGCGCCGGCACGTGTTCAGCTTCCTCGACCCCGACAACGCGAAGTTCGACTTCCCCCGGCTGCACCGTCGCGTCTACTCGTGGCGGTTCGGGTCGCAGGTGTGGCACAGCCGGTTCGCGGACCTCTCGAACGACCTGCGCGGGGACATGTCGGTCGGCCGGGACCGGCACACCAACTACCGCACCGCCGACCTGCTCGACCTGCTGCGCGCGGCCGGTTTCGCGCCGACCACGGTGACCGGCGCCAACCTGTTCTGGCGGTGGTTGCAGATCCCGGCGCTGCTCACCGGCGGGCCGGTACGCCGCCTGCTGGAGCGCGGCATCCACCTCGACGGCCGGCTGTTCCGCGCGGCCAACCTCTTCGTCGTCGCCCGGAGGCAGCCGTGAGCGTGGCCGACACCGCGCGGCTGGCCTGGTTCTTCGGCCGGCTCGCCATCAAGGAGCGGGTCGCGCCCCGGCTGCACGTCCGGCCGCTGGTCGCCGAGCTGTTCCTCACCGACAACTGCAACCTGCGCTGCACGAGCTGCGGCTGCTGGACCACCAACACCAAGGGTGAGCTGTCCACCGACGAGTGGCGGGACGTCCTGCGCCAACTCGTCGCGATGCGCATCCACAAGGTGAACTTCACCGGCGGTGAGCCGTTGATCCGGCCGGACGCGGTGACCCTGATGGCGTACGCGCGCGAGGTGGGGGTGCGCCACCTGCACCTGAACACCAACGGCATCCGGCTCACCCCGCCCGTCCTCGACGAGGTGCTCGCCGCGGGCGTACGCAGCTTCAACGTCTCGGTCGACGGCCCGACGGCGCTGGTGCACGACCGGATCCGGGGCCGGCTCGGCGCGTTCGAGACGACCACCCGGCACCTGCGGAACCTGATCGCGGAACGCGACCGGCTCGGCCTGAAGGTGCGGATGAACTTCACCGTCATGCGGGACAACGTGGACAGCCTGCCCGGCATCGCGGCGCTGGCCCAGGAGCTGGGCGTGGCGCTCTATCTCAACCTGGTCACCGACCGGACGTTCCTGTTCCGCACCGACGCGGTCACCGGGCAGACCGACGTGGCCGGCGACCGGCTCGACGCGGCGCTGGCCGAGTTGGAGGCGATGGCCCGGGCGGACCAGCGGTGGTTGCCGCGCTACTCGGAGCTGCGGTACCTGCGCGGGCACTTCGACGATCTCGTGCAACGGGACCTGCCCTGCGCCGAGTCGCAGCTCAAGCTGATGGTGCACTCCCGGGGCGAGATCGGCGGCTGCTGGGCGCACGACCCGACCGCCTCGGTCCGGCAGCGCCCGATCGCCGAGATCGTCGACGCCCCGGAGTACCGCGCCGAGCACACGCGACTGTTCCGCAAGGAGTGCGTCGGCTGCGGCAGCAACTACAGCCTCAACCTGCGCTGGCGGCCGGGCACCTACCTGGCCGACCGGCAGTGGCGGCGCGGGCGGCGCAGCCTTGTCTGAGCCGATGCGCCCGAGCCAGCCGCTGTACGACGCGCTGGCGCCCGGCTACGAGGAGCACTTCGCGGTGCCGCACCGGCGCGCGTACGACGATCTGGCGTGGGAGCGGGTCAGCGCGCTGCTGCCGCCCGACGGCCCGGTGGTGGACGCCGGCTGCGGCGTGGGCCGCTGGGCGCGACGCCTGCTCGACCTGGGCCATCCGGTGACCGGCGTGGAGCAGGCGCCGGGAATGGTCGCCGAGCTGCGTCGCCGCCCGCCCGGGCCCGGCTTCACGCTTGTCGAGGGCTCGATGACGGAGGTGACGCTGCCCGCCACGGCCGGCGCGGTGCTGGCGATGGGTTCGCTGCAGTACACCGCCGATCCCGAGCGGGCGGTCCGGCACCTGGCCGGCTGGCTGCGTCCGGGCGGGGTGCTGGCCGTGCTCGTCGACTCGCTGGTGAGCCTGGTGCTGGAGCTGGTCGGCGCCGGCCGGGACGACGAGGCGGTGGACCGGTTGGCCCGGCGCCGGGGCGTCTGGCGGGCCGACGGGCACGCCGCCGACCTGCACCTGCTGGACCGCGCCCGGTTGGCGGCCGCGTTCACCGCCGCCGGCCTGGTCGAGGTCCGCAGCGCCGGGTTGCTGGTCAGCGCCGGGCCGTTGGGCCGGGCGGGGCTGGCCGGGCGGCTCGCCGCCGACCGGGACGCGCTGCTGGCGTTGGAGCGCCGGCTCGGCGACGACCCGGTCCTCGCCGACGCCGGCAAGCAACTGCTGGTGACCGGCCGCCTCCCGGCCTGACCGCCCGGCCCGCCACCCGGTGCCGGCGAGGTTCAGCCCAGGCAGCGGCGCAGCGCGGCGACCACCCGTTCCGCCTGCTCCACGGTGAGTTCCGACGACATCGGCAGCGCGAGCGCCTCGGCGTCCAGCCGGTCGGTCACCGGCAGCCGTTCGCCGCCGCCGAGCGGGCCGCGGTGGATCGCCGCGAAGTAGGGTTTGGTCTGCACGCCGAGCGCGGCCAGCGCGTCCGCCACCCGGTCCCGGTCGGCGATCCGGGCCACCCAGTGCACCCAGCAGTGCCGGTCTCCCGGGCGGACCTGCTGGAACTCCACCGGCAGGGTGCGGGCGGCGGCGGCGTACACCTCGGCCACCTCGGCCCGCCGGCGGACCAGCGTGTCCAGCTCCGCGAGCTGGTCGACCGCGACGACGGCGTGCAGCTCGTTCATCAGCTCGGAGCGGGTCCAGCCGGCCGGCGCGGCGAGCACCGCCTCGGCGGCGTCGGCGGGCAGCACCAGGGCGCCGCCGGCCCCACCGGCGGAGACCACCTTGGCGAAGCTCATCGAGTACGAGTGGGCCAGCGCCTGCTGTGCCACCGGGCGGCCCCGGTGCAGGCTGCCGAGAGCGGCGGCGGAGTCGGCCAGCAGCGCCACGCCGGCGGGGTCGCAGACCGCCCGCAGGGCCGGGTAGTCGCACGGGTTGCCGAAGGTGTCCACGGCGAGCACCACGCGTACGCCGCCCCGCGCGACGGCGCCGGCGACGGCCGCCGGGTCGAGCGTCCAGGTCGCGGCGTCCACGTCGACGAAGCGCAGCGCGTACCCGAGCTGGACCAGGATCTCCGCCGTCGCGGGGAACGTGTACGACGGCAGCACCGCCACGTCGCCGGGGCGGGCCGGGCCGACGGTGGCGGCCACCATGATCCGTAGCGCGGCGGTGCCGGACGCGGTGACCAGCACCCGGTGGTCGTCGTCGAGTTCCAGCTCCTTGCCCAGTCGTTCGGTCAGCTCCCGCGTCCACCGATTGCCGTGCTTGACCTCGCCGCTGGCGAGCGCCGCCTGCTGGCGGTCGGCCACCAGGTCGGGGTGGGCGGGCGGCGGCGGCACGACGACCGGCAACGGCGGCCGGAACACGGGTGCCCGGTCGGCGTCCACCGCGTCGACCAGTTCCGCCAGGCGCGGACGGAGCGGCGGCACGCGGTGACCGGCGGCGGTCAGCTTGTCGGTGGCCACCAGGCCGGAGCTGTCCGGCGTACGCCGGGGTGTGGTCAGCAGCGGCGCCGACGACCCGCACAGGTCACGGATCCAGGTGGCGAGGTCGACCAGGGACACCGGCTCCCCGCCGACGTTCCAGACGCCGGGGCCGATCCCGTCGAGCAGCATCCGGGCGAGGGCGTCGGCGGGCAGGAAGCTGCGTACGGCGTCCGCGGTGACCGGCAGCGGCAGCCCCTGGCGGGCCCGGCGGACCAGCCGGGTGGCGACCCGGTGCTGTCCCGCGCCGAAGGCGTTCGCGAGCCGGAGCACGGTCAGCCGGTCGGGGTCGACCGCGCCGGCGACGAGCCGTTCCTGGGCCAGCTTCGCCATCGCGTACGTCCACCGGCCGGTCGGGTCGGCGTCGGCCATGGCCCGGGCCAGCGGGGCGGCCCGCCAGGGCGGGCAGGGCGTCCGGGCCAGTTCGCGGGCGGCGGCGCACCAGCCGTCGAGTTCCTCGACGGACCACGGCAGGTCGGGTGCGGTCTCCTCGGTCAGCGGACCGGCCGCGGCGCCGTACACCTCGACGGAGGAGGTGAGCACCACCTGGCGTCCGGCCAGCCGGGGCAGCAGCCGGGCGGTGCTGATCGCGTTGTCGAGCGGCAGCGTCCAGGGCCGGCGGGGGCGCGGCTCGCTGGCGCCGAGCAGCACCAAGACGAGGCCGGGCGGCAGCTCGGGTGGGTCGTCGACCAGCAGGTCGACGCGGATCCAGTCGGGCGCGCCGGTGTTCGTGCCGGCCGGCGGATGCCGGTCCACGACGGTCACCCGCGCGCCGGCGGCCAGCAGTGCCTCGGCGGTCGCGGCGCCCAGGAAACCGGAGCCGCCGACCAGCACGAATTCATCCATCGTCGTGCCTCCCCGTGAACCGAGCACAGTATCGCGGAACGGACCGTGCGAGGGGTGTCGGATAGCGGCGGCAGAAAAAGTCAGGCTTGACTGTTTGTTTCCCGGGCGGGAGGCTGTCCCCGTGCCCACCGCACCGACCCGCGTCCCGCAGCAGGAACGCAGCCGCGCCACCCAGGCCCGGCTGCTGGAGGCGACCGTCGAGTGCCTGGTCGAACACGGCTGGTCCGGCACCACGACCACGGTGGTGGCCGCCCGGGCCGGCGTCTCCCGGGGCGCCCAGCTGCACCACTACCCCACCAAGGCCGCCCTGGTCACCGCGGCCGTCGCCCATCTCGCCGAGCGCCGGGCGGTGGAGCTGCGCACCGAGGCGGACGCGCTGCCGGCCGGCCCGCGACGGCTGGACCGGGTGATCGACCTGCTCGGCGCCGCCTTCACCGGGCCGCTCTTCGTCGCCGCCCTCGAACTCTGGGTCGCCGCCCGCACCGACGCCGAGCTACGCGACGCGCTGGTGCCGCTGGAGGCCACGGTGGGCCGGGAGATGCACCGGCTCACCGTCGAGCTGCTCGGCGTGGACGAACGCCGGCCCGGCATCCGCGAGGCCGTGCAGGCCACCCTCGACCTGCTCCGCGGGCTGGGCGTGGCCAACCTGCTCAGCGACGACTCACCCCGCCGCACCGCCCTGCTGCGGATGTGGAAGCGCCAACTCGCCACCCTGCTCACCCCCGACGCCCCCTGACCGGCCCACCCGCCCGGAGGCACCATGGTCGACGCGACCGCACTGCTCGCGGATCTCACCGCCGAGTCCGACCAGCTCGACGCGCTCGTCAGCGGGCTGCCACCGGAGGACTGGGCCCGGCACACCCCGGCCGCCGGCTGGACCGTCGCCCACCAGATCGCCCACCTGGCCTGGACCGACCACGTGGCCGGGCTCGCCGCCACCGACCCCGACGCGTTCTACGCCTCGGTGCTGTCCGCGCCCGACCCGGCCCGGCTGGTCGACGACGGGGCCGAGTCCTTCCTCGCCCCGCCGGCCGCGCTGCTGGCCCGCTGGCGGGACGGCCGTACCGCGCTCGCGACGGCCCTGGCCGCCACCCCGGCCGGCGAGAAGCTGCCCTGGTACGGCACCCGGATGTCGCCCGCCTCGATGGCCACCGCCCGGCTCATGGAGACCTGGGCCCACGGCGAGGACGTCGCCGACGCGCTCGGTGTCACCCGCGCCCCGACCGCCCGGCTGCGGCACGTCGCGCACCTCGGCTTCCGTACCCTCGGGCACAGCTTCGCCGCGCACGGCCGCCCGGTGCCGACGGACCCGGTCCGGGTCGAACTCACCGCACCGGCGGGCGACGAGGTCTGGGCCTTCGGGCCTGCCGCGGCGACCGACCGGGCGACCGGGCCGGCGCTCGACTTCTGCCTGCTGGTCACGCAGCGCCGGCACCGCGCCGACCTGTCCCTGGTCGCGACCGGGCCGGTCGCCGACGAGTGGCTGGACGTGGCCCAGGCGTTCGCCGGCCCGCCGGGCGCCGGCCGGGCGGCGGAGGCCCGGCCATGAGCGGGGTGCTGCGCGTCGGCAACGCGTCCGGCTTCTACGGTGACCGGTTCGCCGCCTGGCGGGAGATGCTCGACGGCGGCGAGCTGGACGTGCTGACCGGCGACTACCTGGCCGAGCTGACCATGCTGATCCTCGGACGCGACCGGATGCGCGACGCGTCGCTGGGCTACGCGAAGACGTTCCTGCGACAGGCGGAGGGCGTGCTCGGCACCGCGTCGGAGCGCGGGGTCACGCTGGTCACCAACGCCGGCGGCCTCAACCCGGCCGGGCTGGCCGACGCGATCCGGTCGCTCGCCGCACGACTCGGCCTCGACGTGCGGGTCGGGTACGTCGAGGGCGACGCGCTCCAGCGGCCGGACGCGCTGACCGCGAACGCGTACCTGGGCGCGTTCGGGATCGCGGCCTGCCTCGACGCGGGCGCGGACGTGGTGGTGACCGGGCGGGTCACCGACGCGTCGCTGGCGGTCGGCCCGGCGATCGCCCGGTTCGGCTGGACCCGGGACGACCTCGACGCGCTGGCCGGGGCGACCGTGGCCGGGCACCTGATCGAGTGCGGGGCGCAGGTCACCGGCGGCAACTTCAGCTTCTTCACCGAGTTGCCGGACGGCGGCCGGCGCCCCGGCTTCCCGATCGCCGAGCTGCACCCGGACGGCACGTCGGTGCTCACCAAGCACCCCGGCACCGGCGGCGCGGTCACCGTCGAGACGGTCACCGCGCAACTGCTGTACGAGGTGGGCGGGCCGGACTACCTCGGGCCGGACGTGGTGACCCGGCTGGACACGGTCCGGCTGGAGCAGGCGGGACCGGACCGGGTACGCGTCTCCGGCGTACGCGGCACGCCCCCGCCGGACACGCTCAAGGTGGGCGTCAACAACCTGGGCGGCTTCCGCAACTCGATGACGTTCGTGCTGTGCGGGCTGGACATCCCGGCCAAGGCGGCCCTGGTCCGGGGTCAGGTGACGGATGCGGTGGGCCCGGACGGGCTGGAGTTCACGCTGGCCCGCACCGACCACCCGGACGCGGCCGACACCGAGGCGGCGAGCGCGCTGCTGCACGTACACCTGCGCGACGTCGACAAGGCGCGGGCCGGGCGGGCGTTCTCGGCGGCGGCGGTGGAGCTGGCACTGGCCTCCTACCCGGGCTGCACGCTGACCACGTTGCCCGGCGACGCCACGCCGTACGGCGTGTTCACCTCGGACACCGTGCCCCAGGACGCGGTGCCGCACGTGGCGGTGCTCCCCTCCGGCGAGCGCGTGCAAATCCCTCCGCCCTCCGTGGTGGGTGGTTTGCCCGGGCCCCCTGTTATGCACCAGGCGTTAACGGGGGGCCCCTCCTTACCCGCCACCCGGCGGGGGGCGCTGGGGGAGCTGGTGGGGGCGCGGTCGGGGGACAAGGGTGGGGACGCCAACCTCGGCGTCTGGGCCCGCACGGACGCCACCTGGGCCTGGCTGCGCGGCTGGCTGACCGTGGCGCGGCTGGCCGAGCTGCTGCCGGAGACCGCCGCGCTGAGCGTGGAGCGGTACGAGCTGCCGAACCTGCGCGCGGTCAACTTCGTGATCCGCGGGCTGCTCGGGCCGGGCGTGGCCGCCTCCACCCGGTTCGACCCCCAGGCCAAGGCGCTCGGCGAGCTGCTCCGGGCCCGGGTGGTCGACCTGCCCGCGGAGGTGCCGGCATGACCATCGTGGACACCCCGGAGCGTCGCCAACTTCGCGAGCTGACCCGTGCGTTCGTCACCCGGGAGGTGCTGCCGCACCTGGCCGACTGGGAGCGGTCCGGTGAGGTGCCCCGCTCCCTGCACGAGACCGCCGCGCGGGTCGGGCTGCTCGGCATCGGCTTCCCGGAGTCGGTCGGTGGCAGCGGCGGCGACCTGCTCGACTCGATCGTGGTCACCGAGGAGATCATCCGCTCCGGCGGCTCGTCCGGGCTGATCGCCGCGTTGTTCACGCACGGCATCGCGCTCCCGCACATCATCGCGGCGCAGGACGAGCACCTGATCGACACGTACGTCCGGCCCACGCTGGGCGGGACGATGATCGGCGCGTTGGCGATCACCGAACCGGACGGCGGCTCGGACGTGGCCGCCATCCGCACCTGCGCGGTCCGCGACGGCGACCACTACGTGGTGAACGGCGCGAAGACGTACATCACCAGCGGCGTCCGGGCGGACTTCGTGACCACCGCGGTCTGCACCGACTTTCCCGGCTCCGGCTCACTCAGCCTGCTGGTGATCGACAAGGGCACGCCCGGGTTCACCGTGGGCCGGCGGCTGGAGAAGCTGGGTTGGCACTGCTCGGACACCGCCGAGCTGTCCTTCGTCGACGTCCGGGTGCCGATGGTGAACCGGGTCGGCCCGGAGGACACCGCCTTCCTGGCCGTCATGCAGCAGTTCGCCGCCGAGCGGCTGTCGCTGGCCACCCAGGCGTACGCGACCGCGCAGCGCTGCGTGGACCTGGCGGTGCGGTGGTGCCGGGACCGTTCCACGTTCGGTCGTCCGCTCGCGAGCCGGCAGCTCGTCCGGCACCGGCTGGCCGAGATGCACACCCGCGCCGAGGCGGCCCGCGCGTACGTGCACGAGGTGGCCGAGCGGGTGGCTCGACCACTCCAGCTCGGCGCGTCTGGCGCCGCGCCGCGACCTGGAGCAGTCGGCGGGCAGCCGGTGGTGACCGAGGTGGCGATGGCGAAGAACGTGGCGGTGGCCGCCTGCGACCACGTGGTGGACGCCGCGCTGCAACTGCACGGCGGCTTCGGCTACCTGCGCGACGCGGAGGTGGAGCGGCACTACCGGGACGCCCGCATCCTCGGCATCGGCGGCGGCACCACCGAGATCATGAACGAGATCATCGCGAAGGGCATGGGCCTGTGACCGTTCTCCAGACTGCGATCGACACCTCCGCACCCGCCTTCGCGGCCAACCGGGAGGCGCTGCTGGAGCGCCTCGCCGAGTTGGAGACCGCGCTGGACCAGGCGCGGGCCGGCGGCGGCGAGAAGTACGTGACCCGGCACCACAAGCGCGGCAAGCTGCTCCCCCGGGAACGCATCGAGCTGCTGCTCGACCCGGACAGTCCGTTCCTGGAACTGTCGCCGGTGGCCGCGTACGGCACGGACTTCCCGGTCGGCGCCAGCACCGTGACCGGGATCGGCGTGGTCGAGGGCGTGGAGTGCCTGATCGTGGCGAACGACCCGACGGTACGCGGCGGCGCGATCAACCCGTGGTCGTTGGCGAAGACGCGCCGGGCGGGTGAGATCGCGCTGGCCAACCGGCTGCCGATGGTGAACCTGGTCGAGTCGGCCGGCGCGGACCTGCCCTCCCAGGCGGAGATCTTCATTCCCGGCGGGCGGGTGTTCCGTGACCTGACGCGGCTCTCCGCGGCGAAGATCCCCACGGTCAGCGTGGTCTTCGGCAACGCCACCGCCGGCGGCGCGTACGTGCCCGGCATGTCGGACTTCACCATCATGATCCGGGGCCGGTCGCAGGTCTACCTGGCCGGGCCGCCGCTGGTGAAGATGGCCACCGGCGAGGTCACCGACGACGAGTCGCTGGGCGGTGCGACCATGCACGCCACCACGTCCGGCCTGGCCGACTTCCTCGCCGAGGACGAGCGGGACGGCATCCGGCTGGCCCGGCAGTGCGTCCGCCGGCTCAACTGGCGCAAGGGCGGCCCGCCGCCGCGCACCTTGTCCCCGCTGCCACCCCGGTACGACCCGGAGGAGTTGCTCGGCATCGCCAGCGCCGACCTGAAGGTGCCGTTCGACCCGCGCGAGGTGCTCGCCCGGGTGCTCGACGACAGCGCGTTCGACGAGTTCAAGCCCGGCTACGGCACGGCACTGGTGACCGGCTGGGGCGAGCTGCACGGCTGGCCGGTCGGCGTGCTGGCCAACGCCCGGGGCGTGCTGTTCGGCGAGGAGGCGCAGAAGGCGGCCCAGTTCATCCAGCTCGCCAACGCGGCCGACACGCCGCTGGTCTTCCTCCAGAACACCACCGGCTACATGGTCGGCACCGAGTACGAACAGCGCGGCATCATCAAGCACGGCGCGCTGATGATCAACGCGGTGTCGAACTCGACGGTGCCGCACCTGACGGTCAACCTGGGCGCCTCCTACGGCGCCGGCAACTACGGCATGTGCGGCCGGGCGTACGAGCCGAGGTTCCTGTTCACCTGGCCGAACGCGAAGTCGGCGGTGATGGGCCCGGCGCAGTTGGCCGGCGTGCTGTCGATCGTGGCCCGGCAGGCCGCCGCGGCCCGGGGGCGCGACTACGACGAGGACTCCGACACCGCCATGCGGATGATGGTCGAGCAGCAGATCGAGTCGCAGTCCGGCGCGCTGTTCCTCTCCGGCCGGCTCTACGACGACGGGGTGATCGATCCCCGGGACACCCGTACCGTCCTCGGGCTCTGCCTGTCGGCGATCCACAACGGACCGGTGAAGGGCGCCGACGGCTTCGGCGTCTTCCGGATGTGAGGGCCGTGAGCGCGAGGAACGCAGCGAAGCGGAGTCCCGCAGTCGCGAACGAAAGGCAGGCTCAGCGCAAATGATCACTCGACTTCTGGTGGCCAACCGGGGGGAGATCGCCCGCCGGGTCTTCGCCACCTGCCGGGCGCTCGGCGTGGCCACGGTCGCCGTGCACTCCGACGCGGACGCCGACGCGCCGTTCGTCGCCGAGGCCGACCACGCGGTCCGGCTGCCAGGGAACACGCCGGCCGAGACGTACCTGCGGATCGACCTCGTCCTGGACGCGGCCCGGCGCTCCGGCGCGGACGCGGTCCACCCCGGCTACGGCTTCCTCGCCGAGAACGCGGAGTTCGCGGCGGCGGTGACCGACGCGGGCCTGACCTGGGTCGGCCCGTCCGCCAAGGCGATCGCCGCGATGGGCGACAAGATGGCGGCCAAGGCGCTGCTCGCCGACGCGGGCGTGCCGATGCTGCCCACCTGGACCGACCCCGACCAGGTCACCGCGTTCCCGGTGCTGGTCAAGGCAAGTGCCGGCGGCGGCGGCCGGGGCATGCGGATAGTCCGCGACGCGGCCGGGCTCGCCGAGGCCGTCGCGGGCGCGCGCCGCGAGGCGGCGGCGGCGTTCGGCGACGGCACGGTCTTCATCGAGCGGTACGTCGAGCGTGGCCGGCACGTCGAGGTGCAGATCTTCGGCGACACCCACGGCACGATCGTGGCGCTCGGGGTACGCGACTGTTCGATCCAGCGCCGGCACCAGAAGATCGTCGAGGAGGCGCCCGGGGTGCTGCCCGACGAGGTGCGCGAGCGGCTGCACTCCGCGGCGGTGGCGGCCGGCCGGGCGGTCGACTACGTCGGCGCGGGCACCGTGGAGTTCCTGCTGGCGCCGGACGGGCAGGTGCACTTCCTGGAGATGAACACCCGGCTCCAGGTCGAGCACCCGGTCACCGAGCTGACCACCGGCCTGGACCTGGTCCGGCTGCAACTGCTGGTCGCCGACGGCGAGCCGCTGCCGGTCCCGGCCACACCTGCCCCGCAGGGCCACGCCATCGAGGTACGGCTCTGCGCGGAGGAACCGGCCGAGGGGTTCCGCCCGGCCACCGGCACGCTGCACCGGTTCGCGATCCCCGGCGTCGACGCCGAGTTCGGGCCCACCCGGGCACTGCGCCTGGACTCCGGCGTGGTGGACGGCTCGACGGTGAGCGTGCACTACGACTCGATGCTGGCCAAGCTGGTCGCCTGGGCGCCCACCCGCACCGAGGCGGCCCGTGCCCTGGCCGGCGCGCTGGCCCGGGCCGAGCTGCACGGCGTGGCCACCAACCGGGACCTGCTGGTCCGGGTGCTGCGCAGTCCCGAGTTCGCCGCCGCCGACGTGGACACCGGTTTCCTGGACCGGCACCCCGAGGTCTTCGCGCCGCTGCTGCCGGCCGACCAGCTCCCGGTGGTGGCGCTCGCCGCCGCGCTGTCCGGGGCCGCCGCGCGCCGGGCCGCCGCACCGGTGCTGGCCGGGCTCCCGTCGGGCTGGCGCAACGTGCCGGCTCATCCGCAGGTCACCCGCTTCACCGACATCGAGATCCACTACCGCCTCACCCGCACCGGCGCACTCGCCGAGTGGACAAGGAAGGGCCCCCTCCTAACGGATTCGGTAGAGGAACGCGCCCCGCTTGACAGCGAGCTGCCCGTGGTCGAGCTGGTGTCGGCCGACCCGGACCGCGTGGTGCTCGACGTGGACGGCGTGCGGCGGGCTTTCCGCGTACACCGGGTGGGGTCGTCGGTGTTCGTGGACGGCCCGGACGGGGCGGCGAGCCTCACCGAACTGCCGCGGCTGCCCCGGCCCACCGCGGAGCTGGCGGCCGGGTCGCTGCTCGCGCCGCTGCCCGGCGCGGTGACCCGGGTGCACGTCGAGGTCGGCCAGCGGGTCGCCGCCGGTGACCTGCTGCTGACGCTGGAAGCGATGAAGCTCGAACACCCCGTGCTCGCCCCGGCCGACGGCGTGGTGGCGGAGCTGCCGGTCGCGCCCGGCGGCCAGGTGGAGACGGGTGCCGTGCTGGCCGTGGTCGACCCCGAGGAGGACCCGCAGTGAACTTCGACCTCACCCCCGAACAGGACCAGCTCCGCGACGCGGTACGCGCGCTGGGCCGCCGGTACGGCCACCCCTACTTCGTGGCCAGGGCCAAGTCGGGAGAACACACCACCGAGCTGTGGCACGAGGCCGGACGGCTCGGCTACCTCGGCGTCAACATCCCCACCGAGTACGGCGGCGGGGGCGGCGGCATCACCGAACTGGCGCTGGTCTGCGAGGAACTGGCCGCGGCGGGCTGCCCGCTGCTGCTGCTCGTGGTCTCCCCTGCCATCGCCGCCACCGTGATCAACAAGCACGGCACGGAGGAGCAGCGCAAGAAGCACCTGCCCGGCCTCGCCGACGGCTCCCAGAAGATCGTCTTCGCGATCACCGAGCCGGACGCCGGCTCGAACTTCCACCGCCTCGGCACGGTGGCCCGCCGCGACGGCGACGACTGGCTGCTCACCGGCCGCAAGGTCTACATCTCCGGGGTCGACGAGGCCGACCACGTGCTGGTGGTGGCCAGGACCGAGGATGCCTCCTCCGGAAAGCTCAAGCCGGCGTTGTTCATCGTGCCGACCGACGCGCCCGGCCTGGAGAAGTCCAAGCTGGACATGGAGATCCTCTCCCCGGAGAACCAGTTCCAGCTCTTCCTGGACGACGTCCGGCTGCCCGCCGACGCGCTCGTCGGTGAGTCGCTGGACGCCGGCCTGCCGGCGTTGTTCGCCGGGCTGAACCCGGAACGGATCACGGTCGCCGCGATGGGCGCCGGCACCGGCCGCTACGCCGTCGAGAAGGCGTCCGACTACACCGCCACCCGCAAGGTCTGGGGCGGACGCTCGATCGGCTCGCACCAGGGCGTCTCGCACCCGCTCGCGCACGCCGCCGTCCAGGTGGAGCTGGCCCGGCTCATGATCTACAAGGCGGCCAGCCTCTATGACGCCGGCCGCGACCTGGAGGCCGGCGTCTCCGGCAACATGGCCAAGTACGCGGCCGGTGAGGCCGCCGCGCTCGCCGTGGACACCGCCGTCCAGGCGCTCGGCGGGGCCGGCATGACCACCGAGTACGGCGTGGCGACGCTGCTCGGCGCCGTACGCGCCGGCCGGATCGCCCCGGTCAGCCGCGAGATGATCCTCAACTTCGTCGCCCAACACGTCCTGTCCCAGGACAAGTCCTACTGACCGTGGGTGTCTCCACCCTGCGGTGGGTGGAACGCTGTAGCTGTCTCCGGCCCCGTGTGACAGCCGTGGCGTTCCACCCGAGCTGTCGGCGAGACTGGCGGGGTGGGAACGGGCGAGGTGGAGCGGGCGGGTGAACGGCTGTACGCCGTGTTCGCCCGGCACCCGATGCCGGGCGACATGGCGGCGTGCGAACACTGCGTGGACCCGGCCGACGTCGACCGCTTCCGGCGTACGCCGCTGCGCGCGTTGACGCCGGACCAACTCGGCAGCTACCTGTCCAACCCCGGCACCTGGGGTGACGGGAGCGAGCTGCCGCACCTGGTGCCCCGGCTGCTGACCGCGTACGCCGCCGGCGAGATGGTCGACCAGCCATGGCCGGACACGCTGGCCCGCCGGATCGCCGGGCACTGGGCGGACTGGACGCCCGTCGAGCGGAGCGCCGTGAAGGACTTCCTCCGCGCCTGGTGGCGGTCGACGCTGACCTCGTGGCCGTCCGAGCACCCGGCGGAGGACATCCTGGACGCGGTGGCCGCGCTGGAGCTGGACCTCGGCCCGTACCTGGCGGCCTTCGCCGAGCTGCCGGGCGGGGCGGTCACTCGGCACCTGGCGGAGATCGTCGGATGGTCGGCACCCGACGAACGGGCGGGACGCGCGCTGGACCGCTGGCTGACCTCCGACACCCCGGCCGAACTGTTGTGGGCCGCGGCGGTCGCCGACGCGGGAACCCCGCTCGGCGACGAGTTGGTCGAGGCGGCCGACCTGGCCGACCTGCTCCGCAAGACACGCTGACCCGGGTTCGGGGCAGATCTTGGAAGCAAACGGCCCTCGGAGGGGCCCTCATCTTCCAAGATCTGCGTGCGGATTGCGAGCCGCGCCGGTCAGCGGACGGTGCGGCAGGCGGCGTCGATGCGGTGGACCGGGCGGACCCGGCGACCCAGCCCCTCCAGTAGTGAATCCTCCACGTGGAAGTCACGCACCCGGAGCTGCCGCCGGGGCAGCTCGTCCTCGCTCGGGCAGAGCACCTGCGCGCGTACCTGGCCGACCGGCAGGTAGCGGACGCCACCACGTTCCTGGAGCAGCACCACGTCGACGTCGTCCACGGTGACCACGTGACCGCGGACGTCCTCGGTGACGCCGGGCGACGTCTCGACGGTGGTGACGGTCAGCGGCAGCACCGGCGTGCTGATCACCGGCAGCGCGGCCCAGACCAGCATGGCCAGCACCGCCGCCTCGGTGACCGAGGCGAGCGGCCGGACCACCGCCGCCGGCAGCGGACCGGTCACGAACAACGCCAGCACCGGGGGTACGACAAGCAGCGCCAGCGCCAGCGCCTCCCCCTGCCCGCCGGCGTCGAGCAGGGTGGGCCCGAGCAGCCAGAGGTATCCGGCGAACCCGGCGGCGAGCAGCAGCAGCCGGGGCACCCGCTGCTCGTGCAGCCGTTCCGGGCCGAGCTGGAACGCGGCCACGAACGCCGGCAGCAGCAGCGGCAGGTAGAGCAGCGGCCAGGTGCCCAGCGCGAGCAGGAAGCTGGCCACCGCGAACCAGGCCGGCGTGCTGTCCACCCAGCGGGCGAAGAGCGGCCGACGGATTCCGGGCGGCATCCGGTCCACGCTGACCCGCAGCACCGCGCCGAGCGCGAACACCGCGACCAGGGCGGTGGAGAGCAGCGCGGCGGCGGTGGTGAGGAAGCCGGCCAGCAGGTTGACCGTACCGACGTTGGCGACCAGCAGCAGCGTGGTCTGCAACTCGCCGCCCGCCTCGACGCCGAGCCGCAGCACCGAGAAGACGGCCGGCACCCCGACGACCGCGGTCCAGAACGACTGGGTGGCCCGCGCGCGACGCTCGGCCGGGTCGGCCGGCGGTGGCACGGCCCGGCCCAACGCGGCGGCACCCGGGCCGGCGGCCCCGGCAGCGGCAGCCCCGGGACCGGCAGTGGCCGCCCCCGGATCGGCAGTGCCCGTCCCCGGATCGGCAGTGCCCGCCGGGACGGCGTCCGGCGGGGCGGTCATCGCCGGGGCGCCTTGTCGTCGAAGTCGACGAGCTTCGGCACGTTCAGCGGCTGCGGCTGGGACTTGTCCGCCTTGAGCCACGGCCCGAGCGTGCGGTTGTACGCGGTCAGCCACGGGCTGCTGATCCCGTCCCGCCCTTCCAGGTAGCTCTTCTGGAGCGCGAACGCGACCAGGTCACGCAGCGCCGGGTCGCCGATCGGCACACCGATGCCGAGCAGCTCGCTGGTGCCGAACGGCATGTCGACGATCTCGAACTCGGTGGGGTACTGGGACAGGAAGCCGGCCAGGATCGTCTCGTCGGAGCTGACCACGTCGTACCGCTTCTCCCGGATGCCCCGTACGCAGTCGCCGACGGTCTTCACCACGTACGCCCGGACCTGGTGTTTCTCCAGTTCCGCCTCGGTGGTGGAACCGCCGCTGGTGCAGACGCGCAGCCCCGGCCGGCGTAGGTCCTCGATGGTGCGGACCCGGTCGCGCAGCCGCGTCGGCACCATCACCTCCTGGGTGGTGACGAAGTACGGCCCGGCGAAGCTGATCAGCTTCTGGCGCTCCTCGGTCATCGAGAAGCTCGACACGATCAGGTCGACGGTGCCGCCCTGGAGCGCGGGAATGCGGTCCTCGGTGGCCAGCGCCACCCACTGGATACGCTGCTCACCCTGGAAGCCGAGGAACGCGGCGATGTAGCGGGCGATCTCCACGTCGAAGCCGATGTGCGCGCCGTTGCGCAGCTCGCCCATCAGCGGCTCGGTCTCCGACACCCCGATCTTGATCTTCGCTTGACCGTCGATGTGCGAGTCGTGCAGTTTGTCGAGCACCGAGGGCAGCGGGGGTTCGCGGCGGTTGTCGCAGCCGGCGGCGGCGGCCAGGGTGAGTGTCAGCGCCACGGCCAACGTGGTGGCGAGGGAACGGAGCCGGCGGGGAGAGATCTCGGGCATCGGACACCTCGTTCGCGGGACACGACGACGGGAAACTCAGCGTAGCGGCCACCACACAATGCGCTGCGCCCTGCGGCCCGGGGTACGGCGGACGCCCGATCGCCCGCCGTACCTCGGGGGTCCGTCAGCGGACGGTAAGCGTGCCGACCGCCGGCCGCGGCGTGCTCACCGGCGGCAGCCGCTTCGGCTCACCCCGACCGGGCGCGCCGGCGCGGGCCAGCTCGCTCTTGGACGCGGCCACCCGGCCGGTCGGCGGGTCCTCCTGGAACGGCTGGGCGTCACCGACGCAGCGCGCACCCTTGGCCGGCGGCTTGCCGGTGAGCAGGTACGCGTCGATCTTCCCGGTCACGCACGCCGAGGTGCCGTACGCGGTGTGCCCCCAGCTGTCGCTGCTCAACAGCCGGCTGTTCGGCAGCAGCGCGGCCGAGCTGACCGCACCCTGGTAGCTGGTCGCCGGGTCCCAGTAGTTGCCGACCACGAGCACCGGGGCGGCGGTGGTGCGGTTGAACGGGCCGGGGTACGCGTCCTCGTCGCGCACCGTCCAGGTGTCGCGGGCGCAGGGCGCGGTGCCCCAGGCCCAGGCCCGCCCGAAGTACGGTGCCCGCTGGTCCTCCCTGGCCGTCAGCGCCGGCCAGGCGTCCGCGTTCCTCGGGTGGTACGCGTCGGTGCAGTCGACGGTCAGGAACGTCTCCAGCCCGTTGTCGTAGGGGAAGTCGTACCCCCGCTGCTGCCGGGCCTGCGCGGCACGGGCGGCGAGCGCCCTGCGGGCCGTCGTGGCGGCGGCCCTGCCGGTGGCCGGGTCGGTCGCGGCCAGCAGTTGCACGGTGATGTCCACGACCGACTGCCAGCCGTACGGGTCGTAGAGCGCGTTGAGCGTGGCGCCGACGAAGTCGGCGTAGCTGACGGTGAACGAGCCGTACTCCGGGTCGTCGATCACGGCCGGCTTCTTGCGCAGCCGCTTCGCCACCGTGTCGTACCCGGCGACCGGGTCACCGCCGGCGGCCAGCGCGCACTGCTCCGCGCCGACCTTGCCGCACCGCACCAGGATCTCGTGCAGCGCCCGGTACGCGCCGTCGGCGCTGCGCAGCCGCGTCTCCTGGAGCTGGTTGCGGGCCGGGCCCTGGCCGACCCAGGCGTTCGGGTTGAGCACGCCGTCGACGACGAGCGCGCGGAACCGGTCCGGGAACATGTTGGCGTAGTACTGGCCCAGCGCGGTGCCGTAGCTGAAACCCAGGTAGCTGAGCTTCCGGTCGCCGACCGCCCGGCGCAGCACGTCCATGTCGCGGGCCACCTCGGCGGTGGACGCCGCGCCGGTCAGCGGCTTACCGGTGGTCGAGCACGCCGTGCCGACCGCCTTCGAGGCGGCGACGTACGCCTTCTCCTCCGCCTTCGTCCACGGGAACGCGACGTTCAGCCCGGCGTACGCCCGGGTCTGCTCCTTGACGGTGCGGAAGCACCGGATGTTGTCGCTGGCCTCGATGCCGCGCGGGTCGACGCCGACCACGTCGAAGCGGTCGAGCAGGTCGTCGCCGAGGAAGTAGGGCGCGGCGAGCGCGATGCTGGTGCCGGAGCCGCCCGGGCCGCCCGGGTTGAGGAACAGGCTGCCGACCTTGTGCTGCTGGTCGCGGGCCTTGACCCGGAGCAGCGCGACCTCGGTGGTGGCGCCCTTCGGGTTGTCGTAGTCCAGCGGGAGCCGGACCGTGGTGCACTCGGCGTAGTCGTAGCAGGCGTACCAGTCCAGCTTCGGCGTCGGTACGCGGTCCACCCGACGTGCCTCGGCCGCGCTGGTGCGGTCGTACGTCGTCGGTTGCGGTGTCGGCGCGGCCACGGCGGGCGAGACGGCCGATCCGGCGAGGAGGATCCCGGCGATCCCGGTTGCGGCGAGGGGCCGGATTACACGGGGCATGTGACTGCCTTCCGGTGGGGAACAGATCCGCCGAGGAGCACCTCGACCCCGTCACTTTAGGATTCCCCCACGACCGGAAGTGACCCCCAAAAGCGGACTGATGCCGCAAAATGCCGAGTTATGTAACGATTTTTTATCGATCGACGCTTTTCGCGCTCCGATGTGGAGCCGGTAGTGACGGGAAGCCGTCCCGGGTCGACGGTTGACAGGTCGACGCGCTAAGCCATGCTTGTCGGGTGAGTTCGTTCCCGAGGTCCGATGCGCGGGTGAAGGCCGTCGCCGCGTCCGCGGCGACGGTGGCGGCGCTGGTGACGCTGGCGGTGTGGCGACCGCCCGGCATCCTGTCGGTGGTGCTGGCCCTGGTCTGCGTCGTGCTCGGCATGATCGCCGGCGTGACGATCACCGCCGCCCGGCAGTCGCCCGGCGGCGGAGTCGCCGCACCGTCGGCCGAGGGCTGGCCGGCCCCCGACCCGGGGTACGGCGTGGACGCCGACACGCTGGAGGCGATCGACCCGCGCGCGGTGCGGAACCTGCGCACCCCGGGCGGCGCTCCGGTCGACGCGGACACGCTGGAGGCGCTCGACCCCCGGGCGGTCCGCGGGCTGCGCGCGGCCGGCGCGCTCGACGCCGACACGCTGGAGGCGCTCGACCCGAGGTCGGTGCGACAGCAGCGGACGGTGAACGGGATCAGCGACCGGTGAGCGCGGTGAACGGGATCAGCGGCCGGTGAGCGTGGGGCGGGCCAGCGCGTTCACGCCCTGCCCGGCCAGGCAGCGGTAGGTGCGGTCGGCTTCGCTCTCGGCCGGCGGCAGCACCTCCAGGTTCCACCCGGCCCCCGACTTGACGCCACTGACCAGCCGGAACGTGCCCGCGTTGCAGACCTTGCGGACAGCCGGATCGGCGGCGACCGCGTCGTGGCCGGCCCCGGTCAGACCGGTCGGCAGGTCACCGGCGGCGTAGGTCTCCCAGGTGTGCTGGCCGTCGCACGGCACCCGGCTCGCCTCGGCGCGTTCCCGACGCAGGCGCACCGGGCCGTAGCACTCCAACTCGGGCGCACAGCGCGCACCGGCCGGGAGGCGGACGTCGGCGGACGCGCAGCCGGGCAGCGGCGTCATGCCGGCCGCGCCGCTGGCCACCGGTGTCGGCGACACCACCGGCGGGGTGCCGCCGGCCAGCCAGGCGCCGCCGGCGGCCGAGGCGGCCAACGCCAGCACCCCGGCTCCGCCGAGGAACCAGCGCCTCGGCCAGCGCCGGCTCCGCGCCGGCACGGTCGGGTGGTCGTCCCGGACCGGCTGCCGCGGGCCCGGCCCGCCGCTTCGGTCGTACGGGCCGCCGGTGCGGTCGTACCGGCCGCCGGTGAACGGGGGTGCGGGGGTGCCGGGGTCGAGCGGGAGCGCGGCGAGCAGGCCGCGCAGCTCCACGGCGGACGGCCGCTCGCCCGGGTCGTTGGACATGCCCAGGCGCAGCACGTCGATCAGCTCGTCGGGCACCCCGGGCAGACCCGGGATCGGGTGCTGGAACATCTCCAGCACGGTGACCAGGCTCGGGTTGCGCTCGGACTGCCAGCGCGGCGGCCGGCCGTGCATCACCGCGTAGAGCGTGGCGCAGAGCGCGTAGACGTCGACGGCCGGGCTGGGCGGGCTGTGGTTGAACATCTCCGGCGGCGCGTACGCCGGGGTGAGCACCTCCAGCGTCACCGAGGCGTCGCGCACCTCGGCCAGCACCGCCAGACCGAAGTCGGCGAGCACCGCCGAGTTGAACTCGGAGTGCAGGATGTTGGCCGGCTTGACGTCGCGGTGCAGCACGCCGGCCGCGTGCGAGTGGGCCAGCGCGTCGGCGATCTTCACGCCGAGGTCGCGGGTCTCCGACGCGTCGAGCGGAGAGGTGCGCATCCGTTCCGCGTACGAGCCGTCGCACAGCTCCATGATGAGGTAGGGGTGCTGGTCGACGGTGACCCCGACGTCGAAGAGGTCGACCACGTGCGGGTGCGACGACATCCGCCCGGCGGCGCGGGCCTCGCGCAGGAAGCGGGCCTGGTCGCGCTCGCTGTTCAGTGTCCGGTTCTCGACCTTGACGGCCACCTCGCGCCCCACCGAGATCTGGGTGGCCCGGTAGACGGTGGCGTACCCACCACGGGCAAACACTGACAGGTCGGTCAGACCGGGCACGATGGGCAGCCGCATGGCGCCGGGCGGGGTCTCGGTCACGGCTCGAAAATACCCAACGGTCCCGGTCGGTCAGCGCGCCGCGTCGGAGGCGGGTGCCGGCGCGGAGTCTTCCGACCGGGTCGGGACCGCCGGATCGGCGGCTCCCCGACGGGCGTCCCACCACAGGCCGGCGGCGGTCGCGAGCGCGCCCAGCCCCTCCCACGCGGCCACCCCGAAGAACCGGTCCGGCGCGATGTCGGAGAGCACCGCGATGGTGAACACGGTGAACGTGACCAGCCGGAACCAGACCGTGAAGCGGTAGAACGGCCGCCACTCGGTGGCCACCGCGAGCAGGTAGTAGACCCCCATGTTGAACGAGGCCATCGAGGACGCGGTGAGGAACGTGCCGGTGTAGTCACCGGGGGCACGCTCGGCCGGCACCTCGAAGCCGAGCAGGCGCAGCTGCGTCTCCGGCCAGAGCAGACCCAACGCGCCGAGCAGCAGCGCCAGGAGCCCGAAGACCGCGATCGTCCAGCCGGCGCCGGAGCGCGGCAGCCTCATCGTCCCTCCCCCACGAACTCCCCCGACGGCGCTCGCCGGCCGCCCCACGCTAACCGGCCCCACCGACGAACACATCCCCGGAACCGGCAGAACAGGGGTGTTCAGCCGTTGGCGAGACGGGACCGCAGCGCGTCCGCGGCGACCCGTTCGCTGAGCTGCTCGGTGGCGTACGCCAGGCGGACCGCCTCCTCGGCGCTGGCCAGCGCCTCCGCCGGGCGGCCGGCGGCGTCCAGCGCCTCGGCCAGCGCCAGCCCGGCCACCACCTGGCTGCGGACGTCCTCGGCGGGGGCGGCGACCGCCCGCTGCGCCCAGTCCAACGCCTGCTCCCGCTGGCCGTGGGCGAGCAGCGCGGCAGAATACCGGGCCATCGTCTGCCGCCGGGAGATCAGCAGCGAGGGTGCGTTCGCCGCCACCATGGCCACCGGGGCGAGCAGTCCCACCGCGGTCCCCGGGTCACCGGCCGCGACCCGGGCCATCGCGAGCAGCACCCGTGGCGCGACCTGGGCCGGCGCCTGCGGGTTGTGCGGCTCCACACTGGTCAGCACCGACCGCGCCTCCCGCTCGGCGGTCTCGCAGTCGCCCATGTCCAGCGCGACGAAGCCGCGCAGCGTGCCGGCCATGCCGGTGAGCAGCGGATGGGTGGTGCGGGCGGCGTACTCCAACGCGTCGGAGAACAGGTCGGCGGCGTGCTCCGGCTCGCCCAGCCCGCGCGCCACCACCCCGCGCACCACGAGCGCGAAGCCCTGCCCCCAGTCGTCGCCCACCTCGGCGAAGTCCCGGTACGCGCGCCGCGCCGCGCGGTCCGCCTCGGCGAGGTCGCCCAGCTCGGCGGTGGCGTACGCCTCGACCGCCCGCAGCGTGCCCACCGCCCACGCCTCGCCGACCCGCTCCCCGAACGGCAGGAACACCTGGGCCAGCCGGCACGCCTCGCGCAGCCGGCCGGCGAGCAGCCGGGCGAACGCGGTGGTGCCGCGCAGCCAGGCCCGCCCGTACGGGTCCTTCAGCTCGGCGAACAGCCGGGCGGCCCGGCCGAGCACCGCGTCGGTGCCGGCGAAGTCGCCCCGGGTGGTGGTCACCCAGGCCAGGTTCTGCAACGACCAGGCCTGCCCGCGCGGATCCTTCGCGGCGAGGCTGACCTGGTAGGAGGCGGCCAGCCGGCTGCTCGCCTGCCCCAACCGGCCGGCGATGAAGTCGGCCATGCCGAGCCGGCGCATCGCCGAGGCCCGCAGCGTGGGCAGGTCGGCGGCGGTGGCCACCTGCAACGCCTCGGAGTAGCTGCGTTCCGCGCGCTCGGCATCGCCCAGTGTCTGCTGGGCCTGCCCGGCCAGCAGCAGCGCCGCGGCCCGGGTGGCGGCCTCACCGGTGTTCGCGGCGATCTTCTCGGCTGCGGCGAGCGCGTCGGTCGGGCGGCCGATCTGCAACAACGCGCGGGCGTGCACCACCCGGTCGGCCGGGGGCACCGCGCCACGGGCCAGTTCGGCCGCGCGTTCGGCGTACTCGACGGCAAGCGCCGGCTCGCCGACGCGCAGCGACCGGCGGGCGGCCCGGCCCAGCGCCGCCACGCCCAGGCCGGCGACCGCGCGGGCCGGCGCGTCCGGGCGGAGCTTGACCGCGTCGGCGAGCGCGGTGGCCCGCTCGACGTGCTCGGCGACGAAGTCGTCGCGGGCCGCCTCGGTGAACCCGCCCGCCGGGGTGCCCGCCTCGGTCACGCTCTCCGGGGCGGCCCAGCGGGCCAGCGCGGCGTGCCGCTCGGCCAGCTCCGCCTTGCTCACCCCGGTGTACGCGGCCTCCCGCATCAACGGGGTGGCGAACGCGAACCCGGTGCGGGTTCGGTGCAGCATGCGACGTTGCAGCAGCTCCTCGACGGCCCGGTCCAGCTCGACCGCGGCCACCGCGGCGGGCCGCCCGTCCCGCCCGACCCGCTGCTCGCGCAGCGCCTCCAGCGCGCCGGCGGCCACCGTGTCGCCGACCACCGCGGCGTCGCGCAGCACCGAGCGGGCGTCCGGCGGCAGCGCGTCGATGCGCGCCGCGAGCACGGCGGCCAGGTCCCGGGAGAGCAGCCGGCTGCCCAGCGAGCCGGGGGCCAGTCGCCAGGCCACGTCCGGGCCCCGCCCCGCGCCGGCGGTCAGCGCGCCGCGTTCCATCAGCAGCGTGACCAGTTCGGCCAGGTAGAACGGGTTGCCCTGGGCGGTGGCGAGCAGCCGGTCCGCGTCGGCCTGGGGCAGCCGGCCCCCGGCCAGGTAGCTGGTCAGCAGCCGGGCCGCGTCCGCGCCGCGCAGCGGCGGCAACGCGTGCACCTCGGCGTCCGCGAGCCGGGTGAGCGCGCCTGCGGTACGCACCAGCTCGGGACGGCCGAGCAGCAGCACCAGCACCGGCCCGGTGAGCCGGTTGAGGGTCAACGCGAGCGCCTTGACCGTCTCGGGGGTGGCGTCGTGCAGGTCGTCCACCACGATCACCAGCGGGGCCTCGCCGGCCAGCGCGCTGAGCAGGTCCGCGACCGCGTTCGGCACCACCTCGGCGTCCGCCGGTCCGGTGGCGGCGTTCCACTCGACGCTCTCCGCGGCGGGTGGCAGCTCGGCGTACCCGAGCAGGGCCAGGAGCTGGTCCACGGCGATCGGCGGCGGGTCGCCGGGGAGCCGGGCGAGGCGCTGGCCGAGCCGGCGCAGGCGTTCCTCGACGGCCGGCCGGGTCACCGCGGTCGCCGCGTCGCTGGGCAGGCCGACCGCGGCGCGGACCAGGTCGGCCAGCGGCGCCAGCCGGCGTCGTTCGCCGAACGCGGCGCAGCGGACCGACAGCACCCGGGCGCCGGTGTGTGCCGCGTACCGGCCGGCGCCGACGTCGTAGCCGGCGGCGAGGCGCTCCACCTCGGCGGCGAACCGGGACTTGCCGATGCCCGCCTCGGCGGTCATCAGCAGCACCCGGGGCTCACCCCGGTCGATCACCTCGGCGAGCCGGCCGGCCATGCGGCCGATCTCGGTCTCCCGGCCCACGTAGGGCGCCTCGTCACCGAGGCCGGACCGGGTGCCCGGCGCGTCCAGCAGGCCCAGCAGCTCGTACGCCTCCACGGGTTCGCGCTTGCCCTTGAGCCGCAGCGGGCGCAGCGCCCGCCAGGAGGCGACGTGCCGGGTGGCGGTGGAGGTCCGCGCGCCGGCGTAGATCGCGCCGACCGCGGCGGCGTCGGCGAGGCGCGCGGCGGTGTTCACCGTGTCGCCGATGACGGTGTACTCGATGGCGGCCTGGATGCCGGCGATGACGTCCCCGGTGTTGAGCCCGACCCGCAGGCCGAGCGGCGCGCCACCGCCCCGCTCGTCGTCGAGCACCCGGCGGACGGCCCGCTGCATGGACAGCGCCGCGCGGACCGCCCGCTCGGCGTCGTCCTCGTGCGCGACCGGCGCGCCGAAGACCGCCATGATCCCGTCGCCGGTGAGCTTGTCGACGTGCCCGCCGAACGTCTTGACCGCGCCGGCCAGCGCGGCGAGCACCCGGTCGGTGACCGCGCCGACCCGCTCCGGGTCCAGGTCCTCCGACCAGGAGGTGAATTCGGAGAGGTCACCGAAGAGCACGGTGACCACCCGGCGCTCGGCGGCCGGCAGCGTGGCGGCGGCCGGCAGCGCCGCCCCGCAGTTGTGGCAGAACCGCGCGCCGGGCACGGCGACGGTCCCGCACACTGGGCAGGTCACGGCTGCTCCACCCCGAGGTGTTCGAGCTGGGCGCGGACCGACCACTCGGCGGCCCACCACAGCGACCGGTCGACGTCGGCGTAGACCACGGCGACCACCTCGGGCGCGGTGCGGGCGCCCGCGGCCACCGCGGCGCGCACCTGGTCGAGCCGGGCCCGCCGGTGGGCCAGGTAGAAGTCGGCCGCCGCGCCGCAGTCGGCGAGCGCCGGGCCGTGGCCCGGCAGCGCCGGGATCCCCCGGTACGTCGAGAGCAGCTCCAGGCTGGCGAGGTAGTCCCCGAGGTGCCCGTCCGGGTGGGCGACCACGGTGGTGCCCCGGCCGAGGATGGTGTCGCCGGTCAGCACCACCCGCTCACCGGCGTGCTCGACCAGCAGGCAGACCGAGTCGGCGGTGTGCCCGGGGGTGGGCAGCAGCCGGAGGCCGAGGCCGGCGTCGGGCGTGGTCGCGGCGGTCAGCGGCTCACCCCCGGCGGTGTGCGCCGGGTCGGCGGCCAGCACCGGCACGCCGCCGAGCAGCTCACGCAGTCGAGGCGCGCCCTCGGTGTGGTCCGGGTGCCCGTGCGTGATCAGCACCCAGCCGACCGGCCCGTGCGCCGCGATCGCGGCCAGGTGCCCCTCGTCGGCCGGGCCCGGGTCGACCACCACGGCCGGCGCGTCCGGCCCGGCCCGCAGCACCCAGGTGTTCGTCCCGTCGAGCGTCATCGGCCCCGGGTTGGGCGCACGCAGCAGCGAAACCCATCCCGGCAACTCGTCCGCCAGCGCCCCTGCGGCCCCCGTCACACGCCCACCCATGGCAGCGATCGTACGACCCCACCCGCCATCCCCCGCGATCTTGCAGGTCCGGCCCCGGGTTTGTCCTCGTTCGAGGCTTCTGCCGGGGCGGAACCTGCAAGATCACGGAGGCGGGTTACGCGACCTCGACGATGACCTCGACCTCGACCGGGGCGTCGAGGGGGAGTTCCGCCACGCCGACCGCGCTACGGGCGTGCCGGCCGGCCTCGCCGAAGACGGCGCCGAACAGGTCGGAGGCGCCGTTGATGACGCCGGGCTGGCCGGTGAAGCCGGGCGCGCTGGCCACGAAGCCGGACAGCTTCACGATCTTGACGACGTTCTCCAGCCCGACCAGCGCGTCGATCGCGGCGAGCGCGTTCAACGCGCACCGCTCCGCCAGGTCCTTCGCCTGCTCGGCGGAGACACCGTTGCCGACCTTGCCGGTAGCGAGCAGCTTGCCGTCGGCCATCGGGAGCTGACCGGAGACGTAGACGTGCTGCCCGGACTGGACGGCCGGGACGTAGCTGGCCACCGGCGGCACCACCTCGGGCAGCGCCAGACCGAGTTCGGCGAGTTTCGCGTGCGGTCCGTTGCTCATCGGTCAGCCCTTCGGACGCTTCAGGTACGCGACGAGCTGCTCCGGGTTCGGTCCGGGCACCACGGAGACCAGCTCCCAGCCGTCCTCGCCCCAGTTGTCGAGGATCTGCTTGGTCGCGTGGACCAGCAGCGGGACCGTGGCGTATTCCCACTTCTGCATCGGAGGAAGGCTCCCTTGCCTGACTTGGACTTCGGTCAGGCACAGCCTACGGTCCGACCGCCTCAGCCAGACGCGGGACGCTGCTCCGGGGCGGGCGACTCGCCGCAGGGGCCCTCGTGCTCGTAGCGCTGCGGGCAGCGACCGCGGTCGGGCAGCAGCAGGTCGCAGAAGACGCGGTGCCGGTTGTTCTGGTCGTCGGCGGTGGAGACGGTGGTCTCGCCGGCGTCCAGCTCGGCCAGGAAGCCGAGCGAGGTGGCCACGATGCCGGCGAGCGCGGTCGCGGCGGCCAGGTCGGGCACCCGCACCGGCAGGTGGATGACGTAACCCGGCTCATCCTCGTCCCGCCGGCGACCGGCCGGCCGGAGCAGCGTGCGGACCACCTCGACCGGGGGCCGGTACGAGCGCTCGTTGAACGGTGTGCCCGCGCCGGGGCCGTCAGCGTCCCCGGGCCGGGCGGCCCGGTCACCGGGGGGAAACTGGGCTCGGGGAATGTTCTCCGCGTCGCGCATCCGCTGCCTCCGGACGTCGTACCTGCTCATGGGCACCACTGCGCGGCTCGGAATCCCCCGGTCCGGCCGCTGTGTCGCGACGAACGTAGGACGTGGCCGGCCATTCCGACAACGGGACGCGCATGAATGATCACGTCGAGTCACATATGTGACACAAGGCTGGTCCGAAACGCGACGGCGCTCTCGCGTCCGGCACACCATGACGCGGGGCTGGCAAGTGGCCCGCCGACCGCTACCCTTCCGGACTGGGCGCGCGCGGTCGCGCACCCACCACCTCGACCCCGTGCCCGTCGCCTGGGGCGGCGACGGGCGCGCCGCAACCCGGGGGAGACCGATGACCCAACCGCCCGCCGGTGGCACGCCCGGCACGCCCGGCGAACCGATCCCGCAGCCCGCATCCGCCGGGGCCCTCCCGCCGACCGGGCCGGGCCAGCCACCGCCCGGCGCCGGCCCGCCGCCGGGGCTCGGCCACCCGCCGTACCCGTCCGGCGCGCCGCCGCGCAAACGCCCGACCCTGTTGATCGTCTCGCTCGTGCTGGCCGCGGCGGTCCTGCTGTGCGGCGGCGGTGGCACCGCCGCGTTCCTCGCCCTCCGCGACGGCGCGGACGGCCAGGGCGCGACGGAGCCGCAGGTGGCGGTGGACGGCTTCCTCAAGGCGGTCTACCAGGAGCGGGACGCCGACAAGGCGGCCACGTTCGTCTGCTCCGCGGCCCGCGACGACGAGAAGATCGCCGCCAAGGTCGCCGAGGTGCAGAAGTACGCCGGGCAGTACCAGAACCCCCGCTTCCGCTGGACCAACCCGACGGTCGACAACCAGACCGGGGACCGCGCCACGGTCTCCACCAAGGTCACCATGACCACCGCCGACGAGAAGGTCGCCGATCAGGACCTGCGCTTCACGGTGGTGCGGAAGACGGGTTGGTGGGTCTGCGAGGTCAGCTGATCCCGGCGGCTGGTTAGGCTCGACGGATGGCAGCGAGTGAGCAGCCGGCCGAGTCCGCCGGCAGATGGCCGGGCCGCCTGCACGTGGTGACCGGCAAGGGTGGCACCGGGAAGACCAGCGTGGCCGCCGCGCTGGCCCTCGGGCTGGCCGCCGGGGGCCGGCGCACGCTGCTGGTCGAGGTCGAGGGTCGGCAGGGCATCGCCCAGCTCTTCGGCACCGACCCGCTGCCGTACGAGGAGCGGCACCTCACCGACGCGCCCGGCGGCGGTGAGGTGCGGGCGCTGGCGGTCGACGCCGAGGAGGCGCTCCTCGAATACCTGGACATGTTCTACAAGCTCGGCGCCGCCGGCCGGGCGCTGCGCAAGCTCGGGGCGATCGACTTCGCCACCACGATCGCCCCCGGGCTGCGTGACGTGCTGCTCACCGGCAAGGTGAAGGAGGCCACCACCCGCACCGCGGGGTCCCGCCGGGCGTACGACGCGGTGGTGCTGGACGCGCCGCCGACCGGGCGGATCGGCCGCTTCCTCAACGTCACCGCGGAGACCGCCCGGCTGGCCAAGGTGGGCCCGATCAAGACCCAGAGCGAGGGTGTCTCCGCGCTGCTCCGCTCCCCGATGACCGCGGTGCACGTGGTCACGCTGCTGGAGGAGATGCCGGTCCAGGAGACGCTCGACGCGGTGGCCGACCTGACCCAGTTCGGCTTCCCGGTCGGCCGGGTGATCGTCAACGGCGTCCGTCCGCCGGTGCCGGCCGGTCGCGCGGTGACCGCGGCCGAGCTGAAGCGGGGGTTGGCCGCCGCCGGCCTCCCGACCGACGCCCGGACCGTGGCCGGCCTCGCCGAGGAGGCCCGCGACCAGCGGGTACGCCGCGAGCTGGAGGATTCGCTCCGGGGTGACCTGGTGGAGTTGGGGCTGCCCCTGATCGAGCTGCCGCTGCTGCCCGACGGGGTCGACCGGGCCGGGCTGGAGACGCTGGCGGAGACGCTCGTCCGGGCGGATTGACTCACACCTGGGGCCGGCTGCGGAGCAGAGAGCCCCTCGGGACCGATACGCTCGATTGGTGCCTTCCGAAGACGCGGCGCCTCCGCTGGACGTCGACCAGATCCTCGCCGACCCCGGCGTGCGGATCGTGGTCTGCTGCGGGGCGGGCGGCGTGGGCAAGACGACCACCGCCGCGGCGCTGGCGCTGCGGGCGGCCGAGCGGCACGGCCGGCGGACGGTGGTGCTCACCATCGACCCGGCCCGCCGGCTGGCCCAGTCGCTCGGCCTGACCGAGCTGGACAACACCCCCCGGCAGGTCAAGGGCCTCGACGTCGAGACCAGCGGTGGCGAGCTGCACGCCATGATGCTCGACATGAAGCGCACGTTCGACGACGTGGTGCTCCAGCACACCGACCCGGCGAAGGCGGCGGAGATCTTCGCCAACCCCTTCTACCAGGCGATGAGTTCCACCTTCGCCGGCACGCAGGAATACATGGCGATGGAGAAGCTGGGCCAGCTCCACGCGCGCGGCGAGTGGGACCTGATCGTGGTGGACACGCCGCCGTCGCGCTCCGCGCTCGACTTCCTCGACGCGCCGGCCCGGTTGTCGCGGTTCCTCGACGGCCGGATGCTGCGGCTGCTGCTGGCTCCGGCGCGCAGCGGTGGGCGGAGCATGTTCAGCCTGGTGACGGCGAGCTTCGGGATGTTCTCCAAGGTGGTGCAGAAGGTGCTCGGCGCGCAACTGCTCACCGACCTGTCCGGTTTCGTCGCCGCGCTCGACTCGATGTTCGGCGGGTTCCGGCAGCGGGCCGAGCAGACGTACCGCATCCTCCAGGCCGACGAAACCGCGTTCCTGCTGGTCGCGGCGCCGGAGGCGGACGCGGTCCGAGAGGCCGCCTACTTCGCGGGCCGGTTGCGGGACGAGCGGATGCCGCTGGCCGGGCTGGTGCTCAATCGGGTGCACCAGCCCGCCGCGCCGGGGCTGTCCGCGGAGCGGAGCCTGGCCGCCGCGGAGCGACTGGCCGGCGTCGGCGGGCACGAGGGCACCGTCGAGGTGTTGCGCGCGCACGCCGCGCTGGCCCAGCAGGCGGTCCGCGAGGAGCGGGTGGCGGCCCGGTTCACCGAGGCGTTCCCGGCGGTGCCGGCGGTGTCGGTGCCGGCGCAGCCCGCCGACGTGCACGACGTCGACGGGCTGCGGACGATCGGCGAGGCGATCAGCCGGCGGTGAACGCGCCGGCCGGGCCCCGTCAGGAGGTGGCGGTGGTGACCAGGATCTTGTCCTTGCCGGCCTTCTCCTTGGCGTTCTTCCTCATGGCCGCCTCGAACATCTTGCGCCAGCTCGTCACCTGCGGGTGACGGCGGAGCAGCGCACGGCGCTCGCGTTCGGTCATGCCGCCCCACACGCCGAACTCGATCCGGTTGTCGAGCGCGTCGGCCAGGCACTCGTACCGAACTGGGCAGCTCCGGCAGATCCTCTTCGCCACGTTCTGTTCGGCGCCCTGTACGAACAACGCGTCCGGGTCCCCGTTCTGACACGCCGCCAGTGACGGCCAGTCAGTGATCATGCCCATCTGTACACGTCCCCCCTTGCAGTACTTACCGACGTCGCGCGAGCAGCCGCGAACTTCCCCCCGGTCGTCCGGCCGGCCTCCCCAGGGCGGCACGGACGACGTGTGGCTGCGATCGCCGTCACCATCATGCTGTGTAGTCACCCGATTACGCAACGTTGTCGGCGAAATCCCTAATTTCCGGACACTCCCGGCGTGCCGGGCCTTCGCCGGCCGTCTACCCGGCTCCGGTACGGAAAAACGCCGCGCCGTTCCCCCGATCGGCGGAGACTTCTGCGGATCTCACGCAACCCTGTGCCAGGGTTCGTGCGTTTAGCACAACGAGGCCGGCGCGGGATGGAAATGGGGAAAGTTCCCCGTGCGCCGGCCGATCCCTGCTCGCGTACCCTGTCGAGGTGACCTGGATGCGGAAACGTGACCACAATGTCTTCACCAACGCCGCATCGCTGCTGATCTGCGGCCTGCTGGCCGGCGTGGTGGTCGCCGCGGCGGCCTTCCCCGCGGTGGCGATGACCGGGCTTGCCGCGAAGGCCGGCTCGGAGACGTTCGGCGCGCTGCCCAAGGAGTTGACGGTGGCCCGGGCCCCGCAGATCACCTATCTGCTCGCCTCCGACGGCAAGACGCCGCTCGCCACCATGTACGACGAGAACCGCAAGGACGTCAAGCTCAAGGACGTCTCGATGTACATGCAGAAGGCCTTGATCGGGGCCGAGGACCACGACTTCTACAAGCACAACGGCGTCGACCTCAACGGCGTGGCCCGGGCGTTCGTCAACAACCAGTCCGCCGGCTCGTCCCGGCAGGGCGCGTCCACGCTCACCATGCAGTACGTCCGGCTGGCCATCTCCTACTCGGCCACCCACCCGGCCGACGTGGTCGCCGCCACCGAGGACACCAGCACCCGCAAGCTGCGCGAGATGAGCCTGGCGCTCCAGGTCGACAAGGAGCTCTCCAAGGACGAGATCCTGGAGCGCTACCTGAACATCGCCGCATTCGGCAACGGCGCGTACGGCATCTACGCCGCCAGCCAGGTCTACTTCGGCAAGCCGCCGAGCAAGCTCGACATCCAGGAGTCGGCGATGCTCGCCGGCATGGTGAAGGCGCCGACCGCGTTCGACCCGACCACCAAGGCCGGCTACCCGGAGGCGGTCGGTCGGCGCGACTACGTCATCCAGAACATGGTGCAGATCGGCGCGATCACCCAGGCCGAGGCGGACGCCGCCAAGAAGATCAAGCTCAGGGTGAACGACAAGCGCACACCGAACGGCTGCGTGCAGACCAACACCAACTCCTGGGGCTTCTTCTGCGACTACTTCTACCGCTGGTGGCTCCAGCAGGAGACGTTCGGCGGCACCTCGTACGACCGGGAGCGGCGACTCAAGAGCGGCGGCTACACCATCGTCACCACCATGGACGTGCAGGCGCAGAAGGCCGCCGACAAGGCGGTCCGCAACCACCTGAGCGAGAGCAGCAAGGCGGCCCGGATGGTGGCCGCGGTCGAGCCGGGCACCGGCCGGGTCCGGGCGGTGGCGGTGAACCGCAAGTTCAAGATCGACAACCCGAAGAACCCGCAGAACAAGCTCTCCAGCGACCCGAAGAAGGCCAAGAAGAAGATCCGGGGCAACTACCCGAACACGGTGAACCCGCTGGTCACCGGCGGCCCCGGCATCTCCGGCTACCAGGCCGGCTCGACCTTCAAGATCTTCACGCTGGTGGCCGCGCTGGAGAAGGGCTACCCGCTCAGCTACAGCATCAACGCGCAGAAGGTCTTCAAGTCCGACTACCCGGTCGAGTTCAACTCCCCGGCCGCCTGCCCGGGCACCAGCAAGTACTGCCCGACGAACGCGAACCCCGCGATGGCCGGACCACACAACATGTGGAGCGGCTTCGGCTTCTCGGTGAACACGTTCTTCATCGACCTCCAGCAGCGGGTCGGCGCGGAGAACGTGGTCAAGGCGGCGCAGAAGCTCGGTATCAGTTTCCGCTCGTCGGAGGACGCCAAGCTCGCGGCCAACCCGCACCAGTGGGGCGCGTTCAGCCTCGGCGTCTCGCAGACCACCCCGCTGGAGCTGGCCAACGCGTACGCCACGCTGGCCGCCGACGGAAAGTACTGCGAGCCGATCCCAGTGCAGGAGATCCGCGACCCGGACGGCGACAAGCTCGACATCGCCAACCCGCGCTGCGAGCAGCGGATCAGCACCGAGGTGGCCCGCGCCGCCGTGGACGCCGCCCGCTGCCCGGTCGGTGACCGCTCCGCCACCTCGAAGTGCGGCACCGCCACCGCCGGCAACGTCCGTGGCATCGTCAAGGCGCCGGTGGCCGGCAAGTCCGGCACCACCGACTCGGAGAAGACGTCCGCCCTGGTCGCCATGACCAAGCAGTACGCGGTGGCCGGCATCATGGCCGACCCGGACTGGGCGCAGACCAACCAGCAGATGGGCCACGACGTGCCCAACGGCATCAACCCGGCGGTCTACGAGACGCTGCGGGACGCCATGAAGGGCAAGGAACGGAAGAACTTCACCCCGCCGGACGGCAAGATCGTGATGGGTGACCAGCGCTCGATCCCGGGCGTGAAGTGCGAGTCCGTCGACACCGCCAAGTCGCGGATCAAGGGCGCCGGCTTCGAGCCGGTGGTGTCCAGCAACAAGGTGCCGTCGGAGTGCCCGGCGGGCACCGCGGCCGGCACCAGCCCGGACGGGCGCACCATCAAGGGCGGCGTGGTGCTGATCGAGGTCAGCTCCGGCCAGGGCGCACCGGCACCGGGCAACTCCGCCGGGCCGGGCGGGCCGGCCAACCCGCCGGGCAACGGCAACGGCCGGCCGGGACGCCCACGCGGCTGACCGGCGAACGACGACGACGGGCGGGCACCCCAGCGGGTGCCCGCCCGTTCCGTTGCGGTCGGCGCGTCTACAGGCCGAGCTGGCGGCGTACCTCGGCGGCGACCCGGCCCCCCTCGGCCCGGCCGGCCACCGCCGCCTGGGCCGCCTTCATGGCCGGGCCCATCTGCGCCTTGCCGGTGAAGCCGCCCGCGGCGAGCGCCCCCGCGACCAGCTCGGCCAGCTCGTCGTCGGGGAGCTGCTTCGGCAGGTAGCGCTCCAGCACCTCGCCCTCGGCGGTCTCCTTGCCGGCCTGCTCCGCGCGCCCGGCGTCGGCGAACGCGGCAGCCGCCTCGCGCCGCTTCTTCGCCTCCTTGGTCAGCACCGCGAGCACCTCGTCGTCGCTGAGCTCGCGCTTCTCGCGGCCGGCGACCTCGGCGTTGCCGACGGCCGCGAGGGCCATCCGCAGCGTGGAGGTGGTCAGCTCGTCGCGCGCCTTCAACGCGGCGCGCATGTCGGTGGTGAGACGGTCCTTCAGCGTGCTCATGGTCGGTGAAACTACCCTGAACAGCATGCGAAAGCGCACACTATTCCGGCTCGCGGCCGGAACCGCCGCCGCCGGCGCGGCCACGCTGGCCTACGCGTCGCTCGTCGAGCGCAACCTGTTCACCCTCCGCCGCTACGACGTGCCGGTGCTCCCGACCGACGCCGAACCGCTGCGCGTGCTCCACCTGTCGGACCTGCACATGATGCCCAACCAGCGGCGCAAGCAGGACTGGGTGGCCTCGCTGGCGGCGCTCGACCCGGACCTGGTGGTGGTCACCGGCGACAACATGGCCGACCCGGAGGCGGTGCCCGGTGTGCTGCGCGCGCTCCAGCCGCTGCTCGACCTGCCCGGCGCGTTCGTGTTCGGCTCCAACGACTACACCGGCCCGGTGCTGAAGAACCCCTTCACCTACTTCCTGCCCGACCGGGAGTACACCGAGGGCGTGTCGCTGCCGTACGAGGAGCTGCGCGGCATCCTCACCGGCGCCGGCTGGGCGGACCTGAACAACGCCCGCACCACGCTCAAGGCCGGCGGGCGGGCGATCGAGGTCGTCGGCGTGGACGATCCGCACATCGAGCGGGACGACTACGACGCGGTGGCCGGCCCGGTCGGCGCCGAGGTCGCGCTGTCGATCGCGCTGGCCCACTCACCGGAGCCGGCCGTGCTGGACCGGATGGCCGCCGACGGCTTCGGGCTGCTGCTGGCCGGGCACACCCACGGCGGGCAGGTCTGCGTGCCCGGGTACGGCGCGCTGGTGACCAACTGCGGGCTGCCCCGGTCGATGGCTCGCGGGCTGCACCGCTGGCCCGGCTCGGACTCCTGGCTGCACGTCTCCGCCGGCCTGGGCACCCACCCGACCGCCCCGGTGCGCTTCGCCTGCCCACCCGAGGCGAGCATCCTGACCCTGATCCCCCGCTGACGCTCACCTCTGGCGATCTTGGTACGGACCGGCCCTCGGCGGGACGAATCCGTACCAAGATCCAGGCGTCGCGTGGGGTGGGGGTACCGAGTTGGACCCCGGAGACGGGTGGGCTACTATTTGTCGGCACGCCTCGGGGTGTGGCGCAGCTTGGTAGCGCGCTTCGTTCGGGACGAAGAGGTCGTCGGTTCGAATCCGGCCACCCCGACCAGAGGTAAGTAAGAGTCAAGGCCCCTCCGTGGAGGGGCCTTGACTCGTTTCTGAGGTACGCCGCACCATGCGGCCTGGCTTGAGCCGGGTCTCCGTTTGAGCGCGCCACCCGTCACCGAAGATGATCTCGGGTGGCGTCGTGATCCGCGGACGGGCCTACGTACTGGGGGGATTGTGATGCCTCGCGGCCACGCCCGACCCGAAGTGCCGCTCTGCCTCGTGCTGATGCTGGCTGGCACTGGCCTGGCGGACCGCGGTCGAATCAACCTCGGACGAGAGACGATCCCGGTCCCGGCGGCTCACGAAGACAACGACCGCGAGCACCAACACCGCCAACACCACGAGCGATACCACCACCGTCGTCATGCGTCGACGCTACGGCATGCGCACTACTCGCCGCGACGGCGGCGAGCAGGATCGGGTCGCACATAGGATGCCGAGATGTCCCGGCCAGTGGTCTTCGATCTCTTCCACACCCTGATCCAAGGGGCCGACGAGGAGCGGGGCCGGGTCGTCGGCGAGACGGCGGTCATGGTCGGAGTGGCTCCGGGCGATCTGGTCGCCGCGTACCACGCCAGTTGGCGGGACCGGCTGGTCCGGTGAGACGTGGAGAAGACCATCCGCATCCTCGCCGGACGCCTCGGCGGCAGGCCGACCGACGAACAGGTGACACGGGCCGGCGAACATCGGCGAGCTGGCCAAGCCCGCTCCGGCGATCTACCGCCTTGCTGCCGAGCGTCTGGGTGTTCGGCCGGCGGAGTGCGTCTTCGTCGGCGACGGCGCAGACGGCGAGCTGGCCGGGGCGAGAGCGGTCGGCATGACCGCCTTCCGGACCACGGAGCACAACGACACCGACCCAGGCTGGGGTGGACCGGCCTTCTTCACTCTGGACAGCCTGCCTGCCACGCTCCGAGAACCGTCCTGGGTCTCGGAGCCGTCCGCCAGGGTGCGTGACGTCACATAGCGTGGCGTTCAGGTGTACCTTCCGATGTGGTGGGGCGCGTTCCTCCTTCCTGCGCTGGGAGCTTCGTCGTGTCGCACGTCGATCCGCGTTTCGGGGCCCAGCTACGGGCGCTGCGCGCCAGCCGAGGGCTGTCCCTGCGGGCGCTCGGGCAGCTCGCGCACCGGGGCAAGAGTCATCTGCACGATCTGGAGACCGCCGCCAAGGCTCCGACGCCGGAAACGGCCCGGCACCTTGATGAGGTTCTTCAGGCCGGTGGGGCACTCGTGCGGCTCGTCGGGCAGCCCGTCGACCACGACGCGGAGGCCGACGAACTGCTGGCACGGGTGCGCGCCAGTGATGTGAGTGCCGAGACGCTGGCCCGGATCGAGGCAGGCGTCGACGACCTGGCGAGTGCCTACGCGACCACGCGGCCGGTGGACCTGCTTCCGATGGTGCGGCGGCATCTGGCGTACGTGGGTCGGCTGCTCGACGGGCGGGGCACCCTCGCGCAGCGGCGGCGTCTGATCGTTGCCGGCGGTTGGCTGACCGTGCTGCGGGCGACGGTGCACATCGATCTTGAGCAGCGTTCCACGGCCGGTGTGCATCTGGCCGCCGCAGCCAAGCTCGCCGAACACAGTGAGCATGCGGAGGTCCAGGCGTGGTGCCTGGAGACCCGGGCATGGGACCGGCTCACCTCGGGCGACCACCGGCAGGCGATCGAACTGGCGCAGCAGGCCCAGCGGGTGGCGCCCCCGGGAAGCTCGGCGCACATCCAGGCGACGGCGCAGGAGGCTCGGGTCTGGGCACGCGTCGGTGACGTCCGGCGAACCCGCGATGCGCTGGACCGCTTGGAGCGGGTGACCGCGAACCTGTCCGTGCCGGAGCGGGCCGAGCATCACTACCGGTACGACCCGACGAAGGCGTTGGCGTACACGGCGACGACGTTGTCCTGGGCGGGCGACCCGGCTGCGGAGCAGGTCGCCCGGATCGTGTTGGCGGAGTTGGATCCGCGCGGAGATGGTGGCGACCGCCCTAGACGCTCCGCTTCCGCGCGTCTCGACCTGGCCTTGGCGCTGGTCGCGGCTGATCAACCCGACGAAGCCAGCGCGGTCGCCGCCGAGGCGATCCGCTCCGGACGGGTGGTGCCTTCGAACTGGTGGCGGGCGCGAGAGGTGCTCCGGCGGGTCGAGCAGACCGGCGCGAAAGACGCGTCGGCGCTGCGCGAGGTCTACGAGTCGTACCGGCCCGCGTTCTGACAGCGGACAGCCCGATCGCTCAGCGGACACGCGCCGCCGTCAAGTAACCGACCCATCACTCGATGCTGTTATCAGGGCGGATCACGTTCGGTCCGGTACCGCTGAGAAGTGGCCCGCCTGGAGCCGGGCGCGGTGGTGTCGATCCTTCCGAACACGCCGTCGCGCCCCTACCAGCGGAGGTAGGGATGAATCAGAAGGTTCCGTCCGGAAACCGGGGCGAGCAGATCCAGGAGGCGGAGCGAGAGGCCGCCCGGCAACGGCTTCTCCAGCAGGCCGAGGCGGACCGAATACCGGCCGAGGAGACGACCCGGGCGGTGCCGGACCGGCGGTGGCGCCGTGAACAGCACTGATCTGCTACCGGTCGGACGGCGGGTGGCGTACTGGCGGGGTCGACGCAAGCTGTCCCAGCAGATGCTGGCCGACCGGCTGGGTAAGTCGAAGAGTTGGGTGGACAAGGTCGAGCGGGGTGTCCGGTCGCTGGACAAGGTGTCGACACTTCAGGACATCGCCGCCGCCCTGCGGATCGACACGGCGGTGCTACTCGGTCGACACGCTCAACCGCTCGGGGTGACCGAGCGCGTCGAGGGGGTGGAGCGGGTCCGCGTGGCGCTGTCGAGCTACGAGATCGCTTTGGGACGCCCGGCCGGTTGCCGTCCCGTGCTGTCCGACGAGGCGCTGTCACGAGAGGTCGCGCACGCGTGGAGCACCTTCCAGTACGCCCGCTATCCCCAGGTGGTCGACCTGGTGCCGCAGTTGCTGACCGACGCGCAGCGCGCCCACGCCCACGATCCCGAGGCAGGCCGGACGCTGTTGGTGGAGGCGTACCGGGTGACGGCGTCGCTGCTGACGAAGCTCGGTGCCACCGACGTGGCGTGGCTGGCCGTCGACCGGGCGATGATCGCCGCCACCGGAGACCGGCTCTCGGTGGCAGCCGCCGCCGTGCAGCTCGGCCCGGTCCTCCGCGAATCGGCGCGGACGAGGCTGGCGACGTCGGCGATGCTGGCCGCCGCCTACCGGATCGCCCCGCCGGTGACCGAGAACGGCTCCCCGCACGAGCTTTCCCTGTGCGGAACGCTCCTCGTCCAGGCTGCCCTGGCCGCATCCCGCGACGGGGACGACCGCACCGCCGTCGGGCTGATCGACGAGGCCGCCGAGATGGCCGCTCGGGTGGGCGACGGTCACGACCACTATCGGACCGGGTTCGGACCCACGGCGGTCGAGCTTGCCCGGATCATCACGATGGCGGAGCTGGGCGACGCACGACAGGCCATCGCCCGGCACGAGAAAGTGACCACTGACGACGGCTGGCGGTGGCTGCCCGCCGAACACCGCGCCGCGTACCTGATCGACGTCGCCCGCGCCTACCTCCACGTCCGCGATCCGGTCAACGCCGGCCGCGCCCTGACCGCGGCCGACCGCATCGCGCCGGCCGAGATCCGCCAGCGACCAGCCGGTCTGGAGGTACTCGCCCGGGTCGCCCGCGAGCCCTTCGCCCCGACGGCGATCACCGACCTCGCCGCCGGCCTGGGCACCGGCTGAGGACGACCGACGGGCGAGACGCACCGCAGACGATCTCCCGGCTGCGGGCGGCTGACCGGTTCACCTGGCAAGGTAGACGCATGCCAGCGATGATCCGATCCCGCCTGACCGATTGGACCACCGTCGTACCCGTGCTCGCCGTGCTCCTGCTCGTCTTCACGTGGGGGCGGGAGCTGCCCGGTGCGCTGATCTTCGTGGTGGCCGCCCTGCTCGCCGTCGCCGTGCTGGCCGCCGTCCACCACGCCGAGGTGGTGGCGCACAAGGTGGGCGAGCCGTACGGCTCGCTGGTGCTGGCGGTCGCGGTCACCGTGATCGAGGTCGGTCTGATCGTCACGCTGATGATCAGCGGTGGGGACAAGACGCAGGCGCTGGCCCGGGACACCGTCTTCGCCGCCGTGATGATCACCTGTAACGGCATCCTCGGCCTGTCGCTGCTGCTCGGCGCGCTACGCCGGCAGGTGGCGGTGTTCAACCCGGAGGGCACCGGCGGGGCGCTGGCCACCGTGGCGACGCTCGCCACGCTCAGCATGGTGGTGCCCACGTTCACCACCAGCCGGCCCGGCCCGGAGTTCTCCCCCGGTCAGCTCGCCTTCGCGGCGGTCGCCTCGCTCGCGCTCTACCTGCTGTTCGTGATGGTGCAGACCGGCCGGCACCGCGACTACTTCCTCCCGGTCACCCAGGAGGGCAGCATCCTCGCGGAGGACACCGACGGCGACGGGCACGCCGAGCCGCCGTCCACGCGTACCGCGCTGGCCAGCCTGGCGCTGCTGGTGGTGGCGCTGGTCGCGGTGGTCGGCGACGCGAAGACCATCTCCCCGGCGATCGAGTCGGCCGTGCAGGCGGCCAACCTGCCGCAGGCGTTCGTCGGCGTGGTCATCGCGCTGCTGGTGCTGGCGCCGGAGACGCTGGCCGCCGCGCGGGCGGCCCGCCGGGACCGCGTGCAGATCAGTCTGAACCTGGCGCTCGGCTCGGCGATGGCCAGCATCGGCCTGACCATCCCGGCCATCGCGATCGCCTCGATCTGGCTGGACGGCCCGCTGCTGCTGGGGCTGGGCGGCACCCAGATGACGCTGCTGGCGCTGACCGCGGTGACCGCCGTGCTCACCGTGGTGCCGGGGCGGGCCACCGTGCTCCAGGGCGGGGTGCACCTGGTGCTGCTCGCCGCGTTCGTCTTCCTGGCCGCGAGCCCGTGACCGCGCCGGAAGTGCGTCTCCCGCGCGTCCGGTGATCGACCGAAAGGCCGTTGCCCGCCCCGCACGGGAACGGTTTGATGCCCGTAACTGTCCGGGCGGGCGCCCGGACGGCAACGGGAGGACATCCACTGTGTTCAGTGTCAGGCCACGTCGTGGCCTCATCGGCCTGCTCGGGTTGACCCTGGGGGTCACCGGGCTGACGGTCGTCACCACCGACGGCACCGCCGTGGCGGCGCCGCACTACACCACCCCACCCCAGGTACAGGGCGGCTGGGTCGACTCGGCCACCCCCGCGAAGGCGTACAACTGGGCCGAGGGCGTCAACATGCCGCTCGGCACCCGGGTCGACGACGCCGGGACGTCGCACACCTCGCGGATCTACGCCACCTTCGACCTGTCCCAGTTCGAGGGCGGCCGAAAGATCTACGGCGGGAAGGTCTTCATCCAGGAGCAGACCGCGGCGGACTGCACGAAGCGGGCGATCGAGATCTGGCGTACGAAGCAGGTGGGCTCCACCCCCACCTGGAACCGGCAGCCGGAGCCGATCGGCAAGCTCGACGAGATCCTGACGCCGGAGTACTGCCCCCGGGCCAGCATCTCCTTCGACGTGGGCACCGCCGTCCAGGAGGCGGTGGCACAGAAGCAGCGGCGGATCACCTTCCTGCTCCGGGTGCCGGAGCAGTACGAGTCGGACCCGACGTACGCGCGTGAGCTGAACTGGTACAAGCAGGTCCAGCTCAGCGTGCAGTACAACTCGTTGCCCACGGTCGACAACACGCGCCTCTACAACGGCGGCTTCGCCTGCACCCAGTTGCGGCCGTACCCGAAGATCGGCTCCTTCGCCCACGTGCTCCAGGCGGTCGGCTCCGACGCCGACGAGTGGGACCAGCGCAGCCTGCGTACCGACGTGGCGTTCTGGCCCGTCGGTCACCCGGAGCAGCGGCGGGAGCTGAGCGGCGAGCACGGCAGCTCGGGCCGGGCGAACACGGTCCAACTGCCTGCCGACGCGCTGGCCGACGGCACCTCGTACGTCTGGCAGGCCCGGGTCGGCGACGGCGCGGACACGTCCGCCTGGTCGAAGAAGTGCTACTTCAGCTATGACGCCACCGCGCCGGCGGCACCGACGGTGACGTCGTCCAACTACCCCTCCGCGGAGACCGGCCAGTGGGTGCCGGCCGGCGAGCCGGGTGTCTTCACGTTCTCCGGCAACGGCAAGAAGGACGTGGCGGGCTTCCAGTATTCGTGGTCCCAGCTCGGCGCGGGCGGCTGCGAGTCCGGCGGTGACGTCGGCCAGTTGGTCTGCACCGACCCGCTGAGCCGCCCCGGCACCGTCCGGCCGGACGCGCCGGGAGGCACCGCGACGGTGACGATGAGCCCGCCGGATGCCGGTCCGCAGCGGCTCACCGTGCGTTCGGTCGACCTGGCCGGCAACACCTCGGGGACGGTTGTCTACGAGGTGAACGTGCCCTGGTCCGCGCCGCAGGTGGAGGTGCAGGGCGGTCCGCCGGAGTGGAACCAGGACGTGCTGCTGAAGATCACCCCGGCGCCGGGTCTCACCGGCGTCGAGGAGTACGAGATCACCCTCGACAACGAGCCGACGGAGACCCGGCGGCCCGAGGAGGACGGCGTCGCCTGGTTCAGCTTCCGGGCCAGCAACCCCAACGGTCACCAGGTGACGATCCGCAGCCGCAGCGCCAACGGGTTCGTCTCCGAGAAGGCCAACTGGTACGCCACGTTCAACCCGTGGCCGGGCGTCCGGTCGGACGTCTACCAGCGGCCGGCCGACGGGAGCCCGGTGGGCGGGGTCGGGGTGCCCGGCACCTTCACCTTCTCGCCGCCGCCCGGGTGGACCGACGTGGCGACCTACCGGTACGCGTTCGGCGACGACGGCGAGTTCACCGACGTGACCGCCGACGGTGACGGTCGGGCGACCGTGACGTGGACGCCGCAGACCAGCGGGTGGATCACCCTGACAGTCTTCGCGGTCAAGGCCGACGGCACGTTCAGCGAGTACGCCAACTGGTACTCGTTCGAGGTCGCCGGCACCGCCTGACCGGCGGGAAGCGGGGCGGGGTGGACGGAGACCGTCCGCCCCGCCTCGTCAGTCGTGCAACTCGGTGCGGGCCACCTCGGCGAACGCCGCGCTCAGGTAGTCGGCGAACGGGCGTCCGGTGACCGCCAGCAGGTCGGCGACGAGCAGTGGTGCGTGCCGGGCGACCGCCGCCGGGTCGGGCAGGTTGTCGTCGTCGCCCGGGTCGTAGACGCCGAGCGCGCCGGCCAGCAGCACCAGCAGCACGTGCGGGTCGACCTCGGGCCACCACGTCGCGGCCGACCGGACGCAACGCTCCAGCACCTGGCGTACGTCGTCGCCGTCCAGCCCGTCCGGATGCCCCTCCTCCAGCAGCAGCCGCACCGCGCCGCCGAGCACCAGCCCGGCCCGGTCGGCGGCGGCGAGCCGCTCCACGGCCGGCCGGTACGCCTCGGCGTCCCGCTCCCGGGCGGCGTCGACCGCGTCCGTGGCGCTCACGGCGATCTCACGGGCCGAGGCAGGCAGATGACGCCACGTCGCACTCACCGCCCCAGCATGGCAGACCACACCCCTCCCCTCCCCTCCCTCCCCTCCCCACTCGTTGATCAAGGAGTTTGCGTCGCCGCGCGGCGCGCTCCCGACGCAAACCTCTTGATCAACGCGCTGAGGAGGGGGTGCGGGCGGTGGGGGGAGACGGCAGTGGGCCCCGGAGCAGTGCTCCGGGGCCCACTGGCGGTACGGGTCAGGCGGCGGGGACCTCCGCGGTGGTCTGGATCCGGTCCAGCGCCGGCGCGGACACCGGCGACTTCTCGGTCAGGTACGCGGTGAAGGCGTCCAGGTCGATCTGGCCGGTCACCGCGTTGGTGCCGCCGGTCAGGACGCTGAAGCCGTCGCCGCCACCGGCGAGGAAGTTGTTCACCGTGACCCGGTAGGTCGCGGTGTCGGTCACCGGGGTGCCGTTGATGGTGAGGCTGCCCCGGACCACCCGGCTGCCGGCACACGGCGTACCGGCCGGCGCGGTGGTGCCGTTGACGTCCACCACGTAGTGCACGGACGAGGACGCGTAGAGCACCCGCGCCACGGTGAACTGCTGCTCCAGCATGCAGTAGAGCTGCGCGCCGGTCAGGTCCAGCGTCACCAGGTTGTTGGCGAACGGCTGGACGGTGAACGCCTCGGCGTAGGTGACCGGGCCGGCGTCGAGGTCGGCGCGGACACCACCGGGGTTCATGAACGCGGCGACCGCGTTCTGCTCGGTGTCGGTGGCGGCGAGCTGGGCGTCGGCGATCACGTTGCCCAGCGGCGACTCACCGGTCTGGTACGTCGGCTTGCCGTTGGCGTCGACCCCGGTCTGGTACAGGTTCTCCTGGGTCTTGGTGATCGCGGTGGTGGTCTCGCCGACCACCCGGTCGGCCACCGGGCCGAGCGCGGTCTTGTACCGGCTGATCAGCTCGGTCGAGGCCGGGTCCTTGGCGACGTCCCGGGTGACCACCACGTTGTTCGCCGACGCGCTGACCACGTCCCGGGTACGCGGGTCGATCTTCAGGTTGATGTCGGTGACGAGGCGGCCGAACGAGCTGGCGCTGGTGACCAGCTTGCCGTTGATGTTGCAGTTGTACGCGGCGTGGGTGTGGCCGCTGACGATCACGTCGATCGCCGGGTCCATCCGGTTGGCGATGTCGACGATCGGGCCGCTGAACCCGGTGCAGTCGTTGATGCCGCCGCCGTTCTGCACGCCACCCTCGTGCAGCAGCACGACGATGCTCTTCACGCCGAGCAGCCGCAGGATCTTGGCGTACTTGTTGGCGGTGTCGGCCTCGTCGGTGAAGCGCAGCCCGGCCACGCCCTGCTGGCTGACGATGTTCGGGGTGCCCTCCAGGGTCATGCCGATGAAGCCGATCGGCACACCCTTGACGATCTTGATGCCGAACGGCTGCATCAGCGGCAGGCCGGTGGAGGTCTTGAACGCGTTGGCGGAGAGGTACTTGAACTTCGCGCCCTCGAACGGCGTGCCGTCGGCGCAGCCGTCCACCGGGTGGCAGCCGCCGCGCTGCATCCGCAGCAGCTCCTTGGCGCCCTCGTCGAACTCGTGGTTGCCGACGCTGGCGAACTCGAGCCCGGCGAGGTTCATCTCCTCGATGGTGGGCTCGTCGTGGAACGCGGCGGAGAGCAGCGGCGAGGCGCCGATCAGGTCGCCCGCGGCGACCGTGACGGTGCCCTTGCCCTGCGCCTGCGCCGCGGCGCGCATGGCCTTCAGGTGGCTGGCCAGGTATTCGGCGCCACCGGCGGCCTGCCCGTCGATGGTGCCGCTGGAGCCGGTCGGCGGCTCCAGGTTGCCGTGGAAGTCGTTGATCGCGAGCAGTTGGACGTCGACCGGCTTCGAGTGGGCCTCAGCCTGGTCGGGGGTGACGGCGACGGCGGTGAACGCGGTCGCGGCGAGTGCGGCCAGGCCGACGGCGGCCCGGCGGCGCATCCCGGGGACGGACATGGAACTCCTCGTGAGATACCGGCGCGTGGTTGCCCGGACGATGGTTCGCCCGGCGACCCTGATGCGTGCCGTGACAGGGGTCGATCGCGGAAGGCGGCACTCGGGGGAACGCCGCCCCGCCCGGGGTAGCTTCTCATCCACCGGGCCGCAGGTCGACCGGGGTGGCAATCGGAATGTTCACCGCGCCAGGCGACCCGTGCCGGTCTGCCCGACGAGTCCGACATGACCGTCGGGTGAATTCCCGCACGGCGCACGCCGGCCACGAAAGGGCGCCGGCCCCCAGGGACCAGGGAGCCGGCGCCGTCGCTCATGTCACGCCGAAAACGTTGCTGTGGCAACCTTCCTGACCGGAAAAACCCCCGGCGGGCCACCCGTCGCCGGCCGAACGGCCGTTCATGTCCACCGGTCCGGCGGCCGGAGCGGACTGTCCGAACTCGACCTGGACACCGGAGGGCGGGTCGGCGACCGCGACGTGGGCGGCGCCGACCAGCGTCCGGAGCGCCGCCCGGCTCCACCGCCCGGCGACACCCGGCCGGCCGGACAGATAGTCGACGGTGCGCGCCACACCCCAGCCGTGCGCCTCCCGCAGCCCCCGGGCCAGCATGCCGAGATAGACCGGGGCGGGTCGGGTCCAGGGCACCGTCACCGCGCGGTGCGGGGCGGTGAACGTGAGCATCGGCCGGCCGTCGCGCTCCCCGACCCGTAGCAGCGTCTCGTACCGGCCCGGACCGAGCGTGGCCCGACCGGTCGCGACCGCCGCGCGGATCCCGGCCAGATCCGCGCCGGGCGTCCGGTACATCTCCTGGGCGGCGATGTCGGCGAACTGCTCGGCCGTGACCAGGTAGCCGCGGACCGCCGCCCGGCCGGGCAGCTCCGGGTCGTAGAACGCCATGCCGCCGGTCCAGGCACGGGACTCGCCGGCGAAGTAGACGCCGCCGGGGATCAGCGCCGGGACCGTCCGGCGCGGCGGTCGGCAGTCCCGGCAGCCCGGGTACGTGCGCAGCCCGCCCGCTGGGCGCCCGCCGCGCAGGTACCGGTCGAGCCGCGCGGCGTGCAGGTTCGACCCGTACGCGACGTACCAGAGCAGGGACACCGGAGCGGTCAGAACCCGCACGTCCGGCCGGCGGCGTGACTGACCTGGACGGTGTGCGTGACGCAGCCCCCGTCGGCGACCCGGTGCAGCAGGAACCCGGTCGGCTCGGCGACCCAGCCGATCTCGTCCCCGTCGGTCATGGTCAGGCTGGCCTGGATCCAGGTGCTCGGCGCGCAGGTCAGCACCGTACCGGCGAACGCGCTGGTCACCGGGCGGTGCAGGTGGCCCGCGGCGACGCGTACGACGTGGGGGTGTCGGGCGATCACGGCGGCGAGCGCGTCGGCGTCGGCGAGCCGGATGGCGTCGGCGGCCGGGAGGCCCACCGCGACCGGCGGATGGTGCAGGCACACGACGGCGGGCGCCTCCGGCCGGCCGGCGAGCACCCCGTCGAGCCAGTCGAGCTGCTCGTCGCCGAGGCGACCGCCGGAGCCGCCCGGGGTGAGCGAGTCGAGCACCACGAGCGTCGCCTCCGGGTGGTCGACGTGGTAGTGCGCCGAGAACCCGCCGGCCAGGTGGGGGGTGCCGCCGAACGTGTCGAGCAGCGACTCGCGGTCGTCGTGGTTGCCGGCGGCCAGGTGGACCGGCAGCGGGAACCGCCCGACGATCTCGCGGAGGGCGAGGTATTCGTCCGGCCGGCCGTGACCGGTGAGATCGCCGGTGATCACCACGCAGTCGGGCCGGGGGCGCAGGGCGAGCGCCGTGCCGAGCGCCCGGTGCAGGCCGGCCGCCGGCTCGGCGGCGAGCGGGCCGGTGGTCACGTGCGGATCGCTGAGCTGGGCGATGAGCATCGGCGCCTCCTCGGGCCGGGACCCCTCACGCTACCGCCGCCCCGGCCCGCGCGTTGCCCACAGGCCGCGTCCACAGCCTGTGGATAGCACATGTGTACGAAGGTCGACGGCGGTCCCGCTGAGTACGCTTGATCGCGAACCCACCCCCTCCGAGCAGGAACGACGTGGATCACGAGCGAGTCCTCCGCGACGTCACGGTGCGCCTTCCCACGGCGTCGACCGTGCCGGAGGCGTGCCAGTGGACCGTCACCGCGCTCGCCCGGCACACCCCGGCGACCGCCTCCGTCCTGCTCCGCGTCCACGACCGCCTCCGGTGCGTCGCGGCCACCGGCGCCTGGCAGGTCTTCTCCCACGTCCCGGCGACGGCCGACGATGCCGGGCCGGCCCGGCACCGGCCCGAACCGTCGGTGGTGCGGCGGGTCTACGCCTCCGGCGAGACCGCCGCCGTGCCCGACGTCGCCGCCGACCCCGACTACCTCCCGATCCGCCCGGACGTCACCACGGAACTCTGCGTGCCGGTACGCGACCCGGCCGGCCGCCCGATCGGCGTGCTCGATCTCCAGTGGAGCGAGCCGGTCACGCTGGCTCCCTGGCAGGAGACCGCCGAGCGGCTGGCCGACCGGCTCGGCGCCCGGATCGCGGCGCTCGGCGGCCCGCCCGCCGAGAGCCGCAGCGAGAAGCTGCTCCGGCACGCCGCCGCGTTCACCGCCGCCGGAACCGACTGGGACCTGATGACCGCCGCCATCGCCGCGGCCCGGGACGTGTCCGCGCTCTCCGCCGCCGTGCTGGTGCTCACCGGTCGCGGTGGCCCTCGGCTGGGCGCGCCCACCGACACCCCGGGGGAGTTGGAGGCGCGGATCCGGGCCGAGCTGGCCGAGGCCGGCCCCGCCACGCTGGACCGGATCATCGACCGCGCCCACCGCTACGGGTCGGCGTACACGCTGGGCGAAGCGGGGCAGCCGCCGACCGAGGAGTGCCTGCCGCTGACCCGGGCCGGCGCGCGCACGCTGGTGGCGGTGCCGGTCGGCACGCCGTCGAGCGGCGGCGTGCTGCTGGTCGCCGACGGAAGGTCACTGCGGCCCGACCCGACCACGGTCAACCTGATCGAGCTGCTGGCCGGGCAGGCGTGGACCTGTCTGGACCGGCTACGGACGCTGGCGCGGCTGCGCGAGCAGGCCAGTTCGGACCCGCTCACCGGGCTGCGGCACACCGGCCCGTTCGGGCAGCGGATCGCCACCGCCACGCCGGGGCGTACCGCGCTGCTGGCCATCGACGTGGACGGGTTCAAGCACGTCAACGACACATACGGCCACCAGGCCGGCGACCGGCTGCTGGTGGGACTGGCCCGGGCGCTGGAGGGCGCGCTGCGGCAGGGCGACGAGCTGTACCGGACCGGCGGCGACGAGTTCTTCGCGGTGATCGAGGTGAGCCACCCGCAGGAGGCGGTCCGCATCGCCGAGCGGCTCACCGAGGCGGCCCGCCGCACCGGCCGGACGATCAGCGTCGGCATCGCGCTGCCCCGCCCCGACGAGCCCCCGGAGCGCACCCTGCACCGCGCCGACCAGGCCCTCTACGCGGTGAAGCGGCACGGCCGAGACGGCGTCCACCTATCCGCCGCCTGACCGCCGCCTCTTCTCCCGGCGATCTTGCACTTCCGGCCCCACCCGCGCGGCATTCACCCCTTTTGCCGGGGCACAAAGTGCAAGATCAACGCGCCTGGGAGGTGAGTTCCTTGGCCAGGAGTTCGGCGATCTGGGCGGTGTTGAGGGCGGCGCCCTTACGGAGGTTGTCGCCGGTCACGAACAGGTCCAGCGCACGTGGATCGTCCACCGCCCGGCGGATGCGGCCGACCCAGGACGGGTCGGTGCCGACCGCGTCGATCGGCATCGGGAACTCCCCGGCGGCCGGGTCGTCGACCAGGATCACGCCCGGCGCGTTGCGCAACGCCTCGCGGGCCCCCTCGGCGGCCACCTCGGTGGCGAAGACCGCGTGCACGGCGACCGAGTGACCGGTCACCACCGGCACCCGTACGCAGGTCGCGGAGACCTTCAGGTCGGGCAGGCCGAGGATCTTGCGGGACTCGTTGCGGAGCTTCAACTCCTCGGAGGACCAGCCGCCGTCACCGAGCGAGCCGGCCCAGGGCACCACGTTGAGCGCCAACGGGGCCGGGAACGGGCCCAGTTCCTCGCCGACCGCCTGGCGGACGTCGCCGGCCCGGGAGCCGAGCGCCCGGTCACCGGCGATCTTGCCGAGCTGGAGGTGCAGCGCGTCCACCCCGGTCCGCCCCGCCCCGGAGGCCGACTGGTAGGAGGCGAGGACCAGCTCGCGCAGGCCGTACTCGCGGTGCAGCGGGGCGATCGCCACGATCATCGCCAGCGTGGTGCAGTTGGCGTTGGCGATGATCCCCTTGGGCCGGTTGCGTACCTGATCGGGGTTGATCTCGGGAACCACCAGCGGCACGTCGCGGTCCATCCGGAACGCGCCGGAGTTGTCCACCACCACCGCGCCCCGGGACACCGCGATCGGCGCCCACTCGGCCGAGACGTCGTCGGGCAGGTCGAACATCGCCACGTCGACGCCGTCGAACGCGTCGGCGGTGAGCGCCCGGACGGTCAACTCCTCGCCCCGGCACAGCACCCGGCGGCCGACCGAGCGCTCGGAGGCGAGCAGTCGGATCTCGCCCCACACGTTGCGGCGGGAGGAGAGGATCTGGCACATCACCGTGCCGACGGCACCGGTCGCCCCGACCACGGCGAGGGTGGGCAGCGACGGCATCCGCGCTACCGCCCGGTGCCGGCGTAGACGACGGCTTCGGTGTCACCACCCAGCTCGAAGGCGTCGTGGATCGACTTGACCGCCTTGTCGAGGTCGGTGTCCCGGCAGACCACGGAGACCCGGATCTCGGACGTGGAGATCATTTCGATGTTCACCCCGGCGGTGGCGAGCGCGGCGAAGAAGCCGGCGGCGACGCCCGGGTGCGAACGCATGCCGGCACCGATCAGGGAGACCTTGCCGACGTGGTCGTCGTAGAGCAGGCCCTTGAACTTGACCGGCTCCTGGATCTTGCTGAGCGCGGCCATCGCGGTCGGCCCGTCCGCCTTGGGCAGCGTGAACGAGATGTCGGTGCGGCCGGTGCCCTCGGTGGAGACGTTCTGCACGATCATGTCGATGTTGATCTCGGCACCGGCCACGGTGTCGAAGATCCGCGCGGCGGCGCCCGGCTCGTCGGGCACCCCGACGATGGTGATCTTCGCCTCGCTGCGGTCGTGGGCGACCCCGGTGATCAGTGCCTGTTCCACGGGAAGGTCCTCCATCGATCCGGTGACCATGGTGCCGGTGTTGGTCGAGTATGACGAACGGACGTGGATCGGCAACCCCGCGCGCCGGGCGTACTCGACGCTGCGCAGGTGCAGCACCTTCGCGCCGCAGGCGGCCAGCTCCAACATCTCCTCGTAGGTGATGTGCTTGATGTGCCGGGCGTTCGGCACGATCCGCGGGTCGGCGGAGAAGATGCCGTCCACGTCGGTGTAGATCTCGCAGACGTCCGCGTGCAGCGCGGCGGCGAGCGCCACCGCGGTGGTGTCCGACCCGCCCCGGCCGAGCGTGGTGACGTCCTTGGTGTCCTGCGAGACACCCTGGAAGCCGGCGACGATCACCACCGCGCCCTCGTCGAGCGCGCCCTTGAGCCGCCCCGGGGTCACGTCGATGATCCGGGCGCGGCCGTGCACCGAGGTGGTGATCACGCCGGCCTGGGAACCGGTGAACGAGCGGGCTTCGTACCCCAGGTTGTGGATGGCCATGGCGAGCAGCGCCATGGAGATCCGCTCCCCGGCGGTGAGCAGCATGTCCAGCTCGCGGCCGGGCGGCAGCGGGCTGACCTGGTTGGCCAGGTCAAGCAGCTCGTCGGTGGTGTCGCCCATGGCGGAGACCACCACGACCACGTCGTCGCCCGCCTTGCGGGCCGCCACGATGCGCTCGGCCACCCGCTTGATCCGCTCGGCGTTGGCGACGGAGGACCCGCCGTACTTCTGCACCACGAGTGCCACGACTGTGCACTCCCTCCCGGTGACGACCCTGAGCGTGCCGACGCCGCCGGGTCTGAAGGTCCGGCGGCGCGTGTCAGACGCCCTCAGGGTATCGGGCGGGCCGTACGGCCGGGTCGGGTGATCCCACCATCCGGCCCGGCGTGGGGCGGCTCACCAGCCCCGGGCGTCACGCGGCACGGCCGGCGGCACCGGCCCGGACGTCGTGCGACACGCCAAGCGGTACAGCCGTACGGTGGGCTGACCGGAGCCACCGTCGCACCGCAGAATGACCCGGTGCACGCTCATCGACGCGCGGCCCGCCGGCTGTCCGGCGCCCTCGCGCTCACCCTGCCGACGCTGCTGGCCGCCTGCGTCGCCGACCCGCCGGGTTCGGCGCCGGCCGGCACCGTCGATCCCGTGCCGGTGCAGGTCGACGCCGCCCGCGACGAGCTGGCCGGGTTGGCCGCCGCCGCGCAGGACCGGCACCTCACCGCCACGTACGCGTTCGCGCCGCCCGACGGACCCACCCGCACGGTGGCGGTGACCAGCGGGAACGACGGGAGCTGGCGGGTCGACGTGCCCGGCTGGGGGCGGGACGGCACGGTCGACGTCTCGCTCGCCGCCACCTCGGACGGGCTCTTCCAGTGCGCCCTGCCCTCGGCCGGTTGGACGGGGCCCGCCGGGTGCGTACGCCTCGGTGACGCCGACGACGCGGTGCCCCGCCGACTGGACCCGCGCGTGCAGCACCCGTTCACCGACTGGCTGGAGGTGCTCACCGACCGGCGGGCCCCACTGGCGGTCTCCCCCGCCCCGCCGCCGGCGGGCGTCACCGGCCGGTGCTACGCGGTCGACTCCACCTCGGCCTCGCTGAACGCACCGCTGGACGTGGGCGTCTACTGCTTCGGTGAGGACGGCACCCCGGTGGCGGTCCGCGCCACGCTCGGCAGCCTCACGCTGACCGGCTCGCCCGGCCCGGCGCCGGCGACCGTCGAGCTGGCCGGGGCGGTGAGCGAGGGGGAGCCGGTGGGCCGGGACGCGCCGACGCCCGGAACGTCGTAGCGCTTTGTCCGTTACGGGTGGCCTTGCCCACATCACTCCACCCTGATTCGCGTGACAAACCGGGCATCAGGGACGCTCTACCCATGACCGACCTGACCCCGCTGCTCGCCTTCCGCTGGAGCCCTCGTGCGTTCGACCCCGACGCCGAGCTGACCGCCGACGAGGTGGCCGCGCTGCTGGAGGCGGCCCGCTGGGCGCCCTCGGCCGGCAACGCGCAGCCGTGGCGGTTCGCGCTCGGGCACCGGCAGGACGAGACGTGGAAGCGGATCCTGGTCGGCCTGCCCGACACCGACCAGGGCTGGGCCCGGCACGCCGCCGCCCTGCTGCTCGCCGCGCACGCCGGCGGCGACCCGGAGCGGAGCGCGTACGACCTGGGCCAGGCCGTCGCCCACCTCACCGTGCAGGCCACCGCGCTCGGCCTGCACGTCCGCCAGGTCACCCGTCTGGACCGTCGCCGTCTCGCCGCCGAGTTGGACCTGCCCGACGACGTCCGGCCGCTGGTGGTGGCCGCGGTCGGCCGCCTCGGCGACCCGGCCACGCTTCCACCCGACCTGTACGCCCGGGAGACCGCGCTCCGCCGCCGCCGACCCCTCCCCGCCCTGCTGCTGCGCTGACGGCGACCGCCCGCACGCGACCCGGCCGGCTCAGGTGCCCCGGGCGGCGCGCAGCAGGGCGGCGCCGACCTCGGTGTTGCGGTACAGCACGCGCCGCCCAGCCGGGAACCGGGCCACCAGCCCGGCGGCGTGCAGCGCGGACAGGTGCTGGGAGACGTTCCCGGCCGACATCCCGGTGAGCCGGGCCAGGTCGGTCGTGGTCACCGCCGCGTCGAGCAGCGGCAACAACGTGGCCCGGCCGGCACCGAGCACCCGGGCCAGCGGGTCGCCGGGCGGGGCCGGGGCGCGCTCCCAGAGCGTCCCGATCGCCCGGACCGGATACGCCCCGCCGGGCAGCGAGTCCTCCAGCAGGTTCCACAGCACCCGCCGGTAGGTGAACACCCCCGGGTTCAGCGCCAGCCCTCGGCCACGCAGGTCGAAGTCCCGCTCGAACGGGTCGTCGCTGACCACCCGGTCGCCGATCCAGCGCAGACTCGGATGGAGTTGCGCGAACAACCGACCCGCGCCGCCCTCGGCGAGCTGGGCCGCCCGGTAGGCCACGTCGGCGTCGAGCAGCGCCCGCATCCGGGGCCAGTCCGGCGCGATGGCCTCGTCGTGCCAGACCCGCACCGCGTCGACGAGCTGCGGCAGCAGGCCGCGCGGGTCGGCGAGCAGCGCCGCCCCGAACGGGCTCAGCGGCCCGCTCGGCACGGTCGCCAGCAGATCCTGGACCACGACCTGCGGCGGCGTCGCCGCGATCTGGTCGAGCTGCTCGGCCATCCCCACGTCGGGCCGGGCCGCCGGGGTGAGGAAGTCGGGCAGCCAGCGACGCGGCCAGGTCAGCTCCACCAGCGGGCGGACCCGGACGGCCACCTCCGGGCGGCGCAGCATGACCCGGGCCCGGTCGATCCAGGGCAGGTGCACCGCGTGCCCGACCGGGTCGCGCACCGCCCACATGCTCATGACCGTCTCGTTGGCCGGCGACACGGCGAACCGTACGCCCGCGACGTCGGCCACGGTGAACCGCAACTCGGACACACGCACCCCCGGACGCAGGATTCGGCCCAGCCTAAATGGCTCGACCGGAGCGCGCGGCCCCGGTTTGCTCAGCGGCCATGGGGGCCAGAGAGAGCATCAGCACCGCCGTCCGGCACGTCGTACCGCCGGCCGGGTTGACCCGCGCCCTGGCCGTGCAGGCCATGGTGAACGCCGTCGGCAAGGCCTGTTCCAGGCCGGCAGCGCCGTCTTCTTCACCCGGGCGCTGGGGCTCGGTCCGGCGCAGGTGGGTCTCGGCCTCTCGCTCGCCGCCGGGGCGTCCCTGCTCGGCACCGTCCCGCTGGGCGCGCTCACCGACCGGTACGGTCCGCAGCGGGTGTGGATCGTCGGCCTGCTGCTCGACGCGGCGCTGTTCGCCTCGTACCCGCTCGTCGGCGGCTTCGCCGGGTTCCTCGCCGTGGTGCTCGCGCTGGCCGTGGTGGGCGCCGCCGCCGGCACCGCCCGCCAGGTCTACTCGATCAACGTGCTGCGGCCGGAGGAACGGGTCACCGCGATGGCCTACCAGCGTTCCTCGCTGAACGTCGGCTTCGGGCTCGGCGCCCTGATCAGCGGCCTGGTGCTGGCCGTCGACACGATCTGGGCGTACCGGGGGATGGTCTGGTTCATCGCCACCGTCTTCCTGGTGACCGCCGGCTTCGTCCGGCGGCTGCCCCGGCTGCCGGAGGTGGCCCGCCCGACCGAGCCGACGAGCCGGCTGGCGGTGCTGCGCGACCGCCCGTTCATGGCCGTCGCGCTGCTGTCCGGGCTGCTCACCGCCCACCAGACGCTCTACCTGACCGTGTTGCCGCTGTGGATCCTCACCCGCACCGACGCGCCGAAGACGCTGATCGCCGCGCTGGTGCTGCTCAACACCGTGCTGATCGTGCTGCTCCAGGTGCGGGCCAGCCGGGGCGCGGACAGCGCGCCGGGCGCGGCCCGGGCGTCCCGCCGGGGCGCGCTGCTGATCGCCCTGTTCTGCGTGGTCGTGCCGGTCTCCGGGCAGACCCGGGGGCTACTCACCGTGGTGGTGCTGGTGGCCGCCGCGACGCTGCTCATCCTGGCGGAGCTGATCGAGTCGGCGGGCACGTGGGGGCTCACCGCCACGCTGCCGCCGGCCGCCCAGCGCGGCGCGTACGTCGGCGCGTTCGGGCTCGGCTCGCAGGTGCAGTTCCTGGTCGCGCCGGCCGGGCTGACCGCGCTCGGCGTGAGCACCGGCGGCTGGGGCTGGTACCCGGCGGCGGCGATCTTCGTGCTGGTCGGGCTGGTGATAGGGCCGGCGGTGGTCCGGGCGGAGCGGACGCCCCGGCTGGGCGAGGTGCCGGTGTCCACCGTAGCGGTGAACTCGGTCCCATAGTCCGGACCGGCCTTCCCACCGTCCGTCCCACCACGTAGGGTGACCCTGTCATGTGGCAGGCGTACCTTCTCCTTGGTCGCCGCGACGAGGCCTGACCGGCCGGCACCTCGTCGCGGAGTTGAACCGCGCCGTCCAGCACATCCGAACTTCCTCTCGGCCCCGCCGCGCACCGTCGCCCGGCACCTCGCCGACACCTTCCGATCTGCTGACGCCACATGTTCCAGGGAGCACTCCGAGATGGCTCAACCTGTCACCGATCCGTTCGCCCAGCAGCGTCCCAGCCGCATGCCGGTGCATCGTTACCTCCCGTACGACAGGCAGTTCCGGGTCGAACTGCCGGACCGCACCTGGCCGACCCACCGCGTCGAGGCCGCGCCCCGCTGGTGCGCCGTCGACCTCCGCGACGGCAACCAGGCGCTGATCGACCCGATGTCGCCCGAGCGCAAGCGCCGGATGTTCCAGCTCCTGGTCCAGATGGGCTACAAGGAGATCGAGGTCGGCTTCCCGTCGGCCAGCCAGACCGACTACGACTTCGTCCGGCAGCTCATCGAGCAGGACCTGATCCCGGAGGACGTCACCATCCAGGTGCTCACCCAGTGCCGGGAGCACCTGATCGAGCGCACGTTCGAGTCGCTGCGCGGCGCCCGCCGGGCCATCGTGCACTTCTACAACTCCACCTCGACGCTCCAGCGCCGGGTGGTCTTCGGCCTGGACCGCGACGGCATCACCGACATCGCCACCCAGGGCGCGCGGCTCTGCCAGAAGTACGCGGAGATCCACACCCCGGACACCGACATCCACTACGAGTACTCGCCGGAGTCCTACACGGGCACCGAGCTGGAGTACGCGCTGGAGGTCTGCGCGGCGGTGATCGAGGTGGTCGACCCGACGCCGGACCGGAAGCTGATCGTCAACCTGCCGGCCACGGTCGAGATGGCGATGCCGAACGTCTACGCCGACTCGATCGAGTGGATGCACCGGCACCTGCCCCGACGGGACAGCCTGTCGCTGAGCCTGCACCCGCACAACGACCGGGGCACCGGCGTGGCCGCCGCCGAGCTGGGCCTGCTGGCCGGCGCCGACCGGATCGAGGGCTGCCTGTTCGGCAACGGCGAGCGCACCGGCAACGTGGACCTGGTGACGCTGGGCCTGAACCTGTTCTCGCAGGGCATCGACCCGATGATCGACTTCTCGAACATCGACGAGATCCGGCGCGCGGTCGAGTACTGCAACCAGCTCCCGGTGCACGAGCGGCACCCGTACGCGGGCGACCTGGTCTACACCGCGTTCTCCGGTTCCCACCAGGACGCGATCAACAAGGGCTTCGCCGCGCTGCACGCCGACGCCGCCGCGGCCGGGGTGCCGGTCGACGAGTTCACCTGGGCGGTGCCGTACCTGCCGATCGACCCGAAGGACCTGGGCCGCACCTACGAGGCGGTCATCCGGGTCAACTCGCAGTCCGGCAAGGGCGGCGTCGCGTACATCATGAAGTCCGAGCACCAGCTCGACCTGCCGCGCCGCCTCCAGATCGAGTTCTCCGGCGTGGTGCAGACGGTCACCGACCACGACGGCGGCGAGGTCGAGCCGGGCACCATGTGGGAGATCTTCGCCCGCAACTACCTGGTCGACCACCAGGTCGACCCGACGGTCACGCTGGCCGGCTACACCATCGGCACCGTCGACGGCAAGGTCGAGATCGACGCCCGGGTCGGCTTCGGCGGCGAGACCCGCGCGCTCACCGCGGTCGGCAACGGCCCGATCGACGCGTACGTCAACGCGTTGCAGTCGCTGGGCGTCGCGGTACGCGTACTCGACTACCACGAGCACGCGCTCGCCTCCGGCGGTGACGCGCAGGCCGCCGCGTACGTGGAGTGCGAGGTGGACGGCCGGACGGTGTGGGGCGTCGGGGTGGACGCCAACATCGTCACCGCCTCCGTCAAGGCGGTCACCAGCGCCGTGAACCGCACCCGCGCCTGACGTGCAAGGAGGGGCCCCCTCTTAACGCATTCCGCATAGGAGGGGCCCCTTCTCACCATCCGCGCCCGAATGGCCCGAGTGTGAGATGGGGCCCCTTCTCTACCGGAGGCGTTAAGAAGGGGCCCCTCCTTTCACCCGCGGGCGGTGGATGAGCAGCGCGGCGAGCAGGGCGCCGGCCAGCAGCAGGCACGCACACCACAGCAGCGCGCCCCGGTACGCGTCGGCCAACGCGCCCTTCTGCTCGTACCCGGTGCCGGAGAGCCCGACCAGCAACGGCAGCGCGGCGACCGCGAGGAGGCCGCCGGCCCGGGAGGCGGCGTTGTTGAAGCCGCTCGCCACCCCGGCGAACCGGTCCGCCACGGCACCGAGCACGCTCGTGGTCAACGGCGCGACCACCAACGTGAGCCCGGCGCCGAACAGCGCCACGCCGGGCAGCACGTCCACCCAGTAGGACGCGCCCGGCCCGACGCGGCGCAGCAGCAGCAGGCCGGCGGCGGCGACCACCGGGCCGACGGTGAGCGGCAACCGGGGACCGATCCGGGCGGAGAGCGCGCCGGCCCGGGGCGAGCCGACCAGCAGCAGCAGCGTCATCGGCACCGTGGCCAGGCCGGTGAGCAGCGCCGACCAGCCGACCACGTTCTGGAGGTAGACGGCGAGGAAGAAGGTGAACCCGCCGAGCGCCGCGTACACCACCACGGTGAAGATGTTGAGCACCGAGAAGAGTCGGCTGGAGAACAGCCCGGTGGGCAGCATCGCGCGGTCCCCGCGCCGCCGCTCGACCAGCACGAAGGCCGCCACGGCGGCCAGTCCGACCACGGCGGCGGCCAGCACCGCCGGGGCGGCGCCGCGCGCCGGCGCGTCGATCAGCGCGTACGTGATCCCGCCGAGCGCCAGCGCGCCGAGCAACGCGCCGGCCACGTCGAATCCGCCGTGTCCACCGGTACGCGAGACCGCCTCGTCCCGGCTCTCCGGCACCCAGCGCATCGCGGCGAGCACCACGCCCACGGCCAGCGGCAGGTTCACGAAGAAGATCCACCGCCAGGAGAGCGCGTCGATCAGCCAGCCACCGACCAGCGGGCCGAGCGCGGTGGACACGCCGGAGAGGCCGGACCAGGTGCCGATGGCCCGACCCCGGTCGTCGGGGTGGAAGCTGGCCTGGAGCACGGAGAGCGAGCCGGGGGTGAGCAGCGCCCCGCCGGCACCCTGGAGGAACCGGGCGGCGATGAGCCAGCCGGTGCCCTGGGCCAGCCCGCAGAGCACCGAGGCGACCGCGAACCAGACCACCCCGAGCAGGAAGATCCGCCGCCGGCCGAACCGGTCGCCGAGCGCGCCGCCGAGCAGTACGAACGCGGCGAGCATGAGCAGGTAGCCGTTCACGGTCCATTGCAGACCCGCCACGGTGGCGTCCAGCTCGGCGCCGAGGCGCGGCAGCGCCACGTTGACCACGGTGCTGTCCAGGAACACCATGCCGGAGGCGAGGATCGCGGCGAGCAGCGTGCCGCGTCCGGCGGCGGAGCGGGTACGCAGTGCGGGAGCGGCAGAGGTCACGTCCATCCACTCTGCCCGTGATCCCCGACCTACGCCACGAATCACGGAAACCGCCGCCGGGTACTGTGCGGACTCGCCCGGAGCCCGCAAGCTGGAGAGGTGTCGTCTGTGCGTACGAGATCAGGAGTCCGAGCCGGGCTGACCGCCGCGCTCACCGCGGTGCTCGCCCTCGGCGTGGCCGGCTGCGACGGCTCGGTCACCGAGCCGGACGCGCCGCCGAGCGCCTCCGGAAACGTGAACCAGCAGCTCGGTGAGCTGACCGTGGCCTCGGCCGGGTCGATGAAGGGCTACAGCCGTTCCCGGTTCCCGCACTGGCGGGACACCGGCAAGAACTGCGACGTCCGGGACACCGTGCTGCAACGCGACGGGGAGAACATCAAGCTCTCCGGTTGCAACGTGGTGGGCGGGCGGTGGGAGAGCGCCTACGACGGGGTGGTGCTGACCGACCCGTCGGACGTGGACATCGACCACATCGTGCCGCTGGCCAACGCGTGGCGGTCCGGCGCGGACGAGTGGGACGACTCGAAGCGCGGCGACTTCGCCAACGACCAGACCCGGCCGCAGCTCATCGCGGTTTCCCTCCGCTCCAACCGGGCAAAGGGTGACCAGGACCCGTCCCAGTGGAAGCCGGCGAACCGGTCGTACTGGTGCCAGTACGCGGCGGACTGGGTGACGGTCAAGCACTACTGGCGGCTGACGGTGACAAGTGCCGAGAAGGCCGCCCTCACCGACATGCTGGAGGGCTGCACATGGGCGAGCAAGCCGTGACCGGGGCGGGTGGCACACAGGCGCCGGAGAAGACGCCGGACGCCACCGGCGACGACGCCGCGGCGGCCGGCACCGACCCGACCCCGACCGGTCCGGCCTCGGCCGGAATGACCGCGGACGGCCAGCAGGCCGCGCCCGCCGACGTCTCCGGGGCGGGCATGTCCGCCGACGCCGCGCCGGGCGCTCCGGCCGGCCCGGCGAACCGCACCGCCGACATCACCGCCGGCCCGGGCGGGGTGATGACCGACGAGGTGGGCGTGGTGACCGGGGAGCTGACGTTGCGCACCGAGCACGCCGACGGCCGGGTGACGCTGCGGGTGCAGTACAAGGACGCCGACGAGTGGTACGCGGTCACCGGCGGCTCGGCGCCGCTGGCCGACCCGGCCGCGCTGGACGCGGTGCACACGGTCGCGGTGGGCCTGCTGAACCGCCCCGAGGGCTGAACCGGACGGACGCGTCGGCCCTCCCCGACGGGAGGGGCCGACGCGTCCGGTGTGTCACGGGGTGGGGATGAGTTCGCCGGTGTCGCCCGGCGCCGCCCCGTCATCCGGCCGGACCAGCTCCGGCTCCACCTCGTGCGGCCGGATCCGCCCGGCCGCGATGTCCTCGGCGTAGTGGCAGGCCACCCGGTGCCCGTCGAGCACGTCGCGCAGCGCGGGCCGCTCGTCGGCGCAGCGGGTGGGCTGGGCCCACGGGCAGCGGGTGTGGAACCGGCAGCCGGCCGGCGGGTTCGCCGGTGACGGCAGGTCGCCGGCGAGCAGGATCCGCTCCCGGCGGTCCTCCACCTGCGGGTCGGGCACCGGCACCGCGGACATGAGCGCCCGGGTGTACGGGTGCATCGGCTCCCGGTAGAGGTCGTCGCTGGACGCCTCCTCCACCAGGCCGCCGAGGTACATCACCCCGACCGTGTCGGCGATGTGCCGGACCACCGCCAGGTCGTGCGCGATGATCAGGTACGTGAGGCCGCGCTCCTCCTGCAACTCGTCGAGCAGGTTGAGCACCTGGGCCTGGATCGACACGTCCAGCGCGGACACCGGCTCGTCGGCGACGATCAGGTCCGGTTCGAGCACCAGCGCGCGGGCGATGCCGATGCGCTGGCGCTGGCCGCCGGAGAACTCGTGCGGATACTTGCTGAGCGCGGACGCGGGCAGGCCGACCGCGGCGAGCGCGTCCCGGAGCCGCTTGTCGACGGCCGCCTTGTCCTTCGCCAGGCCGTGCGCCTTGAGGCCCTCGACCAGCAGCGACTCCACCGACTGCCGGGGGTCGAGGCTGGACAGCGGGTCCTGGAAGATCATCTGGATGCGGCGGCGGATCCGGCGCATCGGCTCGGCCTTGAGCGAGCGCAGGTCGGTGCCGTCGAAGACGATCTCCCCGTCGGTCGGCTCTACCAGCCGCAGCAGGCCCCGGCCGAGCGTGGACTTGCCGCAGCCCGACTCGCCCACCAGCCCGTACGTCTCGCCCTTGTTGATGGTGAGCGAGACACCGTCGACGGCGTAGACGTGCCCGATGGTCCGGTCGACGATCACGCCGCTCTTGATCGGGAAGTGGACCTTGACGTCACGCAGTTCGATCAGGGGTTCGGTCGTCCGCTCGGTCGACTCGGTCACGGGACCGCCACCTCCTCGGAAACGGGGTTGTTGCAGCGCAGGTCGCCGCCGTTCGCGGTGGGCTCCAGCGGGGGCGGCCCGTCCAGGCAGGCGTCCACCACGTTGTCGCACCGGGGGGCGAACGCGCAGCCCTCCGCCCACGGAATGTTGTCGGCCACCGAGCCGCGGATGGCGTGCAGCCGCTCACCGCGCGGCGAGTCGAGCCTCGGCACGGAGTTGAGCAGCCCGTGCGTGTACGGGTGCCGGGGCCGGGCGAACAGTTCGTGCCGGGCCGCCCGCTCCACGATCTTGCCGCCGTAGAGCACGTTGACCGTGTCGCAGAGCCCGGCCACCACACCCAGGTCGTGGGTGATCATGATCAGCGCGGTGCCGGTCTCGTCGACGAGCTGCTTGAGCAGCGTGAGGATCTGCGCCTGGATCGTCACGTCCAGCGCGGTGGTCGGCTCGTCGGCGATCAGCAGCCGAGGCTTGCAGGCCAGCGCGATGGCGATCAGCGCGCGCTGCCGCATGCCGCCGGAGATCTGGTGCGGGTACTCCTTCAACCGCCGGGTCGGGTCCGGGATGCCGACCGCGTCGAGCAGCTCCCGGGCCTCCTTCAGCGCCACCTTGCGGTCCATGCCCCGGTGCCGTTCGAGCACCTCGGCCACCTGGGTGCCGATCGGGATGACCGGGTTCAGCGAGGAGAGCGGGTCCTGGAAGATCATGCCGATGTCCCGGCCGCGCCGGTCCCGCAGGTCCTCCGGGCGCAGCTTCAGCAGGTCGGCGCCGTCGAAGTTCACCTCGCCGGTGACCTTGTTGCCGCGTTTCGGCAACAAGCCCATGATCGCCAGGCTGGTGACGCTCTTGCCGCAGCCGGACTCGCCGACCAGGCCGACCGTCTGCCCCGGCTCCACGCTGAAGCTGACCTCGTCGACCGCGGTGAACGGCCGCTCACCCTTGCGCTGGAACACGACGCTCAGGTCGCGTACGTCGAGCAGGCTCATCGGGTCACGTCCTCACCGTGCTGGTCGTTGGTCCACACCGCGCTCACCGCCGGCTCTTCGGGTCGATCGCCTCGCGCATGCCCTCGCCCAGCAGGGTGAAGCCGAGCGCGACCACGATGATCGCGGCGGCCGGGAAGTAGGCCAGCTCCGGGCGGACCTCGAAGTACCGCTGACCGTCCACGCCGAGCATCAGCCCCCACTCGGCGCGGTTGATGTCGGGGTCACCGAGGCCGAGGAAGGAGAGCGACGCGGCCTCCAGGATCGCGGTGGAGAGCGTCAGTGTCGCCTGCACGATCACCGCGGTCATCGCGTTGGGCAGCATGTGCCGCAGCACGATCGCCCCGCGCTTGACGCCGAGCGCACGGGCGGCCAGCACGTGGTCGCTCTCCCGCTGGGCGAGCATCGAACCGCGCAGCAGCCGGGCGAAGATCGGCACGTTCACGATGGCCACCGCGAGGATGACCGTCCACTGGCTGGACCGGCTGGCCAGGGCCACCAGGCTGATCGCCAGCAGCAGCGCCGGCAGGGCCAGCATGACGTCGGTGAAGCGCATCAGGATGTTGTCGACCCAACCGCCGAACGCGCCGGCGAGCGCGCCCACCAGCACGCCCAGGGCCAGCCCGATCAGCGTGGCGAGCACGCCGACGAACAGCGTCTGGCGGCTGCCGTGGATCATCCGGGACAGGAAGTCCCGGCCGAGCGGGTCGGAGCCGAGCGGGAACTCGCTGCTGGCGCCGGGGATGTTGTCGACGGTCAGGTTGCGGGTCAGCTCGTCGAAGCGCTGCGCCGGGTCGTGCGGCGCCAGCAGCGGCGCGAAGATCGCGACCAGCACGAAGAGCGCCACGATCGCCGCGCCGACCATCGCGGTCGGGTTGCGCCGCAGCCGGCGGAACGCGTCCCGGACCAGGCTGACGCCACCCTTGTCGGCGGTGGCCTGGGCCAGTTGCTCCAGCCGGGCGCGCTTGCGCTCGCCGAGCCGGTCCAGGCCGCGGGGCAGGGTGCCCTCGGGCTTCTCGGTGACGGCCGAGGGGTCCACGCTCTCGCGCGGCGAGCCCACGGTGGGCCGGGTGATCGGATCGCTCATCGCACACGCACCCTCGGGTCGATGAAGGCGTAGGAGAGGTCGACCAGGAGGTTGACCACCACGAAGACCAGCGCGGCCAGCAGGATCAGCGCCTGGAGCACCGGGTAGTCGCGACCGCCGCTGATCGAGTCGTAGATCAGCGTCCCGAGACCGCCCCAGTTGTAGACCCGCTCGGTGAGCACGGCCCCGGAGAGCAACGCGCCGGTCTGCAGGCCGATGGTGGTGACCACCGGCAGCAGCGCGTTGCGCAGGATGTGCCGGCCGCGGATGGTCTTGTGCCGCAGCCCTTTCGCCTCGGCGGTACGGACGAAGTCCTCGTTGAGGACGTCGAGCACGCTGGCCCGGGTGATCCGGACGACGACCGCGAGCGGGATGGTGGCCAGCGTGATCGCCGGCAGGATCAGGTGCCACAACGCGTCACCGGTGGCGTCGAACTCCCGGGTGAGCAGCCCGTCGAGCACGAAGAAGCCGGTGACGTCGGTGTTGTCCATCCCGGTGCTGATCCGGCCGGACGGCGGGAACAGGTGCATGTTCTGGGTGAACACGTCCTTGAGCAGGTAGCCCAGGAAGAAGATCGGGATCGAGATGCCGAGCAGGGTGCCGCCGATGCTCAGGTTGTCGAGCAGCCGGCCGCGGTGCCGGGCGGCCAGGTAGCCGAGCGGCACACCGAGCCCGATCGCGATGATCATGGCGGCGGCGGCCAGCTCGACGGTCGCCGGGAAGGCGCGGCCGATCACCTCGGTGACCGGGTCACCGCTCCGGATCGAGTTGCCGAAGTCGCCGGTCAGCAGCCGCTGCATGAACTTGGCGTACTGCACCAGGATCGGCTGGTCGTAGCCGAGCGCCTTGACCAGCAGCGCGCGCCGCTCCGGCGTGGCCCGCTCACCGAGCAGCGCCTCGATCGGGCCGCCGGGCAGGTTCCGCAGCCAGACGAAGACCAGCGCGGACAGCCCTATCAGGGTCACCACCAGCTGCAACAGGCGGCGAACTATGACTCGCAACATCTCTCACACACCAGATTCTCGGTTGAACAGCGGGTCGGCCCGGGCCGGGAGCGAGAGCCCGGCCCGGGCCGATTCCGCGTGTGGCGTCAGCGGTGGATGCTGCCTCAGCCGACGCTGACGGTGTTGAACCGCTCGTCGGTCAGCGGGCTGGCGACGAGACCCTTGACGTCCTTGGTGACCACGATGGCCGGCGGGGCGTGCCAGACCGGCACGGCCGGCAGCCACTTGGTGGCGATGTCGCGGTTGACCTGCTCCCAGGCCGCCTTCTTGCCGGCCTCGTCGACCGTGGCGTCGGCCTTGGTGATGGCCTCGAACATCTCGGTCATGCCCTGGTCGCCGAACTCGACCTTGCCGCGGCCGAAGAACGTGCCGACGAAGTTGCCCGGGTCGTTGTAGTCACCGGTCCAGCCGAGCAGGTGCAGGTCGTGCTTGCCGAACTGCTGCACGTCGTCCTTGTAGCCGCCGTTCCACGGCCGGGCCACCCCGTTGACCGTGATGCCCACGGCCTTCAGGTCGTTGGCCAGCACGGTGAAGATCTCCTGCGGGTTCGGCATGTACGGCCGGGACACGTCGGTGGGGTAGTAGAAGTTGAGGGTCAACTTCTCCGCGCCCGCCTCCTTGAGCAGCTGCTTGGCCTTCTCCGGGTTGTAGTCGTACTTCTGCACGTCCGGGGCGTAGCCGAGCACGGTGTCCGGCATGAACTCGTCGGCGACCTTGGTGCCACCCGGGCCCTTGGTCTGGACGAGCTGCTGGCGGTTGAGCGCGTACGCGATCGCCTGCCGGACCCGCAGGTCCTTCAGCTTCGGGTTCTTCTGGTTGATGCCCAGGTAGAGGATGTTGAACGCGGGACGGTCGAGGACCTGGTAGCCCTCGCCGGACAGCGCCTTCCGGTCGGCCGGGGCCGGGAAGTCGATGCCCTGGACGGTGCCGGCGCGCAGCTCCTGCTTCCGGGTGTTCTCGTCCTTGATGATCTTGAGGACGAGCTTGTCGACCTTGGCCTTCTCGCCCCAGTAGTCGGCGTTGCGCTCCAGGGTGATCTCACCCTTGGTCTTGTCCCAGCCCGCGAACTTGAACGGACCGGTGCCCACCGGGTGCTCGTTGGCGAACGCGCTGTACTCGAACGAGTCGCCGTTCTGCTTCACCGTGTCGGCGTCGTACTTCTTCAGCGCCTCGGGGCTGGCGATGGAGAGCGCGGTCAGCGCGAAGGCACCCGGGAAGGCGCCCTTGTACTGGTTCATCGTGACGACGGCGGTGCCGTCGTCCTTCGCCTCGCACTTGTTGTAGACCGGCTGGCCCACGCCCTCGGCCTCGTTCTTGGCGAAGCCGCCGAACGTGTCCGAGTAGTAGATCATCTGCGACTGGGCGGCGGCGCCCTTCATGTTGAACCAGCGGTCGAAGTTGAAGCAGACCGCGGCGGCGTTGAAGTCGGTGCCGTCGTGGAACTTCACGCCCTTGCGGAGCTTGAAGGTCCAGACCTTGCCGTCCGGGTCGTGCTCCCAGCTCTCCGCCAGGGCACCCTGAAGCTCGGCGGTACCGGGCTTGTTCTGCACGAGGGTGTCGTACATCTGGCGGATCGGCCGGAACGACTCACCGTCGTCGTTGAAGATCGGGTCGAAGTTCTTCGGGTCCCCGGCACCGGCGAAGACGAAGGTGCCGCCGCTCTTGGCGCCGCTCCCACCCTCGTCGTCCCGGTCGCTCTTGGCGCACCCGGACGCACCGACCGCCAGGGCGGCCGCGGCCGCGAGGGCCACGGCCGTTTTCAGCCTGCTCGCCTGCATCTCTCACCTCTGTCATGCGCATGTATTCACGCCGAGCTGTGACTCAGTCCGTGAGCGGGAGGTTATGGCATGTCACACAGAAGAGGAACGGGCGAAGGGCAATCGCTATCAAGCCGACACCTTCCGAGGCCGCCTCACATCACGGCCCGGTGGTGGGCACACCGCCCACCACCGGGCCGGCGACTCAGACCGCCCGGCGCCCCTCGAAGGCCCGGCCCAGCGTGATCTCGTCGGCGTACTCCAGGTCGCCGCCGACCGGCAGGCCGCTGGCCAGCCGGGTCACCGCGATCCCCATCGGCTTCACCATGAGCGCGAGATAGGTCGCCGTCGCCTCGCCCTCGGTGTTCGGGTCGGTGGCGAGGATCAGCTCGCGGACCTCGCCGCTGCCCAGCCGGGTCATCAGCTCCCGGATCCGCAGATTGTCCGGGCCGATGCCCTCCAGCGGATTGATCGCGCCGCCGAGCACGTGGTAGCGCCCGCGGAACTCGCCGGTCCGCTCGATCGCCACCACGTCCTTCGGCTCCTCGACCACGCAGAGCACTTCATCGGTACGCCGTGGATCGCGGCAGATCCGGCACTGCTCGGACTCGGCGACGTTGTAACAGGTCGTGCAGAACCGGACCAGGTCCTTGACCTTGCGCAGCGCGCCGGCCAGCCGGTTGACGTCGGCCGGATCGGCCGACAGCACGTGGAACGCGATCCGCTGGGCGCTCTTCGGGCCCACGCCCGGCAGCCGGCCCAACTCGTCGATCAGATCCTGGATGGCGCCTTCATACATCTGTCGGCTCAGAACCCGGGCAGGCCGAGGCCGCCCATCCCGCCCGCGACCGGGCCCATCTTCTTCTCGGTCAGCTCCCGGGCCGCCTCGGCGGCGTTGTGCACGGCGGCGACGACCAGGTCCTCCAGCGTCTCCACGTCCTCCGGGTCGACCGCCTTCGGGTCGATCTTGATCGCCTTCAGCTCACCGGTGCCGGCGACGGTGGCGGTGACCAGACCACCACCGGCGGTGCCGGTCAGCTCCGCGTCGGCCAGCTCGGCCTGGGCGGCGGCGATCTGCTGCTGCATCTTCTGCGCCTGCTTCAGCATCTGCTGCATGTTCGGCTGTCCACCTGGGCGCACGGACCGCTCCTTCTCGCACTCGTCTGCTCGGCCGCCGCTCAGCCTATCCGCTGGGACCGACCCCACCCCGTCCGGCGTGGCCGCCCACGCCGGGCCGGACGGGGCCCGAACCGGGAGCGCCGGAACGAACAGTTCCCGGTCGTCGACAAAAGGGCTACCGGGCGTCCACCTCGTCGATCCGCTCGGCGCCGAACGCGTCGCGAAGCAGGCGTACCGCCTGTTCCTCACTGGACTCGCGCGCGGTGCGCTCGTCGATGACCTCGTCCAGCGGCTCGTCGCCCGGGTCGAAGCCCTCGAAGTTCGCCGGCGCGGCACCGCCCGACCGTTTCGCGCCGCCGCGCACCGGGCCGTCGAAGTCCGGGTCGTACGGCGGTTCACCGGCCCAGTCGGCCTCGGCCGTCTTCCGGGCCGCCTGCCCGGTACGCGGGCCGCGTCCCGCCGCAGCCGCCCGGGCTGCCGCGATCGCGCTGCTCACCGGCGGACCCGCGGACGCGGCCGGCTGCGCCGGTGGCCCGGCCGGTCTCGGCGGGGCCGGTGCGGCGTGGGCGGCCGACGCGCTGGCCGGTGGAGCGGATGCCGACGCCCCGTCCGTGCTCGGCGCGCCACCCGGGCGGGCCGGCTCGGGCCACTCGTCCGCCTTCGCGGGCGCACCACCCGGTTCGGGCCGTTCTCCCGCGCCGGCGGCCGTGCCACCCGGGCGCGCCGGCTCGGGCCAGTCCTCCGCCGGGTCGACGGTGGGAGCGCCGCCGGTGGACCGCATCGCCCCGTTCCGGCCGTTCACACCATCACCCGCGCCGTTCGCCCGCCCCGATCCGCCGGGCGCGCCACCGGCTCGACCCGCACCGTCGGCCCCACCGGCCGGGTGGGCACCACCCGGCTCCTGGCCGGCGGGCGTCTCCGGAGGCGGGGATGCCGGTCGGGCCGGCGCGGCGGGCCGAGACGGGCCACCGAGCGACACGCCGCCCCGCTCGCCGGCCACCTCGCAGCGGATCTGCCAGCGACCGCCCAGCTCCTCGTAGAGCGCGTCGGTGAGCACGGCGGCGTGATCCGCCATCATCTTCGCCAGCACCGTCGACTTCACGGTCAGCACCAGCGTGTCACCGTCCAGGTCACGCACCACGGCGTCGCGCATCAGCGCGGCGATCCGCTTGTTGCTCCGGTTGACCTTGCCGACCACCTCCGGCCAGACCCGGCGCACCGCCACGGCGTCCAGCGCGCCGGGACCCGCCGCGCCCGGACGGGGCGGCTCGGGCGTGGCCGGATCGGGCATCACCGCCGACGACGGCACCGGACGACGGGCCGGGGGGGCCGGCTCCTGGCCGGTCGGCAGCGGGGAGCCGGCACCCGCGCCCGAACCGACCGGACCGGATGAACCGCCCGGACCGGAAGCACCAGCGGCCGCGGCCGGAGCGCCGGGGACCGGCCGGGAGCCGGCCGTCGCGGCGGCGGCCCGGGCGGCGGCGGGGCCGGTCGGGGCATCGGCAGCCGCCGGCGTGCCGGCGGTCGACGGGTGGACCGCGGCGGCAGCCGCGCCCGGGGCGGGAGCGGCTGGGCGTACCTCCTGGGTGGGGGTGGCCGGCGCGGACGGCGACGGCTCGATGCCGCCCAGCGTGAGCCGGCGTTCCATCCGCTCCAGCCGCTGGAGCAGGCCGCCGGACGAGTCGTCGGCGCCAGGCAGCAGCATCCGGGCGCAGATCAGCTCCAGCAGCAGCCGGGGCGCGGTGGTGCCGCGCATCTCCACCAGGCCGTTGTGCACGATGTCGGCGCAGCGGGACAGCGTGGCCGGGCCGAGGCGCTGCGCCTGGGCGGCCATCCGCTCGATCTGGTCGGCCGGGCCGTCGATGAGGCCCTTGGCGGCGGCGTCCGGCACCTGCTGGAGCACGATCAGGTCGCGTAGCCGCTCCAGCAGGTCGGAGGCGAAGCGACGCGAGTCGTGGCCGGCCTCGGCGACCCGGTCGACGGTGGCGTACGCGGCGGCGCCGTCCCCGGCGGCCAGCGCGTCGCACATCTCGTCGATCAGCGCGGAGTCGGTGACGCCGAGCAGCGCGGCAGCCCGGGCGTAGCCGACACCCTCCGGGCCGGCGCCCGCGATGAGCTGGTCGAGCACGGAGAGGCTGTCCCGCATGCTGCCGCCGCCGGCGCGCACCACCAGCGGGAAGACGGCCGGCTCGACCTTGACGCCCTCCGCCGCGGTCAACTGCTCCAGGTACGGCCGAACCACCTTCGGCGGAAACAGCCGGAACGGGTAGTGGTGGGTCCGCGACTTGATCGTGCCGAGGACCTTCTCCGGTTCGGTGGTGGCGAAGATGAACTTGACGTACTCCGGAGGCTCCTCGACCAGCTTGAGCAGCGCGTTGAAGCCGGCCGACGAGACCATGTGCGCCTCGTCGATAATGTAGATCTTGAAGCGACTGCGGGCCGGCGCGAAGAACGCCTTCTCGCGCAGCTCGCGGGCGTCGTCGACGCCGCCGTGGCTGGCCGCGTCGATCTCGATGACGTCGATCGAGCCGCCGCCGTCGGGGGCCAGCCCGCGACAGGACTCGCACTGCCCGCACGGCTCGGGCGTGGGGCCCTGCTCACAGTTGAGCGAGCGGGCCAGGATCCGGGCGCTGGAGGTCTTGCCGCAGCCGCGCGGGCCGGAGAAGAGGTACGCGTGGTTCAGCCGGCCGCTGCGCAGCGCCTGCGACAGCGGCTCGGTGACGTGCTCCTGACCGATGACCTCGGCAAACGTGCGGGGCCGGTACTTGCGGTAAAGGGCCAGTGCCACCCGTCCCGCCTCCTCTCGACCGAGCCATTCTGCGCCGGTCGGCCCCGGGTGACCACCCACCACCCCGTGACCCGACCCGCGGCGACGTTACCCGGCCCCGGAGACAGAAAGGCCTCCCGTGCACCCGGCAGAGCTCGCTTATCCTTGCTGCCTTCCGGCCCTGGGGAGGTTCACGAGGTACCGCCGCACGGGAGGTGACGCCAAGCCTACCCGAAGGCTTGTGGATCTTCCGGGAGGGTGGGGTGGCCCGCCGTCGCGGGACCTGTATCCTGGCTCGCGGAGGATTCGCCTAGAGGCCTAGGGCGCACGCTTGGAAAGCGTGTTGGGTTTACACCCTCACGAGTTCGAATCTCGTATCCTCCGCGCTCTCGTGCGCAGGGCCGGCCCCGCTGGGGCCGGCCCTGCTGTCGTCTCCGGCCCCCTCTTCTCCCTCCTGACCGACCACCGTCCCGTGGCAGGGCGGAGTGTCGATAACGGTTTCTTTACCGGTTCAGGGGGTTGATGGGCACATCAGCGGGTGTTGAGGCATTGACAAAGTTAACCGGTTAAGCCGACCATCGTGGATATCTTCGCCGGGTCGGACGCCGGAAGGGCAACCGACGCTCCGACCCGTCCGGGCGGCGAGGGCTCCCCGCAACCATCACCCGTACGGGAGTTCCTCATGATCCAGCGCACCCGCACGCGGGCCTGCCTGGCCGGGACGGCGGCAGCCGTCACCGCACTGGCCACCACGCTCGTCACCACACCCGCCGCCCAGGCCGCCGCCGGCACCTGCTCGGTGACCTGGCAGGTCACCAACGACTGGGGCGGCGGCGCCACCACCAACGTCACGATCACCAACACCGGGGCCGCCGTGAACGGCTGGACGCTGGGCTGGGCGTTCCCCGGCAGCCAGGTGATCGGCGACATGTGGAACGCGACGAAGACGCAGTCCGGCGCGAACGCCACCGCCACCAACGTCTCCTACAACGCGAGCGTCCCGGCCGGCGGCACGGTGAGCTTCGGCTTCAACGTCACCTACACCGGGTCGAACCCGGCCCCGACCGCGTTCACGCTCAACGGCGCGGCCTGCGGCGACACCACGCCACCGAGCCCGAGCCCGACCGGCAGCCCCAGCCCCACCGGCAGTCCGACCCCGACGCCGGATCCGACCGGCGTCCCCAGCGGCAACCTGGCGCTCAACCGGCCGGTCACCGCGTCGTCGACGGAGAGCCCGAACGCCGCCGCCCAGGCGGTGGACGGCAACGGGGGGACCCGCTGGTCCAGCCTCTACGCCGACCCGCAGTGGTTCCAGGTCGACCTGGGCGCCACGTACCCGATCAACACGGTGCGGTTGCGTTGGGAGGCCGCGTACGGCAAGGCGTACCAGATCCAGACCTCGACCGACGGCACCACCTGGACCCCGGTGTTCAGCACCACGACGGGCGACGGCGGCACCGACGACGTCACGCCGGCCGGGGCCAGCGGCCGGTACGTGCGGATGTCCGGCACCGCACGCGGCACCGCCTGGGGTTACTCGCTCTACGAGGTCGAGGTGTACGCGGCGAAGCCACCCACCCCGCCCGGCCCGGACTGCGGCCAGGCCCCGGCCGACCCGCAGGCGAACTCGAAGGCCCGCAACCTGATCTGCTACCTGCGCACGCACACCTACGTCAGCGGCCAGACCGACCTGCCGGACGCGGACAGGGTGCAGCAGTTGACCGGCCGCTACCCGGCGATCGTGGCGTTCGACTTCATGGAGTACACCCGGGGCAGCATCCAGACCCAGCAGGTCATCGACTGGGCCAGGGTGCGCAACGGCATCGTCGCGTTCCAGTGGCACTGGTACTGCCCGCGCGGCGGCAACTACTCCGCGCCCTGCGACTTCCAGCCCGACCTGAGCAACCCGTCGTCCAAGCTCTACCAGGACATCGACCTGGTGGTGCGCGAGCTGAAGAAGATGGGCGACGCCGGTGTGCCGGTGCTGTTCCGCCCGCTGCACGAGGCGAACAACAACTACATGTGGTGGGCGAAGAAGGGCCAGGACGCCTACAAGCAGCTCTGGCGGCTGATCTACCAGCGGGCGCAGCTCGCCGGCGCGCACAACATCGTCTGGGTGTTCAACGGGATGGCCAGCGGCCAGGGCACCTCGCTGGCGTCCTGGTACCCGGGTGACGGCTACGTCGACCTGGTCACCTCGGACTACTTCCAGAGCAGCAGCGACTTCGCCACCACCAGGGCGGTCAGCGGCGCCAAGACCACCGGCGTGGCGGAGACGTTCAGCCCGCTCAACCCCAACTCCGACCCGGCGTGGCCGTACTACGTGGTCTGGGCGTCGCGGGACTGGAACGGCAGCGGCAAGGACGTGGCCGGGCTGTGGCGTACCGCGATGGCCAACCCGAGGACCATCTCGATCGACCAGCTCCCCGACATGTCCGCGTGGTGACGACCTGATCGCCAGGGGGCCGGGCCCGTCGAGGGTCCGGCCCCTCTCGGGTACGCGCAGAGCCAGCCTCGTATGCGCCACCTGTATACCGAGCAGTCACACAGCGGTTTGAATGAGTCGATGACCGCGATGTCGAGGCGAGCGGGTTGCGCCCGCTGCGGGGCGAGCCTGGCGGCGGACAACAACTCCGGGCGTTGCGCCTCCTGCCAACGGGCGGAGCGCGACCGGATCGTCGCAGCGCCCGAGGTTCCGGCTGCCTTCTGGTCTCACGAGCCGCTTCGGCGAGCGCTGGCGGAACGGCACCTCGGCCGGGTGATCCGCGCCTCCGCCACCATCCCGTTGGGAGTTCGGCGAGGGCCAGGCATGGCGCCCGGCGGCACCCGGACGGTGAGCCTGTCCACGGCGGTCCGGTTCCCGTAGCGTTTGGTCAACTCACGTAGTTCGATCACGGGATCGACGCTAGGCACCGCGCTCGGGAGCGGTAAGCCGGAAACCATCCGACCTGGTCCGGGGGTTTTCCACCCCGGCGGCGGGCTACCGTGCCAGGGCGACAGCAGGATCCGTCGTCGTACACATGTTCCATCCACAGGCTGTGGACGCCGAGAGGACCGGATGAGTTACCAGCTCAGTGCCGTGGTCGCCGACGTCGAGCTGCTGCGCGAGCAGACCGCCGACCTGGACCACGCGGTGCTGGCCGCGCTCCGGCAGGACTTCGCGCTGCTGCCGGTCACCCCGCAACTCGTGGCGGAGCTGACCGGCGAGCCGCCGGATTTCGCCGCCGAGGAGCCCTGCGCGGTACGCCCGTTCCGGCTGATCCTCTCGCCGCCGCTGGCGGGGCTGCTGGCCCGCTGGTCGAAGCGCGGGCCGGTGGCGTACCTGGAGGCGGAGTTCGCCGGCGGGCTCGGTCACCAGGCGGCGGTGGTGTGGCTGGACGGCGACGTGACCTGGGGCCCGCGCTACGACGGCGCGCTGGACCGCCCGCGGGCGCAGTGGCCGATCAACACGGCGCTGGCCCGGCTCGGCGCCGAGCCGGGCGCGTGGATCGACCCGTTCGCCGAGTTGGGCCTGCACCTGGAGCGCGACACGGCCGGCTGGTTGGCGCACGGCCGACGCGGGCTGTCCGCCGACTACTGGGACGAACTGGCCGAGGAGTGGGAACTGCGCCAATCCGGCCCGCACCAGCAACCTCCTCGCCCCGGTCCCGTTGGGGACTGGGGGATTGCATGAAACTACGACAATTCGGCTTTATCGCCACACTGCTCGCTGCCGCTTCCATCGCCGGGAGCGGCGTCCATCCACATGGGCCGGACGTGCCCGCCCGACCGGTCGGCGCCGCCGAGGTGGTCAGCCTGAACGGCCTGCGCAACGCGGGGTTCGGCGACACCGAGGAGGACCTCACCCGGCGCGGCCTGCTGCGCACCGACGAGGAGGCCTGCGGGCCCACACTGGCCGGGCACGGCGAGGTCAGCCCGATCTTCGTCGACGACCGGCTCGTCCTGCTCTGGCTCGACGACCCGATGACCACGCCGGAGGGAATCAGCGCCGGCACGCCGGTCGGCGAGGTCCGCGCCGCGTACCCCGGCGCCGCCGCGCTGCCGGCGCCGCCCGGCAGCCACCGCTTCGCCGGGCTGCTCGCCCGCGACGGCGACCGCGCGTACCTGTTCCTGCACGACGGCGTCACCGTCCGAGAGATCATCGCCGGGTACGCGGACTGGGCCCGCCGCCTCTTCGACGAGGGCTACGGCCCCTGCTGAACGCCGAAGCGCCCGGGGATTCCCCGGGCGCTTCGGCAATTGGCGGTGGCGGCGGGATTTGAACCCGCGGAGGGCGTAAACCCTCACACGCTTTCGAGGCGTGCTCCTTAGGCCACTCGGACACGCCACCGCCGACGAGGGTACAGGACCACCGCTTCGGACGCCGAACCGGTATCCCGTCGGCCGGCCTGGCAGGATCTTTGCCATGAGTACGCACATCGGCGCTGAGCCGGGAGAGATCGCCGAGCGGGTCCTGATGCCGGGTGACCCGCTGCGGGCCAAGTGGATCGCGGAGACCTACCTCGAGGAGGCCCGCTGCTACACGACGGTGCGCGGCATGCTGGGCTTCACCGGGCGGTGGAACGGCGTCGACGTCTCCGTCCAGGGTTCCGGCATGGGCATGCCGTCCGCCTCCATCTACGCCCACGAGCTGGTCAACGAGTACGGCGTGAAGACGCTGATCCGGGTCGGCTCGTGCGGGGCCCTGACCGAGGACCTGCAACTGCGGGACGTGGTGGCGGCCATCGGCTCGTCCACCGACTCGAACATGAACCGGATGCGCTTCGACGGGCTGATCGACTACGCCCCGGTCGCCGACTTCGGGCTGCTGCGTACCTCGGTCGAGGTGGCCGAGCGGCGCGGCATCACCATGCGGGTCGGGCCGATCCTGGCCGCGGACGCCTTCTACACCGACCGGCCGGACCTGTACGACGCGCTCGCCGACTACGGCGTGCTGGCGGTGGAGATGGAGTCGGCGGCGCTCTACACGATCGCGGCCCGGTTCAAGGCCCGCGCGCTGACCATCCTGACCGTGAGCGACCACATCAAGACCGGCGAGAAGACCACGTCGCAGGAGCGTGAGCAGACGTTCGGCCAGATGGTCGAGATCGCCCTCGACACCGCCATCGCCTGACCGACCCTCCGCCGCTACCCGCCCCGCCCCCGTCACCACCCGGTGCCGGGGGCGGCGGCTCGTTTGAGAAGGGGCCCCATCTATACCGCAGGCGTTAACAGGGGGCCCGGCCTTACCGGAAGAAGGCGCGTAGCAAGGCGGCGCTCTCCGGGGCCAGGACGCCGGCGTAGACCTCTGGGCGGTGGGTGACCCGGCGGTCGCGCAGGACGTCCCAGAGCGAGCCGACCGCGCCGGTCTTCGGTTCCCACGCGCCGAACACCACTGTCGAGACCCGGGCCAGCGCGATCGCGCCGGCGCACATGGTGCACGGCTCCAGCGTCACCACCAGCGTGCAGCCGTCCAGCCGCCACCGGCCCAGCCGCTGCGCGGCGCGGCGCAGCGCCAGCACCTCGGCGTGCGCGGTCGGGTCGCCGGTCAGTTCCCGCTCGTTGCGCCCGATCGCCAGCTCCCCGCCGTCGGGCCCGTAGAGCACGGCCCCGACCGGCACGTCGTCGGCGCCCTCGTCCGGCGTCGGCCCGTCCGGGCCGGTCGCGGCGACGTGCAGGGCCCGGCGCATCCACAGCTCGTGCCGCTGCCGGCGCCCCACCGCGCCCGGGTCGGCCAGCCCTTCGTCCGCGCCCGGCCCCGCCCGCCCGGGTCGACCCGGCGTCGGCTGGCCGGGTCGCAGCGTCTCCAGTGCCGGGTCGGTGGCGTCGGTCGGTTCCACGGCGCCGGGTGTCACGGATTCGCCGGGCTCAGACCTCACGCAGTTCCTCGACCTCGTCCGCGCAGCCGAGCACCTGGCAGATCTCGGCGGTCACGTCGGCCGGCATGTTGCCCTCGTGCGCGCAGAGCGCGAGCAGCTTCGGCGCCGGGATGCCGAGGTCGGCGAGGAGGTCGGCGTCGCCCACCGGGTCGGCCTCCGGGTCCACGGCCGGCTGCTCGGTATCGTCGTCGCCGCCGGACGGGCGCGGCTCGTCGACGTCCTCCAAGCCGGTGACCGAGGTCTTCAGGTCGCCGACCAGCAGCGCGCCCAGCCGGGACTCCTCCGCGTACGCCGAGTCGGAGCCGAAGACCCGCAGGTCCTCCCCCTCGTCGAGGCGCAGGACGACCAGGTAGGTGTCGTCCGCCTCGACGAACAGCAGGGAGAGGTCGGCGTCCGGCTCGACGTCACGCAGCCGGTCGGCCGCCTCTTCGATGTCGGTGACGCCCCGCAGGCTGACCTCGCCGGCGGTCCAGCCGCCGTCGATGCGCGCCACGGCAGCAGCGAAGTACGACACGGTCCCCCCAAATTGGCCTCGGCAGCACGCCGACACGTCACGCGATGCACGTTAACCGGTCGGGTCGGCGGGCGACCGGTCAACGCCCCGACCGGGGCCGGCCGTTCCTGGAGAAAGTCGCCTCAGCCGGCCACGCGGCGGCGGGTGGCGATGAGCTGGCGCAGGCGGTCGCTGCGCGCCCGCTGCGGCCGCTCGCGCTGCTGTACCGCACGGGCACCGGCCAACTCGGCGAGGAGTTGTAGGCGACGGCGGCTCCGATCGGGGTCGAGCCGCGGCGGTGTGGTCCAGGCCATACGGCGAGCGTGAACCGTCACCGCGCGTACGTCAAGATGGTCTTCGCTACGCAGCGAAAGCGGCACGTAAGGTCACCAGAGCGGCCAGTCGCCGGTCTGCGCCCACCGCACCGCGACGATCGCGGCGGCGATGCTCCAGCCGCCCGCGGTGACGATCGCCACCCCGGTCGCCACCCCCCGGTCGCCGTGGCGGACCAGCACCGCGGCGACCGCCCAGGCGACGCCGCCGGCCAGCACCGTCCACCAGGCGTAGCCGGGCACGTCGCGGCCGACCAGCCCGAACAGCAGCAACCAGGCGAAGGTGACCACCGCGCCGAGCGCCACGCCGGCGCCGGTCACCGGGTACGGCTCGCGGTAGCTGGGGCGCATCGGCCCGCCGGACGGGAAGAGCCCCGACGGGGTACGCGGCGGCGCGTGGAACGCCCCCGGACCGCTCGCTCCGGCTGCCCCGTGCCACCCGTTCGTCACCGCTGCTCCCCTCCCCGACCCATCGACCCCGACGTCACCCACCGTGACCGGCCGGTGCGACCGGGTCGGCGCTTTCGTTCCCACGGTAGTGGTCTGCCAGGATGATCGGATGCGCTCGCCATCGATCGGCCGCCGCGCGCGTCCGGCGTTCCCGGTCCTGTTGCTCGTCGCGGCGTTGGCCGCCGGGTGCGACCGGCCCGCGGCGCCCGCGGACGCGTGGCAGGACCCGAGCCCGATGGTGACGGCGACGCAACCCGCCGAGCCGACGGCGAGCCCGGCCCCACCGGCCGCCTCCGCCGCCCCGACCGCCACCGCCGCCGCCCCGACACCGTCGCGCCCCGCGCCGCGACGCGTCTTCCCGGTCCGGGCCGGCAACGTCGACTACCACCCGACGCACGGCGGCTACCCGGGCACCGACGTCTTCGCCGACTGCGGTGAGCCGGTGGTGGCGGTCACCGACGGGGTGGTGCTCGAGGTGAGCCGGGTGGACCGGTTCGACAAGCGGGGGCCGATGGGGCCGAACAACGGTGGGCTCTCGGTCTCGCTGCTCGGCGACGACGGGGTGCGTTACTACGGTTCGCACCTGAGCGCGATCGTGTCCGGCGTCGACGCCGGCGTCCGTGTGCGCGCCGGGCAGCAGCTCGGCAAGGTGGGCCGCACCGGCAACGCCAACAACGTGTGCCACCTGCACTTCGGGCTCTCCCCGAAGTGCTCCGGCCACGACGACTGGTGGATCCGTCGCGGGGTGGTCTGGCCGGCGCCCTACCTGAACTCCTGGCGCAAGGGCGGCAACCGGTCTCCGGTCGCCGAGGTCACCGCCTGGCAGCGCAAGCACGGCTGCCCGGCGTCGCCGGGCCGGTCCGCGGCGGGCGGCTGACCCGACGCGCGGGTCCGGCGGCGCACGGCGGGCGGCCGGAGCGCGTAGGTTCCACTGCATGACTGCCCGGGATCCCCTCGCCGATCTGCGCCGGATCGCGTTCCTGCTGGAACGCGCCAACGAGGCCACCTACCGGGTGCGGGCGTTCCGGTCGGCGGCCGCGGCGCTGGGCGCGTTGCCGGCCGGCGAGGTGGCCGAGCGGGCCCGCACCGGCAAGCTGACCGAGTTGGCCGGCGTCGGCGACGTCACCGCCCGCTGCGTGGCCGAGTCGCTGGCCGGCGAGGAGCCGGTCTACCTGCGTCGGATGCTGGCCACCGAGGGCACCGACCTGGACGAGGAGGCGGCGACGCTGCGGGACGCGTTGCGCGGCGACTGCCACACCCACTCGGACTGGTCGGACGGCGGCTCACCGATCGAGGAGATGGCGCTGGCCGCGGTCGAGCTGGGGCACGAGTACGTGGTGCTCACCGACCACTCGCCCCGGTTGAAGGTGGCCCGCGGGCTGACCGCGGACCGGCTCCGCCGGCAGCTCGACCACGTGGCCGCCGTGAACGAGGCGCTGCCGAAGGGTTTCCGCATCCTCACCGGCATCGAGGTCGACATCCTCGCCGACGGCTCACTCGACCAGACCGACGAGTTGCTGGCCCGGCTGGACGTGGTGGTCGGCTCGGTGCACAGCGGCCTCAACGACGAGCGGGCGAAGATGACCCGCCGGATGGTGACCGCGATCGCCAACCCGCACCTGGACATCCTCGGGCACTGCACCGGCCGGATGGTGTCCTCCCGGCCGGCCGGTGTGACCGGGCCGGGCGACAAGGGGCACCGGCCGCGTACCCGCAAGGAGAGCGAGTTCGACGCGGACGCCGTCTTCGCCGCCTGCGCGGAGCACGACGTCGCCGTCGAGATCAACTCCCGGCCGGAGCGGCAGGACCCGCCGAAGCGGCTGATCCGCCGCGCGCTGGAGGCGGGCTGCCGGTTCGCCATCGACACCGACGCGCACGCCCCCGGGCAGCTCGACTGGCAGCGCTTCGGGTGCGAACGGGCGGCGCGCTGCGGCGTACCGGCCGACCGGGTGATCAACACGTGGACCGCCGACCGCCTGGTGAAGTGGACGGCGGGCCGGGGCTGAGCGGTCAGGCCCGGGCGGCCGGCTCGACCGGGCGGCCGGCGGGCGCCACCGGCGTCGGGGCGGGCCGGCGCCGGCCGACCAGGCCCTGCGCGACCGCCACCCCGACCAGCACGATCAGCGCGCCCACCGGCTGGTGCCAGTTCATCCGCTCGCCGAGCACCACGGCACCGACCACCACCGCGAAGACCGGCACCAGGTACGTCACGGTGGACGCCGTGCTGGCCCCGGCCAGCCGGATGTTGCGCAGGTTGATCACGAAGGCGAGCCCGGTACCGAGCGCGCCGAGCGCGAGCACACTGGCCACCACCCGGGGGGACAGGTCGGTCGGCACCGGCGGCGCACCGGCCACCAGCGGCGCGGCCAGCGCGAGCTGCGCGGTCGCCACGAGCAGTTGGGCCGCCGACAGCGACAGTCCCGAGTACGCGCGTCCGGCGATGAACTTCTTCTGGTACGGGATCGCCAGCCCGTAGCAGGCCGCCGCCCCGAGGCACATGAGTTGGCCGGTGAAGTGCGCGCCGCCGACGCCCGCCCAGACACCGAGCACCACCAGCACGCCGACGAAGCCCAGCGCCAGCCCGACCGCCCGGCGCGCGGTCAACCGCTCGGTACGGAACACCAGCACCGCCAGCGGCAGCACGATCAGCGGCGTGGTGGCGTTCCAGATGCCGGCCAGCATGGACTCGACCCGCTGCTCGCCGTAGCCGAACAGGGTGAACGGCAGCGCGACGCCGAACGCGGCGACCACCAGCAGGTGGCCCCAGACCGCCGGCTCGCGGGGCAGCCGGTCGCGCAGCACGACCAGCACCACGAGCAGCGTGGCCGCGCCGGTGGCCACCCGGTAGAGCGTGAGGTGCACGGGGTGCAGCTCCCCCACCCCCACCTTGATGAAGAGGAAGCTGGAACCCCAGATCGCGGCCAGTGCGACGAACCCGGGCAGCCAGCTCCGCAGCGGTGCCCGGTCAGGGGCGAAATCCATGTTCACCCCTGACACTCTGCCCCTTCGGTACGACGAAGTCGCGCGGATTTCGGCCGCCGTGTCGACCGCCACAGCAACTGTTCGATGCCCGACCCTGAACACGGCAAACAGGCTCGACACGGGGGTGACCCGGTCACGTAGGGTCGCCCCGTGGGACGAATCGATGACCTCGCCAACCGGTACGTGGCCCAGTGGGCTCCGCTGAGTCCGACCGGGGCCACCTACGTCGGCATCGCCGGCTACGACGACCAGCTCGACGACCTGTCGCCCGAGGGCTACGCGGCCCGTGCCGAGCTGGCCCGGCGCACGCTGGGCCAGCTCGACGTGACCGAGGCGGAGACCGAGGCGGAGCGGACCGCGCAGGAGGCGATGCAGGAACGCCTCGGCCTGGAACTCGCCCGCTACGACAGCGGCGAGACCACCAGCGAAGTCAGCGTGATCACGAGTGGGCTGCACGAGCTGCGGATGGTCTTCGACCTGATGCCGACCGACGGCGAGGAGGCGAAGGCGAACGTCGCCACCCGGCTCAACCGGTTCGCGTCCGCGTTGGAGGGCTACAAGCGCACGCTGCGTGAGGCGGCGGCGGCCGGGCGGGTCAGCTCGCAGGTGCAGCTCGTCGAGGTCGCCAAGCAGTGCGACATCTGGGTCGACCCGGACGGCGACAACTTCTTCCACGGCCTGGCCGAACGCCTCGACGCGGACGGCACGCTCGGTGCCGAGCTGCGCAAGGGCGCCGCCGCCGCGACCGCGGCCACCGCCGAGTTCGGGCACTTCCTCCGCACCGAGCTGGCCCCCGTCGGGCGGCAGAAGCAGGCCGCCGGCCGGGAGCGCTACGAACTGGCCTCGCAGTACTTCCTTGGCGCGAAGGTCGACCTGGACGAGACGTACGCCTGGGGTTTCGCGGAGTTGGCCCGCCTGGAGGCCGAGATGCGGGCGGTGGCCGCGCGGATCGTCGGCCCCGGCGCCTCGGTCGACGACGCGGTCCGTGCGCTCGACGCCGACCCGGCGCGGACGGTCCGCGGCAAGGAGGCGTTCCGCGACTGGATGCAGGCGCTCGCCGACCAGGCGATCAGCGAGCTGGACGGCACCCACTTCGACATCCCGGAGCAGGTCCGCCGGATCGAGTGCTGCCTGGCGCCGACCAGCGACGGCGCGATCTACTACACCGGCCCGAGCGAGGACTTCTCCCGGCCGGGGCGGATGTGGTGGGCGGTGCCGCAGGGCATCACCGAGTTCTCCACCTGGCGTGAGGTGACCACCGTCTACCACGAGGGGGTGCCGGGCCATCACCTCCAGGTCGCGCAGACCGCCGTCCGGGCCGACCTGCTCAACCGCTGGCAGCGGCTGCTCTGCTGGGTCTCCGGGCACGGCGAGGGCTGGGCGCTCTACTCGGAGCGGCTGATGGACGAGCTGGGCTACCTGGCCGACCCGGGGGAACGGCTCGGCATGCTCGACGGGCAGGCGTTGCGGGCGGCCCGGGTGATCGTCGACATCGGCATGCACCTGGAGCTGGAGATCCCGGTGGACAATCCGTTCGGCTTCCACCCGGGCGAGCGCTGGACGCCGGAGCTGGGTTGGGAGTTCATGCGGGCGCACTGCCGGGTGCCGGACGAGACGCTGCGCTTCGAGCTGAACCGCTACCTCGGCTGGCCGGGGCAGGCCCCCTCCTACAAGGTGGGCGAGCGGATCTGGTTGCAGGCCCGGGAGGACGCGAAGGCCCGCAAGGGCGCCGACTTCGACCTGAAGGAGTTCCACCGCCAGGCGCTCGACCTGGGCGCGCTGGGGCTCGACCCGCTGCGCCGGGCGCTGGAAAGGCTCTGAGGACGACGGTTGCCGGGCGTCGGAGGGACCTCCGACGCCCGGCCGTTTCCGTGGTGCGCCCGGATCAGGCCAGGTCGACCCGGAGCACCGGCTTGGCGGTGAGCGACTTCGAGTGCTCGTACGCCAGCTCGATCACCGGGTCGTCGAAGCTGATCGGGATCGGCGAGGTGATCGGGATGCCGTCCGGGAAGGGCAGGTCCGGCGTCAGCGTGATCTTGATGCCGAGCAGGTGCCCGACGAACCGGGTGGCGTAGAACGCGACGTCACCGGAGACGGTGAGCCGGTCGGTGACGTACCGCTGCTTCTTGCCCGCCGGGCCGTTGGCCAGCAGCGTGAAGTCGTCGGTGACCGCCTTGTCCATGGTGAACTTCAGGCACTTGAGCTTGCCCCGGTAGGTGGGCAGCTCGACGATGCCCTCGAAGCGCAGTCCGGTCATGGTCACCTTGGAGCCGGTGAGCCGGGAGGGCGGGTCGGCCACGAGCGGCTGGTCGGGGTCGGCGGCCAGCTTGGGCAGCGGCTTGCCCTCCTCGACCGGCGCGGGCTTGGTCGGGGCGGGGTCGGCGTCGTCGCAGTCGGCTCCCGGCTTCGCCGGGGTCGACGGTTTGGCGCTGCCGCTGGGCTTCGGCGTGCCGCTCCCGCTCGGCGTGGCGGCTGCGGCGGCGGGGGCCACGGGCGACGGCGACGGCTCGGCCTCCTCCTCCCCGCCGGTGAACAGGCCGGTGATGCCGTCGACGAGGTCGGTCAGCAGGTTGCCGTCCGGGTCCTCGGCCGGCGGCGCGGTCGTGGCGGTGGCGCTCGGGCTGGCCGACGGCGACGCCGACGCGGTCTTCGAGGCGGACGGCTTCGGCGCCGGCGCCGACGTGGTCGGGCAGGCCGCCGGCGCGGCGACCGCCGGCCGCTGGTCGCGGAGCGCCACCAGGCCGGCCAGGGAGACCGCGAGAACCAGCAGGATCGCGTACGCCCGGGGCGCGTAGCCCGACCCGTGGGGCGTGTCCGGCCCGGCGGGGTCGACGGGCGACGCCTCGCGCAGCGGGTTACGCGGCTCCGGCAACGTGTCGGTGAGGACGCCGGTGGCGGCGTCCTGCCGCTGCCGGGGCGGCAGCAACTCGTCGACCAGGGCCGGCTCCGGCTCCTCGGCCGGCTCCGTCGCCGGCTCGTCGACCGGCTGGGCCGGCTTCGGGTCGCCGGCGGTTTCCTTGCGCGGCACCCAGGCGAAGCCGAGCGCGCTGCCGATCATGCCGAGCAGCAGGCCGATGAAGAAGCCGCCGAGGTTCACGCCGATCAGCGAGTAGAGCGCGGTGATCGCCGCGACCACCGCGTAGAACATCCGCTGGGCCGGGCTGAACCAGAGCAGCATGCCGCAGGTCACGAGGATGGTCGGGATGAGCCAGGACAGGAAGCCGGTGGGCCCCATCTGGAACGTGAGGCCGTTGAGGCTCATCTGGGTGGTGGCGAAGATCTCCAGACCGGCCAGCGCGGTGAAGAGCCCGCCCCAGAACGGTCGCGCCCGGCGCCACCGGCGGAAGCCACGCCACGCCTGGCCGGGCCGACCCGGCCGGGCCTGCTGCGTCTCGGCGGTTGTCACGTACTCCTCCTGGCGGTGCTGACGGGGTGAGACATGGCCGAGGCTCGCGGAGGGCGCCCTCCGCGAGCCTCGCCATCAGATCAGAAGCACTCCTTGGCGTCCTTGCCCACGTTGACCTTCAGCTTCAGGCCGTTGAGGGTGAAGACGCCGGCGCTGGTGGAGCGCGCCACCTGCTCCAGCTTCGTGATGGTCACCTTGTCGGCGCTCTGCCCGAACCCGCCGGGCTGGCCCTGCTTGGCGTTGAGGTCGTTGGCGTCGCGGCCGATCTGGATGTTCTCGAACGTGGCGTCGCCGGCGAGCGAGTCCATGTCGATCAGCAGGTTGGTGGCGGTGGCCGGCTTGCCGTCGCCACCGGCGTTGATGGTCAGCACGATCGGGATGCCCGGCAGGCTGGCGTTGACCGACTGGCAGAGGTCGTAGAGCTTGGCGTCGGCGATCTCGGAGACGGCGACCGGGTGCTTGGTGCCGTTCTTCTCCTCGACCATGCCGCCGTACTGCTTGAAGCCGTTGCCCTCCAGCTTCGTGGCGCCGACCTTGAAGGTCTGGCCCGACACCGCGAACGAGGCCGCGATGGCGCCGTTGGCCATGCCCAGCACGATGCCGCCGGCCACGACCGTCGCCGGCACCATCATCGCGGCGAAGCGCCGCCAGCGGGTGCCGCCACTCGGCTGACGGTTCTCCGATTCACTCACAAGGTCCTCCTCGACGGGGGTGCGTCGCCGGACGCGGGACGCGACGCGGGACGGGAAAGCTGCGGGGCGGCGCGGATGCCGTTGTGCCGAACGGCCGCGCGGTCGCGGATTGGATGCTCTCGCGAAGCGACAGACCTCACAAGCCCCAAGCTACTGACGGGTAACACAGACGTGATATCAAGATCGTCCCTGGTTACCAACGGTTAACATCCCCAGGGCAAGGAGGTCAGGGCAAACCGGCCTGATTACGACAGGATGCCGAACAGGTTTCACCTGTGGTAGTCGTCACCGCCAAACATCACAGTTCGGTAACGGCGAGCTGGCAAGGCGCTGTGGGTGAGGAGCCAATCACCCGTCCGGCCGGGACCACGCCACCGACCGGAGCCAGCTCAGCCCCGCTCGTCCAACCACGACTCCAGCAGGTGGCGGTCGATCGAGTCGACCCGGCCGAGGGAACGCCCCGCCGCCGCCCGCGCACGCAGCTCCGCCCGGGTGAACCAGCGCGCCGCCACCAGCTCCTCGTCGTCGACCCGGACCCGCGTCGACACCGCCGTCGCCCGGAACCCGACCATCAACCCGGCCGGAAACGGCCACGCCTGCGAACCCTGATAGGTCACCGCCCGCACGGAAACGCCGGCCTCCTCGGCCAACTCCCGCCGGACCGCGTCCTCCAGGCTCTCGCCGATCTCCACGAACCCGGCCAGCAGCGACCAGGCATCCTCCGCCGCCCCGCGATGCCGGCCCAGCAGACAACGCTCCGGCTCACCGGGCGCCTCGACCAGCACGATGACCGCCGGCTCGATCCGCGGGAAGAACAACCGGGCGCAGCCCGGCCCGGTGCAGGAGCGGACGTGCCCGCCCGAGCCGGCCACCGTCGCCGCCCCGCACGCACCGCAGAACCGCTGGCCCCGATGCCAGTGCAGCAACCCCTTCGCGTACGCCTGGAGCGCCGCCTCCGCCGGCGTCAGCCCGCCCACCAGGGCGCGGACGTCCACCGCCTCGACCGCGCCGGCCAGCTCGCGGGCCTCGCCCTCCTCCCGGCCGGACAGGTCGGCGGCGAACACCGCCCGGCCCGCGTCCAGCCCCAGGAAGACCGTCTCGTCGGCGGCGGCGAGCAAAACGGCCGCGTCCACCACGGTTGGCCGCACCGGCGCCCGCCCGGCGTCCACCAGGCACCGGTCCCGCCAGCACGGCAGCACCACACTCGCCGGATCGGTCCGCCGCTCGGCCAGCCAGTTCGCGTCCCCGCGCAGCTCCGCCGCCCGGTCCAGCCAGCCACCGCCGTACGCCAACCCGCGCTCGTCCGCCCGCACCCGCCCACCGTGTCACGACCAGGGCGTCGACGGGGCCCTGAAACGGGTGATCGGTGCGACACCGCCGCCCGCCCGACACGACCGCCCGGCCGGAGACTCCCGACCGGCCCGAGCGTTGGTTACCGTAGGTGTCTCCCGCGGGGGAAGCGGTCCCCGCACGTGTCCTTCCGATGAGGTTGCAGTGACGATGTACGGCGAGAAGATGCCGGCCGCCGACGACCGCCCCACCATCAAGGTGGCGGCGGTGAGCTGGCCCGGGGTCGAGCTGGAGCCGGTCGCCGCACCGCCCACCGACGACCCGGGGAAGCCGCCGCGCTCCCGACGCGCCCGGCTGCTGCTGGCCGGCGGGATCACCGCCGCCGTGCTCGCCGGTGGCGTCGGCGTCGGCGCCTACGCGTACGCCGGTGACGTGCCCCGCGGCACCACGGTGCTCGGCACCGAGCTGGGCGGCCGGAGCCGGGCCGAGGCGGCCCGCGCGCTGCGCACCGAGCTGGAACGCCGCGCCGACGCGCTGAACGCCCCGCTCACCGTGACCGTGGGCGAGAAGAAGGTCGAGCTGAAGCCGGCCGACGTCGGGCTCACCGTCGACGTGGACGCCACCGTGGCGGCGGCCGCCGCCGCCGACGCGCACGCGGTCAGCCGACTGGTCGGCTCCCGCGCGGTCGAGCCGGTGGTCACGGTCGACGCCGACCGGCTGGCGGCCGCCCTGCGCAAGGCGGCGGGCGACCAGGGCCGCGAGATGACCATGCCGACCATCATCTGGACCGGCACCACCCCGAAGCCGGTCTACCCGAAGCCGGCGCTGACCGTCGACACGACCGCCGCGACGTCGGCGGTCACCTCGGCGTGGCTGGCCGCCCGACCGGTCACCGTGCCCCTGGTGGAGCAGTGGCCGGCGACCACCCGGGAGGAGGTCGACCGGCTCGTCACCGAGCTGGCCCGGCCCGCCGTCGCCGCGCCGGTCACGCTCACCACCGACGGCGGCTCGGTCACCATCCCGCCCGCCGCCATCGCCAGGTCACTGCGCTTCCCGACCGACGACGCCGGAAAGATCACTCCCCGGGTCGACGTCAAGCGACTGCGCGCCGCGCTCGGCGGCAAGCTGGCGACGCTGGAGGTGGAACCCCGCGACGCCGGGCTGACCATCAGTGGCGGCAAGCCGAAGGTGGTACCGAGCCGGGCCGGCCGCCAGGTCGACGCCGCCGTGCTCGGGCCCGCGTTGCTCGCGGTGCTGCCGAAGCCGACCGACCGGGCGGTGACCGCCGCGCTGAAGCCGGCCACGCCGGAGCTGACCGAGGCCAAGCTGGCCGAGCTGGGCATCAAGGAACGGGTCTCCACCTTCACCACCCGTTTCACCGGCGGACTCTCCTCCCCGCGCAGCCAGAACATCGTCCAGGCGGCCAAGGACGTGGACGGCACGATCGTCAAGCCGGGGGAGACCTTCTCGCTCAACGCGCACACCGGCGAACGCGGCTACGACCAGGGCTACCAGGACGCGCCGACGATCGTGAACGGCAAGCTGGTGCCGGGCGTGGGCGGCGGTGTCTCGCAGTTCACGACCACGCTGTTCAACGCGAGCTACTACGCCGGGCTGGAGGACGTCGAGCACAAGCCGCACTCGTTCTACTTCAGCCGCTACCCGGCCGTCATCGAGTCGACCATCTACTGGCCGCAACTCGACTTCAAGTTCCGCAACAACACGCCGCACGGCGTGCTCATCGACACCTCGTACACGGGCAGCTCGATCACCGTGTCGATCTGGAGCACGAAGATCTACGACAGCGTGAAGACCGAGTACGGCCCGCGCCGGAACGTCACCCAGCCGAAGACGGTCTACCTCAAGCCGGGTCCCGACTGCATCTCCGCCGCCGGTGGGGTGGGATTCGCCCAGGACGCGTTCCGGGTGATCAAGAAGGACGGCAAGGTCGTCAAGCGGGAGAAGTTCAGCTGGCGGTACGACGCCGAACCGCGCTTCATCTGCGCCCCCGAGCCGGGGGCCTGACCCCGGACGCCAAGAAGGCCCCGCTCAGCGGGGCCTTCTTCGTGCTCGGTGCGATCAGGGCCGCGCCGCGGCCAGACCCTCCCGTACGCCTTCCGCGTCCCGGTCGGTGCCGTACACCGGCGTGTCCGGCTGCTGCCGCCAGCTCTCGTCGAGCGTGCCCGCGTCGACCGGGTCGAAGCCCAGCTCCGCCACGATCCCCATGACGACCCGCTTGGCGTCCTCGTCGTCGGCGGCGACCGGCAGACCGATCCGGCCCGGCGTGCCCGCCGGCTTGCCCGCGTCCATCAGGTGCGCCGCCTGGATGTTGTTGAAGGCCTTGACCACCCGGGCGCCCTTGAGGTGGTCGGCGGTCCACCGGCTGGAGCTGAGACTACGGTCCAGCAGCTCGGCCACGTCGCCGTCGCGCTGGGGGTAGTAGTTGTTCGCGTCCACGACCAGCTTGCCGTCGAAGAGCGACGCCGGCAGTTGCGGCACCGCCTTCAGCGGGATCGCGACGACCACGAGTTCCGCGCCCTGGACCGCCTCCTCCAGGCTCACGGCCCGGGCGCCGGTCTCGGCGGCGAGGTCGGTCAGGCTCTGCGGGCCGCGGGAGTTGGTTACCGCGACGTCGTGGCCGAGTGAACTCAGACGACGGGTGAGGGTGCCCCCGATGTGCCCCGACCCGATGATTCCGATCTCCATGACCACTCCTGTACCCCGGTCGGCCCGTACCGATCCCGAACACGCCGTTCGTCACGTCACGTTTGACGAATCCGCCCGTCCGGCGGGGGACGCGCGCAGCGGTCCCGGCTCGACGGTACGAGACACGACGGGTCGGCCGTGGAGGTTCCGCCGGTTCCGGCCGGAACGCAGTTCAGGGCCACCCCGAAGGGTGGCCCTGAACTGGAAGATTGTCCGGCGGTGTCCTACTCTCCCACACCCTCCCGAGTGCAGTACCATCGGCGCTGGAGGGCTTAGCTTCCGGGTTCGGAATGTAACCGGGCGTTTCCCCTCCGCCATGACCGCCGTAACTCTATGAACATATCAACCAACAACCCACACAAGGGGTTCGGTGTTTGTTCAGAGTTGCACAGTGGACGCGTAGCAGCTTAGTAGTCAAGTCCTCGGCCTATTAGTACCGGTCAACTGAACCCGTTACCGGGCTTACATTTCCGGCCTATCAACCCAGTCGTCTAGCTGGGGGCCTTACCCCACAAAGTGGGTGGGATACCTCATCTTGAAGCGAGCTTCCCGCTTAGATGCTTTCAGCGGTTATCCCTTCCGAACGTAGCTAACCAGCCGTGCCCCTGGCGGGACAACTGGCACACCAGAGGTTCGTCCGTCCCGGTCCTCTCGTACTAGGGACAGCCCTTCTCAAGTATCCTACGCGCACGGCGGATAGGGACCGAACTGTCTCACGACGTTCTAAACCCAGCTCGCGTACCGCTTTAATGGGCGAACAGCCCAACCCTTGGGACCTGCTACAGCCCCAGGATGCGACGAGCCGACATCGAGGTGCCAAACCATCCCGTCGATATGGACTCTTGGGGAAGATCAGCCTGTTATCCCCGGGGTACCTTTTATCCGTTGAGCGACACCGCTTCCACATGCCAGTGCCGGATCACTAGTCCCGACTTTCGTCCCTGCTCGACCTGTCAGTCTCACAGTCAAGCTCCCTTGTGCACTTGCACTCAACACCTGATTGCCAACCAGGCTGAGGGAACCTTTGGGCGCCTCCGTTACCCTTTAGGAGGCAACCGCCCCAGTTAAACTACCCACCAGACACTGTCCCTGAACCGGATAACGGTCCGAAGTTAGATACCCAAATCAACCAGAGTGGTATTTCAAGATTGCCTCCACCCATACTGGCGTATGGACTTCACCGGCTCCCACCTATCCTACACAAGCTAATTCAGATACCAATGTCAAGCTATAGTAAAGGTCCCGGGGTCTTTCCGTCCTGCCGCGCGTAACGAGCATCTTTACTCGTAATGCAATTTCGCCGGGCCTGTGGTTGAGACAGTGGGGAAGTCGTTACGCCATTCGTGCAGGTCGGAACTTACCCGACAAGGAATTTCGCTACCTTAGGATGGTTATAGTTACCACCGCCGTTTACTGGCGCTTAAGTTCTCCGCTTCGCCCCGAAGAGCTAACAGGTCCCCTTAACGTTCCAGCACCGGGCAGGCGTCAGTCCATATACATCGAATTACTTCTTCGCATGGACCTGTGTTTTTAGTAAACAGTCGCTTCCCCCTGCTCTCTGCGGCCATACAACGCTCCACCCGCGCGGGGCTTCACGTCTCCGGCCCCCCTTCTCCCTAAGTTACGGGGGCAATTTGCCGAGTTCCTTAACCACAGTTCGCCCGATCGCCTCGGTATTCTCTACCTGACCACCTGTGTCGGTTTGGGGTACGGGCCGCTAAGAACTCGCTAGAGGCTTTTCTCGGCAGCATAGGATCACTGACTTCACCTGAATCGGCTCGGCATCACGTCTCAGCCTACATGCGCCACGGATTTGCCTATGGCACGGCCTACACGCTTACCCCGGCACAACCACCGGCCGGGATCAGCTACCTTCCTGCGTCACCCCATCGCTTGACTACTACCCGCCAGGTTCCCACGCTCCCCCCGTTTGGTCCGAAGACCGCCCGGAGCTCGGGTGGTTAGCACAACGAGGTTCATCAGGGACGCTCTTTCGCGGGTACGGGAATATCAACCCGTTGTCCATCGACTACGCCTCTCGGCCTCGCCTTAGGTCCCGACTCACCCAGGGCGGATTAGCCTGGCCCTGGAACCCTTGGTCATCCGGCGGAAGGGTTTCTCACCCTTCTTTCGCTACTCATGCCTGCATTCTCACTCGTGCCGCGTCCACGACTGGGTCACCCCGTCGCTTCACCCCCGGCACGACGCTCCCCTACCCATCCACACACCTGCACGACACATCAAGGCGCCGCGAAGTTGAAATGTGAATGCCACAGCTTCGGCGGTGTGCTTGAGCCCCGCTACATTGTCGGCGCGGAACCACTTGACCAGTGAGCTATTACGCACTCTTTAAAGGGTGGCTGCTTCTAAGCCAACCTCCTGGTTGTCTATGCGACCCCACATCCTTTTCCACTTAGCACACGCTTAGGGGCCTTAGCTGGTGATCTGGGCTGTTTCCCTCTCGACTACGAAGCTTATCCCCCGCAGTCTCACTGCCGCGCTCTCACTTACCGGCATTCGGAGTTTGGCTGATTTCGGTAAGCTTGTGGGCCCCCTAGACCATCCAGTGCTCTACCTCCGGCAAGAAACACGCGACGCTGCACCTAAATGCATTTCGGGGAGAACCAGCTATCACGGAGTTTGATTGGCCTTTCACCCCTAACCACAGGTCATCCCCCAACTTTTCAACGTTGGTGGGTTCGGCCCTCCACGCGGTCTTACCCGCGCTTCAGCCTGCCCATGGCTAGATCACTCCGCTTCGGGTCTAGAGCATGCGACTAAAAACGCCCTATTCAGACTCGCTTTCGCTACGGCTCCCCCACACGGGTTAACCTCGCCACATGCCACTAACTCGCAGGCTCATTCTTCAAAAGGCACGCCGTCACCCCGTAAGGCTCCGACGGATTGTAGGCGAACGGTTTCAGGTACTATTTCACTCCCCTCCCGGGGTACTTTTCACCATTCCCTCACGGTACTTGTCCGCTATCGGTCACCAGGAAGTATTTAGGCTTACCAGGTGGTCCTGGCAGATTCACGGCAGATTTCAGGAGTCCGCCGCTACTCGGGAACACCCACAGAAGACCAGCAGCTTTCACCTACCGGACTATCACCGTCTACGGTCAGCCATTCCAGACTGTTCGACTAACCACTGGCTTTGTAACTCCTCAAACGAGTGTCAGCTCGTTTCGCAGGGTCCCACAACCCCGAACACGCAACCCCTGACAGGTATCACACGCATCCGGTTTAGCCTCAATCCGCTTTCGCTCGCCACTACTCACGGAATCACTGTTTGTTTTCTCTTCCTACGGGTACTGAGATGTTTCACTTCCCCGCGTTCCCCCCACACACCCTATGTGTTCAGGTGCGGGTGACATCACATGACTGATGCCGGGTTTCCCCATTCGGACACCCTGGGATCACAGCTTGGTTGACAGCTCCCCCAGGCCTATCGCGGCCTCCCACGTCCTTCATCGGCTCCTGGTGCCAAGGCATCCACCGTTCGCCCTTGACAACTTGACCACAAAGATGCTCGCGTCCACTGTGCAATTCTCAACAAACAACCAACCCACAACCCACAGCCCCACACCAAACCCGACAACCGCCGGCGGTATGCGAGACCAGGCCATGCCTGGCGCCCCGGCAGGCTCCCGCCCACCATCAAGGCTCTGAAACAACAACCGTAGTTGTTCCTTCAGGACCCAACAGGGTGCTCTCCGCCTCCCCCCAGCCGCACCAGGACTCCGTTCCCACCACCCCGAAGAGCAGCTGTACTAGAAGGATCCCGGCCGTTGCCGAGGAAAAACTCACCAGTGTCTCCGCCATCTGAGCACCCCGACCCGACATTCGCAGGTCGCGGGCTCCATACCAGCTTTCACTGGATGGTGCTCCTTAGAAAGGAGGTGATCCAGCCGCACCTTCCGGTACGGCTACCTTGTTACGACTTCGTCCCAATCGCCAGCCCCACCTTCGACGGCTCCCTCCACAAGGGTTGGGCCACCGGCTTCGGGTGTTGCCGACTTTCGTGACGTGACGGGCGGTGTGTACAAGGCCCGGGAACGTATTCACCGCAGCGTTGCTGATCTGCGATTACTAGCGACTCCGACTTCACGGGGTCGAGTTGCAGACCCCGATCCGAACTGAGACCGGCTTTTTGGGATTCGCTCCACCTCACGGTATCGCAGCCCATTGTACCGGCCATTGTAGCATGCGTGAAGCCCTGGACATAAGGGGCATGATGACTTGACGTCATCCCCACCTTCCTCCGAGTTGACCCCGGCAGTCTTCGATGAGTCCCCGCCATAACGCGCTGGCAACATCGAACGAGGGTTGCGCTCGTTGCGGGACTTAACCCAACATCTCACGACACGAGCTGACGACAGCCATGCACCACCTGTGACCGCCCCCGAAGGACCCCCCATCTCTGGAGGTTTTGCGGCCATGTCAAACCCAGGTAAGGTTCTTCGCGTTGCATCGAATTAATCCGCATGCTCCGCCGCTTGTGCGGGCCCCCGTCAATTCCTTTGAGTTTTAGCCTTGCGGCCGTACTCCCCAGGCGGGGCGCTTAATGCGTTAGCTGCGGCACAGGGAACCGGAGAGGCCCCCCACACCTAGCGCCCAACGTTTACAGCGTGGACTACCAGGGTATCTAATCCTGTTCGCTCCCCACGCTTTCGCTCCTCAGCGTCAGTATCGGCCCAGAGACCCGCCTTCGCCACCGGTGTTCCTCCTGATATCTGCGCATTTCACCGCTACACCAGGAATTCCAGTCTCCCCTACCGAACTCTAGCCTGCCCGTATCGACCGCAGGCCTGGGGTTGAGCCCCAGGTTTTCACGGTCGACGCGACAAGCCGCCTACGAGCTCTTTACGCCCAATAAATCCGGACAACGCTCGCGCCCTACGTCTTACCGCGGCTGCTGGCACGTAGTTGGCCGGCGCTTCTTCTGCAGGTACCGTCACTTACGCTTCGTCCCTGCTGAAAGAGGTTTACAACCCGAAGGCCGTCATCCCTCACGCGGCGTCGCTGCATCAGGCTTCCGCCCATTGTGCAATATTCCCCACTGCTGCCTCCCGTAGGAGTCTGGGCCGTGTCTCAGTCCCAGTGTGGCCGGTCGCCCTCTCAGGCCGGCTACCCGTCGTCGCCTTGGTAGGCCATCACCCCACCAACAAGCTGATAGGCCGCGAGCCCATCCCAGGCCGAAAAACTTTCCACCACACACCATGCGATGCGAGGTCATATTCGGTATTAGCCCCCGTTTCCGAGGGTTATCCCAAAGCCTAGGGCAGGTTGCTCACGTGTTACTCACCCGTTCGCCGCTCGAGTACCCCGAAGGGCCTTTCCGCTCGACTTGCATGTGTTAAGCACGCCGCCAGCGTTCGTCCTGAGCCAGGATCAAACTCTCCAACAAAAACTTTGTCGGACACAATGTCCTGGCAACAAAAGTGTTGCCAAAGGAATCCCAACCAGACAGACCAAAGCCTGACCAGTCCGGGGTATAAAACAATTGGCACTGGCTTATCAAGCACCCTGTTGAGTTCTCAAAGAACAACCACACACCACACCGGAAACCCCCACCAGGAGGCCCCCGACCCGGGGCATTTCGTTCACATCCCCGCCGCTCTCGCGCCGGGCACTTTTACTACGTTACCTCACCGTCTCCGCCGTGTCAAACCGTGTGTCCCGGTCTGTCGTGCTTCGTACGGGTTGGCGCCCGGTGAACCCGCGCAGCGGTGACCGCTGCACTTGATCATCGGATTTGGCAGGCCGGCCGCTGCGGTTTCCCGCAAGCTCGCCCGGTTCCCTGCCGGTCGACAACCTTACCCGGTCGGTTCCGCTCCGCCAAATCCGCCCTGCGGCGTTCCGGCGAGCCCCTCCCGGACCGCGTCCTCGCGGGGTGGTGAGACCCCGTTCGGACCCGGTGCCTGCGTGGATCGGTGCGTCGGGCTTTCATCCCGTTTGCCCCGTTCCGCGCTGGCAGAGAGAAAGTTACGCGTCTGCGGGTTTGATCGTCAAATCCGGGGGTAGCGTCCCGCGTCACATCATCACCAACGAGCTATCTGCCCAGTTCAGCGCGCTCAACGCGCCACCTCACCGGCGGCGGGTCGCCAACCAGCCGCGTACGCCGAGGACGCCGGCCGTCGTTCCGATCGCCAGCGACGCGGCGATGAGCAACGCGTGCACCCAGAGGAAGCCGGTCGGATCGCCCGCCCCGACGGTGCCGGCGGACCAGGCCCGCGGGTCGTTCCAGATCGCGACCGCGAACCTCGGCCAGATCACCCAGGTCCACACCCCGACCCCGACCAGGAACAACGACCAACCACGCGACAGAACCATGGTCGGCCAGTATGCCAGCGGCCCGACCGCCGAGACCGGCGATGCGGCCCGCCCGGTGCCGGCGCGGCGCCCGGGTTTCACCGGCCGCCGCCAGGGCACTGTTCCCGGTGCCGAGACGACACCGCGGAGGTGCCAGCATGAAGCCGTTCAGTCCGTGGGCCTGGCGCGATCCGTCCGCGCTCGCCGGGGGCTACGACCAGACCCGCCCGGGCGACGTGCCGCGGCAGCGCTCCGAGGGGTCGGACGAGGGCGTCGACGCGCCCGGCCCGGGCACCCCGATCGACCTGACCCGTTATCGGGTGGAGGCGACCGACGGGCGCATCGGCACGATCGACAAGGCGAACGAGGAGGCCGACGCCCGCTACCTGGTGGTGGACACCGGGCCCTGGATCTTCGGGAAGAAGGTGCTGCTGCCGGCCGGCACCGTGGCCCGGGTCGACCACCTGGACCGGGTCGTGCACGTGGACCGGACCCGGGAGCAGGTCAAGGATTCTCCGGCGTTCGACCCGGACGACTTCGCGCGCGCCGACTACCGGGAGCGGGTCGGCACCTACTACTCCGAGAGCTACCGGCAGGGCTGAGCGCTACCGCGGGGCCGCCGCCACACCGGCCTGACGACCGGGTACGCCGACGGCCGGTCCGGGTAAGCGATTGCGCCGACCCCGGGCCGGCCGGTTACGCTGCGGGCATGAGCAGTTCGCAGGCGTACCCGACGGCGTCCCCCGACGTCCGGCTCGGCGCGCTGCGACGCCGGCGGTCCCGCGACCGCCTGCGCTGAGCCTTTTCTCCTGCGACCGGCGGATCGAGCCGCCGGTCGTCGTCGATCGTCCTCGCTCCGCCGCCTTCCCGTCCGGTGATCCGCGCGGCGGATCGAGCGAGATCGGCGTACCCATGGATCTTGAGAAGTTGTTGACCGACCGGCTGGCGCCGGCGTTCGCGGCGGTGGCCGGCGGGCCGGTGGACCCGGTCGTGCGGCGCTCGCATCATGCGGACTTCCAGTCCGACGCGGCGCTCGCGCTGGCCCGGCGGCTCGGCCGGCCGCCGCGGGCGATCGCCGAGGAGGTACGGGAGCGCGCGGAGCTGGCCGACCTGTGTGCGTCGGTCGAGGTGTCCGGGCCGGGCTTCCTCAACCTGACGGTGGCCGACCGGGCGCTCGGCGCGCTGGTCTCCGCGCTGGCCGCCGACCCGCGGCTCGGGGTGCCGGTGGTCGCCGGGCCGGAGACCGTGGTGGTCGACTACTCGGGGCCGAACGTGGCCAAGGAGATGCACGTCGGCCACCTGCGTTCGACAGTGATCGGGGACGCGGCGGCCCGGTTGCTGGAGTGGTTGGGGCACCGGGTGCTACGGGCCAACCACCTCGGCGACTGGGGGACGCCGTTCGGCATGTTGATCGAGCACCTGGTCGACCTGGGCGAGGCCGGCGCGGCGCGGGAGCTGTCGATGGGTGACCTGGACGCGTTCTACAAGGCCGCGCGGGAGAAGTTCGACGCGGACGCGGCGTTCCGGGACCGGTCCCGGCTGCGGGTGGTGGCGTTGCAGGGCGGGGACCCGGCGACGCTGCGGCTGTGGCGGCTGCTGGTGACGCAGTCCGAGAGCTACTTCCTGACCGTGTACGAGCTGCTCGACGTGACGTTGTCCGAAGCCGACTTCCGGGGCGAGAGCAGCTATCACGACCTGCTCGCGCCGACCGTCGACGAGTTGGACCGGCTCGGGTTGCTGCGGCGCAGCGACGGCGCGGACTGCGTGTTCCCGCCGGGTTCGGTGGGGCGGGACGGCGAGCCGCTGCCGTTGATCGTGCGCAAGTCCGACGGCGGGTACGGCTATCCGGCGACCGACCTGGCCGCGCTGCGGCACCGGACCGGCACGCTGGGCGCGACCCGGCTGCTCTACGTGGTCGGGCTGCCGCAGCGGCGGCACTTCGAGATGGTCTTCGCGGCCGCCGCGCAGGCCGGCTGGCTGGCCCCGCCGGCCCGCGCCGAGCACGTCGGTTTCGGGTCGATCCTCGGGCCGGACGGGCGGATGCTGCGCAGCCGGGCCGGTGGCTCGGTGAAGCTGGTCGGCCTGCTGAACGAGGCGGTGGAGCGCGCGACCGCGTTGGCGCGGGAGCGCAACCCGGAGCTGGGAGACGCGGAGGCGGCCGAGGTGGGACGCGCGGTCGGCATCGGCGCGATCAAGTACGCCGACCTGGCCGGTGACCGGCGCAAGGACTACGTGCTGGACTGGGAGCGGATGCTGTCGCTGGACGGCAACACCGCGCCCTACCTCCAGTACGCGTACTCCCGGATCCGGTCGATCTTCCGGCGCGCCGGCGTGGCGGCGCCGCCCGGCGCGGACGTCGCGCCGGTCGAGCCGGCGGAGCGGGCGCTCGCGTTCGAGCTGGTCGGTTTTCCGGCGGTGGTCGACGCGGTGGCCGGCAGCCTGGAGTTCCACCAGCTCGCCGGGCACCTGCACCGGGTGGCGGTGGCGTTCAGCGCGTTCTACGAGCGGTGCCCGGTGCTGCGGGCCGACGGGCCGGTGCGGGAGAGCCGGCTGGCGCTGTGCGACCTGACAGCGCGGGTGCTGGGGCAGGGGTTGTACCTGCTCGGCATCCGCACCCCGGAGCGGCTGTGAGCGGGCCGGGTCAGCGGGCCGGCCAGGACTGCACCTCGACCAGGTTGCCCTCGGGGTCGCGCAGGTAGGCGGAGCGGACGCCCCAGCCGGAACGGTCGGCGGGTTCGGCCACGACCGTCCCGGCGGGCAGCGCGGTGACGGTGGCGTCCACGTCGGGCACCGGCACCACGACCAGCACGCCGCCGTCGCCCCGCCCGACCGGGAGCACCGCCTCGGCGGCCCGCCGGCCGAGCAGCGCGAGCACGGTTTCGCCACCGGCGTCGAAGCCGGCGTACTCGAACTCGTCGACCACCTTCTCCGGCTCGCCGAGCAGGGCGGTGTAGAAGGCGAGGGTGGCCGGGAAGTCGTCGGTGACGATGCGGGGATGCACGCTCATGGTCGGACCCTAACGGGCCGGCGTCTCCGGGAAGGCCCGTCAATAACCGCTTCAGCGACAGTGCCGCCCGGCGCGCGGACACCGGCTAGCGTGGCTCGGGACCGGACGAGAGTCCTCGACTCCGGCGTCGACCTGCTGGTCGGCAAGTCGCTGGGCAGTTTCGCCACCCCGCTCGCCGCCGATCGGGGCATCCCGGCGGTCTGGCTGACCCCGCTGCTGCACGAGCCGGCCGTCCGCGAGCCGTTGAGCCGCATCACGTCGCCGTTCCTGCTGGCCGGCGGCACCGGTGACGCGAGCTGGGACGGTGCGGTGGCGCGCCGGCTCAGCCCGCACGTGGTGGAGGTGGCCGGCGCCGACCACTCGCTGATGGTGCCCGGCCCGCTGGCCGGCTCCGCCGAGGCGCTCGGGCGGGTCTGCACCGCGGTGGAGGAGTTCGCCCGCGACGTCGGCCGCTGACCCCGCGCCCCGGTTGCTGACCGATCGGCCGGCGACGCCGACCCGACCGTCCTGATCGGAGAAACGGGTTCCGTCGATGCCGGCCGCCCGTGCGATCCTTCCCTCGCGGGTGCTCATCGTGTCGCCCGCAGTCATCACGGGGGAGGACCGTCATGCGTGCCCACGCGCGCGCTTTTCGGCGTATTTTCACCATTGCCATGACCATTGCGGTCGGCTGCGGCACGGTGGTCGGCGGGCACGCCGCCCCGGCCGCCGCCGACGCCGGCGGGCCGACCGCGCTCACCACCGCCGGGCAGGACTGCGCCCCGACGGCACCGGGGCCCTACCTGAGCCCGGAGCGGCTCAACGACGCGCACGCCGTCGTGATCCAGGGTTCCTGGAGCACGACTCCGCAGAGCCCCGACCCGCAGGCCGACTTCCAGGTGTGGGACGTCACCAAGCCGGACGAGCCGCAGCAGTGGCGCGACGCGGTCGACCAGCGGAACAACCGGGTCTACGTGCAGCTCGAGGACCCCGCGCGCCAGCTGGACGGCGTCACGTACGCCTGGCGGGTCCGCGTCCTCGACGGTGACGTCACGTCACCGTGGAGCGACACCTGCCACTTCACCCTCGACCGCACCGGCGGGCCGGCGCCGGCCGTCGCGTCGGCGAAGTACCCGACCGGGGACTGGGACAACGCCGGCGGCGCGGTCGGCGACACCGGCAGCTTCACCTTCACCTCGGCCTCCGCCGACACGGTGAGCTACCAGTACCGGTTCTCGGGCGAGAGCGAGCAGGACTCGACCGTCCCGGCGACGAGCCTCGGCGGGCCGGCGACCGTCACCTGGACGCCATCGGACGCGGGCCACCAGTCGGTGGTCGTGTACGCCGTCGACCGCGCCGGGAACTGGTCGGAGCGGAACGTCTACGAGTTCTGGGTCCGGGAGACGCGGCCCTCCGTCTTCTCCGCCGCCTACCCGGACTGGGGCACCAACCTGGACTACGGCGTCGGCGTGCCCGGCGCGTTCGAGTTCACCGCCAACGTCCGGGGCACCGAGTCGTTCGCCTGGCGCATCGACGACGACGGCCCGTCCGGCTCGATCGCGGCCGACGCCGACGGCAGGGCCACCGCGATGATCGCCCCGACCCGGACCGGGCGGCAGACGCTGTACGTGCGGAGCGTCACCGGTGACGGCACGACGCACCCGGAGCGGGCCTACACGTTCGTCGTGGACAACGCGCCCCGGGTCACCGGCGACGTCGACCGGGCCGCCATCATCGGGTCGTCGCTCCGGTTCCACCTGGCCCCGCGCATGCCCGACGTCGAGTCCTACCTGTACTGGCGTCGCGACTACAACGGGAACGAGCCCGACCAGAAGACCGTCCTGCCGGCCGGCGCGGACGGCACCGCGGACCTGACCTGGACCGCCACCAACCAGAACATGAACACGCAGGCACTGCTGGTGCAGAGCCGCAGCGGCGACGGCACCCTGTCCGACCCGAGGTTCATCTCCATCTCGGTGTGGGACGCCAAGCCGTGGGTGACCCGGACCGGCGGGGAGGTGGTGGGATCGACGGCCAACTTCACGGTCGGCACCGAGATGGCGAATCCCGTGGAGTACGAGGCGGTCCTCAACAACGACCCGACCACCCGGCAGGTCGTCCCGGCCGCCGCCGACGGCAGGGCGACGTTCCGCTTCACGCTCACGAAGCGCGGATACACGTGGGTGACGGTGGTCGCCCGGAACGCGGCCGGCATCCGGACCGGCGAGGGCAGCACCACCTGGTCGGTCACCGACTCCCCGGTGGTCGTCTCCACCGACTTCCCCTCGTCGGGCTCCGGCCGGATCGCGCCGGGCACGTTCACGTTCAAGCCCCGGCAGCCCGGCGCGGTGACGTACGCGTACCAGGTCGCCGGCGCCGAGGGCACCGTCGCGGCGGCGGCGGACGGCACCGCGACGATCACCTGGACGCCGCCGGACTCGGGCTACCACACGCTGTACGTGAAGAGCCTGACCGCGGCCGGCGTCGAGTCGTTGCAGACCTACTACTCGTTCTACGTGGCACCCGACCCGCTGACCGTGACGTCGGTGTCGCCGACCTCGGTGGCGGCCGGCGGCGTGCGCACGATCACCGTCACCGGCACCGGTCTCCGGTCGGAGCACCAGGTCACGGTCACCCCGGCCGGTGGCACGGCGCTGACCGCGACGGTGCAGAGCGTCTCCGCCGACCACCGGACCCTGACCGCCGAGGTGGATCTGACGTCCGCGGCCGTGGGCAAGGCGTCCGTCGCGGTGCGGCCGGACGACTGGAGCGACCCGGTGTCGCTCGCCGACGCGTTCTCGATCACCGGATCGCAGGCCGTCCGGTCGGTGACGCCGCCGGCCATCACCGGCACGGTGGCGGTGGGGTCGACGGTCCGCGCCTCGACCGGGCAGTGGACTCCGACCGCCACGGCGTACACCTACCGGTGGGCGGCCGACGGCGTCGTGATCAGCGGAGCGACCGGTTCGACGTACGTGATCCCGGCGTCCCGCCTGGGCAAGCGGCTGACCGTGACGGTCACCGCGACCAGGTCCGGCTACTCGCCGGGGCAGGCGACGTCGACGGCCACCGCGCCGGTCGCCAAGGGCGCGGCGCCGCAGGCCACCGTCAAGCCGACGATCACCGGTACGCCCCGGGTCGGCCAGACCGTGCAGGCCGGCGTCGGCACCTGGACGCCGGCCGCCGACTCGTACCGCTACGAGTGGCGCGTGGGCGGGGTGGTGAGCGGCACCGCCAGGACGCTGAACCTGACGGCGGCGATGCGCGACAAGGCCGTGACCGTGACCGTGATCGCGGTGAAGGCGGGCCACCTCGACGGTCGTGCCACCAGCGCGCCGGTCACGGTCCGGGCGTAGCGCGGCCGGCAGTGGTCACCCCGTCGTCCGGTGGGACGGCGGGGTGACCCCGGTCAGCGCTCGATGATCGCGCCCTTCTCGTCGATGCCGTGGGTGCGCCAGTAGACGTCCCACTCGTCGTCGACGTGCTGCGGGACCTTGCCCTCCGGGTAGCGCACGTACGGCGTGGTCGGCTCCTGTCCGTCCGGGAAGCAGGCGCTGCCGCCCTGCCCGCCGACCGCGATGGCCGGATACTCGCCGTCGGCGCAGATGGCCTCCTCGAAGGAGCAGCCGGCGGTGAGCATCAGGCCGCTCAGGGCGACCCCGGCCAGGGCGATCAGAGTTCGCGTTCGCATGGGGAGAATTCTGGCCGCCTCGGCCGGGGCTGCCATCCGTACGCGTACTCAGTCGTTGGGGTGCAGCAGCACCTTCGTCCAGCCCTGCTCGCGCCGGTCGAAGTGCCCGTACGCCTCGGGCGCCTCGGCCAGCGGCAGCTCGTGCGAGACCAGGAACGACGGCCGGGCGCGGCCGGCGATGATCAGGTCGCGGAGCTGTCGGTTGTAGCGCATCACCGGGGCCTGGCCGGTGCCCATCCGCTGGCCCTTGGTGAAGAACGTGCCGTACTGCCAGCCGATCCGGCCCTCCCGCGCCCGCTTGTCCGGACCGTTGGGGTCCTGCGGCACGTAGACGCCGACCACGCCGATCCCACCGGTGGAGCGGACCACGTCGACCAGGTTGTCCAGCACCAGCTCCGGGTGCTCCTCGCCGGACGGGTCGTGGGCCTGGTAGCCGACCGCCTCCACGCCGCAGTCGGCGCCCACCCCGTCGGTGGCGTCCATGATCTGCCGCACCGGGTCGCCCTCGCCGAAGTTGACCGGAACGGCACCGATCTTCTCGGCCATGGCCAGGCGGTCCGCCTCCTTGTCGACCACGAACACCCGGTCCGCGCCCTTGATCAGCGCGCTGTGCGCGGCCATCAGCCCGACCGGGCCGGCGCCGAACACGGCGACCGTGTCACCGGGGGCCTGCCCGGCGAGTTCGGTGCCGTGCCAGCCGGTCGGGAAGATGTCCGACAGCATGGTGAAGTCGTTCTCGTGCTCGGTGCCCGGCGGCAGGCGCAGCAGGTTGACGTCCGCGTACGGCACGCGCAGGAACTGGGCCTGCCCGCCGTCGTACGGGCCCATGTTGGCGTAGCCGTAGGCCGCGCCGTCGATTCCCTCGGTCGGGTTGGTGCGCAGGCAGAAGCTGGTCCAGCCGTGCAGGCAGTTGCGGCAGGTGCCGCAGGCGATGTTGAACGGCACGGAGACGCGGTCACCGACCTTGATCCGGGTGAGCGCGTCGCCGACCGCCTCCACCACGCCCATGTTCTCGTGGCCGAGGATCTTGCCCGCCTCGACCGAGGTGCGTCCCTCGTACATGTGCAGGTCGGAGCCGCAGATGTTGGTGGTGGTGATCCGGATGACCGCGTCGGTGGGGGCCTGGATGGTGGGGTCGGGCCGGTCCTCGACGGCGACGTCACGGGGACCGCGGTACACGAGAGCTTTCACGGTGGGTCTCCACATCTTTCGGAGGCAGGTCAGCCGAGGGCGCGGAGGGGGTCGAACCCGACCTCCTCGGCCCGGACGGCCTGCCGGATGAGTTCCTTCGGCCCGAATCCCTCGCTGGCCAGCTTGTAACCGATCTGCATGGCCTCTCCGACTCCACGGAACCTGCTCCTCTTTCCGACCTTTCCACCGGGGCTCACCGGAAGCAGTCAGAACGGAAAAAAAAATTCTCTGCGCGGCTTTTGCGAGGGCCTGTGTTTTCCAGCGCCGCAGAAGCGAGGGTAAAAGGCGGTTCCTCCCGGCAGGTGCCTAGCGGTAGGGTGCCGGCGTGACGGTGTTCCGGATCGGGGAGGCGGCGGAACTGCTCGGCGTCAGCGCGGACACGGTGCGCCGCTGGGTGGATGCCGGCCGGCTGCCCGCGTCCCGCGACGAGCAGGGCCACCGGGTGATCGACGGCGTGGAACTGGCCGGCTTCGTCCGCGAGCAGGCGGGCGGGCCGGACGGCCGGGCCGAGGAGTCCTCGGCGCGCAACCGCCTGCGGGGGATCGTCACCGCGGTCACCAAGGACACGGTGATGGCCCAGGTGGACATCCAGGCCGGGCCGTTCCGGATCGTCTCGTTGATGAGCCGGGAGGCGGTCGAGGAGCTGGGCCTGCGGGTCGGGTCGGTCGCGGTCGCGGTGATCAAGTCGACCACGGTGGTGGTGGAGCGGTCCACCCCGGCGCATCGGCCACGGCCGGGCGCGTGAGCGCGGCCGAGTGAAACACGGGGAGGAGAGCCTGATGGGGGCACGTATGGTGCGCGCCGCGCTGGCCGGGGTGACGGCGCTGACGCTGGCCGGCTGCGGTGGCGGCACCGGCTCCTCGCCGGCCGGCTCGACCTCCGGTTCCGGCGTGACCGGAACGGTGACGGTGTTCGCGGCGGCGTCGCTGACCGAGTCGTTCACCCGGATCGGCGAGGACTTCGAGACGGCCAACCCGGGCGTGACGGTGCGGTTCAACTTCGCCGGCAGTTCCGCGCTGGCCAACCAGATCAACCAGGGCGCGCCAGCGGACGTCTTTGCCTCCGCCGCGCCGAAGAACATGCAGGCGGTCACCGATGCCGGCAACGGCGACGGCTCCCCGGCCACGTTCGCGCGCAACCAACTGGTCATCGCGGTGCCCAAGGGCAACCCGAAGCGCATCGCCGCGCTGGCCGACCTCACCCGGCCCGGGCTCAAGGTGGCGCTCTGCGCCGAGCAGGTGCCCTGCGGCGCGGCGGCGACCCGGGCCCTGAGCGCCGCGCGGGTGCCACTCCGGCCGGTGACGCTGGAGCAGGACGTCAAGGGCGCCCTGTCGAAGGTGAAGCTCGGCGAGGTCGATGCCGCGCTGGTCTACCGCACCGACACCAGGGCCGCCGCCGACGACGTGGACGGCGTGGAGTTCCCCGAATCCGCCGGCGCGGTCAACGACTACCCCATCGTGGCGCTGAAGAACGCGCCCAACCGGTCCGGCGCGCGGGCCTTCGTCGCCTACGTGCGATCCGACCGGGGCACGGCAGTCCTGACCAGTGCCGGCTTCCAGGCGCCGTGACCTCGACCGAGGCACCCACCGCGGCCCGGGGCGGGCCGCCGCGCCGCCGTCGGGCACAACGGGTGCCGGCGGCCCTGCTGGTGCCCGCCCTGGTGGGCCTGCTGTTCCTGGTGCTGCCGCTGGCCGGGCTGGTGGTCCGCGCGCCGTGGGCCAGCCTGCCGCAGCGACTCACCGAGCCCGGCGCGCTGACCGCGCTCCGACTCTCGGTGCAGACGGCCACCGTCGCCACGCTGGTGTGCCTGCTGCTCGGCGTACCGCTGGCCTGGCTGCTGGCGCGGGCCCGGTTTCCCGGCCGCCGGTTGGTCCGCGCGCTGGTCACGGTCCCGCTGGTGCTGCCGCCGGTGGTCGGCGGGGTGGCGCTGTTGCTGGTGTTCGGGCGTCGGGGCCTGCTCGGCGGGTGGCTGGACGCCACGTTCGGTTTCACGCTGCCGTTCACCACCACCGGTGTGGTGGTCGCCGAGGCGTTCGTCGCGATGCCGTTCCTGGTGATCGCCGTCGAGGGTGCGCTGCGCGGGGCGGACACCCGCTACGAGGAGGCCGCCGCCACACTCGGCGCCGGACGCTGGACCACGTTCACGCACGTCACGCTGCCGCTCGTGGCACCGGGCGTGGCGGCCGGAGCGGTGCTGGGCTGGGCGCGGGCGCTTGGTGAGTTCGGCGCCACGATCACGTTCGCCGGCAACTACCCGGGCGTCACGCAGACCATGCCGCTGGCGGTCTACCAGACCATCGAGGGCGGGGACCTGGACGGCGCGGTCGTGCTCAGCCTGGTGCTGCTGACCGTGTCGGTGGCGATCCTCGCCGGCCTCCGGGACAAGTGGATCACCAGCGCATGAGCCCCGCCCCCGTCGTGGACGCGCACCTGGTCGTCGACCGGGGCGCCTTCCGCCTGGACCTGCCGCTGCGCATCGACGCCGGCGAGGTGGTCGCCCTGCTCGGCCCGAACGGCGCCGGCAAGACCACCGCCCTGCGCGCCCTCGCCGGCCTGCAACCGCTGAGCGCCGGTCACCTGGCCCTCGCCGGGCAACCCGTCGACCGGCCCGACCGGAACCTCTGGACACCTGCGGAGCGGCGCCCCATCGGCGTGGTCTTCCAGGACCACCTTCTCTTCCCGCACCTGAGCGCGCTGGACAACGTGGCTTTCGGGCCGCGACGCCACGGCGCGGACCGGCGCACCGCGCGGCGTCGGGCCGCCGGCTGGCTCGACCGGGTCGGGCTGGGTGACCGGGCGCGCAGCAGGCCCCGGCAGCTCTCCGGCGGGCAGGCCCAACGGGTCGCGCTCGCCCGCGCGCTGGCCGTCGACCCGGTGCTGCTGCTGCTCGACGAGCCGCTCGCCGCGCTCGACGCCCGGACCCGGCTCGACACCCGCGCCGAACTGCACCGGCACCTCGGCGACCATCCCGGTGCCACGCTGCTGGTCACCCACGATCCGCTCGACGCGCTCGTCCTGGCCGACCGGCTCGTCATCGTCGAGGACGGTCGGGTCGTGCAGGACGGCGACGCCGCCGACATCACCGCGCGGCCCCGCACCGACTACGTCGCCCGGCTCGTCGGCCTCAACCTCTACCGTGGCACCGCCGACGGCCGGACCGTCCGGGTCGGCGACCGGCTCACCCTCACCGTCGCCGACCCGCTGCACGGCGACGCGTTCGTCGCGTTCCCGCCGTCGGCCGTCGCCCTGCATCCGAGCCGACCCGACGGCAGCTCGCGCAACGCCTGGGCCGCGGTCATCGCCGGGCTGCAACGCCACGGCGACAACCTCCGCGTGCAACTGGACGGTCCGATCACGGTGGCCGCCGACGTCACGCCGGCCGCCGCCGCCCACCTCGATCTGGTGCCCGGCCGGTCCGTGTGGGCCGCGGTGAAGGCCGCGGAGACCCGCGCCTACCCCGCCTGAGGTACGCCGAGGGCCGGCCTCCCGCGTGGGGAGACCGGCCCGTGACGAGCCGCCGGAAACCGGTCAGCGTTGCAGGGTCAGCAGACCCGGGCGGTACGGCAGCAGGCCGTAGTCGCCGCCGGAGTTGGTGGCTCGACCCTGGTAGAGCAGTTGCAGGTTGCAGGGGTCGACGGTGAAGGTCTGGTCGGCGGTGGTGCGGATCAGTTCGCCGTGGCTGATGTCGTTGGTCCAGGTGGCGCCGCTGTTGGCCTTGCCGGCGAACGGGTTGCTCTCGGTGGCCGCGTTCGGTGTCCACGAGCCGTTCAGGCTGGTCGCGGTGAAGGACCGGAAGTAGCGGCCCTGCGCGCCGATGGCCTCGACGATCATCAGGTAGCGGGTCTGGCCCTGGAGCTTGTAGACCTGGACGGCCTCGAACAGGTTGTTCGTGCTGTCGCTCATGATCGTGGTGTAGTTCGAGCCGAAGTTGCCGGGGAAGTTCCCGATCGGCATGCTCGCCCGGTAGATCTTGCCGTTGTCGCCGGCGAAGAAGAGGTACATGTTCTGGTCGTCACCGATGATCGTCTGGTCGATCGGGCCGGTGCCGGAGCCGGAGATGCTGCCGGTGAACAGTGGCTGCGCCGAGGACCAGCCGTTGGGGTTGGTCGGGTTGGTGGAGGTCTTGTAGGAGAACGCCGTGCCGCCCCACTGGTAGGTCAGTACCCAGATGTTGCGCGGGGCGAAGTAGAACAGCGTCGGCGCGACGGTGCCCTGCGACATGCCGTTCTGGCTGGCCGTGGCCATCTCCGACCAGTTGGTGAACGGGCTGAAGTTCATCGAGCCCCACGACGAGCCGAAGTCGTGCGTGGTCGCGTACACCAGGTGCTTGCCCTGGTAAGGGGCGACGGTGAAGTCCTTCAGCGACGCCCAGCCGGACTTCGGCTGCGCCAGCGCGCCGGTCGACGACCACCGGTACGTCGACGGGAGGTTGCAGGTGCCGCTCGGCGGCGGCGTGGTGGGGGTGCCCCCGCCGTCGACGCGGGCGAGCTGCCACTGCTGGTTGCTGCCGTTCCAGTCGTCGTACTGGACGATGCTGCCGCCGTCGGCGGTCGACGCTCCCTGCACCTCCACCGCCTTGTTGCTGTTCCGGTTGATCAGCCGGACGTAGCCGCTGTCGGAGTCGGCGAGCCGGAACTGCTGGTTGGTCCCGTTGGCGTCGGACCACTGCACGATGTTGGCGGAGTTGGCGGTGGAGAAGTTGTAGACGTCCAGCACCTTGCCGGACAGCCGGGACCGCAGCCGGTAGTAGCCACCGCCCGAGTCCACGAACTGCCACTGCTGCTGGTTACCGTTGTTGCGCGCCCACTGCACGATCCGCGCGCCGTCGGTCGTGGCCAGGTTGTAGACGTCCAGGGCCTTGCCGCTGTTGCGGTTCACCAGCACGTACCAGGCGCTGGTGTCGACCGTTGCCGCGGCGGCGGGGGACGACACCACGGCCGCCGCGCCGACGCCGGCCAGCACGGCCGTCACACCGGCCGCGACGACGCGCGGCAACCATCGCCGCCGTCGACTCGGCGGGGCGACGGATGGGGACCTACCAAAGCCGAACATGATCCTCCTCGATGGCCGAAACCCGGACGTACGCCGCCAGGGTGTTAGCGCTAACAAGACGTGGCCCACGCGTCGCGCACGCCAGTCCCGACAAGGCGGACCCGCCCCGGTCAACCCCAGCCTCGTCCTTGACCATCGAATGTGGGCGATAACAGAACGTTCGTCAAGTCGTAACTTCCTCGAAGCATCCATCGGCGGTGGCCGGAGCGCCTTCCCACGCAGGTGCGCGCCGCCTCTCGACACTCCGGCCGACCCCGGCCGCGGTAATGATGGCGCTAACATCGACGTTTACGCATCATTCGGTCGCGACAGCGACTCCGTGACGAGACGCGAACAGCTTCCTGACAGTCCGCGGTGATCCTGAGCCTCGCTGGTGGGCACCGCGCCGCGGGCCCCGACAGGAAGGCGTCACGATGAGGAAGCATTCGATGGCCGCGCTGGTGCTGGCCGTCACGATCAGCGGCAGCGGGTGCTCGGCCACCGGAGACGACCGGGCCGACGCCGGCAAGCCGGACGTGGCCACGCTCCGCACCGCCACGCCCGCCGCCACGACCCCGGCGCCGCCGACCGACAAGCGGCCCCGCGCCCGTCTCGACGACACCGACGAGGACACGCAGGCCCGCTACGCGCCGTACGAGAAGTGCATGACCGAGCATGGCGTCGACATCAGGAGGACCCGGGCCGAGGGTGTCACCTCGGGCCCGATCGGCGCCGCGAGCAAGGCCTGCGGGAACCTGCTGCCACTGCCGCCCTGGGAACTCGACCCGGCCAACCCGGAGGCGAAGGACTTCGCCCGCGACGTCGTCGCCTGCCTCAAGGAGAAGGGCGTCCGGTACGTCGAGGTCAGCACCGACGGCCCGGGCTGGTCGCTCGGCGGCGAGCACAACGACGCGGAATCGATCTCGAAGGGCATGAGGTTCTCGCCCGAGTGTGAGCGTGAGGTCGCCGCCAAGCGGAAGTAGCCGCCCGGCCCGGAGGCGCCACCCGCACCGGGCGGCGCCTCCCGCATGCGCCGGCACGTCTCAGGTCGAGGCGAGCGCCTCGGTCGGCGTGAGACGGGACGCCCGGATCGACGGATAGACACCGGCGAGCACACCGACCACGACGGCACCACCGAGCCCGGCGAGCGTCGCCGGCACCGAGACCACCACCGGCCAGCCCTGCCAGGTCGCGTAACCGGCGGTCGCGACCGTGCCGATCAGCGTCCCGGCGACCCCGCCGAGCGCGGCCAACGCGGCGGACTCGGTGAGGAACTGGGCGCGGATCTGGCCACGGTGCGCGCCGAGCGCGCGGCGCAGGCCGATCTCGGTACGCCGTTCCAGCACCGAGACCACCATCGTGTTGGCCACACCGATCCCACCGACAAGCAACGCGATCGCGGCCAGGCCGAGGAACAGCGTGGCGAAGTTGCTCTCGGTGGCCCGCTTCGCGGCGAGCGCGTCCGACGGGCGGGTCACCACCACCTGCCCGGGTCGGACCGGCGAGATGGTGGCCGGCAGGACCTCCCGGACGGCCTCCACAGCCGACTCCCGGCACCGCAGGTAGATGACCGTGGGATGCCCGTCGAAGCGCAGGTGGTCACGGGCCGCCTCCCAGCCGACCAGAACCGAGCGGTCGAGGTCCGGCGAGAGCGGCGTCCGGGCGAGGATGCCGACGACGGTGAACCACCGGTCGCCGATGAACACCGACGGACCGGGACCGCCGGTGGCGGGCAGGTCCGCGAAGCCCAGTCGGGTGGCGGCGACGGAGCCGAGCACCACGGTCGGGAACCGTTCCGTGACCGCGTCGAGCCACCGCCCGGAGCGCACCTTCCCGTCGACCGCCCGCAGCAGGTCCGGGCGGGCGGCGAGCACGGTCAGGCCGGAACCGTCGCCGGCGTCGGTGCGGTCGTTGCGACGTACGAGCGCGTGGGTGTTCGCGACCGCGCTCGCCACGGTGACCGGCCCGATGCGCCCGACCATCGCCACGGACTCCTCGGGGAACTCCGCCGGCGAGTCCGGGTCGGACTGCGCCCGCGCCTGGAGGTGGTCGGTGCCGAGCGCGGACAGCTCGCGCAGCAGCGCCGCCTGGCCGGAGGCCGGTACGCCGGTGACGAGCACCGTGGTGGCGATGCCGATCGCGATGCCCAACGCCGAGAACGCGGCCCGTGCCCGGCGGGTACGGATGCCGAGCAGCCCGACGTCGAGCAGGTCGAGCGGGGAGATCCGGACCCGGCGGATCATCGGACCACCGCCGTGTCGCGCACCAGCCGGCCGTCACGCAGCTCGACGCGGCGGGGAAGGTCGGCGGCGATCTCGTTGTCGTGCGTGATGACGGCGATGGTGGTGCCCTCCTCGTTGAGCCGGCGCAGCAGGCGGAGCACGGCACGCCCGTTGTCGGTGTCCAGTGCGCCGGTGGGTTCGTCGGCCAGCACGAGGGCGGGGCCGTTGACGAGCGCCCGGGCGATGGCGACACGTTGGCGCTCGCCACCGGAGAGCTGCGCCGGACGGTGGTCGACACGGTGGGTCAGGCCGACCCGGTCGAGTGCGTCGAGCGCGAGCGGCCGACGGCGGCGGCGCGGGACCCCGGCGTAGAGCAGGCCGGTAGCCACGTTCTCGGCGGCGGTGAGGCCGGCGGCGAGATGGAACTGCTGGAAGACGAAGCCGAGCCAGCGGCCACGCAGGGCGGAGAGCCGGCGGTCGGAGAGCCCGGCCACGTCCTGCCCGGCGATCGAGATCGTGCCGGAGGTGGGCCGGTCCAGGGTGCCCATGAGGTTGAGCAGGGTCGACTTGCCGGAGCCGGACGGCCCGACGATGGCGACCAGTTCACCCTCGGTGATGTCCAGCGAGACCCCCCGCAACGCCTCGACGCCGCCGGGGTAGCGCATGCCGACGTCGCGCGCCGAGAGCACCGGGGTCACGAGGTGGTCACCACCGGGGTCCCCGCGCGGAGACCGTCGCCCCTGACCTCGACGAGCCCCTGGGCGAAGAGCCCGGTCTCGACCGGGACCAGATCCCCGCCGGAGACCTGGACGCCGTAGCCGCCCTCGCTGAGCGCGAGCAACGCGCCGACCGGGACGACGAGGACGCCTTCGTGGATCTCGGCGGCGAAGTCGACCCGCACGTCGGCGACGCTGATCCGGGCCGTGGCGGCGGAACCCCGCACCGCGATCGTCACGGTGACGGTGGGCGGGCCGCCGGTGCCGGCATCGCCCTCCGCCGCCTTCACCGCCTGGCCGACCGCGGTGACCCGGCCGCCGATCGTGCTCTCGTCGGGCAGGTGCACGGTGACCGCGTCGCCCGGCGCGATCGAGGCCGCGTCGCCGACGTTCGCCTCCACGGTGACGACCTTCGAGGTCCCGGTGACCGACAGCAGCGGGGCGTCCCCGCTGTCGCCCGGCTGGGCGGCGACGGAGTCGACCCGGACCGCGCCGACGAGCACCACCACGTCCCCGGCCTCGACCGTGCCGGTCGCCGGCACCCCCAGATCGTGCTGCCAGCGCTTGACCGCGTCCCGCAACGCGGCGGTCAGCACGCTCTCGTCCCTGGCCACCGGCGCCGCCGGGGCGGGCGTGGACGACGACCGGGCCGGCCGGGCGCCGGACGTCGGCCGGTCACCGACGTCGTAGCCGAGGGCGTGCAGGTTGTCGGCGACGATCCGCACGTCCCGGCCGACCGTGCCGAGGTCGCGCAGCGGGCGGAACAGCGGCATCCCGCCGTAGAAGAGCGGCACGGGCCGGTCGTCGACCCGGTAGAGCTGCTGGCCGCGCCGCACCGACGCGCCCGGGGCGGGCAGCCACGTCACGGTGCCGCTCCGGCCGCCCTTGAGCAGTCGGGCGGCGCCGAAGCCGAGCGTGCCGGGCAGCGACTGCGACGTCGACATGTCCTGCTTCACCACCGCGACGCTCCGTACGCCTGCCGGTTCGTCCGCTGTCGACGCCGGGCCGGTGTCCCGGCCGGGCCAGACGACGACGGCCGCGGCGAGCAGTCCGGCGACGACGACCGCGGGGACCACCGCCCTCGTCAGGTAGCGGCGGCGCGGTGCCGGTTCCCTGCCGACGAGCGGGATGACCTGGGTTTCGGCGTCCGCCGGCGGCACCGTTCGGGTCAGTGGCATGGCGCCGATCGTGACCCGGGATCATCAGGATCCTGTCAGGTCCGGGCATGACCTTTTCCACGGATTCGCGACCCCGCGGCTCACCTATAGTCCCCACCATGTGCGCACGGGTGATGCTCGCGGAGGACGATCGGCGGCAGGCCGAGGCGCTGCGCCGCTACCTCACCGCGGAGGGTCACGAGGCGACGGTCGTGCACGACGGCGAGGCGGCACTGCGGGCGGCCCGGCAGCAGACGTTCGACCTGCTCCTGCTCGACGTGATGCTGCCGGGGCTGGACGGGATGCAGATCTGCCGGATCCTCCGGCAGGAGTCGGACGTGCTGATGCTGATGCTGACCGCCCGGTCGAGTGAGGACGACCTGCTGCGCGGCCTCGACCTCGGCGCCGACGACTACATGACCAAGCCGTTCAGCCCCCGGGAACTGGTGGCCCGGGTCCGGACGCTGCTGCGCCGCGTCCCCGCGACGGCCCGGCACTCACCGGTGCTCCGGGTCGGCCGCCTCACGGTCGACGAGCCCCGGCACACGGTGACCGCCGGCGGTGTCCCGGTCGACTGCACCGCCGGTGAGTTCGCCATCCTGGCGGCGATGATCCGCCAGCCCGGCCGGGTGTTCACCCGCGGCCAACTGCTGGAGCACACCCGGGGCATCGACCGGGAGTCGACCGGGCGCACCATCGACGTGCACGTGATGAACCTGCGCCGGAAGATCGAGGCGAACCCGCGCCGGCCACGGCAGCTCCTGACCGTGTACGGCGTCGGCTACAAGCTGACCGCCGGGACGCCGTGAGACGCGTGCCGCCGCACCGCAGCCTGGTGGTGCGGCTGCTGGCCACCTCCCTGCTGGTGGCGGTCTGCGCGATCCTGGCCACGACCTGGCTGGCCGTCCAGTCGACCACCCAGGCGATCCAGCAGGCCCAGGGCCGTTCGCTCGCCGACGACAAGAACATCTACGACACGCTGGTGAGCTACGCCGCCACCCACCGGGACTGGTCCGGCGTGGCCGCCGTGCTCGCCGAGCGGGCCGGCACGCTCGAACGCCGGATCACGCTGATGACGCCGGACCGGCAGGTGATCGCCGACTCCGCACCGGACGGCCCGTCGCTGCGGGCGGCCCGCCCCTCGGCGACCGTCGACCCGTTGCAGGTGGACCTGGGCCTGACCGGCGGGACCGCCCGGATCGACCGGCGCGTCCTCGGGCCGTACGTGCTGACCAGCCGGGAGAGCGGCGTCACCCGGCAGTTGGCCGGGCGGTGGCTCACGTGCATCCACCGCAACTCCGCCCTGGACGGAAAGGTCGTGGTCGGCCCGACCGGACGGGCGTCGGTCCAGGTGACCGGGACGGACGGGCGCGACGTCGTCGGCTACTGCCTGCCGGCCGACCTGGCCGCCCCGCTGCCGACCGAGGCCGGGCCGATCGCGCGGCTGCGGGACGCGACGAAGTCCTGCCTGCGCCGGGCGGGAGTGCCGGACCGGGTCGCGATCAGGCCGGACCGCACGGCGGTCCCGAGCGGCTCCGCCGGGCTCGACGAGCGGATCGACTCCTGCCTGCACGAGGCGTCGGTCGCCCAGCTGAGGGCGTACGCGGCACCGCCGGCGCTGCTGTTCGTGACCGACGAGGCCCAGGGCACCACCGAGCCGGTGTTCAACCTGTCCCGGTCGAACGTGATCCGCATCGTCGAGGTGACCGGCACGGTGCTGGCGGCCACCGTGCTGGTCACCGTGCTGGTCGGGCGTCGGCTGGTACGACCGCTGCGGGCGCTGACCGACGCCGCCCGGCAGCCGATGGACTCGCCGGCCCGGGTGCCGGTGACCACCCGTGACGAGATCGGGTTGCTGGCCACCGCGCTCAACGACCTCGCCGCCCGGCGGGAGCAGACCGAGGCGCTGCGCAAGACCATGGTCAGCGACGTGGCGCACGAGCTGCGGACGCCGCTGAGCACCATGCGGAGCTGGCTGGAGGCCGCCCAGGACGGTCTCGCCCAGCCCGACGCGCACCTGCTCAGCCTGCTGCTCGACGAGGCGATGCTGCTCCAGCACATCATCGACGACCTCCGGGACCTGGCCGCCGCCGACGCCGGTGAGCTGCGCGTGCACCGCGAGCCGCACGACGTGGCCGACCTGCTGGACCAGGTCGTCGAGGCGCACCGGGGCGCGGCCGACGCCGCCGGGGTGCGGCTGGGCCTCGACGTGGCCGACGTCGGTGAGACGGCGGTCGACGGCGCCCGGCTGCGGCAGCTCGTCGGCAACGTGGTCGCCAACGCGATCCGGCACACCGCCACCGGTGGCTCGGTGACCGTGCGGTGCACGGTGCGGGCGGAGCAGTTGAGCATCGTCGTGTCCGACACCGGGACCGGCATCGCGCCCGCCGACCTGTCCCGGGTCTTCGAGCGTTTCTGGCGGGCCGACGACTCGCGGGCCCGCCGCACCGGGGGGAGCGGGCTCGGCCTGTCGATCGCCCGCAAGCTCGCCGAGGCGCACGGCGGCACCATCTCCGTCGAGAGTGTGCTCGGCGTGGGCAGCACGTTCACCGTCCGACTGCCGATCGTCGCCGCCGTCCCGCACTGACCGGCCGGGCCGGGACATCGCGATGCCCCGGCCCGGCCGCCGCTCGGGAAATGACGCGGACCGTCAGCCGCAGCGTTGACCGTTGAGCGTGAAGGCGGTCGGCGCCGGGTTGGTGCCGCTCCAGGTGCCGTTGAAGCCGATGCTGGTGGACGCGCCGGGGGCGAGTCTGCCGTTCCAGCCCAGGTTCTCGGCGGTGACGCCCGTTCCGCTCTGCTTCCAGGTGGCCGACCAGCCCTGGCCGACCTTCTGGCCGGTGGTGGGGAAGTCGAAGGCGAGCTTCCAGCCGTCGATCGCGGTGGCGCCGGTGTTCTTGACGGTGATGGTGGCGGTGAAGCCGCCCGGCCAACTGTTCGCCGCGTAGCCGACCGTGCAGCCGCCGGTCGGGGTGGTGGGCGCGGTCCGCACGGTCAGGCCGGGCGAGGCCGCCGAGACGTTGCCCGCCGCGTCCCGGGCGGTCACCACGAAGGTGTACGGGGTGTCCGCCGTCAACCCGGTCACGGTGTACGCGGTGCTCGTGGTGCTGCCCACCTTCACGGTGCCGGCGGTGTCGACCCGGTGTACGTCGTAGCCGGTGACGCCAACGTTGTCGGTGGACGGCGCCCAGCTCAGCGCCACGCTGTCGCCGGTGACCGTGCCGGCGACCGGCTTGCCCGGGGCGGTCGGCGGCTGGGTGTCGCCGGGCGTGGTGCCGCGCGGCAGCACCAGGTGGGTGATCGAGTTGGCCGGGAAGGTGGCGGTGAAGCCGCCGGCGGTCACCGGCTGGTCGGCCTCCCGGACCACGCCGGCGAGGTTCGCCGCGCTGTAGCGGTAGACCTCGGCGCTGCCGGACGAGGCACCGGTCAGGGCCACCGGGCTGGTCAGGTCGTCACCGGTCTTGTTGACCACGACCAGGGTCAGCGCCTTGTCGGCGGTGCGCTCGGCCGCGTACACGGCCAGTTTGCCCTGGTCGGCGCTGGTCGCCCGGACGGACGTCTCGCCGAACGCGCCGCCCTTGCCGTCATAGTTGCGGTAGATCCGAAACGCGTCGGCCACCGGCTGGTCGGCGGTCGGCGCGGTCCAGAGACTGGCCAGGTCGAGCCCCTCCCGGCCGAAGATGCCGAGCACGTCCGCCTGGGCCAACGCGCCGTTGAGCGAGCCGTACCCGCCCCAGCTGTACTCGGTCATCGCGATCTTCGTGCCCGGGTAGTGCTTGTCGACCAGCTCGCGCATCCGCGGGATGAACCGGACCGGCTGGTTGATCCAGCTCTCGTCCACGTACGTCGGGTCCCAGAGCTGGCGGGTCGAGCGCAGTCGCAGCGCCTGGGTGGCGGCGTCCCCGGCACCGGACCCGCTGACGCCGGACTGCTGCGGGTAGAGGTGCACGTCGAAGTAGTCGAGGACGCGGGTGCCGTGCTGCTGCTCGTACTCCCGCATCCGGTCCAGGTACCACGGGCCGAGGTCCTGGCCGCCGTGCGCGGCCTTGTCCGGCGGGTTCGACCAGCAGCCGGTCCGGGAGCAGGTGTCCTGGTCCAGCCCCGAGTAGAAGATCGAGTTCAGGCCCCAGCCGACCGGGCCCAGCGTCTTCGCCCCCGGGTCGGCCGCCTTGATCGCCGCGCCGTACGCGTAGGTGCGGTCGCGCAGCTCGTCGTAGCCGAGCCCGACCGGGCGGACGTCGCGGTGGGTCGAGTGCCACAGGTCCGGCTCGTTGTCCAGGTTGTAGAACCGCACCCCGCCGCTGCCGGCGGCGCCGAACCGCTCCTTGAGGTGGGTGACGAAGTCGGTGGCGTACTCCGGACCGACGGCGACGCTGGTGTCCTCCGGGTCGTTGCCGGTGACCAGGCTGCCGTCCGGCTTCTTGCCGTTGCCGCAGTCGGGCGCCCACTGGTCGGTGGACTCCTGCGGGCCGTACTTCGCCACGCTGAAGCCGCACGCCCGGGACCGGTCCCTGGCGATCCAGCCGATCATCGGCATCGTCATGATCGTGTCGGTGCCGGTGGCCTTGTTCCGTGCCACGAACCGGTCGCTCTCCGAGCCGTCGGGCAGGCTGTCCGGATCGGCGTTGTCGTTCGGGATGTTCTCGAAGTACCAGTCCGCGGCCCGGTTGGTGGTGTCGGCGCGGAAGTTGTAGCGGGTGGTGGCGTTGCCGCCGTACCGGTGCACCGGTAGCCGCAGCTCCCGGGCGAGCGCCTCGTCGGCGAAGTTCATCCCGTAGACGTACGGGCTGATCGCGTGCCGGTCGGCGGTGGTGTCGACGGCCAGCGCCGGGCCGGCGGCGGCCTGGGCGGGCCCTGGTAGGGCCAGGCCGCCGAGCGTGGCGGCCAGCACGACCGGGAGCAGTGCTGTGGTGGGACGCACGAGCTCTTCCTTCCTGAGGAAATCGAAGCTCGCCGTTGGGAGCGCCCCCACAGCCTGGCCCGGTCCGCCGCCCGCGTCAACACGCGGCGTCCGGTGGATCAACGCCGCAGCGTCTGGCCGGGCGTCTCGCCGTACTCGTCGCGGTAACGCTCGACGAAGCGGGAGAGGTCGGCGAAGCCCCAGCGACTCGCGACCGACGCGACGGTCCGGTCGTCGCCGGCGGTGGCCCTGCTCAGGTCCTCCCGCGCCTTGTCGAGACGAACCCGGCGCAGGTAGGCCAGCGGGGTGGTGTCGAGATGGCGGCGGAAGGCGAGCCGGAGCGCGCGGACGGTGACGGCGGCGGCGCGGGCGATGTCGGCCACGCCGAGATCGACGTCCGGGTTGGCCTCGATGAACGCGATCGCGCGGCGCAGCGTCGCCGGGTGGGCGTCGTGCTGGTCCGCGACGCTCGGCCCTGGCGGCACGTCGCCGGGAAAGGTGGCGAGCGCGGTCGCGGCCAGCATGCGCATCGCGGCGCCGAGGATGAGCGGCTCGGCGCCGACGTGCGGCTGTTCGAACAGCTCCCTGACGTAGCGCGCGGCATGGCGCCACTGCTCGGCACATCCGGGAAGCGGTTCCCACGAGCGTGGCCGCCACGGTACGCCCGACCGGTCCGGCGTGGTGCCGGCGACCTCGTGCAGGAGGGATTCGGGCAGGCCGACGACGTCGAGGTCCGGCCCGTACAGCCGAGCGTCCCACCGCACCTCCCGGAGGCTGCCGAGGTAGGTGTCGCCCGGGCCGTAGCGGGCACTGTCCCTGCCCCGCGCGTAGTCGACCCGGCCGGCCCTGACGGTGCCGATGAGGATGTGCTCGCCGCCCTCCATGCGGAAGTCGAGGTCCGCCGAGACCCGGACCGCGCTCAGGTTGACGTCGCCGCACTCCAGGCGGTCGAAGCCGACCCGCATGCGCCCGCTCACCGCGCCCCCGACCCGCAGGTGCGAGCCGTAGAGGCGGCTGATGAACTCGCGCGCCTCCTCGGGTTCCGACGACACGAACCGGGTACGCCGAGGAGGGTCGGCCGCGGATCCCGCCATGAGTCCCCTTTCGCCGGTGCCGGATCCCGGGACGCGTCGCTGCACCTCATCGGCGATCATGTCACCACGAGGCACCGGTCGGACACACGCCGTGCCGATCCCTGTGGAAGTCGTCCCCGAGGGCCGCTATCCGGCCCGCGAGACCGTTCGCGGGCGTATCGGGAAACGCATACGCCCGCGCAACAGCCCGGCGCCCTCACTTCGGGGACGGACCGGGAGGCCGTCCGCCCGGTCCGCCACCGGAGAGGAGCATGGGGATGGATGCGACACGGGAGCGGGCAGCCCGCCGCGCCGACGGGACATCGCCTGCTCAGTGGAGGTCTGCGTCTGCCGCATAATGATGGTTGTCCACGGGTGGGTACGGCGCGCCGTCGTCTTTGGGCGCCGCGTGCTGGTGCGTCCGAGGAGCATTCATGGAACAGGTCTTCGAGGCGATCGGTGTCGACCTCGTCGAGCAGGTCCTCCGTGACAGCTATGGCGGGGACATCCGCGTCGACGTCCGCGACTCTTCTCCACGGTTGCGGCTGGAGGCCACCGCGATCACTCCGTCGGCGCGACTCGACCAGATCACCTTCGGCCTCCACTTCGACGTGCAGGCCGAGGCGCTCGGTCGGCTGGTCATCTGCCGTATCGACTCCGGCCGGCTCGCCTACCACCCGGCCGGCGGCGGGAAGACCGCATACGGCCGCGGTGACACGTTCATTCCCGTGTCGCCGGAGCGTGGCTTCACCGCCGACTGCGCGAAGGCCGACTTCCACACGACGGTCCTTGACCCGGTCCTGCTGGAGAGCGTCGCGGAGACCGCGCCCGGCCGTCGCCCCGAGCCGGTCCGGTTCACCAGCCACCAGCCCGTCTCCGCAGCCGCCGCCGAGACGTGGGAGACCGTGTACGGGTACGCCCGCGAGACGGTCGGCCTCGGGGTGGCCGAGCAGCCGCTGCTTGCCGGGAGCATCGCCCGGCTGCTGGCTGCCACCGCCCTGACGGTCTTCCCGAACAACACGCTCAGCGATCCCACGTTCTCGGACCGCCGCGACGCCCACCCCCGGATGCTGCGTCGCGCGATCACGTTCATCGAGGAGAACGCGGACCGGGACATCACGCTCGCCGGCATCGCCGCCGCGGCCCACACGACCATCCGCGCCGTGCAGTTGGCGTTCCGCAGGCATCTCGACACCACCCCGATCACCTACCTGCGATGGGTCCGGCTCGAACACGCCGATCAGGAGTTGCGCCGGACGGATGCAGCCGACGACGGCACCGTCGCCGAGACGGCCCGGCGCTGGGGGTGGGCCGACGCCCACCGGTTCGCCGCCGCCTACCGGCTACGCTTCGGCTCGCCACCGACCGCGTCACCGCACGACCGCGCGCCGTGAGCGCCGACGCGTATCCGATCTGCGGCCGGCGGACGCCGGTGTCACCGTCGCGGGTGACACCGGCGTCCGGTCGTTACGGGGTGACCACCTTGCCGCCGAACGTCACCACGAGGCGGCCGTCGGAGGCGAAGGACCAGCCGAGGGCACCGGAGTACTGGGCGCAGCGGGACCCGTTGCTGCCGGAGAAGAACTGGTTCGAGCTGTCGGAGTTGCCGACGATCCGGTCGTTCGCGCCACCGTCGCACGAGGTGTTGTTCCGGAACACCGAGGAGCCGCCGTCGAAGTTGAAGTTGCGCTCGGTGTTGCCGATGCCGGCGTTGTTCGACACCGTCATCGAGCCGACGTTGCGGTTGTAGGTGAACCCGTGCTGGCCGTTGTCGTACGCGATGTTGCCGCGCACGACGTGGTTAACGCCGATGTCCTCGCCGCCGAGCTTGAAGCCGTTGCGGTCGCCGTTGCCGGCCTGGCCGCCGTTGCTCAGCGTGCCGTTGCCGTACGCCAGGGAGGACTCGATGGTCACCGGGCCGATGGGCCCGGTGTCGCTCTTGGTGTAGAGGTCGTAACCGTCGTCGATGTTGTTGTGGGACACGGTGTAGCGGAAGACGTTGCCGGCGCCGACCGTCAGCTTCGGGGCGAAGCCGTCGGCGTCCTCACCGTCGGAGTCGGCGTTGTCGTGCGACTCGGTGCTCACCACCAGGTTGTTCGCGGGCCACTGGTCGCGGGGCGCGTTGGCGACCAGCCGCGAGAGCTGGAGCCCGGAGTCCCGGTTGAAGCGGGTCACCACGCGCTCGATGATGTTGTTGTTGCCGGCGAGCAGGATGCCGTTGTCCCCGGCCCGCTCGACGACGATGCCGCGGATGTGCCAGTACGACCCGCCCACCTGGAGCCCGCGGTTCGCCGGGTCCTCGCTCTGCGCCGAGAAGTTGAGGACCGGCGTCTCGCCCGGGTAGGCGAAGATGCTCTTACGCGCGCTCGACGTGCCGTTGTTGCCCTGACCGATGGTGACGGTCTGCGTGTAACGGTAGGTGCCGCCGCGCAGGTAGATGGTGCCGCCGGCGGCGACCCGGGTGATCGCCGAGGCGAGCGTGGTCGGGTTCGCCTGCGTGCCGGCCGCGCCGTCGGTGCCGGTCGGCGCCACGTACAGCGTGCCGCTCGACGGTGGCGGCGTGGTCGGCCCGGTGGTGGGCGGCGGGGTGGTGGGCCCGGTGGTCGGCGGCGGCGTGGTCGCGCCCGAGGCGTACGTCTCGAACTCGGCGATCCTCGGGGTGACGGTCGAGCTGGTGATCTCGAAATTGATCTTGCGGAGCGAGGTGGCCGCGAATGTGATGACGCCCGCCCCGGTGCCGCTGGCCAGCGTGGCGCCGGTGTCGTTGTTGACCACCCGCCAGGAGCCGACCGCCCCCACCGCGCCGGCCGCCTCCCGGATGTTGATCGAGGCGACCGTGGTGGCGGAACCCCACTTCACCGAGATGCGGCCGGTCGAGCCGGCCGGCGACCAGTAGGTGCTCGTGTCGCCGTCGATGGCGTTGCCGTAGCTGGTGCCGTCGGCCTTGCTGGAACCGTCCGCGCCGGCCCCGAGACTGAGGTTTGTGGCATTGGCGTTGATCGATGTCAAATTGAGGTCGCCGAATGCGCCCGACGCCTGGCTCACCGGTATCGCCGCGACGACCGCCACGGCGGCGACCACGGCGATCCCGCCGGTAAGAAGCTTGTGTCGCACTGCGGTTCTCACAGTTGGACTCCTCGGGAGTAGACACGGTGCGGGCACGACTCTCACCGCCCCGACACCGCATGTGGCTTCGTGTGCGCACCCTCAGCCCGGATCGAAACATCGATGAAACACAGGCTAAGAAAGCGCTTACCGGCGAGGCAATAGCAAAGACGTGCAGGTTTGTTGCATACGGGAAGGGCGCCCCCGTCGGCCGCTCAGGTCGGTGGGCGTGCGCGCGACCGGGACACGCCGCCCACCGGCCGCCGGTCGTCGAGCGGCTCCGCGACGGGCCACGGCCCGGGGCGGTGAACGGAGGCCCCCCGCGTCGAGGAACTGTCGGGCGCGCCGACGCGCCGACTCGACGCCGCAGTCGGCGGCCGGAGCGAGCGCCCGGACGGCCAACCCGGTGGCCTGTTCGAGATCGCCGACGCGCAGGTGGGCGGTGGCCAGGTCGAACGCCTCGGCGACGCACGCGCGGACGAGGCGGAAGGCCCGCAGGTTCGGGGGCGAGCGTGGCGAGCAGGCCCGACAGGTGGACGGCGACGCGTCCGCCGAGCTCCCCGCGCCCCCGAGCTGCGCTCGGTGGCGTTCGTCGGGGGGAACGGCTCCGGCAAGTCCACGCTCGCCACCATGATCGCCACTCTGCGTACGCCCACCGCCGGCACCATCCGCTACGACGACCGGTCGCGCGACGACTGGGACACCGACGCGCTGCGGTCCCGGATCGGGCAGGGCCTCTCCGGCGGGCAGTGGCAGCGCATCACCGCCGCCCGCGGGTTCCTGCGCGACGCCGACGTGCTCATCATGGACGAGCCGTCCTCCGCGCTCGACCCCCGCGCACCCTCCAGGCCGCCGGCTACGACACCGCCACGCCGGCCACGACGCTTCCCCGTCAGCCCTCCTCCGCCTGACGGGGTCCCGCCGACGCCACGTGGCACGGAATGGGCATGGTCCGCTGCGGTGCCGGCGGAAAATGCAGCTCCGCCCCGCCTCGACCACAAACGCCGACCCGGGTAGCGGCCACTTACGCACTGACCTGCGCCGATGCCTGGCGCACCCAACGGTGGGCCGGCCGCAACCGAGCAACATCAACTCGGTGAATCACGAGATCAACTCGAAGCACGTCCACGGATGTGGTTAAGATCGTCGCCTGTCCCGTTGACGGCATTCCCGTTGATGGCAGTCCCGACCATCGGACGCAGGCGCAGGAAATTTGGTCTCATCGGTCATTTCCCATCGACCATCGGGCATGAGTGGCCTTGTCACGAGCCTGCATTTACCGAAGTCGGTAAAGATCCTTGGCACCGTCTAGAGAACTGGAGCATGCGTGTCTTCCATGAACAGAAGGAAGCTGATCGCGCTCGGGGCCGGCGCGGTCGCCGCGGCGGCGACCGGCACCGCGGCGCAGGCCGCACCGTCCACCGACGGTGCGCGGATCGCCGCTCCGTCCGCCGCCGACCTCGCAGCCTCCCTTCCCGGAGGGTTCACGAGCAGGTACGCGGACGTCAACGGAATCCGGCTGCACTACGTCGCCGGCGGGCGCGGGGAACCCCTGATCCTGCTGCACGGCTGGCCGCAGACGTGGTGGGAGTACCACAAGGTGATGCCCGCGCTGGCCACCCGGTACCGGGTGATCGCCGTCGACCTGCGCGGCGCCGGCAACTCCAGCAAGCCCGCGTCCGGGTACGACAAGAAGACCATGGCGGCTGACATCGCGGCGCTGGCCGGGGCGTTGGGCTACGCCAAGGTGAACGTCGTGGGTCACGACATGGGGTCGATGGTCGCCTACAGCATGGCGGCGAACCACCCCTCGGTCATCAACAAGATCGCCATGCTGGACGTGGACCACCCGAACAGCAGCTACTACGAGTTCCGCATGCTGCCGGCGCCGGGTGCCCCGTTCCACCCCTGGTGGTTCGCCTTCAACCAGGTGTCGCAACTGCCGGAGCAGCTCATCACCGGCCGGTCCCGGTTCCTCGTCGACTGGATGTTCGACAATCTCCTGGTCAACAAGGCCGCGATCAACGATTTCGACCGGGCCGTCTACGCCCTGGCCTATTCGACCCCGGACGCCATTCGGGGCGGCAACGGCTGGTACAAGGCACTGGGCCAGGACATTCTCGACAACGAGACGTACGCGCCGATCACCGCCCCGGTCCTGGGCATCGCCCACCCCATCTTCTACCCGAGCTTCGCCGCGACGCTGACCCAGCAGGCCACCAACGTGCAGCTGGTCCAGATCGACAACACCGGGCACTACTTCGTGGACGAGCAGCCGCAGGTGCTCGTCCAGCACCTGCGGGCGTTCTTCGGCTGAGCGCGTCGAGCTGAGCCGGGCTGAGGCGCCGGACGGGTGGGCGACGGACATCGCGCCGTCGCCCACCCCCCCGGCCCGTCAGCTCGCCGCGCAGGTCAACGACGGTACGCCGTTGGTGCCGCTCGACGAGCCCAGGAAGCCGAAGGTCGTGCTACCGCCGGCACTGAGCGAGCCGTTGTAGCTGACGTTGCGGGCGGTGACGGTCGAGCCGCTGCTGGTCACCGTCGCGCTCCACGCCTGCGTCACCTGCTGCCCGTTCGCGAACGTCCAGGTCACCGTCCAACCGCTGATCGCCGAGCCACCGGCGGTCACCCGCACCTCGGCCTGGAAGCCGCCCTGCCACGAACCGGTCACCGTGTACGACGCCGAACAGGACCGTCCGCTCGACGGCGGCGGGGTCGTCGGCGGCGGGGTGGTCGGCGGCGCGGTCGTCGGCGGGGTGGTGGTCGGCGGCGTCGTCGGGGTGCCACCGACGGCGCTCATGATGGCGTCGATGATGCCCTGCTGGGTGACCGCACCGCTGCTGCGGTTGAACAGCCCGAACCCGTACGCGCCGTTGTAGCCGTTGTCCCAGTAGGCGGTGGCCGCCCCGTACTTCTTGGCGGTGGACACCAGCGTGCGCGCGTAGTCCGCGCGGTACCTGTTGTTCGTCGAGTCGGCCGACGTCTTGTCGACCGAACCGTATTCACCGACGAACACCGGGTACCCACGCGAGACGAACGTGTCGCGCATCTTCTTCAGCTGGGTGTCCATGAAGTCCTGCTGGCCCCAGGTCGACTTCCGGGCCGGATTGGTGGCGGCCGGCCCCCACTGCGTGATGGTGCCGTTCTCCTCGCCGGCGAAGTCCCAGGGGTCGTAGTAGTGCACGGAGATCATGAGCCGCTGCTCGTTGGCGGGCACGGACGACGACCGGTACTGGTCCGTCGGCAGCACGAAGCCGTAGTTGCCCGCGGTGTAGTCGATGTTGGTGTTCCAGCCGGGGACGAGCAGCCAGCGCGAGGTGTTGTTCCCACCGGTCCGACGGACCGTGTCCACGAAGATCTGGTTGTAGGCGTTGATGTTCGAGTAGCACGGCTGGGTGGGATTGCCGTACTGCCCGTCGAACTCCTCGTTCATGGACTCGAGGACGAGTCGCTCGCCGTAGCTCTGGAACCTGGTCGCGACCTGCTGCCAGACCTTCTGGTACTTCTCCCTGATCGTCGTCTGGTTCGACGAGTCGCAGATCAACCACGAGCCGGTGATGGTCTTGTAGCCGTCGCCGTGCATGTTGATCAGCACGTACAGGCCACGACCGTAGGCGTAGTCGACGATCTCCTGGATCCGGTTCAGCCAGGCGGAGCTGATCGTGTAGTTCGGGGCGGCCCCGATGTTCCCCAGGTAGGAAACCGGGATGCGGATCGTCTTGAATCCCGCCGCCTTCACCCGGTCGATGAAGGCCTGCGTCACGACCGGGTTGCCCCACGCCGTCTCGCTGGGGATCCCGTTGGCGTTGGCCTCCAGGGCGTTCCCCAGATTCCAGCCCGCGCCCATGTCGGCGACGAGTTGGGTGGCGTTCAGCTGGGCGATGTTGTCCGCCGACGCGGAACTCGTCATCACGGCTGCGGATCCGGCCAGCGCCAGTACGCCGGCGACCAAGGCGAACTGAACCTTTCTGAATGTGGATTTCACGAGAATCTCCTGTCTTCGAATCAACCGTCACGCTGGGTTGTCGAAGCGATTCGACGCTATTCGATTGCCTACGCTGGCAGTCGATGGGCCGCCAAAGGATAGATGCATGTGCATGGATGGAGCAAGGACTCGACCAGCCATGAGCCGGCCACCTGCTGCGCCCTCTCCTGACGGAAACATCGACTCAGCCGGTGGAACCGCGCCCGGGACGAGGGGCGCGGTTCCACCGGCTGGTCGACCACGTCTGTCTCAGCCGTTTCCGGTGGCCTGGGGGGCCCTCGGGATCAGCCCGTGGTGCAGGAGCGGATCTGGGCTCTGGCGCTGCTGTTGCCGTTCATCATCGTGGTGAAGCCGAAGGTGTTGCCGCTGCCGTTGGACCGCATCGTCATCACGTAACCGGTGCTGTCCCAACTGGGGGAGCCGTTCCAGGTAGTGGAGATCCGCTGCGGCGCGGTCACCGCCACGACCACGGTCCAGTTGTTGGCCCCCTGAACCGTCACCGAGGTGTTGTACCGGTCACCCCAGACATTGGGGGTCGTCGCCGTTGCTGTGCACCCGCCGGTGGGCGGTGGAGTGGTCGGCGTGCCGGTCGGCGGCGGAGTGGTCGGCGGCGGAGTGCCGTCCGGGGCCACCGCTCGGCCGGTGCTCGGTGAGATCATGCCCGGACAGAGGTTGCGGCTGCTCAGGTTGGCCACGATCTGCGGAATCGCGTCGCGGGTGTTCTGAATGCCGTCGTGCATCAGGATCACCTGGCCGGCCTGGAGGCGGCTGGCGTTGGAGACGATCTGGCTGACGCTGGCGCCGTTCCAGTCCTGGGAGTCGACGTCCCAGATCACCTGGCGCAGGCCAAGCGACGTGGCGACCGACTGGAGGGTCGAGTTGGTCTCCCCGTAGGGCGGGCGGAACAACTGCGGCCGGACGCCGGTCGCCGACTGGATCGCCGAGTTGGTCTGGGAGAGGTCCGACTGCATCTGGCTCTGGCTCATCGAGGTCATGTGCGCGTGGTTCCAACTGTGGTTGGCCACCCACATGCCGGCGTCGACCTGGGCCCGCGCGGCGGACTGATTGTTCTGCACGTTCTGCCCGACGTTGAACATGGTCGCCCGTACGCCGTTCGCGCGCAGCACGGACAGCAGTGCGCCGGTGTTGCCGGTCGGCCCGTCATCGAAGGTGAGGCCGACGTACCCGTTGCAGGTGGCGGCGCTGGACGGAGTGGCGGCGACCGCGAGACCGGCGGCGCTCAGCGCCACGGTGGAGGCGAGCACGGCCAACCGGACGGTGAGACGCGATGTTCGGGGGGCGGACGGACGGCGGGAGCCGCCGATGCTGGCGTTCATGCGCAGGTCCTCCTTGGGACGGGTGACACCTGACGACGCATGGCATCAATCGACAGAAACGGATGTCACAGCGATCGGAGTATTGCAGCGGCGTTTCGGAAACGTCAATAATTTTTCCGGAAGTTTTCCGGAAGGGACCGGCCGGTCGACCGCGACCACCCAGACCGGCACACGTCCGGTGGTGTGGCGCGGACCCACAGCGCCGTCGGGTCTGAGCAGTTGGCGACCAGCGCTTCGTCGATGGCGAGATGGCCATGAGCCGGCCGGGTGCGGTGTCATGCCCGGTGTTCCTCGTCGGCTTCGAACAGGACGGACCGGATGAACGGCACGGAACCGGCATGACCGCTGCTGTACTTAGCTGCTGTACCGCACGGAAAAGGGGCCGCCTCGGCTTCCCAAAACGACCCCTGACCTGCTGTGCGCCCGAAGGGACTCGAACCCCTAACCTTCTGATCCGTAGTCAGATGCTCTATCCATTGAGCTACGGGCGCCTGGTGCTCGGCCAGTCTACACAACCGGCTTTCGCGCGGAGACTCCGGGATTCGAACCCGGGAGGGGCTTTAAAACCCCAACCGCATTAGCAGTGCGGCGCCATAGACCAGACTAGGCGAAGTCTCCTCGGTGGCCCGGAGGTCACCGCGCCCGAGAATACAGGTCCACACCCGTCGGGGGCAAAGCGGATACCGGCACCCCGCCGAACCCGCCGCGTCGTCGCCGTGTGCCAGGTCACGTCCCCGACTACGCTCCATCGATATGCAGGAGCAGCCGCCGAGCGATCCGCCCCGTCGCGAGCCCCCCGCCAAGGCCCGGCGGAGCCGCTCCCCCCGACCGACCTTCAGCCCGCCGCCGACCCCGGAACCGCCGTCGACGGACGCGGGGGACGAGACGAACCACGCGCCGCCCCGAAGGCGGGCGCGCGGGGCCGCGCCGAGCGTCCTCTTCCAGCCACCGACGCCGGCCGCCGACGTCCCGCCGGCCCCGCGTCCGCGACCGGCCACCGAGCCGGCCACGACCGGTCCCGGGACGTCGGTTGGCGAACCGGCCGCACCGAGGACCACCGATTCGGGTACGCCGGCCGCTGGCCCGGCCACGGCCGACCTCCCCGCGGCAGCCGGGACGGCCGACCCGATGCCGGCATCCGACGTGCCGGTGCGTGCGCCGGAACCGGCCGAAGGGGCGCCGGACGGCACGCCGCCCGCCACCGCCACTCCCGTGGGCGGGGCGGCCCCGAAGCGGGCGCGTCGTGCCCCCGCCGAGAAGGCCGAGAAGAAGACCGCGCCGACCGCTCGGAAGGCGCCCGCCACCAGCCGAAGGACGGCCGTCGCACCGGAGTTCACCGCGCCGGACCGGGCGGACCAGTCCCCGTCGGGCACGCCCGACACGGCGGTGGACGCGGCCGGGGCCGCCCCACGGCCGGTCCGGGCCCGACGGAGCACGAAGACCGCCCCGGCGGCGAAGACCAGCCCCACGAAGCGCGCCACCACGCCGGCGCCGACCGAGCCCGGCCCGGACGCCGCAGCCGGCGACCAGCCGAAGACACGTCCCGCCGTGCGCAAGCGCACCGGCGCCACGGCCGAACGGCCGGCCGAGCTGATCGTGGGCCCGAACGTTCCCGGCCCCGACGCGGGCCGACCCGAGCGGACCGAGCACGAGCCGACCGAGCACCAGCCGGACACGCGTACCCCGGTGGCGGGCTGGCAGGCGGTGGGGCCGCGCCTGCGCGACCACCCCGGGTTCGCGCCGGAGCTGCTGGCCCTGGCCGCGGTGGACGCGCTCGGGCCGCGGGCCCGGAGTTGGGTGGAGCAGGTCCGGTCGGCCTACCCGGCGGCGGACGCGGACGGGGTGGCCCGGCTGGCGACCCGGCGGTTCGTCCGGATGGCCGGTACGGGTGGTGCGCTGGCGGCGGGGGCGGGCGTGTTCGCGCCGGTCGCGGAGCTGGCGGCGGTGCTGTGGACGCAGGCGAACCTGGTGCTGCACGTGGCAGCCGCCTACGGGCGGGACCCGGCGCATCCGGACCGCGCGGCCGAGCTGCTGGTGCTGACGTCGGTGCACCCGGACGACGGGGCCGCGCGGGCGGCGCTGGCGGCGGCCCGGGCGGCGGACGTCCCGGCGGACGGGCCGTGGGGCCGGACCGCCGAGGCGGCCTGGCGGCTGGCCACGCCGGTGGCGGCGCAGGCGGGCGGCTGGCTCGGGTTGCGACTGGCGGCGCGGTTGTTGCCGGGCGCGGCGGTGCTGGCGGCGACGATCGGCGGTACGGCCGCGGCGGAGCGGGTCGCCGCCCGGGCGGTCGCCCGGTACCGGCGCGCCGGTCAGAGCCAGTCGAACCAGGATCTCGGCAGCAGCGCGTAGCCGACGAAGGCGACCACGTCGAGCAGCGTGTGCGCGACGATCAGCGGGGCCACCCGGCGGGTGCGCAGGTAGAACAGCCCGAAGATCACGCCCATCACCGCGTTGCCGAGGAACGCGCCGAAGCCCTGGTAGAGGTGGTAGGAGCCGCGTAGCACGGCGCTGGTGGCGACGACCGCGCCGAGCCGCCAGGTGAGCTGCCGCAGCCGGGTGATCAGGTAGCCGACCACGATCACCTCCTCCAGCACGGCGTTCTGCACGGCGGCGAGGATCAGCACCGGCACCGCCCACCACAGGTCCGGCAGCGCGGCCGGGACCAGCGTGGCGTTCACCCCGAGCTGGGCCGCCGCCCAGAACAGCGCCAGCCCGGGCAGGCCGATGAGCGCGGCCAGGCCCGCGCCCCGGGCCAGGTCCGCGCCAGGGCGGGTCAGGTCGACGCCGAGCGTCCGCGCCGGGTCGCCGGGGTCACGCGCCAGCAGGTGTACGGCGAGCAGCACCGGCAGCAGCGCGAAGACGATCCCGAGCAGTTGGTACGTGAGGTCGAGGTACGGCCGGGCCGAGGTGGACGTGTTCAGCGCGGCGGTCTGCTTCGACAACCCGCCCGACGCGGTCAGCTTCGCGATCAGCGAGACCAGCGCGTACACGGCCGACTGGCCGAGGGAGAGGCCGAGCACGAGCAGCGTCTCGGTGCCCAGCACCCGGCGGGAGACCGGCCGGGCCGGCTCGTCAACCGTCACCGGACCATGAAACCACTTCGCCGGGCAAATGAGCCGGTCGCACATTGTGTGCGACCGACATGCACGCTCCGTGGACATTCTATCCGGGCCGATCCGCCCGTCCGGAGAAGGAGCGTGCCCCTGTGGAGAACGTCGCGCGGCTGTTGAAGGAGAGCTGGGCCCTGGTCGAGGAGCACGGGGAGCGGCTCTGCGGCCACTTCTACGCCCGGATGTTCCTGCTCGACCCGGAGCTGCGCAAGCTCTTCCCGGTGCAGATGAGCGGGCAGCGCGACCGACTGCTGGAGGCGATCGTGACGGCCGCCCAGACGGCGGACGACCCGGAGGCGTTCGACGAGTACCTGCGCGGGCTGGGCCGGGACCACCGGAAGTACCACGTCACGGCCGACCACTACGCGACACTTGGCGTCGCGCTGCTGGACGGCCTGCGCACCGTCGCCGGGGACGGTTGGAGCCTGGAGTACGACCAGGCGTGGCGGGACGCGTACGCGAGCATCAGTGAGCGGATGCTCGCCGGCGCGGAGGCCGACGGGAACCCGCCGTTCTGGCACGCGGAGGTGCTGACGCACGAACGGCACGGCCCGGACACCGCGGTGCTGACCGTGCGGGCGTTGCAGGATCCGCTGAGCTGGCAGGCCGGCCAGTACGTCAGCGTGGAGGTGCCTCGCTACCTGCCGCGCACGTGGCGGACGTACTCGGTGGCGAACGCCCCGAACGAGGAGAACGTGCTGGAGTTCCACGTCCGTACGCCGGCCGGGGCCGCCGGTTGGGTGTCCGGCGCGCTGGTGCGCCGGACCAGGCCGGGTGACCTGCTGCGGCTGGCCGCGCCGATGGGCTCGATGACGCTGGACCCGGACTCCACCCGGGACATCCTCTGCGTGGCCGGCGGAGTGGGGCTGGCCCCGATCAAGGCGCTGGTGGAGGAGCTGACCCGGGTCAACCGCACCCGCTGGGTGCACGTCTTCTACGGCGCCGGCCACCCGGACGAGCTGTACGGGCTGGCCGGTCTCCAGGAGCTGGTGACGGCGCATCCCTGGCTGTCGGTGACGCCGGCGTGCAGCGCCGACCCGGACTTCGCCGGGGAACTCGGCGACGTCTCCGAGGTGGTCACCCGGTACGGCCCCTGGACCACGCACGACTGTTACGTCTCCGGCTCGGCCGCCATGGTCCGGGCGACCCTGCGGGCGCTCGCCGCCGACGACGTCCCGCCGGACCACATCCGTTACGACACGTTCGGCACCCTGTAGAGCCATCCTCCCCCCACGCCGGGTCGCGTGCCCCCGCCCCCTGGGGCACGCGACCCGGCCCCCCGTTTCCCGGTACGCGGGCCAGGCGGCAACCAGCCCGCGTGCCGGAGCCCTTCTCAGTAGCGCCAGGGGGTGCCGGTCTCGCGGTACTCCTCCACCGGCACCAGGGGCACGCCCGGTGCCATCCGGTCGACGTAGAGCCGCCCCTCCAGGTGGTCGATCTCGTGCGCGACCAGGCGCGCCATCGCGTATTCGAAGGACGTGATGACGCGGCTGCCGTCCCACTGGGCGTGTTCCACGTCGATCCGCAGCGGCCGGGGCACCAGGCCGCGGTGGTCGAAGAAGGAGAGGCAGCCCTCGTACTGCTCGTCGGTCTCGGTGGTGGCGTCCACCACCCGGGGGTTGAGCAGCACGACCGGCTCGGCCGCCCGGTCGGCGGGGCGGACCAGCGCGGCGGCCCAGCCGATCCCGAGTTGCGGTGCGGCCAGGCCGACGCCCTTGCTGAACGGGTGCAGCTCGTCGAGGCGGGCCAGCATGCCGGCGAGCCGGTCGACCACCTGCCGGGCGTGCCGTTCCTCGGCCGGCAGGTCGAACTGGCGGGCGGGCTGCCGGAGCAGGTCGTCGCCGCGTTGCACGATGCCGACCGCGCGCATCCGGTCGCTGGCGCGCACCCGGGTCTCCCCGGCGGGCGTGCTGTCCGGTTCGGTGTCCGGCGCGGGGCTGCGGAACCGCCACTGCATCCGGTAGCGGGCGTTCAGCGGCGGGTCGTCGGTCCCCCACTCGTAGATCACCCGGTCGGCGTCCCGGGTCTGCTGGATCGGGGTCCGCAGCGGGCCCTCCTCCGCCGACAGCGAGGTCTCCGCGCCCCACACCTTGGGGTCGAGGTCCGCCGGCAGGTCGAGGCGCACCGCGAGGTGCCGGGTGGGCAGGCGTACGGCGCGCTGGAACCAGGGGCCCCACTTGTCCCGTCCGACGCGGTAGGCATACTCGATGGTGACCCGGTCGCCCGGGTAGAGCGGGAAGCGTCCCTCGTCGTTCTCGAAGAGCAGCCAGATCTCCTTGAACGCGTCCCGGTCGTGCTTGGCCCGCCAGTGCATCGGCTCGCGTCCGCTGCCGTCGTCCCGGTACGCGGTGAGTTGCAGCTCGGCGAACGTGAGCGGGTGCTCGCGGTGGTGCCGGTTGGAGCGGCCCGGGTCGTTCGGGTAGCGGTCGACGGCGACCCGGACGAGGTAGCGGGTGACCGGTTCGGTGCCGGCGTTGTACAGCTCCCGCCGGATCGTGCAGTGGTAGCTGTCGCCGGTGTGGGTGAGCGTGGCGACCTCGCGTTCCACCACGAGGCCGGTGCCGGGGGGCAGCCACTGGCCGGGGACGGGCGGATCGCGGTGCGTCCCGGTGACCCGGCTGTGCCGCAGCTCGTCGTACTCCCGGAAGCGCTGCCAGATCGCGCCGCTGGCCTCCAGGACGGCCTCGGCCCGGCGGGCGAAGTCCTCGGTGGGCCGGTGCCGGCGGCCTTCGACGTGGCTGACGTAGGACGGGTCGAAGCCCATCAGCGTCGCCAGCTGCTTCTTGGACAGCCCTCGGCCGGTGCGGTGCCGGGCGAGCTCGACCGCGAAGGACTCGGCGGCACGCTCGATCGGTGAGGTCATCAGCTTCCTCGTACGCGGGAAGACCATCTTCACGTTTCGTGGCCGAACGTGTACGGAAACTGCCTCGTATTCGACACTCGTCTTGACAATTCAACGTCAGGCGTCGATGCTTGCGCGGCCCGACCAGCCCTCCTGCCGGCGTTTTCCGCCCACCCCGCCGGGTAGTACACGACGGCGACGGAGTGACCGGGACCTCCCCACCAAGCCCGTGGTGCCACTTCCCTCCGTCGGGGAGTGTGGTTAGGCTAGCCTTAGCTTCGGTCGACGGCACGCGCCGGCCGACGGGCTACCGGACGGGGGACGGCCAGGTGACTGCGGTGATGCCGGGGCGCGACGTCGCCACCCCGTTCGCCCCGGTGACCGCGACGCTGCGCGCCATGTTCGGCACCGACGACCTGCCCGGTCTCGCGCCCGGCCTGCTGGTCCGCGACGAGCTGGACCGCTGGGCCCCGGCCACCCGCCTGATCGACGGCACCCTGCTCCCCGGCTTCCTGGCCGCCGCCGGCCGGCGCTGGGGCGGCACCCCGCACGCCTGCGCCGCGCTCGCCTGGAAGTCCTACAGCTACTGGACCGCGCTGCCGGCCGTGCTCGGCTGGGCCTCGGCGCGGCGGGTGCCGCTGCTCGATCCCGCCGACGTGCTGGTGCACTTCGAGGACCACCACCAGTTGCTCACGCTGGGGCTGCGCGGCTCCACCGCGGTGGCCGTGCTGCCCGGCGACCCGCTGGCGCTGGCCGGCGCGCCGGGCGTCCGGGTCGTCGCCGACGAGGCGGCACTGCTCGGCGCGCTGCGCGCGACGCTGCTCGACGCGCACTTCGCCCCGCTGATCACCGCCATCCAGCGCGAGGTCCGGATCGGCACCCGTACGCTGCTCGGCTCGGTGGCCTCCGGCATCGCGCACGGCCTGCTGCGGGCGGCGGACGCGCTGCCCGGCCCGACCACGGCGGCCGTCGGCACGCTGCTCGACGCGCTCGACCTGGCCGACCTGGTCGAGCTGGTGCCCGGCCCGACCGGCGAGCCGACCGTGCAGCGGCGCACCTGCTGCCTGGCCTTCACGCTGCCCCGGCCGAAGGTCTGCCAGGGCTGCTGCGTCCGCTGACCGTCGGTCAGTCGACGAGCGGGCGCACGTCCCACAGCCAGACCCCGCCGGTACGCGTCGGAGCGATCCCGGTCAGCTCGGTCATCGCCCGGCGCAGCGACTCGGCCGGCCGCAGCCGGGGGTCGAGGATCACCGCCCCGGCCCGCCAGTGACGCAGGTCGTCCACGGCGGCCACCCGGTCCTGCGGAGTGATCGGCGGCACCGCGTCGGTACGCCGTACCGTCTCGAAGAACGTGCTGGTGGGGCGCGGCGGCGCGGTGAAGAGCGCGACCCGGTCGGCGCCCGGTCGGGTGTCCGGATAGAGGAAGTAGCCCCGGGCCAGCGGCATGTCCAGCCGGGTCTCGGCGGACCAGCGCAGCGGGACCGCGTAGGTGGTGTCGGGCAGCGGGAGCGTGACGATGCTCCGCCCACCCGCCACGTAGGGCCGCCACGCCCCGGAGGTGACGAACGCCGGGGTCGGGTCCAGCCGCGTCGCGGGCAGCGGGGTGGGCAGGATCGGCAGCAGCGCCATGGCGAGCACGGTGCCGGTGGCGAACCGGAGCTGTCCTCGGGCGGCCGGGTGCCGGTTGGCCAGCCGCCGGACCCGTTCGACGCCGAGCGCGAGCAGCACGCCGATGATCGGGGTGAGCGCGAGCGACCAGCGGGTGGGCACCACCGCGTGCAGGACCGGCAGGTTCTCCAGCGCGGCCCACGGCCCGGGGATGCCGGTCTCCCGCCCGTCGAACCGGATGTCCCGGCCGAGCGAGAAGAGACCGAACACCACGGCGACCGCGGCCAGCCCGAGCACCAGCGCGTCCCGGCGCAGCCACCAGACCAGCGCGACCACCAGCACCACGAGCGGCCAGCCGAAGAACGCGTTCTCCTCGGTGGCGTTCTTGACCAGCGGCGCGCTGCCCCGGGCGTCGCCGGCCACCGACTCCCGGGACCAGGCCAGGTAGGCGGCGAGGTCGGTGGAGTAGCCCCGGATCAGCGTGGAGAGCCCGGAGTACGCGCCGGGGCCGGCGAACTGCACGCGCAGCGGGTACGCGAGCAGCGCCCCGGCCACGACGGCGGCCACCCCGAGCCCGGCCGCGAACGGCCGGGCCGCCGACCGCAGCGCGGGCCGGCCGAGCACGAGCGCCAGCACCACGCCACCCAGGCCGAGCGCGGTCATCAGCAGGATCTCCAGGTTGAGGAACGCCTGCCAGACGATCACCAGGCCGAGCAGTGACCCGTTGCGCAGCCAGCGGCCGGGCTGCGCCAGCCGGAGCGTCCGCCAGACGATCAGCGGCACCACGAACTGGCTGACGATGTTGGGGTGGGCGTTCGCGTGCGACACCATGGCCGGCGCGAACGCGCAGAAGCCGGCGCCCAGCCAGGCCGGCCCCCGGGCGCCGACGACCACCCGGGAGAGCAGGAAATACCAGGCGGCGCCGGTGGCGGCCAGACCGAGCGTGAGAAAAACGAGGAACGACCATCGCGGCCCGAACCACACCGTTATCGGCGACAGGGGCAAGGAAACGGATAATACGGACGTGTTCCCCATGAGATTGACGGCGTCCGGCACATTCATCCGATCCGAGGTGAACGGATAGGCGAAATGAGTGACCACGCGCGCACCGTGTGCCATCATCCATTCGAACTGCGCCTGGTCGGTGCGATTGTCCCGTACGCCGTTGGCCGGATCGATCCAGAGCCGGGCGGTCACCCAGAGCGCGAGCAGCACGAAGCTCAGCACGGCGAGGGCGTCGGTCCACCGTCCTCGCCGTGGGTCCACGCCCGGCTGGGGAGTAGTCATGACATTTCAGAGCGTAGTCATTGTATGACGGCCAGGTGACATATTCCTGGGACTCGCGTACTATGTGCCGGGTTCGCCGACCGCCGATCACGTGCCCCACCCGACCGCAATTCGGCCAGCGCGGTGCCCCGATTTTCCCGCCGGCCATTCAGATGGTTGACTCTGAACGGTCCAGGCGCGGGTCAGTCATATCGTGAGGAATCGACGCATGGCAGAAATCACTGGGGATCAGCGCGTCCAGGCGGAGGTGCTCGAAGGCCTGGCCACGGCGGTCAACCACCGGCGGTGGTTCGTCGAACTGGCCGTGCCCTACCTCGGTGACAACCCCATCGAGATCGGCAGCGGCCTCGGCGACTACGCACTCGCGTGGTCCGAGCACATCCCCCGCATCACGGCCACCGAGGCCGACCCGGACCGGCTGGTCAAGCTCAAGGAGCGGCTGTCCGAGCACCCCGGCGTCGAGGTCCGGCAGATGCTGTTGCCGCACACCGAGCGGGGCGACTACAGCGCCGCCGTGTCGTACAACGTGCTGGAGCACATCGACGACCACGTGGGCGCGCTGCGCAGCATGCGCGACCTGGTCCGGCCCGGCGGCGCGGTGATCATCATCGTGCCGGCGTTCCAGTTCGCCATGGGCCCCGCCGACATCGCGACCGGCCACGTGCGGCGCTACACCAAGAAGACGCTCGCCACCGCGATGACCGACGCCGGCCTCACCGTGGAGAAGATCCACTACGCGAACGCGCTCGGCCTGATCGGCTACTTCATGGCCACCAAGGTCTTCCGGCTGATGCCGAAGGAGGGCCCGATGGTGAAGGTCTACGACACGCTGGTGCTGCCCGCCACCAAGGCCGCCGAGCAGCGTATCCGCCCCCCGTTCGGCCAGTCCGTCTTCGCCGTGGCCCGGGTGTGAGGCGGGGCCCCCTCTTAACGCCTCAGGTATAGATGGGGCCCCTTCTCACACCTACGTGTTAAGAAGGGGCCCCTCCTTACACCTCGGTCAGTCCTTGACCTGGTAGGTGGGGCGGATCACCGCGCGGGCCAGGGTGTGGAACGCGAGGTTGAAGCCGACGAAGGCCGGGCTCGCCTCCTTGCCCACGTCCAGACGCTCCACGTCGACCGCGTGCACCGCGAAGACGTACCGGTGCGGACGGTCCCCCGGCGGCGGCGCGGCACCGCCGTAGCCGGTGTCACCGTAGTCGTTGCGGATGCTGAACACGCCACCGAGGTCGGCCTCCCGCACCGCGGCCGGCAGCTCGGTGACCGAGGCGGGCACGTTCACCAGCACCCAGTGCCAGAACCCGCTGCCGGTCGGCGCGTCCGGGTCGAAGCAGGTGACCACGAAGCTCTTCGTCTCCGCCGGGAAGCCCGACCAGGACAGGTGCGGCGAGACGTTCCCACCACCGGCGCTGCCGTGCGCGTACCGCGCGTCCATCGGCTCGCCGTTGTGCACGTCGTCGCTGGTCAGGTCGAACGACGGCACGGTCGGCAGCAGCTCGTACGGGTCCGGGGCGATCGGTCGTTCCAGGGTCATCGAAACGGGTCCTTCCGGGTGCGCGAAATGTTCTGCGCCCCTTCTTACCCCGCTACGGGCGATTACGGCGGCGGAGGGTGTGGGATTCGAACCCACGAAGACATCGCTGCCTTACCGGTTTTCAAGACCAGCGCCATCGGCCACTAGGCGAACCCTCCCGGCGCGCTCCCCGAGGGGTACGCGACCGCGCCTAGTCTGCCACGAACGGCGCATCGGGTAAGACTGAGCCATGCGCGCTGTCACGATCACGGAACCCGGCGGACCCGAGGCACTCGTCTGGGCGGAGGTCCCCGACCCCGAACCCGGCCCCGGTGAGGTGGTCGTCGAGGTGCGGGCCAGCGCCGTCAACCGGGCCGACCTGCTGCAACGGCAGGGGCACTACCCGCCGCCGCCGGGCGCGTCCGCGTACCCCGGGTTGGAGTGCTCGGGGACGGTCCGCGCGCTCGGTCCCGACGTGACCGGCTGGTCGGTGGGCCAGGAGGTCTGCGCGTTGCTGACCGGCGGCGGGTACGCCGAGCAGGTCGCCGTGCCGGCCGGGCAGTTGCTGCCGGTGCCGGACGGGGTGGACCTGGTCGACGCCGCCGCGCTGCCGGAGGTGGCCTGCACGGTGTGGTCGAACGTGGTGGACCTGGCCGGGCTGGCCGAGGGGGACACGTTGCTGGTGCACGGTGGCGGCAGCGGCATCGGCACGTTCGCGATCCAGCTCGGGGTGGCGCTGGGCGCGACGGTGGTGGCGACCGCGCGGGCGGCCAAGCACGAGCGGCTGCGCGAGCTGGGCGCCGCGCACACCGTCGACTACCGGGAGCAGGACTTCGTCGAGGAGGTCCGCCGGGTCACCGACGGGCGCGGCGCGGACGTGATCCTGGACATCATGGGCGCTTCCTACCTGCCCCGGAACGTGGCGGCGCTGGCGACCGGCGGCCGGCTCGTGGTGATCGGCATGCAGGGCGGGCGCAAGGGCGAACTCGACCTCGGGATGCTGCTGGCGAAGCGGGCCTCGGTGCACGCCACCGCGCTGCGCTCCCGCCCGCTCACCGAGAAGGCGGCGATCGTCCGGGGCGTACGCGAGCAGGTGTGGCCGCTGGTGGCGGCCGGCCGGGTCCGGCCGGTGGTGCACGCCCGGGTGGGCTTGGCGGACGCCGCCGACGCGCACCGGCTGGTGGAGACGAGCGACCACCTGGGCAAGGTGCTGCTGGTGCGGTGACGCTCAGCCCGGGTCGGCGCGCGGGAGCACCAGGCGCGCGCCGGGGCCCTCGGCGGCCAGCGAGTCGCCGGGGTTGTAGAGCGTGCAGCGCTGCAACGACAGGCAGCCGCAGCCGATGCAGCCGTCCAGGTCGTCACGGAGCTTGCCGAGCAGTCGGATCCGCTCGTCCAGCCGCGCCCGCCAGCCCCGGGAGAGCGCCGCCCAGTCCTCCGGGGTGGGTGTGCGGCCGGCGGGCAGCGAGTCCAACGCCTCCCGGATCTCGTCCAGCGAGACGCCGACCTGCTGGGAGATCCGGACGAAGGCCACCCGACGCAGCTCGGTGCGGGCGTAGCGGCGCTGGTTGCCGCCGGTGCGGGCGGCGTGGATCAGGCCGAGCCGCTCGTAGTAGCGCAGCGCGGAGGGTGCCACGCCGCTGCGCTCGGCGAGCTGGCCGATGGTGAGCGTTGCCTCGTGCATCACAGGACCTTGAGGTGAAGTTCGGTTGAGGTTCGAGGCTATCGGCATGACGACGACCACCGCCACCGAGCTGGCCGCGCTGCTGGAGCGGGTCCGCGCCGGCCGCGATTTCGGCGCGAACGTGTACTCGACGCTGGACGTGCTCCAGGTGCTCTACGACCGGGTGCTCCGGATCACCCCGGCGACCGTGGCCGACCCCGACCGGGACCGGTTCCTGCTCTCCAAGGGGCACGCGGTCGCCGGCTACTACGCGCTGCTCGCCGCGCGGGGCTTCGTGCCGGTCGAGTGGCTGGACGACCAGGGCGGGCCGGCCAGCCGGCTCGGCGACCACCCGGATCGGACGCTGGTGCCGGGTGTGGAGATCGGTTCCGGGTCGCTCGGCCACGGGCTCGGGCTGGGCGTGGGCACCGCGCTCGGCATGCGGGCCCAGGGCCGCACCCTCCCCCGGGTGTACGTGCTGCTCGGCGACGCCGAACTGGACGAGGGCGCCAACCACGAGGCGATCGCGTACGCCGGCGCGACCGGCCTGGCCAACCTGACCGCGATCGTGGTGGACAACCGCTCCGCCACGCACGGCTGGCCGGGTGGCGCCGCCAGCCGGTTCACCGTCAACGGGTGGACCGCCGCCACCGTGGACGGCCACGACCACGACGCCCTGCACGCCGCCCTGACCGGGCACGACCACCACCGGCCGCACGTCGTCGTCGCGGCCGTCACCGACGGGGAGTGACCATGACCATGCGGGACGCGTTCGTGACCGGCGCCGAGGAGGTGCTGGCGGACCCGAGGAGCGTGCTCGTGCTGGCGGACATCTCTGCCGCCGCGTTCGCCCCGGCCGCCGTCCGCTACCCGGACCGGGTGGTAAACGTCGGGATCCGGGAGCAGCTCATGATCGGGGTGGCCGGCGGGCTGGCGTTGACCGGGCAGCGGCCGATCGTGCACAGCTACGCCCCGTTCCTCGTCGAGCGGGCGTACGAGCAGATCAAGCTGGACCTCGACCACCAGGGGGTCGGGGCGGTGCTGGTCAGCATCGGCACCTCGTACGACCGGGCGGCGGCCGGTCGGACCCACCTCGCGCCGGCTGACGTGAGCCTGATGGACACGCTCGACGGGTGGACCGTGCACGTGCCGGGCCACCCGGACGAGGTGCGACCGCTGCTGCGGGACGTGGTGTGCGGGACCGGCCCGGCGTACCTGCGGCTCTCCACCCGGGGCAACGCGTCCGCGTACCCGGAGGCGGGTGACCTACGGGTGGTCCGGGACGCCGGGCCGGGCGCGCCGCTGCTGGTGGCGGTCGGGCCGGTGCTGGACGCGGCGCTGCACGCGGTGGCGGACCGGCCGGTCACGGTGGCGTTCACCCACCGGCCCCGGCCGTTCGACACGGCCGGGCTGCGGGCGCTGGCCGGCGGCGAGGTGATCCTGGTCGAGCCGTACCTGGCCGGCACGTCCACCCGGGTGGTGTCCGACGCGCTGGCCGACCGGCCGCACCGGCTGCTCGCCCTCGGCGTCAGCCGGGCGGAGCTGCGCCGCTACGGCGGGCCGGCGGACCACGACCGATGGCACGGGCTGGACGCGGCCGGGCTGCGCCGTTCCGTCGACGCATTCCTCGACGCGTGACGCGAAGGAACCCCGCACCGCCGGGGTGCGGGGTTCCGGTTCGTCGGGTCAGCGCGTGGCGGGACCGACCGGGCGGCGGCGGGCGCGCTCGCGGGCCAGGATCCAGATCGCCTCGACGCCGTCCTTCCAGGTGATCTTCTTGCCCTCTTCGCGGCCCCGGGCGCGGTAGCTGATCGGCACCTCGTAGGGGCGGATGCGCTGGCGGAGCAGCTTGCCGGTGACCTCGGCCTCCATGCCGAAGCCCCGGGAGCGCACCTGGAGCGAGCGGTAGAGCGCCAGCGGCATCAGCTTGAAGCAGGTCTCCAGGTCGCCGATGTACGAGTTGTAGAGCACGTTGGCCGCCAGCGTGACGCCCTTGTTGCCCATCACGTACCAGAAGCTGTAGGAGCTGTGGCTGCCGAACGTGCGATTGCCGTAGACCACCGTGGCGTGCCCGTCGAGCACCGGCTGCAGCAGGCGCGGGATGTCCTGCGGGTCGTACTCCAGGTCGGCGTCGAGGATGACCATGTATTCACCCTCGGCGTTGTCGACGGCGGTCTTGATGGCCGCGCCCTTGCCGGCGTTGCGTGGGTGGGTGATCACCCGCAGCCGGGCGTCGTCCACCCGGCCGAGCACCTCACCGGTGCCGTCCCGGCTGCCGTCGTCCACGACGACCAGCTCGATCTCGCACGGGTAGTCCACCGCCAACGCCTGCTTGAGGGCGTCCGCGATGCGTTCTTCCTCGTTGTAGACCGGCATGAGGATCGAAAGCTTCACGGGTTCTCCATGGAGGTGACGGCAGGTCGGGGCATAGCGTAGCCTGGCAGATTCCTGAGGTCACGACAGCCCGCCCACCTTACTCCTGGCGGAGCGGCACCACGACCAGCCGGGCGACCCCCTTGTCCCCCTCCTTGGCGCCGGCCACGCCGACCGTCGTACCGACCTTGATCTCGTTCGCCTGGATCGTCGCGCGGCGCTCGACCACCCGCAGCTTCTCGCCGAACGTCCAGGTCATGGTGAAGCCGTCGGCGGACTTCACGGTCATCGACTTCGCGTCGACCGCGGTCACCTCACCGCGCTGGACGGCTACCGTCTTCGTCCCGTTCTCCTTGGTCTGCACCACGACCTCGCCGTGCAGCCGGTTCTTGCGCAGCAGCACCCGGGCCCGGTGCCGCTTGCGCCAGTCCTGCGCCCGGTCCCCCTTGCGGTCCGGTCCGGCCTGCTCGTCCGGCGAGCCGGAGCCGCCCTGCGCCGCCGGCGTGCCGGAGGCCGACGGGGCGGGCGCCGCGACCGGATCGACGTCCAGGTCGGCCGGGTCGACGCCGAGCGCGGCCAGGGCCTGCCCGTCGGTGCCCATGGCGGCGGCCACCTCGACCGCGGTCTCCCGGGCCGCGTCGGCGCCGGTCCGCGCCGCGCCGCACCCGGCCAGGCCGAGCGCCGCGGCGGTGAGCAGCGCGGTGGCTCCGGTGACGATTCGCTGACGTGCCATCGGTGTTCCTCTCGTCGGTGGTGACGTCAGCGTTCCGCACCGGCGCGAGCGGACCGTCAGGCCGATGTTCGAGCCAGGTAAGGATCTCCGGGCAGCCGGACCGTGAACGCCGCGCCGCCCTCCGGCGCGTGCCCGGCGGCGATGTCGCCGCCCAGCCGGCGCACCAGCCCGGCGGCGAGCGCCAGCCCCAGCCCGCTGCCCACCTTGCGCACCCCCCGGTAGCGCTGGTGCAACGCGCCCCGCTCGAACGCCACCGCCAGGTCGTCGTCGGTGAAGCCGGGCCCGCCGTCGCGGACCTCCAGGACCCCGCCGGCCGCCGGGTCCGCGCCGGCGGGCCGGACCGCGAGCACCACCGGCGCCCCCGGGGGTACGACCCGTAGCGCGTTCTCCAACAGCCCGTCCACCACCTGCCGGATCCGGCCCGGATCGGTGTACGCCGGCACCGGCCCGCCCGGCGTCTCCACCCGGAACGGCACCCCGACCGCCGTGCACCGGTCCGACCAGGTGCGCTCCACGTCGGCGGCGAGCCGGGTCAGGTCCACCCGCACCGGTTCCAGCGGGAAGTCGGCCGCCTCCAGCCGGGCCAGCGCCAACAGGTCGCTGACCAGCCGGTCCAGATGCTCGGCCTCGGCCAGCACGGTACGCCCGGTCGCCGGCACCGCGTCCGCGTCGAGCACGCCGTCGGCCAGCGCCTCGGCGTAGCCCCGGATGGCGGTGAGCGGCGTCCGCAACTCGTGCGAGACGGAGAGCAGGAACTCACGCTGCCGGCCCTCGCTGGTGGCCAGCGCGGCGGCCAGCCCGTTGAGCGCGTACGCCAGGTCGGCCACCTCGTCGGGCGGCTCGACCGGCACCCGGACCGCCCGGTCCCCGGCGCGGAGCCGGGCGGCGGCGGTGGCCGCGACGCGGATCGGTCGGGCCAGCCGGCGGGCCAGCAGCAGCCCGGCGACCGCCCCGGCGGCGAGCCCGGCGAGCAGCGGCAGCCAGAGCCCGCGCAGCACCTGCCGCCAGGGGCCGGCGGTGGCGGCGCGGGTGAGCACCACCCCGTCGCCGCCGGGCAGCGCCCGTGCCTCGACGAGCCGGCGTTCCCCGTCGACGAGCCGCCGGCCGGAGACGTTGCCGCCGGCGGCCACCCGGGCGACCAGCGGCGCGGGCAGGCCACTCCGGTCGGCCCGGCCGTCGCGGACCAGGTACACGTCGATCTGCTGCTGGCGGAGCTGCCGGATGAGCCGGTCCCCGGCGCCGTCGCGCTGGCGTACCGCGCGGACGCGCAGCACGTCGGCGGCGAGCCGGGCCTGGGCGGCCAGCGCGTCCTGGTCCCGGCGTTCCGCGCCGCGTACCGCCAACGGCACCGCCACCAGCGCGGTGACCAGCACCGACACCAGCGCCACCGCACAGGTGACGAGCACCGCGCGGGCGGTGAGCGTGTGGCCCGGCCAACGGCGGGCGGGCGGTTCTGCGGGCCGGGTCCGGATCACCGGCAGCGCCACGGTGGGCTGGTCAGGCATCGGCCGCGTACCCGACGCCGCGGTGGGTGCGGATCACGCTGGCCGGGCCGAGCTTCGCCCGGACCTGCGCCACGTGCACGTCCACGGTCCGGGTGCCGGCGTGCGCCGCGTACCCCCAGACGCCGGCCAGCAGCTCCTCCCGGGTGAACACCCGGCCGGGACGGGCCATCAGGTGGGCGAGCAGGTCGAACTCGGTGGAGGTGAGCTGCACCGGCGCCCCGCCGACGGTCACCGCCCGGCGGGCCGGGTCGAGCGTGACCGGGCCGAGCACGCGCGGCTGTTCGGCGGTGGCCGGCGTGCCGGCGCTGCGGCGCAGCACCGCGCGGACCCGGGCGACCAGCTCCCGGGGGCTGAACGGCTTGGTGACGTAATCGTCCGCGCCCAACTCCAGGCCGACCACGCGGTCCACCTCGTCGTCGCGGGCGGTGAGGAAGATGACCGGCGTCCAGTCACCGGCCGCGCGCAGCCGCCGGCAGATCTCGGTGCCGGCCAGGCCGGGCAGCGCGATGTCGAGCACGCAGGCCACCGGGCGCAGCCGCCGCGCGGCGGCCAACCCGGCCGTGCCGTCCCGTTCCAGGTGTACGCCGAAGCCGTCCCGGGTCAGGTAGAGCCGGACCAGGTCGGCGATGGACGGCTCGTCCTCCACCACGAGGACGAGCCCGCGCTGCGCGGTGTCGGCGGTCACCGGCCCATGATGACCGACCGGTGACCGCCGGGAAGGTCCGGGAGATGTTCGGGTTCGGTAAGGAGAACGTCAGCGCGCCGACGCCGGGCGGAACACGGCGGGCCGGGGGCCGGACGGCGCGTCACCGATGGTCGCGACCAGCCGTTCCGCCGGGGTCCGCAGCCGGGTGCGGAAGGCGTGGTGGAGCAGCGCGTCGAGCTGCCACACCTGCTTCGGGTGGTGGGTGCGGATGAGGAAGCGTTCGCGGACGCCGTCGATGGCGGTGGCCGCCAGCTCCAGGCTGTGCGCCCGCGGGTCCGGGCTCCAGGTGACGTTGCTCAGCTCCCGCAGCTCGGTGTTGAGGTGCAGGCGCAGCCGGTGCAGCAACCGGGTCTGCCGGGTCACCACCAGCCGGCGATGGGTGAGGAGCATCAGGTATTCGCCGCCGACCGGGTGGTTCGGACGGCTGCACCGGGTGACCAGGATGGTGGCGTCACCGGAGCCGACGCAGCGCCGGAACACCGGCATGTGGCGGGTGGCGGTCTGGGTGGCCAGGCCGGTCTCGGCCGCCGCCGGGAGGAACGTTCGGGAGAACACGTCCATGTCGGGTGCAACGAGCGGTTGACCCGTAGTGACATGGGTCACCCTGGATTTCTGGAACTTCCACCCGCTCTCAGAGCAGTTCGACGATGGTGGCGTTGGCCATGCCGCCGCCCTCGCACATGGTCTGCAGGCCGTAGCGGATGCCGTTGTCCCGCATGTGCTGGAGCATCGTCGTCATGATCCGCGCGCCGGACCCGCCGAGCGGGTGACCCAGCGCGATCGCGCCGCCCCGGGGGTTGAGGCGCTCCGGGTCCGCCTCGGTCTCGGCCAGCCAGGCCAGCGGCACCGGGGCGAACGCCTCGTTCACCTCGTACACCCCGATCTCCTCGATGCCCAGCCCCGCGCGGCGCAGCGCCTTCGCGGTGGCCGGGATGGGGGCGGTGAGCATGGCGACCGGATCGTCGGCGGCCACCACCGCGGTGTGCACCCGGGCCAGCGGGCGCAGGCCGTGCCGGCTGGCCCATTCGGCGGTGGTCACCGCCAGCGCGGCGGCGCCGTCGGAGATCTGCGACGCGGAGCCGGCGGTGACCACCCCGTCGGCGCGAAACGGGGTCTTCAGTTCGCCGAGCTTGGCCAGCGTGGTGTCCCGGCGGATGCCCTCGTCGGCGGTGAACTTGCCGCCGTCGGCGAGCACCACCGGGGCCAGCTCCGGCTCGAACGCGCCGGCGTCCTGCGCGGCCGCCGCCTTCTCGTGGCTGGCCAGCGCGAACTCGTCGAGCTGGGTGCGCGAGAAGCGCCACCGCTCGGCGATCAGCTCGGCGCCGACGCCCTGGTTGAACGGCAGCGGCGAATCCTCGGCGACGCCCTCGGCGCCGCGGTAGCGGGCCAGGATCGCCGGGCTGAACGGCATCCCGCCGGCCACGCTGGAGCCCATCGGCACCCGGGTCATCGACTCGACGCCACCGGCGACGACCAGGTCGGCCTGGCCGGAGAGCACGGTGGCGGCGGCGAAGTGCAGCGCCTGCTGGCTCGACCCGCACTGCCGGTCGAGCGTGGTGCCGGGCACGGACTCGGGCCAGCCGGCCGCCAGCACGGCGTTGCGGGCCACGTTCCAGGACTGCTCGCCCACCTGCGACACGCAGCCCCACACCACGTCGTCGACCTGACCCGGGTCGATGCCGGTGCGCTCGGCCAGGGCGCGCAGCACGTGTGCCGAGAGGTCGACCGGGTGCACACCGGCGAGGCTGCCCTTGCGCCGCCCGACCGGGGTCCGCACCGCGCCGACGATGACCGCGTCACTCATGTCTACTCCCCGGTAACCTCGCTTGACCCAATACTACGTGCTGACCTGACCGTCGTCCCTCCTCGACTTTCCGGGCGTGCCGGACGGCCCCGGCCGCTGGCATGCTGGGCGGATGGATCCACAGCCGCCACCGGTCCGGCAGTGGCGCGTGCCCCGGGCGCTGCCGGTGGTCAAGGCGCTCGGCGCGCTCGCCCTGATCGCCCTGGGCCTGGCGCTCGCCGACGGCGACCCGGTCCGCCCGGCGCTCGCCGGCTCGCTCGCCGCCGCGCTGCTCGCGTGGGCGCTGCGCGACCTCGTCGCGCCGGTCCGGCTCGCCGTCGACCCCGAGGGCCTCACCGTGATCCGCGGGTACGCCGGCCGACGCCGGCTGCCGTGGGCCGCGGTGGAGGCGATCCGGCTGGACCGACGCAGCCGACGCGGGGTCACCGCCGAGACGCTGGAGATCGACGCCGGGGAGTCGCTGCACCTGTTCGGCCGCCGCGACCTGGACGCGCCGCTGGAAGAGGTGGCCGCCACGCTCACCGCCGCCCGCGCCGCCGCCCGCTGACGAGGCCCCGCGCCGGTTCGCGCGGGAGCGGGCCGGATCAGCCGGTCAGCGCGGCGGTGCGGACGAGGGCCAGGCCGATCAGGGCCACCAGCACGATCGCGCAACCCGCCGTCTGGAACACGGTCCGGCGCATCCGCGGCGCGTACGCCAGGACCAGCGCCGTCACGGCACCGACCACCAGGCCGCCGAGGTGCCCGGCCACCGAGATGCTCGGCACGGTGAACGTGAAGATCAGGTTGATCACCAGGATCGGCACGATCGCCGAGGTGTCCCGACCCAGCCGGCGCATGATCACGAAGATCGCGGCGAACAGGCCGAAGATGGCGGTCGACGCGCCAGCCGTGAACCGGTTCGGCTCGGTGAAGACGTAGGCGGCCACGTTGCCGCCGAGCCCGGCGAGCAGATAGAGCGCCAGGAAGCGCAGCGGCCCGAGCACCGCCTCCAGCGTCCGGCCGAGCACCCAGAGCGCCCACATGTTGAGCAGCAGGTGCAGCACGCCGTAGTGCAGGAACATGGCGGTGACCAGCCGGTACCACTCGCCGTCGGCCACCCCGCCGATGGTCCCGTCCGGGAAGGCGGCCAGCCCCAGCACCGCGCCCCACTCGGTCAGCGGCGTCCCGCCGCCCATCAGGCCGCCGAGACCGCCGCCGGCGATCGCGTTCCCGCTCCGGGCCGACACGACGGAGATCACCATGGCCAGCACGTTCAGCGCGATGAGGGCCTTCGTCACGTAGCCCTGGCGGCCGGCGGCACCGCCTCCGAAGGCGGTACGCGCCGGCCGCACGCTGCGGCGTCCCTCGGCGACGCACTCCGGGCACTGGTGGCCGACGGAGGCGTCGCGCATGCACTCGGGACAGATCGGCCGGTCGCAGCGGGTGCACCGGAGGTACGTCTCCCGATCGGGATGCCGGTAGCAGACCGGAGTGGTCGGCACCGGCCCCTCGGTGGCGTCGCCTGCCTGCCCGGAGCGCTCAGTCATGCGAGCAAAGGTACCCGCGCGACGGTCAGGACTGCTGCCGCTCGATCTCGACCCGCTCGATCACCACGTCCTGGATCGGCCGGTCGCTCGGCCCGGTCGGGGTGTTCGCGATCGAGTCGACGACCTTCACCGACTGCTCGTCGGCGACCTGGCCGAAGATGGTGTGCCGGTTGTTCAGGTGCGGCGTCGGCCCCACCGTGATGAAGAACTGCGAGCCGTTCGTGCCCGGCCCCGCGTTCGCCATCGCCAGCAGGTACGGCCGGTCGAAGCGCAGCTCCGGGTGGAACTCGTCGTCGAACTTGTAACCCGGGCCACCGCGCCCGGTGCCGGTCGGGTCGCCCATCTGGATCATGAAACCGCTGATCACCCGGTGCGAGATGGTGCCGTCGTAGTACGGCCCGCTGCCCGGCTGACCGGTACGCGGGTCGATGTACTCCCGGTTGCCCTCGGCCAGCTCCACGAAGTTGCGGACGGTCTTCGGCGCGTGGTTCGGGAAGAGCTCCAGCCGGATCGGGCCGGCGTTGGTGTGCAAGGTGGCGTAGACAGCCTCGGCCACGGGTACTCCTCACTCGTTGGTCAGTTCCTTGCGGATCCTCCCATGTGCCCGATCTGGCCATGCGGAGGCATCCGAAGGTGGAGGATGACGAAGGAACAACTCCCAGGAGGTGGGACCGTGTTTGGAATCGGGCGGCGAAAGACCCAGGGCCAGCTCGCCAAGGCCGAGCTGAACCAGGGCATCGGTCACCTGAGGCAGGCCGCCTCGCACGCGGCGAAGGGTGCCGGGGCCACGGTCGGCCCGCGGGTCCAGGCAGCCCGGGTCGCCGTCGCGCCGACCGCGGTCATGGTCCGGGACCGGGCGTCCAGCGGCGTCGCGTCGAGCGCCGCCGCGCTCGCCCCGGTGCTCCTGGCCGTGCGCAGCGCCCGGACCGAGGCGGCGGGCAAGGCGCGCACCGGTCGTCGGGCCGTGGCGGCGAAGCAGTCCGCGATGACGAAGAAGGCGAAGAGCATGAAGCCTGGAAAGAAGAAGCAGCGCAGGTCGCGGGGCATGACCGCCGGCCTGCTGGTGGCCGGCACCGTCGCCGGCCTGGCCGGGGCGATGGCCATGCGCCGTCGCCGCGAGCAGCAGGAGTGGGCCGAGTACGACCCGACCGGCACGCTCGGCCCGACCGGTCAGGACACGTTGGAGCCGATGCGGGAGGACGTGGACACGATCGTGGTGGAGACCCCGGACGCCAGCGCGAAGGTGACCCAGGCCGGCCCGGCCGGCGCCGGCAGCTCGGCGGTGGCCGACGGCAGCAGCGCCTCGACCACCACGCCCGGCCCCGACCCGGTGATCCACCCGACCAGCCAGGTTCCCTCCGTCGCCGAGGGCGCCCGGGACGTCTCCGGCCGGCCGGCCGACGACATCACCAAGGCCGTCCAGAACGGCCGGAGCGCGGCCAGGGCCAGCGGTCGCCGCTGAGCGCGGTTCGAGCTGTCGGAACAGCGCCGGCGCGCGGGCACGTCCCGCGTGGCCGGCGCTTTCGCATGCCCGGCCTACCGTGCCGGGTGGGTGTCGCCGGTCACAACCAGCCGTTGCGGCGGAACCAGCGGTAGAGGACGAACGACAGCGTCAGGTTGACCGCCCACACGCCCGGATAGCCGTACGTCCAGGTCAGCTCGGGCATGTTCTGGAAGTTCATGCCGTAGATGCCGGCGATCGCGGTCCACACCGCACCGATGGCGGCCCAGGCGGCGATCTTGCGCATGTCGTTGTTCTGGTCGACGGTGACCTGGGCCAGCCGGGCCTGGAGGATCGAGTTGAGCAGGTCGTCGTACGAGTTCACCTGCTCGACGGTTCGGCTGAGGTGGTCCTGCACGTCGCGGAAGTAGCGCCGCACCTCCTGCGGCACCGCGCGGTTGACCTGGGAGGTGAGCGTCATCAGCGGGCGCTGCAACGGCACCACCGCCCGCTTGAACTCGACCAGTTCCCGCTTCATCTGGTAGATCCGCTGGATCCGGCCGCTGCTCTGCCGGTCGAAGACGTCCGCCTCCAGCACGTCGAGGTCGTCCTCCAGCCGGTCGGCGACCTCCAGGTAGAGGTCGACCACCCGGTCGGTGATCGCGTAGGCGACCGCCCACGGCCCCTGCCGCAGCAGGTCGCGCTTCGCCTCCAGGTCGGCGCGGACCGGCGACAGCCGGCAGGCGTCCCCGTGCCGCACGCTGATCACGAAGTTCGGCCCGATGAAGAGCATCACCTGGCCGGTCTCCACCACCTCGGAGTTCTCGGTCAGCTCGGTGTGCTCGCAGTAGCGGGCGGTCCGCAGCACCAGAAAGACGATCTCGCCGAAGTGCTCCAGCTTCGGGCGCTGCTCGGCCTTGACCGCGTCCTCCACGGCCAGCTCGTGCAGGCCGAACGTGGCGGCGATCTCGGTCATCTCGGCCAGGTCGGGCTCGTGCAGGCCGAGCCAGACGAAGCCGTCCCGCTCGCGGCGGGCGGCGGCCAGGGCCTCCGCGTACTGCGGGCGGCCGGGTCGGCGCTCGCCGTCGACGTAGAGCCCGCAGTCGACGATGCCGCTGCGCCCGGGACGGGTCGGCTGGGGCGCTCGCGGGGAGCCGTCGGCGTTGAGGATGCGGGACATGGCGCGTACCGGCGCCGCCCAGGCACGTGGCCGGGGCGGCCGGTCGCCGTACTGGCCGTCGGTGCGGTCGCGTGCCACCCGGTCCGTCATCTCTCGCCCCCTCTCCACGAAGCTGCGGCTTGCAGGTTACGCCGCTCGTAGGCGGGGGCGGGCGGCCCGCGGTGCGGTGCCGGGCGGGCCGGCCGCGTCAGGGGGGTGAGGGGCGACACGGCCCACCCGGCACCCTTGGGGGCGGGAGTGATGCTGGCGGCGTCGCGATCCGGGGCCGATCGCCGAACGTGAGCGACGCTCGCAGCATTGTGGGCCGAAGGCCGGCCCGGCGGGAGAGCCGAACCGGCCAGTGGGGCCGCTCTGTCAGAAACCCGACAGAAATTCAGGCGCGAACGGCGGCCATCGCCTCGGCGAGCCGCCGCACGCCCTCGTCGATCCGGTCCGCCGTCACCGCCGAGTACGCCAACCGCAGCGCGTGCCGGCCGCCGTCGACCATGAAGTCGCTGCCCTTGACCACCGCGACGCCGCGCTCGGCCGCGGCCGGCGCCAGCCGGTCGACCTCAACGTCCTCCGGCAACTCGATCCAGAGGAAGTAGCCGCCGTCGGGCTCGACGAACCGGGCCTCCGGGATGTGCCGGCGCAGCGACTCGGCCAGCGCCCCGGCCCGCTCGCCCAGCGCCGTCCGGACCGTGTGGATCGACCGCTCGATCGAGCCGGAGACGCAGAACTGGTGCACGATCGCCTGGGCCACCATGCCCGGCGAGATGTAGAGGTTCGTGGCCCGCTTGGCGATCGCCGCGATCAGCTCCGCGGGGCCGACCAGGTAACCGACCCGCACGCCGGGGCAGACCGTCTTGGTGAAGCTGGAGGCGTGCACCACCACGCCCCGGGTGTCCATCGACAGCATCGAGGGCAGCGGCTCGCCCCGGAACCGGATGTCCGCGTACGGGTCGTCCTCGAAGATGGTGAACTCGTACTCGGCGGCCAGGTCGAGCAGCTCACGACGCTTGTCCAGGGAGAGCGTGACACCGGCCGGGTTCTGGTAGTTCGGGATCACGTGGGCCAGTCGCGGCCGGACCCCGGACTCCAGCAGCTTGCGCAGCTCGGCGGTGTCCAGGCCGTCCGGCTGGATGGTCACGCCGTGCACCTCGCCGCCCATCTGCTGGAGGTTGAGCAGCGTGCGGTCGTACGTCGGGCGCTCGACGACCACCGCGTCGCCCCGGCGGACCAGGTGGTCGAAGAGGAACGCGTCGGCCTGCAACGAGCCGTTCGTGACCAGCACCTGGTCGGCCTCGACGCCGTGCTTCTCGGCGATCCACTTCCGCAGGGGCGGGTAGCCGACGGAGGTCCCGTACGCGGTGACTCCGGCAGGGTCGGCGTCGAAGGCGCGGACGGCGGCGGCCTTGAGCCCCTCGACATCGACGATGTCCAACGAGGGAGCCCCACGGGCGAACGAGATCAGCTGCTCGGCGGTCATGCGCAGAGCCTAGGGCCTGCCCGGCCGGGTCCGAACGGCATACACGCGAAGTTCAACATGCGGGCGGTCACCGGCGGCGACCAGCGTCGACAGGAAACCGAGGCCAGCTCGGGACTGTCTACGATCCGACCGGACGCTGGCGCCGGTGACACCGGTCGCCGAAGGATGACGGGTCGCGGCAGACCCGCGAGACAGGGGATGGGCTCGTGACCGAGGACGAGACGGGACGACTCGACGACCAGCAGTTCGCGCAGTGGCTGGCCACCGAGGCCGGGGCGGCGCTCACCGCGCTGCGGGACCGGCAGGGCTTCGCCGACCCGAAGGCGCTCAAGGACGCCGGCGACCGGGCGTCGCACGAGCTGATGACGGCGGCGCTGGCGCGTTGGCGTCCGGCGGACGCGGTGCTCTCCGAGGAGGAGGCCGACGCGCGCCGCGCCTGGGCGGACGGGGAGCGGGCGCCCCGGCACGAGGCGGACCGGGTCTGGATCATCGACCCGCTGGACGGGACCCGCGAGTTCTCCGAGGCCGGCCGGGACGACTGGGCGGTGCACGTGGCGCTCTGGCAGCGTTCCGCCGCGCCGGACGGCGCGCTGATCGCCGGCGCGGTCGGCATGCCGGCGCGGACCACGGTGGACGGTGCGCCGGTCGTGCTCGGCACCACCTGCCCGACGCCGAAGGCGACCGACGGGCCGATCCGGATCGCGGTGAGCCGCAGCCGCCCGCCCGCGTTCGTGGGCGAGCTGGTGGAGCTGCTGGACGCCCGGGCCGTCCCGATGGGCTCGGCCGGGGTCAAGGTGTGCGCGGTGGTGACCGGCGAGGTCGACGCGTACGTCCACGCGGGCGGCCAGTACGAGTGGGACAGCGCCGCGCCGGTGGCGGTGGCACTGGGCGCGGGCATGCACGCGTCCCGGATCGACGGCTCGCCGCTGCGCTACAACCGGGCCGACCCGCGCCTGCCCGATCTGCTGGTCTGCCGCCCCGAGTTGGCCGACCGGCTGCTCGCCGCGATCGCCCGGACCGGGGTCGAGATGCCCGCTTCGGCCGTCACCGGTGACCAGGGTGAGGCGTTCGGCTGAGAGTGACGGTACGTACGGCCAGGGTGAATCGGGGTTATCGTCGGGTGCGAATGCGCGTCCGACCTGAGTCCGAGACCACGGGCCGCCGACAGCCAGGGAGGGCCATGCCGGCCGACCGAGACCCGCACGATGCCTTCGAGGAGCCGACCGGCCTGTGGCCGGGGCAGGACATTTCTCGCCAATCGGGCAGCCCCGCGCTGCCCTGGCCGGAGACTCCGACCTCGCCACCGGAGCCGGTCCACGCACATGCCCACGGCGATCTGCCCTGGCCTGAGCGGGAGCTGCCCGGCCCCGGTCACGCGGACCGGTCCTGGGTGGACGCCGCACCGGCCTGGTCGGGGCACGAGCCGGCCGGCCGGGTCGGCGTCGAGCACGCCGCGCCCGGCCCCGACCGGGCGCCCACCGCCTGGGCCGACGGCACGACCACCGCGTCCGCCCACTGGGGCGACGCAACGACGGCCACCGCCCGCTGGGGCGACGCGCCCACCGCGCCGGCGGACTGGGCCGAGGAAACGACCGCGTCCGCGAGCTGGGGCGGGACCCCGCCCGTCGGCTGGGGCGGGGAGGCATCCGCCGGGTGGGGCGCGGCGACGACCGCGACCGCCACGCTGACCGGGCCGCCGCCCGGAGGCGTACCCACCGGGCCGGACGCCCGGCCGGGCGCGGGCGGTCCCGGCCAGCCGCCGCACCCACCGGTCGCCTCGGACCCGCCGCCCGGCGGGCCCCGGCGGCGCTGGCGCGCGGTGCTGGCGACGGCCGTCGCGCTGGCCCTGACCGGCGGTGGCGTCGCGGTGGCCGCGCTGCGACCGGACGCGACCAACCCGCAGGCCAGCGAGGTGCCGAAGAGCGCCGGCCCGGCCCCGTCGGCCGGTCTGGGCGCGCCGGCCACGCCCGGCGCCGCCCCGAGCGCGGACCAGGGCCTCGGCGGCAAGCCCGGCGCGAAACCGTCGGCCTCCGCCGCCCCGGGCGCCAAGGGCTTCGCCGGTACGCAGCAGACGCTGCCCGGCGCGTCGATCGGCGTGCAGAACGGGGAGAGCTTCGGCCAGGCGCTGAGCCGTTCCGATCGGACGTTCGGCAAGCTCCAGATGGCCCGGATCTTCTTCCCCGGCCTGCCGCCGGCCTGGTCGGGCAGTCGTGCCGACGTGGTCGACCGCACCGTGGTGGTGTCCTTCAAGGCGTCACCCCAGGAGATCAACTCCGGCCGGCACGACTCCCGCCTGCGCTCCTGGTTCGCCTCGATCCCGCGCGACCACAACGTGTACTGGTCCTACTTCCACGAGCCGGAGGACGACGTCGAGCGCGGCGCGTTCAGCACCGACGCGTACCGGACGGCGTGGAAGCGGGTCGCCGGCCTGGCCGACCAGGCGGGCAACCCCCGGCTGATCAACACGCTGATCCTGATGTGCTGGACGCTCGACCCGAAGTCCGGGCGCAGCTTCGACGCGTTCTACCCGGGCGGCAACGTGATCGAGGCGCTCGGCTGGGACTGCTACAACTGGGGCAAGAAGTGGAAGCGGTACGCCTCGCCGCAGGAGATCTACGGCCCGATGATCAGCAAGTCGAAGGCGCTGGGCAAGCCGTGGGGCGTCGCGGAGACCGGCAGCGACCTGGTGCCCGGTGACGCCGGCGCCGGCCGCGCCGAATGGATCCGGTCCATGAGCGGCTTCCTCAACGGCCAGCGGCCGGAGTTCGTGGCCTACTACAACCAGACCGTCAGCCAGGGTGACTTCCGGCTGCTCGACCAGCCGAGCATCCAGGCGTGGAAGGCGTTCTGCGTGGCCTGACGCGGCCGACGGACCACGAAACGGGCGGGCGACCGAGGTCGCCCGCCCGTTTCGTCGCGTTCGGCTCAGATGCCCCGGCCGCGCTTGTGCAGCGTGCGCAGCACCCGGTCGGCCTGCACCGCCCGGCTCGCCACCGCCAGCGCCAGGTAGGCGCGCGGCTCCTTCGGGTTACGGGCCAGCGTGCGCCGGGCCCACCGGACCGCGTCCCGCCGGTTGCCCATCGCCGCCTGCGCGAACGCGATCTGCCCGGCCACCCGGGCCTCGCCGTGCGGCACGGTGGCGAACTCGGGATAGCGGCGCAGCAGCCACTGCAACGCGGTCGAGATGGTCTCCCAACGCTGCGCGAAGTAGGACCGCTTGTGCCAGCGCACCAGCACGTACGGGCTCTCCACGTTGACCAGCGGCGCGTACCGGGCGGCCCGGAGCAGGAACTCGTAGTCCTCCGCGTAGCTGCCCGGGATCTGCTCGTCGACCAGCCCGATCGCGTCGAGCAGCGCGGCCCGGCGGATCAGGAACGTGGACGGGTGCAGCTCGGTGAGCCGGTCCCGGAGCAACGCCTCCAGCGAGATCCGCGCCCGGTCCAGCGAGCGGTCCACCGTCCGGTCGTCGTAGCTGACCCGGATGCCGCAGCTCACCAGCGCGCCGTCCGGGTGCGCGTCGAGCGCCCCGAACTGGGCGGCCAGCTTGCCGGGCAGCCACTCGTCGTCGTCGTCGCAGAACGCCACCCAGTCGCCGGTGGCCGCCTCGATGCCGGTGTTGCGCGCCCCGGCCAGCCCCGCGGTGCGGGTGTTCGTGATGACCCGGACCCGCCGGTCACCGCGGTCGGACTCCAGCGACCGGTCCGGCTCGGACTGGTCGTAGACCACGATCGCCTCGATCAGGCCGGGGTGCGCCTGGCTGAGGATGGCGTCGAGCGCCGCCCGCAGCAGCTCCGGACGGTCCCGCGTCGGTACGACGACCGAGATGCTCGGCCCACTCATGTTCTCTCCACGGATTCGTCGGATCCCCGCTGGCCCAGGTAGCCGTAGCGGACTCGGAGCGGCAGCGTGGCCAGGCTGACCACGGCCCGGCTGCGGCGTGGCAGGCGGTCCCGCCACGCCTCGTCCCGGCGTACCGTCAGTGGGCCGCCGCTGAACCGCAGCGGGTTGCCCGCGACGCTGTGTGCGCGGAACGGCGCGGCTGGCGCGGCTGCCGGGTCCGGCGCGTCGCCGGCCAGGATGCGCAGCGCCGCCGGGTCGTCCGGCAGGCCGCTGAAGTCCCGCACCCGGCGTACGGTGCCGGCCGGGTCGGCAGTGAAGTCCTCGTAGCGCAGCCGGAGCACCTTCGCCCGCTGCGCGAGCAGGTGGAACGCGGCGTTCTGCGCGGTCCAGAGCTTGCTCACCTCGAACGGCGAGAAGGTCGGCATGAAGTCCTCGCCGTCCACCACCTCGGGCCGGCGCACCTGCTTGCCCCAGGAGTACGCGACCGCCCGGCTGTCCCGGACCAGGTGCAGCACCCGCAGGTCGAGCCCGTCGGCCCAGCTCAGCGCAAAGGCGAGCGAGGCGTGTTTGCTGGAGTCGACCACCACCCGCGCCCCGGTCACCGCGAGCGCGGCGCGGTAGATCCGGGTGTAGAGGTCGGCGTAGCGGCGGACGTCGGCGAGTTGCTCCGGCGGGAGCGAGGTCTTCGCCAACCGGGGGATGTGCCGGGTCCGGTCCACGCGATCCTTGAGCGCCAGCACGTCGTCCCGGTCGATCGCGGACCAGCCGCCGAACGCCTGCTCGCCGACCTGCTGCCAGAACGGGCAGGCGGTGAACCGCTCCCCGCAGCCGCACCGCTCGTCCGCGCCGAGCGCCCGCTCCCAGAGGTGCACCACCTCACCGACCGCGCACACGTCGGGACTCTGCGCCAGCAACAGCTCCAGCAGCGTGGAGCCGCTGCGGCCGAGACCACCGACGAAGAGCACCCGCGGCTGCCCCGGCTCCGGGGCGCTCATCCGCGCCGCCCGCCGGCCCGCTGGCGGACCCGTCTGGCCACCAGGTCGTCGATCACGGCGCCGACCCGGGCGACCGCCTCGGCGCGCGGGTCCGGCCGGCCGGGGTCGGCGGCCAGCACGAACCGGCCCGGGTCGGTCAGCCCTTCGTCCAGCGCGGCGAGCAGCTCGGCCTCGGTCTCGCAGAGCCGGACCATGCCGGCCGCGCCGAGCCGCCGGGAGAACAGCTGCTGGTGGTTGTCGACGTGCTCGTCGTGGGCCGGGTCGCGGGGCACCACGATCGGCAGGTGGCCGGTGCGGCGGGCCTCGGTGATGGTGGCCGGCCCGCCGTGGCTGACCACGAGCGTGGCCTCGGCCATCGCGCGCTGCAGCTCCTCGTGGCCGAGGAACGGGGTGGCCTCGGGCAGGGCCGGCGGGCGGCTGTGGCCGTACTGGAGGACCAGCCGGATGCCGGGGCGGGCGGCGTGCCAGCGCTCCAGCCAGCCGACGAGGCGGTCGAAGCGGTGCACGTCGGTGCCGACCACGACCAGCACGTAGGGCCCGGACCGTCGGTCCCGCTGCTGCGGAATGAGCCCCATCAGAGGAGGTTCCCCACGACGGTCGCCTCCGGGTACATCCGGCGCTGCTCCTCCCACTGCACGAGCATCGCGGAGAGGAACGGCCGGCAGAGCCGGGCGGTCAGCGTCGCGCTGTCGATGCGGTCGTAGACCTCGATGTAGACCGTGGGGATCCGGCGCAGCCGGGCCGCCACCACGAACGGCAGGGCGACGCCGGCGCCGGTGGTGACCACCGCGTCCACCCGGCGTCGGCGGATCACCTTCAGCGCGAGGAACGCGTTGCGGACCAGGTTCTTGACGTTACGGGTGGTGGGGTGGTGCGCCCAGACCACGTCCTCGCCGTCGAGCAGCGAGCGGGCGTCCGGTGTGTCGAAGGTGACCCATGCCCGGTCGCGTTCCCGGTACCACGGTTCGAGAGCCAGGAGCTGGGCCAGATGCCCGCCACTGGAGCCGACCAGCAGGACCTGCCCCGAGCCCTCGGTTGACCCGCTCACCACAACGTTTCCTCCCGTAACCGTGCGACCGCGCCCGGATTTACGTGAATGACCCTCGGACGCGCCCTGACAACCTACTGGCGCGGCCTGGGCAACTGAAGGGGCCGTTGGACGGATCCCGGCCGGCCGGTCGGGTCACCTCGGTATTCCCGTCGCCGGGATCCGGCCGGCGGTGCGACCCGCCAGGTCAGCCGCGTTGAGCCCGGGTCGGTGGGCCGGGACCACGGGCCCCCGGGGGGATGTGTCAGGATTCCGTCACCGCTCCGTACGCGAGCCGGCGGCGACGCCGACTCCCGGGGGCAGGTCGGGCCCGATGCCGGGAAACCCGCTGAATGGCCAGCACAGATCGGCCATCTCTCCGCGGGCTGCCCACACCTGGGCAGGCTTACCGGAACGTGAGCAGACTTTCCCTCAACGTTCGGATCGGGGACACTCGAAGTCACGGTCAGTTCCAGCTGTGCCGTGGACTGCCCGGCTCGGTCGAAAGGGAGCGACAGACTCTGATGCCCTCACCCCATTTGGCCGAGAACGACTCCGACGGTCTTGCCCTGATGGCGTACCTGGGCTGGTTGCGCCGCCGCTGGTGGATCCTGCTGCTCGCCGCGGTCCTCGGCCTGGCCGGCGGCCTGGCGATCAACCAACTCCAGGACGCGCGCTACACCTCGACCACCTCGCTGCTGGTACGCCCGCTCGGCTCCGGCGCGGAGAGCAACCCGAACGCCAAGGTCAACCTCGACACCGAGGCGCAGGTGGTCCGGTCGCTCGTGGTGGCGGAGCGGGCAAAGGGCCTGATGAAGGTCACCACCGGCGGTGACGAGCTGGTCAAGTCCGTGACCGTCAGCGTCCCGCCGAACAGCCAGATCCTCCAGGTGGCCTACGAGGCGGGCACCCCCGCGCAGGCGCAGTCGGGCTCGCACGCCTTCGCGCAGGCCTACCTCGACCTGCGCAAGGCCACCGCGCAGAAGGCGCTGGAGAACGAGACCAACGCGCTCAAGCAGCAGATCGCCGACCTGAACAAGCAGCTCAGCGCCGTCGCCGGGCGGATCGCGGCGGCCCCGGCCAACTCCCCCGAGCGGGAGCGCGCCGAGGCCGACCGCAGCGTGCTGACCAACCAGCTCAACGGGTTGAACAACCGGCTCAGCCCGCTGGTCTCGGCCGACTCCGACCCCGGTGAGATCATCTCCGACGCCCGGCTGCCCGAGCGGCCCAGCTCGCCGAACCGCACGCTGAACCTGGCCAGCGGCATGGGCGCGGGGCTGCTGCTCGGCATCGTGCTGGCGCTGGTGCTGGACCGGCTCGACACCCGGATCCGGCGCGGGCGCGACATCTCCGACCGGGTCGGCCTACCGCTGCTGCTGGAGCTGAACACCCGCCCGCCGTCGCTCTCCGTCCTGCCCGCCACCCACCGGATCTCCCGCGAGCTGGGCCGGCTGCGCAATGTGCTGCTCTCCGCCGTCCCCGAGTCGGCCCAGGCCGGCCGCGGTCGTCAGCTCCTGCTCTGCGACGGCTCGGCCGGCACCGCCGCCGGGTTCGTCGCCGCCAACCTGGCCGCCGCGTACGCCCGCACCGGCGCGCAGGTCGCGCTGGTCACCACCAAGGCGGACTCGGCGCTGAGCGGCATCACCGGCGTCGCCGAGGGACGGCACAGCCTCGCCTCGGTGCTCCGCCGCGACGTGCCGGTGCTCAAGGCGCTCGCGCCGGTGCCGGGCCTCGGCCAGCTCCGGGTGCTCGTCCCCGGCGAGCTGGACGCGGAGGTGGAGCTGCCGGTCGCCGGTCTGCTGGAGATCCTGCACGAGCTGACCGCACGCTTCGACCACGTGCTGATCGAGACCGGGCAGCCGACCCAGGCCGTGGAGGCCCAGGCGCTGGGCCGCTACGTCGACGCGGTGATCGTGGTGGCCGAGTCCGGCAAGACCCGCAGCGGTGAGATCACCGCCGCCCTCCAGCAGTTCGAGCAGGTCAACGCGCCGGTCATCGGTGCGGTGCTGGCACCGCGCCTGCCCGCGCCGACCGGCGGCGCGATCCGACCCGTCGCAGCGGCCGGCTCGACCACCCCGACCACCTCGGCGACGCCTGCCAACCGGCCCAAGCCGCGACCGAGCCCCGGCCCGTCCGCCGAGTCGACAATGGTGCTGCCGCGCATGCAGTCGTCCCGTTCCGGCCCGGCCGTCGGGTCGCCGAAGCCGGCCGCCCCGGGCAAGGGCGCCGCGCCGGTGAAGCCGCCGGTCGGCCCGGGCAAGCCGCAGGCCGGTCCCGGCAAGCCGATGCCGGTCAACGGCACCGGTGGCACCTACCGTTCCCGGGGCGACGGCGGTGACGGCCGCAGCTACGCCATCGACTCCGGCGAGGACCTGGGGTGAACCGCCGGCAGATGCTCCGCGCCGCCCTCGCTCCGGCCGTCGTCCTCGGCGTCGGCACGGGGTGCAGCGAGCCCCAGCCCAAGCCGGGCAGCGTCGACGTGGCCGACCCGGGCAGCGTCGCCGCGACGCCACCGTCCGCCAGTCCGACGTCGAGCCTGCCCACCGGCCCGCTGACCGGGGCGCCGGTCGGCACCCCGGCGGCAGCCACCCGCCAGGCGGTCGCGGTGCCGATGCGGGTGAGCCCCGCCACCACCCCGGCCGGGCTGGACGCCGCCGATCTGGTCTACGCCGAGTTCGCCGAGTCGGACACGCTGCACCTGACCGCCGTGTTCCACTCCCGGGACGCCAGCAAGATCGGGCCGGTGACCGAGATCCGGCCGGTCGACATCCGCTCGGTCTCGGTGCTGCGCCCGTTCGTGGGGTATGACGGCGGTCCGACCGGTTTCCTCAGCCAGTTCGAGAGCTCCGACCTCGACGGCGTCACCCCGGACGACGACGGCAAGGTCTTCAGCGGCGACTACACCTCGACGGCCGCGCTGCTCAAGGCCGCCCCGAAGGGGGGTCAGCCGCCCACGCCGGCGCTGGACCACGCCACCGACGGCGACGCGCTGGCCGCCCGGGACCTCGTGCCCGCCACCGAACTGTCGATCACCGTCTCCGGCGGCCCGCCGATGGTCTGGCGGTACGACCAGCCCAAGGCCCGCTGGGTGGGCAAGGTCGGCTCCGCGACGGTGACCGCCGCCTCGGTGATCGTGCTGACCATGGAATACCGCACGTTGGAGGTGCGTAAGCCGTCGTTCCGCGCGCTGCCGTCGGCGAACGTCTTCGGCGAGGGCGCGGTGCTCGCGGTGTCCGGTCCGACCAGCGCGAAGGGCCGCTGGCGCAAGCCCGGCCTGGGGATGGTATGCACGCTCGCCGATGTCGGGGGTGACCTGCTGCACCCGCAACCCGGCAACGCCTGGGTGATCTACGCGCCGACCACCGCCAAGGTCACCGTGAAATGAGCACCGTCACCCCACCCCGCCCGGCGCGCGGGTCGGTCCCGGTGGGCGCGGTGGTGCCGCCGCCCGGGGGCAACCGCCTCGCCCCGGTGCGGGCCCGACCGAAGGGCTGGTCCTGGCGGCTGCCGACCGCGTGGCCGCTGATCTCGCTCTTCCTGCTCTGGCCGGTGTGGTGGGCGCTCGGGGTGTCCAGCTTCGTCTTCATCATCTTCGCGGTGCCGATGGTGGTGCAGATGGCCCGGCGCGGTCCGGTCCGGGTGCCGCCCGGCTTCGGCATCTGGCTGATCCTGCTGCTCTGGCTGTTCCTGTCCGTCTCGACGCTCGGGCTGACCGCCCCGAACACGTTGCCGCCCGGCGGTGGCAGCGGCCGCTATCTCGGCTGGGCCATCCGGCTGGCCAACTTCGTCGCGATGACCGTGGCCATGCTCTACGTCTACAACCTCAGCGAGAAGGAGCTGTCCCGGCGCCGGATGATCCGGCTCTTCGGGTTCATGGGCGTGGTGGTGGTCGTCGGCGGCTGGCTCGGCTCGCTCTTCCCCACCATGGGGTTCGTCGCGCCGCTGCGCTTCGTCCTGCCGCACTCGATCGCCACCCACCCCTTCGTCGCCTCGCTGATGGACGTGAAGTTCGCCCAGGTGCAGCAGGTGATCGAGGGGGAGGCCAGCTCACCGCGACCGTCCGCGCCGTTCACGTACACGAACTCGTGGGGTGAGAACACCGCGATCCTGCTGGTCTGGCTGATCGTCGGCTGGGTGGTGCTGGGCAGGCCGCTGCGCCGGACCGCCGGCGTGGCGATCGCGCTCGCCGCGATCTTCCCGATCATCTACTCGCTCAACCGCGGGCTCTGGATCGGTCTCGGCATCGCCGCGGTCTATGTGGCGCTCCGGCTCGCACTGCGCGGCCGGATGGTGGTGCTCGGTGGGCTCGCGCTGGCGGTCGGGCTGATCGGCGTGCTGATCGTCGCCACCCCGCTCGGCCGGACGTTCGACGAACGGTTGCAGAACGGGCACAGCGACGACATCCGCACCACGCTGTCCGAGGGCGCGGTCGCCGCCGCCAACCACTCGCCGATCCTCGGCTACGGCGGCAACCGCGCGCTGGTCGGCAGCAACCGGTCCATCGCGATCGGCAAGTCCGACGACTGCAAGCAGTGCGGCAACCGGGAGCTGGGCAGCAACGGCCAGCTCTGGGCGCTGCTCGTCGGCCAGGGCTGGGTCGGCGCGCTGGCCTACAACGGCTTCTTCCTCTACTGCCTCTGGCGGTACCGGCGCGACCACAGCGCGATCGGGATCGCCGGCACGCTCGTGATCATCCTGATGCTCTTCTTCCAGTTCACCTACGGCGCACTGGAAGCCACCCTCGCCTACGCCCTGATCTCCGTCGCCCTGCTGGCCCGCAACGACCAGCTCCGCCGCGCGCTCGCGCCGGCACCACCCAAGGGCACGATCGCCGGGCTACGGGCCCGACTGGAAGCAGCCGGTGAACGTTGATGGTGCTCCGCGTACCCCCGGACGGCGACGGCCGTTCCGCCTACCTCGGTGAGCTGGCCGACCTGATCTGGCCCGCACCTGCCGAACCCGCGCTGCGCCGGGGCGGCGCCGGCTGGGTGGTGGTGCCCTCGGCCGCCCGCCCCCGGCTGCTGGTGCCCACCGGCTCGGGCCGGGCCGCCGCCGGCGCCGTCCGGCACTCCACCGAGGCGGTCGGCCGCAAGGCCAAGCTGGTCCGGCAGGGGCTGGCCACCGCGTTCCGGCTCGGGCTGGGGCCGGTGGTGTTCCGCGACCGGCTGGTGGTCGCCGGTGGCGGGCTGGACGCCTACCTGACCGAGGTGCTGGGCGAGCCGGCGTTGGTCAGCCTGCACATCGGTCCGGCGCGGGCCAACCGCAAACCGGTGCTGCAACTGCTCGCCCCGGACGGCCGGGCCCTCGGCTACGCCAAACTCGGCGTCGACCCGCTGACCCGGGCCCTGGTCGACGCGGAGGCCGCCGCACTGCGCCGCCTCGCCGGCCTGCCGCTCGGCCCGGTGGTCCTGGCCGGGGTCCGCCATCACGGCGACTGGCACGGGCACGCGCTGCTGGTCCAGGAGGCGCTGCCGGTGCGGCTGCCCCGGGCCGCCCCGGCCGACGCGGCGGCGGCCGAGCGGGCCGCCATGGTGGCGGTGGCCGGCTGTCTCGGCGTACGCCGGGAGTCGTGGGCGGGCAGCGGGCACGCGGCCCGGCTCGGTGCGGCGGTGGACGCGCTCGGTGACCGGCCGGAGGCCGGGCGGCTGCGCGCGGCGCTGACGGCGGTCGCGGACGCCGACCCGGTGGTGGCGTTCGGCGCCTGGCACGGGGACTGGAACGGCGGCAACAGCGCGGTGCTGGCCGACGGCCGGGTGCTGGTCTGGGACTGGGAGCGGTTCGAGGCGGACGTGCCGGCCGGCTACGACGCGCTGCACCTGGCGGTGCAGGGCGCGATGAGCCACGCCGGGGTGGAGCCGATCGAGGCCGCCCGCGCGCTGATCGCCGGCGCGGACCGGACGCTCGCGCCGTTCGAGCAGGTCGGTGGGGGCGCCGACCTCGTCGCCGTGCTCTACCTGGTGGAGCTGGCGGCACGTTATCTGCGGGACCGGCAGGCCGAGGCGGGTGCGCGGCTGGGGCACGTCGACACCTGGCTGCTGCCCGCCGTCGAGGAGCACCTGGCCCGCCGGGCCCGGTGAGAGTGAGGAGTGGGGACGTGACGGTGGCCAGGGAGCAGGCGCTCCGCGCGGTGAAGTCGGTGAGTCGGACGGTCGGTCGGTTGACCGCGGGCTCCCGGATGGTGCCGGGATTCCTGATCGTGGGGGCGCAGCGCTGCGGCACCACCTCGCTGTTCAAGACGCTGTCGCAGCACCCCGGCGTGCTGCCGCCCGCGTACCACAAGGGCGTGCACTACTTCGACGTCGACTACCACCGGGGGATGAGCTGGTATCTCGGCCACTTCCCCACCAACGGCAAGGCGGACGCGGTGAAGGCGCAGCTCGGCGTGCGCGGGATCACCGGCGAGTCGAGCCCGTACTACATGTTCCACCCGCTGGCCGGGCAGCGGATCGCCAAGGACCTGCCGTCGGTCAAGCTGCTGGTGCTGCTGCGCGACCCGGTGGAGCGGGCCTACTCGGCGCACTCCCACGAGCTGGCCCGCGGCTACGAGACCGAGGCGGACTTCGAACGCGCGCTGGCGCTGGAGGAGCAGCGGACCGCCGGTGAGCGGGAGCGGATGACCGCCGACCCGACGTACGCCAGCGAGCACTTCCAGCACAACTCCTACCTGGCCCGGGGCCGCTACATCGAGCAGGTGGAGCGGCTGGAGGCGCTGGTCGGCCGGGACCGGCTGCACGTGATCGACAGCGATGACTTCTTCGCCGACCCGCGACCGTCCTTCGACGCGGTCTGCGACTTCCTGGAGCTGCCCCGCTGGGCGGACATCGCGTTCGGCAAGCACAACTCGCGGTCCCGTGCACCGATGTCGGCAGAGCTGCGGGCCCGGCTGGAGGACCACTTCGCCCCGTACGACGAGCGGCTGGCCACGTGGTGGGGACGCGTGCCGTCGTGGCGGCGGTGACCCGGCAGGACGCCGACGCCACGGTCGTCCTGCCGGCGGTCGGGCCGGGTCCGGGCGCGGGCGCGGGCCTGGGCGGCGCGGCCCGGCAGGGCTTCGCCAACCTGCTCGGGGTGGGGCTGGCCGCAGTGGCCGGCTTCGGTCTCAACATCGTCATCGCCCGGGGCTGGTCGGTCCGCGAGGCCGGCATGTTCTTCGCCGCCACCAGCGCCTTCATGATCGCCGCGTCGACGGCCCGGCTCGGCACCGACGTGGGCACCGTCTACTTCGTCAGCCGGCAGCGCACGCTGGACCGGCGGGACCAGATCCGCGGCACGATCCTGGCCGGTCTGCTGCCGGTGCTGGTGGTCGGCGCACTGCTGGGCGTGGCCGGCTGGCTGGCCGCCCCGGCGCTGGCCCGGGCGACCATGCCGGAGGCCGGTCCGGGCGCGGTGACCGCGCTGCGCATCCTGCTGGCGTTCGTGCCGCTGGCCGCGCTCAACGACTACGCGCTGGCCGCCTGCCGCGGCTTCGGTCAGGTGCGCCCGCTGCTGACCGTGGAGCGGCTCGGCCGCACGCTTGTGCAGTTCCTGGCCGTGGCGGTGGCCGCCTGGCTCGGGCTCTCCGCCACCGTCGCGTTGCCGCTGGCCTGGGTGGTGCCCTACCTGCTCGCCGCCGTGGTCGCGCTGGTCTGGCTGGGCCGGCTGGTCGGCCGGGCCGGCCGGCAGGTGACCCGGCCGGTCCCGGTCGGCGAGATGGTCGGGCCGTTCTGGCGGTTCACCGGCCCCCGCGCGATCAGCAGCGTGGCCGCGATCGTGGTGCAGCGGATGGACATCGTGCTGCTCAGCGCGCTGCGCGGGCCGGCGGACGCGGCGATCTACACGGCGGCGACCCGGTTCCTGGCGTTGGGTCAGCTCTCCAGCGTCGCGCTCTCCAGCTCGGTGCAGCACCGGCTGGCCGCCGCGTTCGCCCGGGACGACCGGGCCGACGCCCGGCAGCTCTACCAGGCCGCCACCGGCTGGCTGGTGCTGCTCTCCTGGCCGGCGTACCTCGTCTTCGCGGCGTTCGCCGCGCCCATGCTGTCGCTGTTCGGCGCCGGCTACGACGACGGTCGCCGGGTGGTCGTGCTGCTCGCGCTGACCATGCTGGTGGCGACCGGGTGCGGCATGGTCGACATGGTGCTCAACATGGCCGGCCGGACCGCGTGGACGTTCTACAACGCGATGGGCGGCACGGTGCTCAACGTGGTCGCCAACCTGCTGCTCATCCCGCGCTACGGCATCCTCGGCGCGGCCCTGGCCTGGACCCTCTCCATCCTGGTCACCAACCTGGTGCCGCTGACCCAGCTCTGGTGGTCGATGCGGCTGCACCCGTTCGGCGCCGGCACCCGGGCCGCGATGGCGTTGGCCGTCGCCGCGCTGGGCCTGCCGCTCGGCGTGGCCACCCTGCTCGGCGCGACGCCGCCGGTGCTCGCGCTGGTGGCGGTCGCCGGGGTGGCGGCGTACCTGGCGGGGGCGTGGCGCTGGCGGCGCACGCTGCACCTCGACGCGCTCCGGTCGCTGCGCCGGGGCCGCAACCGCGCCGGGGCGGACCCGGCGACCCGGTCCTGACCGTTCCTGCTCACCGATGGGATCTTCGATGACCAGCGACTCCCCCCTCGCCCCGCACGCCGGGCTGTCCACGGTGAAGGCCGCGAAGCTCGCCGCGGTCGGCCTGCTGGCGGACCGCAAGGAACGCCGGGACCTGGAGCGGCCGGTGGAGGCCGGCAAGCGGAAGCTCACGCTGAAGGTGGAGCGACCGATCTTCATCCTCGGCGCCCCGCGCTCCGGCACCACGTTCCTGGGTAGCTGTGTGGGGGCGCTGCCGGACGTGTCTTACCACTACGAACCGCGGCTGACCAAGGCGGTCGCCCGCTGCGTCTACGAGGGAAGCTGGACCCGGCAACGCGCCGCGCGCTACTTCCGTGGCTACTACGGCGCGCTGCTCGCCGCCGCCGGCCACGGTGGGCTGCGGTTCGCCGAGAAGGACCCGGAGAACTGTTTCATCGTGCCGTTCCTGGCCGAGGTCTTCCCGGACGCGGTCTTCCTGCACGTCTACCGGGACGGCCGGGACGTGGCCGTGTCGCACGCGGAGCAGCCCTGGTTGAACGCCGCCTCGACGGGCAGCGGGCGCAGCGGTCGCGGCGGTACGCCGTGGGGCGCCGCGCCGCGGTTCTGGGTGGAGCCGGAGCGGCGCGAGGAGTTCACCCGCGTCTCCGACCTGGGGCGGTCTGCCTGGATGTGGCGGCGCTTCACCAGCAGCGCGTTGGCCCAGCTCGCCGCGCTGCCGGCGGACCGGGTCCGGCACCTGCGTTACGAGGACGTGGTCACCCGGCCGGCCGAGGCGGCCGAGGTGGTCGCCGATTTCCTGGAGGTCGGCGACCCGGCCGGCCGGCAGGCGCTGCACGCCCGGTTCGGGCAGGCCCGGCCCGGCTCGGTGGGGCGCTGGCGGAAGCGACTGACCGAAGAGGATCTGACCGACGTGCTGGCCCAGGCCGGACCGCTGTTGACGGAACTCGGCTACCACCCGTGAGGGCGCTGGCACGGGTAGAGTGCCAGGGGTCGCCCGCCCGGCCCGGCGTGCCGTCCCGCTGACGCGGGCCCGCCCGGCAGACATGACAGTGGACCGGCGACCATCCTGGGGAGAGGTTGCGGTGGTACGACGGTTACGACGGACGATGGCGACCGTGTTCGCGTTGGCTCTCCTGGCTCCGGCGGTCGCGGCGTGCGACTCCGGGTCGGGCGACCGGGCCGGGGAGACCGCGTCGGCGGTGCCGCCGCCACCCACGGTGACGCCCCGCAAGGGCGCGGTCCAGACCACCGGGCGCGGGCCGGAGCTGCCGGACAAGGGCGCCTGGGTGGGCGCCTGGGTGAAGCCGCAGTTCCACAACGCCACCGGCCGGGCGGCGGCGTGGGACGACTTCAACCGGGCGGCGGGCGGTCAGCTCGCCATCGCGCACATGTTCCACGAGTGGAACGAGCCGTTCCCGGGTGGCACCGAGCGGGCGTTCCAGGCCCAGGGCAAGCTCCAGATGATCTCCTGGCAGGGCACCGACACCCGGTCGACGGTCAGCGGCGTCTACGACAACCTGATCCGGCAGCGGGCGCAGGACGTCAAGGCGTTCGGGGTGCCGGTGCTGCTGCGCTACCGGTGGGAGATGGACCGGCCGAACCTGGCCGCCAGCATGCACTCCCCGGAGGACTACGTCGCCGCCTGGAAGCACGTGCGCGCCATCTTCACCGAGGTCGGCGCCACGAACGCGGCCTGGACGTGGTGCCCGCACGCGGACGGGTTCGCCGAGCCGGAACGCCGGGCCGCCGACTACTACCCCGGTGACGACCAGGTCGACTGGCTCTGCACCGACGTCTACCCGAGCCCGGAGTGGAACAGCTTCAGCAACCGGATGGACCACTTCATGGCGTTCGCCAAGAAGCATCCGCGGCCGGTGGTGATCGGCGAGTTCGGGCTGACCCAGGACGGCCGGCCGGGCCAGCGGGCCGGGTGGATGCGCGAGGTCGGTCCGTACCTGAAGAAGCACCCGCAGATCAAGGCCGTGATCTATTTCGCGGCCAAGCAGACCGAGAAGCCGCTGTACGACAGCACGTTCGGCAACGACCCGGAGAGCGCGGCGGTGTTCCGCGAGCTGGCCACCGATCCGTACTTCAATCCGCCGATGCCGGATCTCAGCGCCTCCGGTGCGCCATCTCCCGCACGCACAGAGTGATCTTCACTCGTCTTTTCGTTCGGCTCGGGTCGATTGTTGTGTCAAAAAGGCCGGTCCCGGGTGGACGGGCGGCAGGCGAATGCGAGAAGGTATTGCTCTCACGTCTGCGGTCGGCCGTGCGACGCCACACCTCGCGTCGGCACCGGCCACGATCGCAGCGCCTCCGACGTTCCCCCGGAGCAGCCTGTGCCTTCCTCGATCCTGAGACACCGATCGGTGTCCGCCTTCGGTGCTGCCGTGCTCGGCATCGCCACCCTGTTCACACCGGTGCCGGCACTCGCCGCACCGGCGGCCACGGTCGCGCCCGACCACAGCACGCTGGTCGGCGAGGTGCCCTCGGACAAGACGCCGAACATCAACGACGGCAACGTCGTGGCCATCCACGACGCCGGCACGAAGGTGATCGTGGGTGGCTCGTTCACCAACGCGCAGAACCGCGGCTCCTCACCCACCCCGGTCGACCGCCGGGGCCTGCTCGCCTTCGACAAGGCGACCGGCAAGATCGACAACGCGTTCGCGCCGGTGCTCGACGGTGACGTCACCGCGATCATCGCCGGCCCGACCGCGGGCACGGTCTACGTCGCCGGCACGTTCAACAAGGTCGGCGACAAGAACTTCCGCAAGCTCGCGCTGCTGAACGTCGCGGACGGCACCCCGGTCGACGGCTTCAAGGGCCCGGCGTTCAACGGCACGGTCAACGACATCGCGCTGATCGACGGCCACCTGCTGGTCGGCGGCATCTTCAGCACGGTCACCGCGACCACCAACCGGAACGGGCTCGCCTCGCTGAACCCGACCACCGGCGCGGTGGACGACTACCTGACCGTGTCGCTGACCGAGCACCACAACTGGACGCCGACGAACGGTGGCGCCTCGGCCGGCGTCGGCGTCGAGAAGCTGACCGTCTCGCCGGACGGCAAGCACCTCGTGGTGATCGGCAACTTCAAGAAGGCCGACGGCGCGGTGCACGACCAGATCGTGCGGATCAACCTGGGCACCGGCTCGGCCACCGTCGCCGACTGGAACACCGACGACTACTCGGGCGCCTGCAAGTACAGCGCGTTCGACTCGTGGGTCCGGGACGCGCAGTTCTCCCCCGACGGCAAGTACTTCGTGGTGGTCACCACCGGCGCGTCGTACCCGGGCACGCTCTGCGACTCGGCGGCCCGCTGGGAGACCGACGCCACCGGCGCCGGCCAGAAGCCCACCTGGACGAACTTCAGCGGCGGCGACACGTTCCTCTCCGTCGGCATCAGCGAGAAGGCCATCTACGTCGGCGGCCACTTCCGCTGGTCGAACAACCCGCTCGCCCGCGACAAGGCCGGCCCGGGCGCGGTGCCGCGGGCCAGCATCGCGGCCCTCGACCCGGCCAGCGGGCTGCCGCTGGCCTGGAACCCGGGCCGCAACCCGCGCGGCTACGGCGTCACCGAGATGCTGGTCACCCCGCAGGGCCTCTGGCTCGGCAGCGACCAGGACTACATCGGCAACTTCGAGTACCAGCGGAAGAAGATCGCCTTCTTCCCGCTGGACGGTGGCAGCACCCCGCACTCGACCAGCACCAAGGGCCTGCCGGGCGACGTCTACCAGGCCGGCCGCGCGGCGCAGACCGAGGTCCTCTACCGGGTCAACGCGGGTGGCCCGGCCATCCCGGCGACCGACGGCGGGCCGGACTGGGCCGCCGACACCGACACCGCGCCCAGCCCGTACCACAACAGCGGCAACAGCGCGAAGGCGTACCCGACCAACGCGACGTTCGACGCCACGGTGCCGGCCAGCACCCCGGCGACGCTGTTCAACACCGAGCGGTGGGACCAGTCGACCGCGCCGGACATGCAGTGGGACATCCCGGTCGCGGCCGGCACCCGGGTGGACGTCCGGCTCTACCTGGCCAACCGTTACGCCGGCACCGCCACGGCGGGCAAGCGCAAGTTCGACGTCAGCGTCGACGGCGTGCTCAAGCTGAACGACTTCGACCCGGTGGCGGCCGCCGGCGGCACCGACCGCGGCACCATGCAGTCCGTCTCCGTGGTCAGCGACGGCGTGGTCGACATCGACTTCGGTCGGGTCCTGGAGAACCCGCTGGTCCAGGGCATCGAGGTCGTCAAGACCGCGCCGACGCCCGACGCGTCGGACGTGCTCTACCGGGTCAACGCCGGTGGCGACCAGCTCGCCGCGCCGAGCGGCCCGGCCTGGGCCGCCGACACGCTGGCCGCGCCGAGCGCCCTGCACAACGCGGGCAACACGGTGACGACGTACACCACCGACGCGACGGTCGACGGCACCGTGCCGGCCGGCACGCCGGCCCAGCTCTTCAGCAGCGAGCGGTGGGACGAGTCGCCCGCGCCGGACATGCAGTGGGACTTCCCGGTCCCGGCCGGCACGCCGGTGCAGGTGCGGCTCTACCTCGCCAACCGCTGGTCGGGCACCGCCACCGCCGGCAAGCGCAAGTTCAACGTCAGCATCGACGGCGTGCAGAAGCTGAGCAACTTCGACCCGATCGCCGCGATCGGCGCCACCAACAAGGGCACCATGCGGGCGTTCGCGGTCACCAGCGACGGCAACATCGACGTCGACTTCGGTCGGGTCCTGGAGAACCCGCTGGTGCAGGGCATCGAGGTCGTCAAGCTGCCGCCGGTGCCGCCGGCCACCACCGTCGACAGCATCACCAAGCGGTCGTACGACGGCGCGACCGGCGTCGGCAACGCGATGTCGGTGCCGAACCCGGACAACACCCGCTGGTCGACCGTCAAGGGCGCGTTCTGGGTCGGCGGTGACCTGTTCTACGGCGTCGGCGGCGACCTCTACAAGCGCTCGTTCGACGGCACCGAGTTCGGCACCCCGAAGAAGCTCGACCCGTACCACGACGAGAAGTGGGACCAGGTCGTCACCGGCTCCGCGCCGGAGGGCCAGACGTACGCGGGCATGACCACCAACTTCGCCGCCGAACTGCCCAACGTGACCGCGATGTTCTACAAGAGCGGTCGGATCTACTACGCGCTGGCCGGCCAGGCCACGCTGTTCTCGCGGCAGTTCACGCCGGACACCGGCACGGTCGGCGCGGAGCGGACCACGATCACCGGGACCACCGCGTTCGCGGACGCGGGCGGCCTGTTCCTGGACGGCGACAAGCTCTACGTCGTCTCCCGGAGCACCGGCACCCTGTCCTCGATGGACTGGGCGGACGGCGTGCCGACCGGTTCCGCCACCACCCGCAGCGGTCCCGCCGTCGACGACGTGGACTGGCGGGGCACGGCGGTCTTCGTCGGTCCCTGACGTTCACCTCGCACGACGCGATGGCCCGGCCGGTATCGGCCGGGCCATCGCCCGTGTAAGGCGGGGCCCCCGCTTAACGCCTGCGGTAGAGGAAGGCGCCCCGCTTGACACCACATCGCCGGGAGCGGCGCGGATGGCTACTGTCGGAGCGTGCCCACCGACCCCCTCCGCCGTGCCGGCGCGCTGATCGTCGACGACGACGGCCGCATCTTCGTCCAGCGTCGCTCGCCCCAGCGGCGTCTCTTCCCCAACTGCTGGGACATCGCCGGCGGCCACCTCGAGCCGGGCGAGGAGATCGACGACGCGCTGCGCCGGGAGGTCGCCGAGGAGACCGGCTGGGCGGTGTCGCACGTGCTCGGCCTGGTCGGCGAGTACCGCTACACCGGCGACGACGGGCTGGACCGGGTGGAGACCGACTTCCTGGTCCGGGTGGACGGCGACCTGAGCCGGCCGCGCCTGGAGCCGACCGAGCACACCGAGTTCCGCTGGCTGGCGGAGCGGGACATCGCCCTGCTGGACGAGCACCGGGACGTCAACGACGGGCTGCTCCGGCGGATCGTGGCGGACGGCTTCGCGGCGCTGCGGTCGATCGGGCTGTAAGGCGATCATGGCCTGAACCACGGCCGCCGGGCCGCCGACGATATCCTCACCTCGTGGAATCCGGTCGAGAAGAGGAGCGTGTCGGCATGATCGGGATGGTGCTCGCCGCGGGTGCGGGGCGCCGGCTGCGGCCGTACACGGACACCCTGCCCAAGGCCCTGGTGCCGGTCGACGGGGAGGTCACCATCCTCGACATCGCGCTGCGCAACCTCGCCGCGGTGGGGCTGACCGAGGTCGTCATCGTGGTCGGCTACGCGGCCGACGCGGTCCGGCAGCGGCAGGCCGAGCTGGCCGGGAAGTACGGCGTCACGATCACACTCGTCGACAACGACAAGGCCGAGGAGTGGAACAACGCGTACTCGCTCTGGCTGGCCCGGGAGCACTTCTCCCGGGGGGTGCTGCTGGTCAACGGCGACACCGTGCACCCGGTGAGCGTGGAGAAGACGCTGCTGGCCGAGCGCGGCCCGGGCATCCTGCTGGCCGTCGACACGCTCAAGCCGCTGGCCGAGGAGGAGATGAAGACCACCTTCGACGCGGCCGGCCAGCTCACCCGGATCACCAAGCTGATGGACCCGGGCGAGGCGTACGGCGAGTACATCGGCGCGACGCTTATCGAGCCGCAGGTGGCCGACGCGCTCGCCGACGCGCTGGAGGCGACCTGGCGGCGCGACCCGAACCTCTACTACGAGGACGGCTACCAGGAGTTCGCCGACCGGGGCGGCGAGGTGCGGGCGGCGCCGATCGGTGACGTCTCCTGGGTCGAGGTCGACAACCACGAGGATCTGGCCCGGGCGCGGGAGATCGCGTGCCGCTACTAGCCCGTAGCGTCCTCACCCCGCTGCACATCGACGTGCGGCGGGGCGCGGTGGCGGACCTGGCGGCGATCCTCTCCGACGGCCGGATCTCGGCCGGCGGCGACGTCGCCGTGGTGGTCGGGCCGGGGCAGGGCGAGAAGATCGCCGAGCTGATCCGGCCGTCGCTGCGGTCGGCGGACGTGTTCACCGTGGCCGGGGGCACCCTCGACGCCGCCGACGAGCTGGGCGGCAAGCTGCGCGCCCGGTCGTACGACGCGGTGGTCGGCATCGGCGGCGGCAAGACCATCGACGTGGCGAAGTACGCGGCCACCCGGCGTGGGCTGCCGATGGTGACGGTGGCGACCGCGCTCGCAAACGACGGCATCGCCTCCCCGGTGGCCAGCCTGATCACCGAGGGTTTGAAGGGCTCCTACGGGGTGCACATCCCGATCGCGGTGATCGTCGACCTCGACTTCGTGGAGGCCGGGCCGGAGCGGCACAACCGCGCCGGCATCGGCGACGTGGTCAGCAACATCAGCGCGCTGGCCGACTGGGAGCTGGCCCGGCGGGTACGCGGCGAGCCGGTCGACGGGCTGGCCGCCTCGCTGGCCCGCGCCGGCGCGGAGGCGGTGCTGAACCATCCGGGCGACATGACCGACGACGCGTTCGTCACGGTGCTGGCCGAGGCGTTGATCTCCAGCGGCCTGGCGATGGCGGTCTGCGGCACCAGTCGCCCGTCCAGTGGCGGCTGCCACGAGATCATGCACGCGATCGACGCGCTCTTCCCGGGCACCGCCTCGCACGGTGAGCTGGCCGGGCTCGGCGCGTTGTTCTGCACGTTCCTGCGTGGCGACGAGCGCCGGTTCGCGGAGATGTCCGCCTGCCTGGCCCGGCACGGGCTGCCCCGGCTGCCGTCCGAGGTGGGGTTGACCGACCACCAGTTCGTCGAGGCGGTGCAGTTCGCGCCGGCGACCCGGCCGGACCGCTACACCATCCTCGAACACCTGACGATGTCCGCTTCCGAGACCCGGGAGCGGCTGGCAGACTACGCCGGTGCCCTCCGCGACCACCTTGGCTGAGCCCCGTCCCACCGTTGCCGACTTCCACCGGGTCAACCGGGGAGGCGGCCTGTTCAGCGAGTCGATCAGCCAGTGGATCGGGGCGGCGTTCGCGCTCGTCGCCCAGCGGCTGGGGCTGCGCCCGACCGCGCTGACGCTGGCCAACCTGGTGCTGGGGCTGGCCGCCTCGGTGACAGTGGTCGCGCTCGCCGACGACGTGGCCGCCGGCACCGTTCCCGCCTGGGTGGTCGGCCTGGTCGCGCTGGTCGGCTGGCAGATCGCGTACGCGTTGGACTGCGCCGACGGGCAGCTCGCGAGGGTGACCGGTCAGGGCAGCGCGGCCGGCGCCCGGGTCGACGTGCTCTGCGACGTGGCCGCCCAGATCGCGCTGGTGGCCGCGTTGTCCGCCACGGCTGTGGCACAGCGCCCGGCCACGCCGGTCTGGCTGGTGGCGGTGTTCGCCGGCACCTGGATGGTCAACCTGGTGACCTCGGTGATGCAGTCCGGCCCGAACGCGGCCAGCATGGTCACCTCGACCTCGTTCCCGGTGCGCGTGGTGAAGCTGGTCCGCGACTACGGCGCGGTGATCTTCCTGGCCGGACTGGTGCTGGTGTTCGCGCCCGCGCTGGCGTTCTGGGTGGTGGTGGCGTTCACCGTGGTCAACGGCGGTTTCCTGCTCGCCAGCATCGCCTTCTCCGCCCGCGCCGCGTGGTAAGGAAGGGCCCCCTGTTAACGCCTCCTGTATAGGCGGGGCCCCTTCTTAACGCGACTCGGCCGTGGCGCACTCCGCACGCGCGATCTTGCAGTTGCGGACCAGGCAAAAAGGATGAGACGCCCTTCTGGAGGGCCGAAAGCGCAAGATCGGCGCGAGCGGACTGGATCAGCTCTCTGGCGGTGGCGGTTCGTCCGCTCCCCGCGCCTTCCATGGCTGATGCTCGGTGATCCAGGCTTCGACGTCATCCACCAGCCAGACCGCCCCGCCGGCCAACCGGTCGAACGGCTCTGGGAAATCAGGTCGGCTGGTGAGCTGGACGATGCGGACGCGCGAGACGCCCAAGCGCTCTTGAAGCTCCGCGCTCCCATACAGCTTTCGCCGCCAGCCCATGAACGAAGCATCCTGAGCCGGCCCTCTTCCGAACTAGTAAGCCCCTCACTGTCAGCCGAAGGTGCTTTCCGGCAGCAGCAAGAAAAGCGCGTGTCGACCCCCTCAAGAACCTGACAGGGGGTTTGGATATGGAGACCCTAGATGAGTCCCACGTTGGGTTATGAGCCCGCCACGCCACCGAATCGCCGTCGCCGAGCCTGCCTGTAGAGGTGGGTACGGCAGGGGACAACGAAACACCCAATCGCCCAGGTCACTCGCCGGGCACAACGGGTACCGCTGGTGGCGCTTGATCAAGAAGTACCCGGCGGCTCGGGCAGGGGCGGTTGCCGCTTCGCGTGGCGGTCCACGCCGAGCAGGAAGCCACAACATTCCGGGAGGCCCCATTGCACGGCATTCGACGGACCCGACGCGCCCTGGTCTGCTGCGCAGGCTCTGGCCGATCACGCGTCGCGTGAACCCGCTCGACCGCCTCGCCCCGCCGAGGAGCCGTCCGAGTCGGGCAGGCGCATACCGGGCCGTCGGCGTGGCCCGGGTTTCCGTACCTGCGGGAACGGCCGTTGCTGACGCTCGCCGGGGAGTATCGGGCGGGGTGCTGGTCGTGACGGGGCGACGGAAGTCCGGGACCGAGGACCGGGGCGAGCAGATCCAGGCGGCGGAACGGGAGGCCGCCCGGCAGCGACTTCTCGCCCAGGCCGAGGCGGAGCGGATACCGGCCGAGGAGTCCACCCGGGCGGTGCCGGACCGGCGGTGGCAGCGTGAACAGCAGTGAGCTGCTGCCGGTCGGCCGGCACGTGGCGTATTGGCGGGTGCGGCGCAAGCTGTCGCAACAGGTGTTCGCCGATCGGCTCGGTCGGTCGAAGTCCTGGGTCGACAAGGTCGAGCGCGGTGTCCGGTCCCTCGACAGGGTGTCGACGCTGCGGGACATCGCCGCCGTTCTGCGGATCGACACCGCCGTGCTGCTCGGTCGGGACGCTCAACCCGCTGAGACTGCCGGGCAGGCCGAGGGCGTGGATCGGATCCGGGCGGCGCTGTCGGCGTACGAGATGGCTTTGGCCCGGCCGACCGCCCACGGCACGGCGTTGCCGGCGGACCGGTTGGCCCGGGACGTCGAGCACGCCTGGATGCTGTTTCAGCATGCCCGGTATCTGCAGGTGATCGCCGCCGCGCCGGGCCTGCTGGCCGGCGTGCAGCGTCTCGCCGCCGACGGGTGGGGGCGCCCGCTGCTGGTGAAGGCGTACCGGCTCACCGCGTCGCTGCTGGTGAAGCTCGGCGAGACCGAGTTGGGCTGGCTGGCCGCTGACCGGGCCATGGCTGCCGCGACCGGCGAACCCCTGTTGGTGGCCGCCGTTGCGGTGCAGCTCGGCCAGGTGTTCCGCGCGTCGGGGCGGGCGCGGGAGGCGCAGTCAGCCACGTTGGCCGCCGCATACCGGATCGCCTCGGCGGACGGTTCTCCCGGCGCGCTGTCGCTGTGCGGGACCTTGCTGGTGCAGGCCGCGCTGGCGGCGGCCCGCCGGGGCGACGGACGGACCGCCGCTGACCTGATCGACGAAGCCGCCGGCATGGCCGCCCGGGTCGGCGAGGGCCACGACCACCACCGGACCGCGTTCGGGCCGACGGCGGTCGACCTGGCCCGGGGTGCCGCCGCGCTCGACCTGGGCGACGCGAGCGGGGCGGTCGCCTGGCACGAGAAGACGGTCGTACGGGACGCCTGGCGGTGGCTACCGGTGGAACACCGCGCGGCGCACCTGGTCGACGCGGCCCGCGCCTACCTTCGGGCCGACGACCCGGCCCGCGCCGGACGGGTGCTGGCCGACGCCGATCGGATGGCACCCGCACAGGTACGACAGCGGCCAGCCGCTCGGGAGGTGCTCGCCCAGGTGGCCCGCGACCCGCGTGCCCCGGCCTCGATCATCCAACTCGCCGCCACCCTCGGGGTGAGTTGAACATGACCGGGTCGTTTCTGTCGGTGACACAGATCCGTTGCTTAGTCGGTGCCCGGAGCCGCGACCGGCAAGCCCACCGAGCCTGCGATGTCCGCCATTCGCTTGTCGTAGGTGACCAGCACGTCAAGCGCGTCACCGAGAGCCTGGGCACTCGCCACGTGCAGCGCGTCCAGCGTCCGGATTCCGGAAGGGAGGGCGGCTGCGGAATCCCGGACCTCCTCGGTCAACAGGATCTCGGTGAAGTTTCGCGCCAACATGGCCATGGCGTCCGGATAGTCGCCGATCCGGTCGAGGGTGCGCACCGTCTCGACGAATCCAACGGAGCTGGTTCCCATCGGCATACCCGCCCGGCTTGCCAGGAAGTCCTGCAGCTCTGTGACGTATGTGCGACCGGCGAGCAGTGTGATCAAGGCGGACGAGTCCAGGTAGATCACCGCTCATCCTCCTCGCGGTCGGCGAGTAACAGATCAAGGGGTGACACGCCGGGCGGCGCATCGTAGTGGGGAAGCCGGTCGATGTCGCTCGTGGTGGTCGCCTTGAGGCGGATCACTCCCTTGGCCACCAGGTTGGCGTATCTACCGAGCGTCCCCGAACCCGGCAGCAGCACGGCGATCACGCTGCCGTGCCGCGTAACTTCGATCGTCTCGCCCTGTTCCACCCGGGCGAACATCGCACTCGGATTGTAGGAGAACTCGCGCACGGACACGGTGCTCACGCCACACCACCTCCTTGTGCCAACAACGCCGCGATTGTACCTACAAGCTGACCTGTCGGGCGGGATCATCCGATGAGTTCGGCACGACGCGCTACCGGCGGGCGGCAGCGGTGCGGCGCTGGCGTGCCGACTCGTAGAGGAGGACGGTCGCGGCGGCCGCCGCGTTCAGGGAGCTGGCGGCTCCGGACATCGGGATCCGGACGAGCTGGTCGCAGGCCGCCCGCCAGCCGACGCTGAGGCCGGTGGTCTCGTTGCCGATGAGGGTCAGCGTGGGTCGCGTGAAGTCGTGCTCGGCGGCATCCAGTGCGCCGTGCTCGTCGGCACCCACCACGCCGATGCCGACACCGGCGGCGCGCACGTCGGCCACCCAGGACAGCACGGCCTGGTGTGCGGGCACCCGGACCACGGGCAGCGCGAACAGCGAACCGGTGCTCGCCCGCACCGCCTTCGGGTCGTACACGTCGGCGGCATGGCCGGTGACGATGACGCCGGACGCGCCGAGGGCGTCCGCGGACCGGATGACCGTTCCGATGTTGCCGGGGCTGGTGGGCCGGTCGAACACGACGACGTTCATGGTCGGCCCGGCCGGGATACGGCACAGGTCGTCCTCGCGTGTCGCGACCACTGCCAGCAGCTCCGGTGCCGTGTCCACCTTGCCGCCCAGCTCGTGCATCAGTTCCCGGGAGACGGCGAACCGCTCGGCCCGGACGGTGTCCAGGGTCCTGCGGGCCCAGCCGGACATCTGGGTGTCGGCGTCGTAGAGCAGCTCCCGGACCTGCCAGCCGTGTTCGACGGCCATGGCGATCGGGCGTACGCCCTGCACGAGGAACTCGCCGCGACGCTGCCGCTTGGCCCGGTTGCGGAGCAGCGCCTCCCACTGCTGGAACCGGGCGTTGCGGCCACTCACCCGCACCTCAGCGACTCCCTCGCGGGGCGAGGTCCGGGGTGTCCCGCCCGAGTCCCCGGCGAATCGCGATCTCCACGGCCGAGTACGCGCCGTCGGCCCGGTCCAGTTCGTACGGCGTGGCCGGCATCAGCGGCGGCTGGGCCATGAAGCGCGGTCGCGTCCCGTGGTGCGGTTGTGCCGCGTGCACCAGGAAAGGATGGCACAGGAAGACGTCGCCCGGGGACCCGGTGGCGAGGGCGAGTGGCCGGTGGTCGGAGGCCGCCACCAACTCGGGCGCGAGGTCCAGCCCGCTCGCCCCGTCCTCCCCGTACTTCTCCAGCACCTTCGGCACGTCGAGGTGTGAGCCGACCCGGATCCGGGTCGGGGCGTCCCCCGCACCGACCTCGCTGAACAGGAACAACATCAGCAGCGCCCGGTCCCGGGAGCGAACGTTCGTGAAGTACCAGTTCGCGCCCTCCGGCAGATAGCTGCCCTCGATGTGCCAGCCCGCGTCGTCCGGCTCGTCCGCGTGCGGGAAGCGCAACGGGAACGTGCCCAGCGAGTAACGCGGCTCCCACCGTCCCGCGCCGACGAGCAGGTCGTACGCGTGGTGGAGGAACGGCGAATTGGGCGCGGCGGCGAACGGCCCCTGCGCCATGCCGGGCACCCAGTGCACGGGCTGCGTCCAGGTGGCCGGGTCGTCCGGGTCGCAGCCCGTCTGCCGCCACAGCAGCCGCGCGCAGTCCGCGGCCACGCGCGGTGCGACGGCCCCCGCCAGCTTCACGAAGCCGTCGCGAAGGAACCGGGATACCAGTGTCTCGTCGTCCATGCCTCCCATCGTGTGGTGGCACCGGTCCCGGTCACCCGACACTTCCCGCGCCGCGTCGGTCGGGTGGGCCAGCCCCGGTGATCAAGAAGTTGGCGTCGGAAGCCCGCTGATTCCTGACGCAAACTCCTTGATCAACGCGAGAAAAGAAAGGGGGGGCGGGGCGGGGGTCAGGAGAGGGAGGCGTAGACGTCGATCAGGCGCTTGGTGATCACGTCGGGGTGGAACGTGCGCTCGTAGCGGGTGCGGGCCGTACCGGCCAGGGCGCGCGCTTCTGCGGCGGCTAAGGGCAGCGCGGCGGCCAGCGCGGCGGCCTCGGGCGCCACCACCCAGCCGGCCTCGCCGCGCTGCACCCCGACCGGCAACGGGACGTGCCCTTCGCCGGGCGCGGCGGTCGCCACCTCGGCCGGGCCGGTGCCGGCCGGCTCGCGGGGGGTGTCCGCGCCGACCAGGTACGGGATGCCGCCGAGCGCGGTGCCGAGCACCGGCCGACCGGCTGCCAGCGCCTCGATGATCACGGTGGGCAGCACGTCGTGCCAGGTCGAGGTGGCCAGCACCACGGCGCTGTCGGCCAGCGCGGCGCGTACTCCCTGGCGGTCGAGCTGGCCCAGGTAGCGCACGTCGGGCCGCTCGGCGGCGGCCGCCTCGGCCAACGGGCGCAACTCGCCGTCACCGGCGATGCGCAGCGGGCCGAGCGCGCCCACCGGGTGTCGCCGCCACGCCGCGAGCAGCAGGTCCAGGCCCTTCTCCGGGCTGAGCCGGCCCATGAACAGGAAGCCGTCCCCCAGCGGCGCCGGCGTGCCCGGGTCGGGCACCGCGTTGGGCTTGACCACGATCCGCTCGTCCGGGATGCCGTAGTCCCGCAGGTGGTCGGCGACCGCCGTGGTCAGCGCGATGAAGCGGTCCACCGACCGCCAGGTCGGGCGGTGCACGGCCAGCGTGGTGGCCATCAGCGCGCTCTGCGCCCGGGAGTCGCGGTAGCAGCGGTGCACGATCGCCGGCACGCCCAGCGCGCGACCGCGGCAGTCCTGGCAGATCACGCCGTCGCGGAAGTAGAGACCGGAGGAGCAGACCTGCCGGTAGTTGTGCACCGTCTGCACCACCGGCACGCCGCGCCTGTGCGCGGTCCGCACCACCCAGGGCGAGAGCAGCGGGTACGGGTTGTGCAGGTGCAGCACGTCCGGCCGGTGCTCGACGAGCAGGCGGTCCAGGTCGTGCTGGGCCTTCGGGGCCCAGATCGGCGAGATCGGCAGCAGCGCCTTGGCCGGCTTCGACATCGACGGGATCTCGTCGGAGCTGCGCAGGAACGGCAGCACCTCCACGCCGGCAGCGGTGAGCTGGGCGATCTCCGCGTCGACGATGGTGTTCTCGCCGGACGGCTGAGCTTCCCGGTACCGGTTGTGCGCCACCACGATTCTCACGGGAAAGAAGGCTACCGTTGTCCCGTGCCTGAACTACCGGAGGTGGAAGCGCTCGCCGGATACCTGCGTGAGCGGGCGGTGGGCCGGCGTGTCGAGCGGTTCGAGGTGGCCTCGATCAACGCGCTGAAGACGTACGATCCGCCGCCCAGCGCGGTCGCCGGTCGGACGGTGACCGGCGCGGGCCGGCACGGGAAGTTCCTGGACGTCCGGTTCGACGAGGATCTGCACCTGGTGGTCCACCTGGCCCGGGCGGGCTGGTTGCACTACCGGGAGGCGTTCCCGTCAGCGACCCCGCTGCGGCCCGGCAAGGGCCCGATCGCGGTGCGGGTACGCCTCGACGACGGCTCCGGCTTCGACCTGACCGAGGCCGGCACCCAGAAGAAGCTGGCCGCCTACCTGGTCACCGACCCGGCCCAGGTGCCCGGCGTGGCGAAGCTGGGGCCGGACGCGCTGGCGGCCGACCTGCCCACGTTCGTCGAGCGGCTGCGCAGCCGCCGGGGGCAGGTCAAGGGCGTGCTGACCGACCAGTCGGTGCTGGCCGGCGTGGGCAACGCGTACTCGGACGAGATCCTGCACACGGCGCGGCTCTCCCCGTTCGCGATCACCGACCGGCTCACCGACGACCAGCTCGCCGGCCTGCACGCGGCGACCCGGACGGTGCTGGGCGACGCGGTCCGGCGGTCGATGGGCCAGCGGGCCGCGGAGCTGAAGGGGGAGAAGCGCTCCGGCCTCAAGGTGCACGCCCGGAAGGGGCTGCCCTGTCCGGTGTGTGGTGACACGGTGCGTGAGGTCTCGTTCGCCGACTCCAGCCTCCAGTACTGCCCCACCTGTCAGACCGGCGGCAAGCCGTTGGCTGACCGAAGGTTGTCGCGACTCGTACGGTGAGTAACCACACCCGGTGGTTACTGAGCGGAATCGACCGGGGATCGCGGAAGGTCCCGGTCGGTGGCTCTACCCGACTCGTCATCCATCGGTATAGTGGCTCGGTCCCCGGCTTCACAACTGACTCGGAGCCGGCCAGATCGCCACGGTCAACGTGGGAGACTGGAACGGTGAGCGACCCGCGTCCTCACGGCGAGTGAGGTTCGGGTCATGCGGGAGGACATGGGTTGAGGTGACGACAAGCCTCCAGCGCCCGGTAACCGACACAGGCCGGAGCAAGAGCGTGCGGCACGTCGACAGCTTTGAGATCCAGCCGCCGACACCGCCGTCGCACAACGGCGTACCCCGGTCGGGGTGGGCCCGCGCCCGCCGCCGGGTCTCCCGCTGGCACCGTCCCTACATCGCGGTCCTGCTGCTGGCCGACTTCGGCGCGGCGGCGCTGGCCAGCTTCCTGGCCGTGCAGATCTTCGAGCAGGCCGACTCCGGCTTCAAGAACTCCCCTCAGGTGTGGTTCTACACCGTCGCGTTCCTGCTGCTGCCGCTCGGCTGGCTGCTCATCCTGTGGGGAAACCGGGCGTACGACCGGCGCTACCTGGGCCTCGGTCCGGACGAGTTCAAGCGCGTCATCCGCTCCGGTGTGGCCGTTGCCGCCACCGTTTCGTTCCTGGCCTTCGCCACGGTGACGTCACTGTCCCGTTGGACGGTCGGCTTCGCGCTGCTCGGCGCGCTGCTGCTGATCCTGCTCGGCCGGATGATCGCCCGGGCCGGTCTGCACGCGTTGCGCCGCCGGGTCGGTCAGGCCGGGCACCGGATGGTGCTGGTCGGCACGCTGCCGGAGTGCCTGGAGGTCTACACCACGGTCACCCGCAACCCCGGCGTCGGCCTGGTGCCGGTCGCCATCCACCTCACCGACGGGTACGCCGCCGCCCGGGGCCTGGAGACGCCGGTGCCGGTGTACGCCGGCCGCGACGTGCTGGCCCTGGTGCGGGAGGTCGGCGGCGACACCATCGCGGTCTGCGGCTCGGCCACCGCCGAGCCGGGTGAGCTGCGCCGGCTGGCCTGGCAGTTGGAGGGCTCCGGCGTCGACCTGGTGGTCGCGCCCCAGCTCACCGACATCGCCGGCCCCCGGGTGCACATCCGCCCGATCGAGGGCCTGCCGCTGCTGCACGTCGAGGAGCCGACGCTCTCCGGCCCGGCGCTGCTGCTCAAGAGCCTGATGGACCGGGTCGCGTCCGGGCTGGGCCTGCTGGTGCTCGCCCCGCTCTTCGCCGCGGTCGCGCTCGCCATCCGCATCTCCGACCCCGGCCCGGTGTTCTTCCGGCAGCCCCGGGTGGGGCACGAGGGGCGCACCTTCCGGGTGTGGAAGTTCCGCACCATGTACGTGGACGCGGAGGAGCGACTGGCCGGCCTGGTCGACCAGAACGAGACCGACGGCATGCTGTTCAAGATGAAGCAGGATCCTCGGGTCTTCCCGGTGGGCCGCTTCCTGCGGGCCTCGTCGCTTGACGAGCTGCCCCAGTTGATCAATGTGCTCTGGGGCGAGATGTCCCTGGTCGGCCCGCGTCCGCTGCCCGCCGACGACGGCGACTTCCTGGGCGACGTGCGACGCCGGCTGCTGGTCCGGCCGGGCATGACCGGGCTGTGGCAGGTGTCCGGCCGCTCCGACCTGTCCTGGGACGAGGCGGTCCGGCTCGACCTCTACTACGTCGACAACTGGTCGCTGGCGTACGACCTGAGCATCCTGTGGCGGACCGTCGGGGTGGTGCTGGCGCGCAAGGGCGCGTACTAACGTTCCCGGGGTGGGTGGCAACCTCTCGGCCGTCTTCGCCGTCGTCTCGCTGGTCACCGCGTTGGCCGCGGCGCTCTGGGCGGTGCTGCGGTTGCGCGCCCGGCGGGGCATCGCCACCGCGACCCAGCGGGCCACGTACGAGGTGCTGCACACCGCCGGCCTGGCCGCCGAGCCGCTGCGCGCTGGCCTGAGCGCGGCGGGCGCGGCGAAGGCCGTACGCCATCTGCGCGCCCTGGTGGGCGCCGCCGGCCTGGCGCTTACCGACCGGGACGCGTTGCTGGCCGTCGACGGGCGCGGCGCGCACCACGGCGACCAACTGGTCGCGGCGGCCCGGCGGGTGGTCGACAGCGGGCGCTCCACCGTGCTGCGCGAGTCGGAGCTGCACTGCGACCTGGTCGACTGCCCGGTACGCGGCGCGGTGGTGGCACCGCTGAGCGCGGACGGCCGGGTGGTCGGCGCGCTGGTGGCCGTGGCCGACGAGCGGCCGGCGCCGGGCCTGGTGCAGGCCACGCTGGAGACCGCGCACTGGGCCGGCGACCAGCTAGCCCTGGCCGAGCTGGACTCGTCGCGGGAACGGCTGGCCCGGGCCGAGGTACGCGCGCTGCGCGCCCAGATCAGCCCGCACTTCATCTACAACGCGCTCACCGCGATCGGCTCGTTCGTGCGGACCGACCCGGACCGGGCCCGGGAGCTGATCCTGGAGTTCGCCGAGTTCACCAGGTACTCGTTCCGCTCGCACGGCGAGTTCACCACGCTGGCCGAGGAGCTGCGTTCGATCGATCGCTACCTGACCATCGAGCGGGCCCGGTTCGGCGAACGGCTCCAGGTGCGGCTCCAGATCGCCCCGGAGGTGCTGCCGGTGACGCTGCCGTTCCTCTGCCTCCAGCCGCTGGTCGAGAACGCGGTGCGCCACGGCTTGTCCCGCAAGCCGGGCACCGGCATGGTGAGCATCGAGGCCCGGGACGCGGGCGCCGAATGTCACATCACGGTGGAGGACGACGGAGTGGGGATGGATCCGACCACGCTGACGGCGGGCATCGCCGAGGTGTCCGGCGGCGGCAGCGACCCGGCCGACGACCCGGGGCAGCACGTCGGCCTCTCCAACGTCGACGAGCGACTGCGGTCGGCCTTCGGGGACCGCTTCGGCTTGGTCGTCGAGACCGGCCTGGGCTCGGGTACGAAGGTCAGCATGCGGGTGCCGAAGTTCCACCCCGGCGTCCGGGTCTCGTCATGACCGCGACCGGCACCGGGTTCCTCCGCGTGCTGGCCGTGGACGACGAGCCGCCGGCCCTCGACGAGCTGGCCTACCATCTGCGCACCGATCCCCGGGTGGCCCGGCTGCACACCGCCGGCGACGCCACCGAGGCGCTGCGGGTGCTCCGCGACGACGACGTGGACGTGGTGTTCCTCGACATCCGGATGCCGGGGCTGGACGGCATGGAGCTGGCCCGGGTGCTGCGCCGGTTCGCCCGGCCGCCGGCGATCGTCTTCGTCACCGCGTACGACGACGGCGCGGTGGACGCGTTCGACCTGGGCGCCACCGACTACGTACGCAAGCCGGTCCGGGCCGAGCGGCTGGCCGAGTCGTTGCGCCGGGTGATCGGCTCGCGGGTGGTGCCGTCGCATCCCGCGGCGCTGGCCCGGGCGGAGGAGGACCCGACGATTCCGGTCGAGTTGGCCGGCACCACCCGGATGCTGCCCCGCTCGGCGGTGCGCTGGGTGGAGGCGCAGGGCGACTACGCCCGGCTGCACACCGCGGAGGGGTCGCACCTGGTCCGGGTGTCGCTGGCCACGCTGGCGGAGCGCTGGGCCGACGCGGGGTTCGTCCGCGTCCACCGGTCGTACCTGGTGCAGTTGCGGCTCATCGCCGAGCTGCGCCTGGTCAACTCCGGTTACGTGGTGGTGGTCGACGGGACGGAGCTGCCGGTGAGCCGCCGGCACACCCGGGAGCTGAAGGACAAGCTGGTCCGCGCCGCCAAGCAGGACTGGAACCGCTGACTCCACAGTCGATTCCGTCGGTACGGCTGATCGACGCGTGTCGCACCGGGTACCTATCCTGGCCGGGCCGATCCCGGACGGGGCGCGGGGGGCGGTGTGGGCGGAGCCTGCGCGGGGTCGCCCCACCATCCTCATGTTGGGACGCAGATGCGTTTTTCCTTCGCACGTCGTGCCGCCACCGCGGCCGTCGTCGCCGGTTTCCTCGTCCTGCCCGGGTCAGCCCCGGCGCAGGCCGCGGAGACCAGCACGGTCAGCGGACGGCTGACCACCAGCTCCGGCGCCGGCGCGGCCGACGCCCAGGTCGAGGTGTTCGACGCCGACAGCTACGCCACGGCCGGCTGGACCACCACCGACAGCGACGGCCGCTGGTCGGTCGGCGGGCTGGACGCCGGGCGCTACCTCGTCGGCTTCCACCCGGTCGACCAGCCGGCGCAGTACTACCGGCAGCAGGCCGTGATCTGGGACGCGGACCCGGTGACGGTCGGCAGCGGCGAGACCGCCACCGCCGACGACCAGCTCCGGGCCACCGGCCTGCTCACCGGGCGGATCACCGATGCCGGTGGCGCACCCGTCGCCTGGCTCAGCATCTACGCCGACCGGCCCGACAACTCCGGGAACGCCTACGGGTCGACCGACGAGGACGGGCGCTTCCGGATCGCCGCGACGCCCGGCGACTACACGCTCTCCTTCCGGCCGATCGAGGGCTCCTACCAGACCCAGTACGTCCCCGGGAAGCTCGACGAGGTCGACGCCGGCCGCTACCGGGTGACCGCCGACCAGGAGACCGTGGTCAACGAGACGGTGCTGCCCACCGGCAGCCTCACCGGCACGTTCACCACCGCGACCGGCGCGCCGCTCGCCTCCGCCCGGGTCGCGGTCAACACCGCCAACATGTACGGCGGGGTCGACGCCGAGACCGCCGCCGACGGCACCTTCACCGTCCCGGCGCTGCTGGCCGGCTCCTACAAGGTGCGTTTCGAGACCGACGACCGGACGCAGTACTACCGGGGCAAGCTCGACTACACCGACGCGAACCTCGTGGTGGTACGCGGCGGCCAGCGGACCCGGATCGCCGACGCGCTGCTCGGCACCGGCTCCGTGCGGGTCCGCGCCGTCGACTCGGTCACCGGCGCCCCGGTGACCGACTTCTGCGTCGAGTCGGCGGAGACGTGCAGCCGGGGCACCGGGTCCGTCACCCTCACCGGCCTGCCGCAGGGCCGGCACGAGATCTACGTCTATACGGCGGACCGCCTGCACTTCGACCGCCGCCTCACCGTGCGGGTGGTGGCCGGCCAGACCACCGAGGTCGCCCCGAAGCTGCGCCCGGGCGCGCTCATCACCAGCACCGTCGTCGACCGGGCCACCGGGCGGCCGGTGGCCGACGTCTGCCTCGACGCGTTCCTGCCCAAGCAGGCCGGGCTGGTGGACGGGCACGGGAACTGCAGCGACCAGGCCGGACGGATCCGGGTGGGTCCGCTGGCCGGTGGCACCTACCGGCTCTTCGCCGACCCGGGCGACGCCCCCTACGGTCGGCAGTGGGTCGGCGCCGACGGCGGCACCGGTGACGAGCGGCAGGCCGCCACCGTCACCGCGACGGTCGGCACGGTGACCGCCGGGCCGCAGGTCCGGCTCGACCCGGCCGGCCGGATCACCGGCACGGTCACCGACGCGGCCACCGGCAAGCCGGCGAACTCGGTCGACGTCTCGGTGCTGACCGGTCACCCCGGCGTCGGCGTCAACGACGCCAGCACCGACGAGCAGGGCCGCTACACGCTCGACCGGCTCGGCCCGTACGCCTGGCCGGTGGTGTTCAGCGGCCACCCGTACGCCGTCCACTGGTCCGGTGACGCGGCCAGCCGCTACACCGCCACGCCGGTGCCGGTGACCGCCGGAGGCACCGCGACCCTCGACACCGCCATGCGGGCGGGCAGCACGGTGACCGGCACGTTCACCAACCAGGACGGCGCGGCGTTCACCAGCGGCTGGGTGGTCGCCCGCAGCGCCGACACCGGTGACGTCGCCGGCTCCGGCTGGATGTCCGACGGCCGCTACACGCTCCAGGTCACCGGCCGGCAGCGCGTCTACGTCACCTATGACGTGTCGTTCGCCGGCCAGGACTACTCCGGCCGCTACCTGGTGACGGGGCCGGACGGCACCCGCAAGCTCGGCTTGTTCGTGGTGCCGGCGACCGGCTCGCTCGCCCTGGACCTGGTGGTTCCGACCGCCTGACCCGACAGGAGGGAGGGGCCGGTCCCGTCGGGACCGGCCCCTCCCGTCGGAACCGGGCTGGGAGGAAGGACCGGGGTTCTGGTCAGAACAGCTCGGAGACCGTCAGGACCAGCGGGAACGGGTGGTCGGCGCGGTAGACGTCGGCGGCGGCGAGGACGGCTGACTCGCGGTAGCCGTTGCCGAACTGCTCCAGCACGGTCACCGTCTGCTTCCGCGGCTCCACGAGCCAGTAGTGGGGAATGCCGGCCAGACCGTACTCGTGCCGCTTGAGCACCAGGTCACGGCCCGCGTTGCCCGGCGAGACGACCTCGACCACGAGCAGCACGTCGGCCGGGGCGAGTGCGGGGCCACCCCGATCGAGGGCCTCCTCGTGGGCGACGAACACGTCGGGCACGAAGTAGGAGGACCGGTTGGCGCTGACCCCCACGTCCTGCCCGACGAGCAGGCCGGTTGGCGCCTGCCGGTCGAGGAGCCGGCGGAGGCGGTTGGCGATCGCTCCGTGGCGGACGTCCGCGTGTGGGGACACGAGCAGGCTCCCGTCGAAGATCTCGTAGTCCTGGCCGTCCTCGGGGAGGTCCTGGAGGTCGTCCACCGTCCAGGCGTCGCCGCTGCCGGGCCGTGCCGGGCTGGTCACTGTCACACCACCTCTCTTCCGGCTCACCCTGACATCCCGCTCGGTCGTCCACAACGACTCGGCGTTCATCCACCGGGTTGTCCACAGGCGTGCGGTGTTATCCACAGGTTGTGCACGGGGCCGTCCACGCGGCGCTTGACATTCGCGCTGAGCGGGCGAGACTGCCGGGGATGACCGCAGCCGAGGACCAGCAGCCGGCGGGGCAGCCCGTCGCGGCCCCGGTCCCCGGCCCGCGCGCGCCGCAGCGGACCCGGGTCGTGCTGGCCGAGGTGTCCCGGACCGGCAGCCGCGCCGACCGCACCCGCTCCGAGCTGACCCAGCAGACCCGGGTCGGCGAGACGCTGGTGCAGGGCCTGATGCGCGCCCAGCTCTCGCTGGCGCTGCGGCTCAGCCTGCTGGTGGTGATCGGGCTGGGCGGCCTGCCGTGGTTGTTCGCCATCGCGCCGTCGGTCGGGCGGGTCACCGTGCTCGGCGTGAACCTGCCGTGGGTGCTGCTCGGGGTGGCCGCGTTCCCGTTCCTGATCGTGGTCGGCTGGGCGTACGTGCGGCTGGCGGAACGCAACGAGCAGGACTTCGTCGACCTGGTCCAGCGGCCGGAGCGCTGATGGCCAACGGGTACGTGGTCCCCGCGATCGTGGCGGTCACCCTGGTCACCGTCGGTATCGGCTTCTACGGCCTGCGGCTGGCCCGCACCACATCCGACTTCCTGGTGGCGTCCCGGGCGGTCAGCCCGACCTGGAACGCCGCCGCGATCGGCGGGGAGTACCTGTCGGCGGCCAGCTTCCTGGGCGTGGCCGGGCTGATCCTCAAGTACGGCGTGGACGTGCTCTGGTACCCGGTCGGTTTCGCCGCCGGCTACCTGGCGTTGCTGCTGTTCGTGGCCGCCCCGCTGCGCCGCTCCGGCGCGTTCACGCTGCCGGACTTCTGCGAGGTGCGGCTCGGGTCGCGTCGGCTCCGCACGATCGCCACCGTCTTCGTGATCTTCATCGGTTGGCTCTACCTGGTCCCGCAGTTGCAGGGCGCCGGGCTGACGTTGGCCACGCTGACCGGTTCGCCGTACCCGGTCGGGGCGCTGCTGGTGGCCGTGGTGGTGACCGCGAACGTCGCGCTGGGCGGCATGCGGGCGATCACGTTCGTGCAGGCCTTTCAATACTGGCTCAAGTTGACCGCGCTCGCCGTACCGGCGATCTTCCTCGCGTTGCAGTGGCAGGCCGACGCCCGCCCGGCGGTGACGCCACCCGACGGGCCGGCGTTCCGGACCGCGACCACCGTGGTGGTCGAGCACCGGGCGACGCTCACCCTGCCCGACGGCGACGTGCGGGAGGTACGCCCCGGCGACCGTCTCGACTTCGCCGCCGGTGACCCGGTGCCGGAGGTGTCCGGCGCGGCGATCGCCGCCACCGACTGGCTGCTGCCGGACACCGCCGGCGACGACGACCGCAGCCTGTTCGCGACGTACTCGCTGATCCTGGCCACGTTCCTGGGCACCATGGGGCTGCCGCACGTGCTGGTGCGCTTCTACACCAACCCGGACGGCGCCGCCGCCCGGCGCACCACACTCGTGGTGCTGGCCCTGGTCGGCGTCTTCTACCTGCTGCCCACGATCTACGGCGTGCTGGGCCGGATCTACACGCCACAACTGCTGGTCAGCGGCCAGACCGACGCGGTGGTGGTGCTGCTGCCCGGCGCGGCGCTCGGCGACGGCGTCACCGGTCGGCTGCTCGCCGCGCTGGTCGCCGCCGGCGCGTTCGCGGCGTTCCTCTCCACCTCGTCCGGGCTGCTCACCAGCGTGGCCGGGGTGATCTCCACGGACGTGCTGGGCCGCGGCTCGGTACGCGGTTTCCGGCTCGCCACGGTGATCGCCGGCGCGGTGCCGGCGGTGCTCGCGTTGAACGTCTCCGGGCTGGACGTCTCGCAGGTGGTGGGGCTGGCGTTCGCGGTCGCCGCGTCGAGCTTCTGCCCGCTGCTGGTGCTCGGCATCTGGTGGCGCGGCCTGACCGACCTGGGCGCCGCCGCCGGGGTGCTGGTGGGCGGCGGCGCGGCGATCGGCGCGGTGCTGCTCACCGTGCTGGGCCCGCCGCTGACCGGCTGGCCGGCGACGCTTACCACCCAGCCGGCGGCGTGGACGGTGCCGTTGGCGTTCACGGTGATGGTGGTGGTCTCCATGGCCAGCCGGCGACGCCTGCCCCGCGACGTCGGCACCACCATGCTCCGCCTGCACACGCCGGAGTCGCTGCGCCTGTAGGCGCGTACCTCTCAGGTATGACGGAAGATCGTCCTTCGGCCCGAGCGGGCGCTGGCCGGGGCGGGCTACCGTCGGACCATGACCGATCAGCACCCGGCCCTGCACCTCCGTGGCCTGGCCAAGCGCTTCGACACGAAGGTCGCGGTGGCCGGAGTCGACCTGGCCGTGCCGACCGGCTCGTTCTACGGCCTGCTCGGCCCGAACGGGGCCGGCAAGACCACCACCCTCTCCATGGCCGTCGGCCTGCTGCGGCCCGACGCCGGCGAGGCCCGCGTCCTCGGGTACGACGTCTGGGCCGACCCGGTCCGCGCGAAGAGCCTGCTCGGCGTGATGCCGGACGGCGTACGCCTCTTCGACCGGCTGAGCGGGGCGGAGCTGCTGGCGTACCACGGTCTGCTGCGCGGCATGGACCCGGCGGTGGTCGACCAGCGGGCGGCGGAGCTGCTCGACGTGCTGGCGCTCGGCGACGCCGGCCGCACGCTGGTGGTCGACTACTCGGCCGGCATGAAGAAGAAGATCGGCCTGGCCTGCGCGCTGCTGCACGGCCCGCGCCTACTGGTCCTCGACGAGCCGTTCGAGGCGGTCGACCCGGTCTCGGCGGCGCTGATCCGGGACATCCTGCACCGGTACGTGACCGGTGGCGGCACGGTGGTCTTCTCCAGCCACGTGATGGAGGTGGTCGAGAGGCTCTGCTCGCACGTGGCGATCCTGGCCGACGGCACGATCAAGCGGGTCGGCACGCTGACCGAGGTGCGCGGCGACCGGTCGCTGGAGGACGTCTTCGTCGAGGTCGTCGGCGGCCGGACCGCGACCGGCGAGGAGCTGTCGTGGCTGTCCCGGTGACCGCCGTCGAGCCCCCGGCGCGGGCCGTCTCGCCCCGGCACTTCGTCCGGCTGAAGCTGCGGGTGCTCGGCAACAACTTCCGCGGCCAGGCGTGGCGGATCGCGCTGTTCGTGCTGGGTGTACTGTTCGCGCTCTGGTTCGCCGCGACCGGGTTCTTCCTGCTGGCCGCGCCCGGCCTGGCCGACGAACCCCGGTACGCGTTGCTGGCCGCCGCGTTCGGCGGCGGTGTGCTGACGCTCGGCTGGCTGCTGCTGCCGCTGGTCTTCTTCGGCGTGGACGAGACGCTGGACCCGGCCCGGTTCGCGCTGCTGCCGCTCTCCCGCCGGACCCTGGTCACCGGCCTGCTCGCCGCCGCGCTGGTCAGCGTGCCGGCGCTGGCCACCCTGATCACGGTGGCCGGGCTGGTGATCACCGCGGGCGCGCTGGGCGGCTGGTCGGCCGCGCTGGTGGAGGCCGTCGGCGTGGTCGCCGGGCTGCTGGTCTGCGTCGCCGGGGCCCGTGCGGTGACCAGCGCGTTCGCCACCATGCTGCGGTCCCGCCGGGTCCGTGACCTGGCCGCCGTGCTGCTCGCGGTGCTGGCCGCGCTGCTCGGGCCGTTGCAGTTGCTGGTGCTCGCCGCGGTGCGCAGCGCCGACTGGGACCGGCTGACCGGGGTGGCCCGGGTGGTCGGCTGGACGCCGTTCGGCGCGCCCTGGACGGCCGGCATCGACGTGGCCGAGGGTCGGGCCGGGGCGGCCGTGGTGAAACTGCTGATCACCGCCGCGACGGTCGGCGTACTCCTGCTCTGGTGGTCGCGGTCGTTGGAGTCGGCGATGGTCGGCGCGGCGAGCGCCGGGCCGGCGCGGGCCCCGCGCGGCGTGGTCGGCGGCGCGGTCGCGCAGCTCTTCCCGCGCGCGGTCGGCTGGGCCCGGCGGGACCGGTTCGGCGCGCTGGTGGCCCGGGAGTGCCGCTACTGGTGGCGGGACGCCCGACGACGGGCCAACCTGATCACGGTCGCCGTGGTGGGCGTGTTCGTGCCGGTGATGGTCAACCTGGGTGGCTCGTCGCTCGCGGTCGAGGGCGGGGCCGCGTTCGGCGAGGCCAGCGCCAACTCCTCCCCGGTGCTGGTCAGCATCTCCATGGTCTTCGTCGGGGTGCTCGCCTCGGTGACGCTGGCCAACCAGTTCGGTTTCGACGGCAGCGCGTACGCGGCGAACGTGGTCGCCGGCGTGCCGGGCCGGGTGGAGCTGCGGGCCCGGATGACGGCGTTCTCGCTCTACGTGGTGCCGATCCTGCTGGTGGTCGCGGTGGTGCTGGGCGTCGTGCTCGGGCGGCCGGAATGGCTCGGGGTGATGGCCGGCGGGTTGTTCGCCGCGTACGGCTGTGGGCTGGCGATCAACGGGTTCATCTCGGTGCTCGGCGCGTACTCGCTGCCGGAGACCAGCAACCCGTTCGCCATGAACACCGGCGCGGGCATCGCGAAGAGCCTGTTCACGCTGCTGTCCATGGTGTCCTCGGCGGCGGCGGCGATCCCGTTCGTGGTGGCCGCCGGGCTGCTCGGCGACGTCTGGCTCTGGCTGGCGCTGCCGGCCGGCCTGGCGTACGGGGCGGGCGCGGCGCTGCTCGGCGCGTACCTGGCCGGGGACGCGTTGGACCGTCGGCAGCCGGAGCTGCTGGCCTCGGTCACGCCGAGGCGCTGATGCCGGTCGTCGAGGCGGTCGTCACCGTCCCGGTCCCGCCGGAGCTGGCGTTCGCGGTCTCCCAGACCGTCGCCCCGGTGCGTTACCGGTGGGACCCGTTCGTCCGCGAGCAGCACTTCGTCGACGGCGCGACCCGCCCCGGCCGGGGCGTGCGCACGTTCACCCGCTCCCGGCACGGGTTCACCATGGTCAGCGAGTACGTCTCCTGGGCGCCGCCGACCAACGTGGGCATGAAAATGGTCCGTGGCCCGTGGTTCTTCGAACGCTTCGGCGGCGGCTGGCGCTTCGCGCCCGGCCCGGAGCCGGGCACCACGGTCGCTACCTGGCGGTACAACTTCCGGTGTCGGCCGGCGTTCCTACGCCCGGTGGCCGAGCGGCTCGGCGGGTGGCTGCTCGGCCGGGACATCCGCCGCCGGATCGCCGGGTACGCGGCCGGCTGCGCCGACCCCGAGGTGCTGGCCGCCGCCCGCCGCACGCTGCCGTCCTAGCTCGGCGCTCGGCGCTCGGCGCTCGGCGCTCGGCGCTCGGCGCTCGGCGCTCGGCGCTCGGCGCTCGGCGCTCGGCGCTCGGCGCTCGGCGCTCGGCGCTCGGCGGCAATCTACTTTTTCGCGCTATGACCGTGAGTCATAATTATGACTCAGAGTCATGACGGAAAAAACCGGTGCATTGTTCCGGCCGTGGACCGTCGCCGAAAGGAGGCGCTACACGGTGCGGCGCATCGCGGCGTAGACGTGGTGACCGTCGCCGACGCTGAGCACGTTGACCAACTCCCAGCCGTAGTTCGACAGGTGCTCGACCGCCTCCATCAACGGCGGGAAGCCGCTGCTGCCCCACTTGTGCCGGGCGATGACCATCAGGTGCCGGTGCGGGTAGGCGCGCAGGTCGACCTGACCGCCGACGATGGCCTCGGCGGTGATGACGCGGTCCTGGGCGAGCTTCTGCGGGGGTACGAGAGCCATGCCCCGGAGGGTAGGCGGCTCAGTCGAGCGACGCCCGGTGGAGGTGGGCGAGCAGGGACCGCCAGGCGTCCGGCGGGCTCCTCGCCGAGGCGAACGCGCAACTCAGCGACGCCACGGACTTGCACGGGCGCTTCCTCGGCTGGGCGCGGGCCCGGGGCGGCACAATGTTTCACGTGAATCATGAGCAGCCGGGTGCCGAGATCCACCACACCGACCCGTTCGCCGTGCCGGCCGGGCAGCGCTCGCCGGTACGCCGGCTGCGTGGCCGGCTGGCCGCCCCGGTGACGCTCTGGACCGCGCCCGGCCCGGCCGGGCTCACCGTCTCCTCCACGCTGGTCGCGGAAGGGGAACCGGACCGGCTGCTCGGCCTGGTCGACGCGGAGTCGGAGCTGTGGGCGGCGGTCGAGGACACCGGACGGTTCGCGGTCGCGCCGCTGGGCCCGCGCCACCGGCAGCTCGCGGACCGCTTCGCCGGGCTCTTCCCGTCGCCCGGCGGGCTGTTCGCGCTGGACGCCTGGACCGAGACGCCGTACGGGCCGGTGCCGGCGGACGCCGGTGGCTGGGCCGGCTGCCGGCTCGACGCGGCCCGCGAGTACGGCTGGGGTCTGCTGGTCGAGGCCACCATCGAGGCGGTCGACCTCCCCGGCGAGAGTGCTCCCCTGCTGCACTACCGGGGCCGCTACCGGGAGCTGACCGACTAGGTCGGGAACCTCCGGCACGAGCGGCCCGGAGGTTCCCGACCGGGCTACTTGGCGAGCCCGCCGCCGCGCTGCTGGCCGTTGGACGGGCCGGACGCGCCACCGCTCGGCGGACGGACGCTCGGGGGACCGGCCCGGCCCGCGTCACCGGTGGAGGTCATCCGGGCGATCGCGGCCCTGTCCCCGTTCTGGACCTGCGCGATCCGTTCCGTCGGGCTCTCGCTGCCCCGCAGGTAGGCACGCTGGACGTCCTGGTTCGTGTACCCACCGTCGCGTACCGCGTCGCGGACGGTCCGGGTCTCCTCCCGATAGGTGAAGCCGCGCTCTCCCGGCGGGCCCGCCGTCCGGAAGTCCAGCCCGGCCGCGGACTGCGTCATGTATTCCGTCATCCCCTCCACCGTGGAGTCGGTGAGACGACTGTCCGGCGCCTGGAGGCTGGGGTGCTCGATGCGGTGGAAGTTCTCGTGGGCCTGCGCGAACACGGTGTGGTTGTTCGGGTTGAGGTAGGTGTCGCGTTCCCCGACCGGCCCCCGGGTGGTGATGCCCTCCACGTGCGCGGCCCGCCCGAACGCCTGCCCGGGCGCGCCGGCGTCGTTGGCCGCCACCTGCGACACGAACTCGCTGTAGCCGGGGTGGTGCACCCGGCTGTCGTCCGCCAGCACCGACCGGTGCTCGTCGGTGTACATGTCGCTGCCGGTCAGATAGTTGCCGACGATGTTCCGGGCGCGGTCGTTGTTCTGCTCCGGGGTGGGGCGCACCACCTGATCCGGTTCCGGGGAGGGGGTCGACTCGGTCGGCTGCCGGCCGACGTACCTGACCTCGCCGGTCGCCGCGTTGCTGATCTGGATGTCCGTGCGCTCGGGGTGATTCGCCCGGACCGCCTCCTCGATCCGCGCGCGCCAGGCGTCGTCCACCGCGAACGGCACCAGCACGGTCGTCCGGCTGGCGTTCTGGCCACTGTGCACGTAGTCGACCTGGATGCTGCTGTCGTCGCCATAGGGCAGGTAGAGGTGCCCTCTCGTCGCTGGCATGGCACTCCTTCCGAAGGTGCCCCCCACGACGGGCCGGATTCCGTCCGGGTTCACGGTCGACCCGGATCCGACCGGTTAGCGGAGTGATCTGGGTCACTGGGCGCAGCGGGGGCGCCGTTCGGCGCAGCCGTCGCCCGGGGCCAGGCTGAGCCTTTCGCGCCGGGAGGCGCGCTCTCTAGCGTGCCCGGAAAATCCCCCACGCCTGCGAAGGTGGTGATCCACAGATGTCCACGGACACACCCGCGTCCGCACCCTCCGAGTCGACGGCGGAACGGTACCTAGCCGTCCAACGGTCGGACGAGTTCGCCGGGTTGCGGCGCGCGCTGCGCGGCTTCGTCTTCCCGATGACCGTCGCGTTCTTCCTGTGGTACGCGCTCTACGTCATCCTCTCCGCGTACGCGCGGGGATTCATGGGCACGAAGCTGGTCGGCAACATCAACGTCGCCCTGGTCTTCGGCCTGCTCCAGTTCGTCTCCACGTTCGTCATCGCCTGGCTCTACTCGCGGTTCGCCAACCGGCGGATCGACCCGGTCGCCGACCGGATCCGCGCCGAGATGGGGGAGGTGAACCATGAACACGGTCCTCGCGGCTGAGGCGGGCAGCACCACCGCCCGGAACCTCACCATCACGCTGTTCCTGATCTTCGTGGCGATCACGTTGGCGATCACGGTGTGGGCCAGCCGGCAGACCAAGACCGCCACCGACTTCTACGCCGGCGGGCGCTCCTTCTCCGGCTTCCAGAACGGCATGGCGATCGGCGGCGACTACATGTCCGCCGCGTCCTTCCTGGGCATCGCCGGCATCATCGCGCTCTACGGTTACGACGGTTTCCTGTACTCGATCGGCTTCCTGGTCGCCTGGCTGGTGGCGCTGCTGCTCGTCGCCGAACTGCTGCGCAACTCCGGCCGGTACACGATGGCGGACGTGCTGGCGTTCCGGATGCGGCAACGGCCGGTCCGGACCGCGGCGGCGGTCTCCACCATCACCGTCTCGATCTTCTATCTGCTGGCCCAGATGGTCGGCGCGGGCGCGCTGGTGGCGCTGTTGCTCGGCATCAAGCCGGGCACCACGTTCCTCGGCATGGACGCGGACACCGCCAAGGTGGCCACCATCGTGCTGGTCGGCGCGCTGATGATCATCTACGTCACGGTCGGCGGCATGAAGGGCACCACGTACGTCCAGATCGTCAAGGCGTTCCTGCTGATGACCGGCGCGCTGGTGATGACGCTGCTGGTGCTCGCGAAGTACAAGTTCAACCTGTCCTCGCTGCTGGGTGACGCGGCCGACGCCTCCGGCAAGGGCGCGGCGTTCCTGGAACCCGGGCTGCGGTACGGCGTGGAGACGCCCGGCGACGCGCTGAAGACGTTCTACAGCAAGATGGACCTGCTCTCGCTGGGCATCGCGCTGGTGCTCGGCACGGCCGGCCTGCCGCACATCCTGATCCGTTTCTACACCGTGCCGACCGCGCGGGCGGCCCGCAAGAGCGTGCTCTGGGCGATCGGCATCATCGGCGCGTTCTACCTGCTCACCCTGGCGCTCGGCTTCGGTGCGGCGGCGATCGTCGGCGGGCAGGCGATCACCGCGCAGGACAAGGCCGGAAACACCGCAGCACCGCAGCTCGCCGAGGCGCTCGGCGCGGACTTCTTCGGCGGGAACCTGGGCGGCGCGACACTACTGGCGATCATCGCGGCGGTCGCGTTCGCCACGATCCTCGCGGTGGTGGCCGGGCTGACGCTGGCGTCGTCGTCCAGCCTGGCGCACGACTTCTACGCCAACGTCATCAAGAGGGGGCAGACGTCGGAGCGGCAGGAGGTGAACGTCGCCCGGATCTCCGCGCTGGTGATCGGCGCGGTCTCGATCGTACTGTCGATCTTCGCGCAGAACCTCAACGTGGCGTTCCTGGTCGCGTTGGCGTTCGCGGTGGCCGCCTCCGGCAACCTGCCGGCGATCCTCTACAGCCTGTTCTGGAAGCGGTTCAACACCTCGGGCGCGGTGTGGTCGATCTACGGCGGCCTGCTCGCCGCCGTGCTGCTGGTCTTCTTCTCCCCGGTCGTCTCCGGCGCGCCGACGGCGATGTTCCCCGACCACGACTGGCACTGGTTCCCGCTGTCGAACCCGGGCATCCTCTCCATCCCGTTCGGCTTCCTGTGCGGCTGGCTCGGCACGGTCCTGTCCAAGGAGCGCGACGACGACAAGTACGCGGAGCTGGAGGTGCGCTCGCTCACCGGCGCGGGCGCGCACTGACCGACACGGTGCGAGGCGGGGTCCCGGCCACGGGCGGGGGCCCCGCCTCACGTGTATAGGGTGGCGGGCATGAAGGTTGCCCCGCGGTTTGGTGCCGGACACCGCATTCTCGTCACCGGCGGCGCCGGCTTCGTCCCGTCCCACCTGGTCGACCGGCTCGTCGAGCGCGGTTGCACGGTGGTGGTGCTGGACAACTTCGTCACCGGCTCCAAGGACAACGTGTCCCACCTGCTGGAGAAGCCGACGTTCGCGCTGGTCGAGGCGGACATCTCCGACGGCCTGCCGACCGACCACCCGGCGATGACCGAGCGGTTCGACGCGATCCTGCACATGGCGTCCCCGGCCAGCCCGACCGACTTCGAGAAGCTCCCGGTGGAGATCCTCCGGGTGGGCTCGGTCGCCACGCTGGCGCTGCTGGAGCGCGCCACCGCCGACGGCGCGCGGTTCCTGATGGCCTCCACCTCCGAGGCGTACGGGGACCCGAAGGAGCACCCGCAGCGCGAGACGTACTGGGGCAACGTCAACCCGATCGGCATCCGGAGCGTCTACGACGAGGCGAAGCGCTTCTCCGAGGCGGCCACCATGGCGTACCACCGCAGCCGGGGCACGGACACCGCGATCGTCCGGATCTTCAACACGTACGGCCCGCGGATGCGGCCGGACGACGGCCGGGCCATCCCGACGTTCATCTCCCAGGCGCTGCGCGGCGAGCCGATCACGGTGCACGGAACCGGCAACCAGACGCGCTCGATCTGTTACGTCGACGATCTGGTGCGGGGCATCCTGCTGCTGCTCGACTCGACGCAGACCGGCCCGATCAACTGCGGCACCGAGCACGAGATGTCGATGCGACAACTGGCTGAGACGATCGTGTCACTCACCGGCAGCACCTCCGAGGTGAGCTACATCACGCGCGCCTCGGACGACCCGGAGATGCGCCGCCCGGACCTGACGCTCGCCCGTGAGCTGCTCGGATACGAGCCGAGCGTGACGCCCGAAGACGGCCTCGGACGCACCATCGCGTACTTCCGCGAGCGGCTAGGGTACTGAGCCCGGCTGTCAGCCGGCTGAGCGCCGCGCGCGCCTGAGGGCGGTGGTGGAACGGCCGACCTACCCTCGGTTACATGTCAGCGACCTCGTCTGCCGGCGCACCTCTTCCCCGCCCCCTGAACCGGGGTGCGGGCCGCGCCTCGGTCCCCGGCTCCGGCCGGGACGCCACCGCGCGCGCCCGCGCCACGGAAACCCGCTGGTACCCGTCACACGACGAGGCGCCCCGCTCGGGCGGCCCGGCTGGTCCGGGTGGGCCGGGCGGGCCCGGTGGCACGGGCGGCGGCGGCTTCGGTGGGCCGGGGCGTCGGCCCCGCCCGCGCTGGGGGCGCATCGGCCTGGTGGCCGGCATCGCGGTGCTGGTGCTGGCGCTGCTCGGCGGGATCGGGGCCTGGTTCTACGCCCGCAACCTCGACGACGACCTGGCCCGCACCGATCCGTTCTCGGAGATCACCGGCGGCCGGCCGGCCAAGAAGGTCGACGGCGCGTTCAACATCCTGCTGGTGGGCAGCGACTCGCGGGACCCGGACGCCCCGGTCGACGGCGCCGGCAAGTGGCGGGCGGACACCGTGATCGTCATGCACATCCCGGCCGACCACAAGCGCGCCTACCTGGTCTCCGTCCCGCGTGACCTGTACGTGCCGATCCCGGAGAACGCCGGCGCGTCCTGCGACTCCGGCTCGCGCAACAAGATCAACGCGGCGTTCGCGTTCGGCGGCCTGCCGCTCGCGGTGAAGACCGTGGAGTGCTTCACCGACGTACGCATCGACCACGTCATGGCCATCGACTTCGCCGGGTTCAAGGACGTCACCGACGCGCTGGGCGGTGTCGACCTGAAGGTGGAGCGCACCGTCACCTCGATCCACAAGCCGTACCGGACGTTCACCAAGGGCGTGAACCACATGAACGGCGCCGAGGCGCTGGACTGGGTGCGGCAGCGCAAGCAGTTCCCGGACGGCGACTTCGCCCGGATGCGCCACCAGCAGGAGTTCCTGAAGGCGCTGATGGACAAGGCGGCGAGCACCGGCACGCTCACCAACCCGAAGAAGCTGAACGACTTCCTCAAGTCGGTCACCGCCGCCGTCACGGTCGACCAGGGATTCTCGTTGACCGACATGGCGGTGCAGTTCCGCAGCCTGCGGGGCGAGAACCTGACGTTCGTCACCAGCCCGAACCTGGGGGGCCAGACCGTCGACGGCCAGTCGGTGGTGGTCTCCGACCGGGAGAAGGCGCTGGCGATGTACCAGGCCATCGCCGGGGACAAGATGGCCGACTGGGTCGCGGCCAACCAGAAGAATTCGGGCGACAGCGCCGGCGGCTGACCGGGCGCGCAGCCTCGCCCGTTCGGCCACATCTCGGCACCATCGGCCGGGATTGACGGGAATACCCGCCTCAGGAGGTCGCGAGAACGGGAACGGATACGTAAAGTGGTCCCGCCCCCGATCACCGAGCTGGAGCACGCATGTCGGTCCAGACCAGTCGTCGCCCGCAGTCACCGGCACCCGGATCATCCGGGCGGGTTCCCCCGGTCATCCCCACGCAGCCCGGTCCCGGCGGCCGTGGTCCCGGCGGCGGTGGCGGGAAGAAGAAGCGCACCAAGCGCAAGGACCCGCTCTGGGCGAAGCTCACCCTGGTGCTCGGCGCGGTGCTGATGGTGACCAGCGGCGTCGCGATCGTCGGCAGCAAGGCCGTGATCGGTCAGGCCACCAACAACATCGCCCAGCGCAACCTGCTCGGCGAGGCGGGCAAGAGCGAGGCCGAGGGCGGCAACAGCCTGGACGGCCCGATCGACATGCTGCTGCTCGGCGTGGACGCCCGGGCCCGCTGGGCCGCCGACGACGTCCGGTCGGACACGATCATCGTGCTGCACATCCCGGCCAGCCACGACCAGGCCTACCTGATCTCGATCCCCCGGGACACCGAGGCCCGCATCCCGGCGTTCAAGGACAGTGGCTACAAGGGCGGCACCGACAAGATCAACGCTGCGTTCTTCCACGGCGCGCAGAACGGCGGCGGCTGGGAGGGCGGCGCCCAGTTGATGGCCAAGACGATCAAGGGGATGACCGGCATCAGCTTCGACGGTGCCGCGATCATCAACTTCGGCGGCTTCAAGAACGTCATCGACGCGCTCGGCACGGTGCGGATCTGCGTCAGCCACGAGGTCCCGTCGCACCACATGTCGATGGTCGAGGGCAAGCCGATGTGGAACGCGGACGCGAAGAAGACCGGCAAGCCCTACAAGCCGGTGGTGCACAAGAAGGGTTGCAAGGAGATGGAGGGCTGGGAGGCGCTCGACTACTCCCGCCAGCGTTACGGCCTGCCCAACAGCGACTACGACCGGCAGCAGAACCAGCAGCAGCTCATCAAGGCGATGGCCAAGAAGGCCACCGACGGCGGCATGCTGACCAACCCGATCAAGCTGAACTCGCTGATGAAGGCCGCCGGGAAGGCGTTCGTGCTGGACACCGGCGGCGTGCCGATCGCCGACTTCATCTTCACACTCAAGAACCTCAGCGGGAACGACCTGGTCACGCTGCGCACCAACGGCGGGACGTTCGCCGGCAACAGCAACGGCCGGGAGACGTTCAACGAGACGACCATGGACATGTTCCAGGCGGTCAAGAACGACAAGCTGGCCGACTTCATCGTGGCCAACCCGACCGTCCTCTCCACCCGGAAGTGACGAAAGCCGGCACCGGCCGGCCCGTCCCCCCGTAGCCTGACCTGAGCGGGTCTCAGGTCGGCGCCACGGGGGGATCGTCACGTCCAGACCAGCACGGAACCGACGCGGGCGGCCACGACCGGCCCGCTGGCCCCGGTTCCTGCTCGGCGGCGGCCTCGCCCTGGTCCTGCTCGCCACGCTCGGCGTGGCCGGGCTGCACTGGCTCACCCACCGGTACGACCGCACGGTGGCCAAGGAGCAACTGCTCGACCCGGCCGCCCGGAAGAAGCGGACGGACCTGGGCGGCGCCCTCAACTACCTGCTGATCGGCTCCGACCACCGGCCCGGCGCGGACGCCGCCGACCAGCGCTCGGACACCATCCTGATCGTGCACGTGCCGGCCGGCATGCGGCAGGCGTACCTGATCTCCGTCCCGCGCGACCTGCTGGTCGCCGTCCCGGCGGCGCCCGGCTGGCCCGGCGGCCAGGACAAGGTCAACGCCGCGTACGAGCACGGCGGCGGGGGCTCCGGTGGCGCGCGGCTGCTCAGCGCCACCCTGACCCGACTCACCGGCGTCCGCTTCGACGGCGCCGCGCTCGTCGACTTCTCCGGCTTCACCCGGGTCATCGACCAGCTCGGCGGCATCCGCATGTGCGTGGACACGCCGGTCCGGTCGATCCACACCGGCACCCGGTTCGAACCCGGCTGCCAACAGATGGACGGGGCCCGGACGCTCGACTACGTGCGGCAGCGCTACGACCTGCCGAACGGCGACTACGACCGGCAGCGGCACCAGCAGCAGATGCTGCGGGCGGTGCTCGACCGGGCCGGCGAGACGCACCTGCGTGGCGACCCGGTGAAGCTGGACCGGGTGCTGCGCGCGGTCGGCGGGGCGCTGACCGTCGACACCAACGGCGTACCCCTGGACGAACTGGTGTTCGCGCTCCGCGCGCTGCCGGCGGACGCGCTGCGCGGCGTCCGGCTGCCCTCCCACCCGCAGACCATCGACCAGGTGTCGTACGTGGTGCTGGACCCCGACGGCGGTGATCTGTTCACCGCGTTGCAGGACACCCGCGTGCCGGAGTGGGCCGGCGCCAACCCGCGCTGGGTCAACCGGCTCTGAACGCCGCCGGGCGACTAGGCTCTGATCCGTGTTCGGAGCCCAACTTCCCAGCGTGCCCGCGTCGGCCGTGCCCGACGACGTCTACCTGCTCGACGTCCGGGAGGACGACGAGTGGGCCGCCGGCCACGCGCCGGCCGCCCACCACCTGCCGATGACCGAGCTGCCGGCCCGGCTCGCCGAGATCCCCGACGACCGCGAGGTGGCGGTGATCTGCCGGTCCGGCGGCCGCTCCGGGCAGGTCGTCGGCTACCTGCTGCGTAACGGGTGGGACCAGGTCCGCAACGTCGAGGGCGGGATGGGCGACTGGGCCGCCGCCGGCCGTCCCGTGGTCACCGACGACGGGCAGCCGGGTCGGGTCGTCTGAGGCACGTCCGGCCATGACCGACCCGCTGGTCTTCGCCCACCGCGGCTCCTCGTACGACCTGCCGGAGCACACGCTCGCCGCCTACCTGCGCGCGCTGGACGAGGGCGCGGACGGGCTGGAGTGCGACGTCCGGCTGACCCGCGACGGGCACCTGGTCTGCGTGCACGACCGTCGACTCGACCGGACCAGCAACGGTCACGGCCTGGTCAGCGCGCGTACGCTCGCCGAACTGGAGGCGCTCGACTTCGGCTCCTGGCACCCCGCCGCGGCGGAGGCGGTCGCGGCGGCCCGGCTCGACGAGTCGCACATCCGGCTGCTCACGCTGGAACGGCTCCTCGACGCGGTGCTGGCCGCCGGACGGCCGGTCCGGCTGCTGATCGAGACGAAGCACCCCTCGCGCTACCGGGGCGACGTCGAGCGCCGGCTGGTCGAGCTACTGCGCCGGCACGGCCTGGCCGAGCCCGGCCCGGACGATCCGGTCCAGGTGACAGTGATGTCCTTCTCGCCGCTGGCCGTACGCCGGATCCGTGAGCTGGCGCCGGCGCTGCCCACCGTGCTGCTGCTGGAGGTGCTGCCGCGCTGGCTGCGGCTGGGCCGGCTGCCCTTCGGCAGTCGCATCGCCGGCCCGGGGGTGGAGCTGGTCCGGGCCCGCCCGCAGCTCGTCCCGGCGCTGCGGGCCGCCGGCAACGCGGTCTACGTCTGGACCGTGAACGAACCGGAGGACCTGGAACTCGTGCTGGCCGCCGGGGTGGACGGCGTGATCACCGACCGGCCGGCCCGCGCGTTGGCCCGGTTGGGCCGGTGAGCCCCGTCGATCCGCCCGGGCCGGTCGCCCGGTGAGGGGGTGTCCCCGGCGCGGCCGGCGCGGCACACTCGGGGCATGCCGGAGCGAACCGACTACCCCACCCTCATCGCCGGCCACACGAGCGCGATCCACATGATCAATTCTGGCGAGTCCGGCCTCTCCGTACTCACCCGCCTGCTCCGGGAGGTCGAACCGGCGCTCGGCGCGGCGGGCCTGGTCTTCGTGGAGTTCACCCCGGCCGGCGGGCGGGTGATCGCCGCGACCGGCAGCGCCGAGTTCGTCATCGGCCGCCCGCTGCCGGCCACCGACCCGGCCACTGTCTGCCTGCTGGCCGGCCCGCCGATCCGGGAGGTCCGGGTCGACGCGATCCCGGGCGCGCTCGCCGACGAGGTGGTCGGCCGAGGGCTGCACCGGATGATCGTGGCCCGCGCCGAGATCGCCGGGCTGACCGTCGGCAGCCTGCACGCCCTCTACCGGACCGGCGAGCCGCTGGACGCCTCGCAGCGCGCCGTCGTCGGGTACGTCGCCGCCTGCATCGCGCACATGTACGGCGACCAGACCGGCCTGCCGGTGCACGGCGACGGCCCGGTCGTGGCGGCGCTCGCCGACGGCCTGGCCGTGGTCGACCGCGACCAGCGGGTCCGGCTCTGGAACCCGGCCGCCGCCCAGGTGACCGGCCGGTCGGCGGACGAGGCGCTGAGCCGGCCGCTGCCGTTCCCGCTGCCCCCGCCCGGGCAGGTGCTGGACCATCGGCTGCCGGACGGCCGCTGGCTGCGGATCACCTCCGGTGAGCTGCCCGGCCCCACCGCGCTGCGGGTGGTCACCTTCCGGGACATCACCGACCAGCAGCGGCGCGACCACGACCGGGACCTCTTCGTGGCGGTGACCAGCCACGAACTGCGCACCCCGGTGACCGTGATCAAGGGGTACGCGGACACGCTCACCGACCACTGGGAGTCGCTCACCGACACCGACCGGAGGCAGGCCGCCCGGGTCATCGGCCAGCGCGCCAACGAGCTGGCCCGGCTGGTCGACCGACTGCTCACCGCCGCCACCGAGAACCGCCCCGGTGGCGAACCGGCCGCCCCGTTCGACCTGGTCGACGCGCTGCGGGCGGCGGTCGTCGACCTGCCCGCCGACCTGCGCCACCGGATCGTGCTCGACCTGCCCGCCGACCTGCCCAAGGCGCTCGGCGACCGGCACAGCCTGACCACCGTCCTCACCGAGCTGGGCACCAACGCGGGGAAGTACTCACTGCCGGACACGCCGATCGAGATCGGCGCCGACGCGAACGAGCGGACGGTCTCGTTCCGGGTCGCCGACCGGGGCATCGGCATCCGGCCGGAGCACGTGGAACGGGCCTTCGACCGGTTCTGGCAGGGCGAGTCCGGTGACCGCCGGCGCTACCCCGGCGCGGGCCTGGGCCTCTATCTCGTCCGGCAGATCGTGGAACAGCAGAACGGCTGGGTGTCCCTCCGACCGAGGGCCGGCGGAGGTACGGTCGCGGAGGTGCGGCTGCCCCGGGGCTGATCCGGGGCGTCCCCGGGTGGAGAGGAACGGCGTGTCGACGGGACCGGCGGAACGGTCGTGGTGCGTGGTGGTGCCCCACCACGCGACCGGCGCGCGCGTGGCCCGGCACCGGCTCGCCGACGAGCTGACCGGCGTCGTACCCCCGGCGCTGCTGGCGGATCTGGTGGCGGTCCTGGCCGAGCTGGTCGGCAACGCGGTCCGGCACGCCGAGGCGCTGCCCGGCGGCGTGGTCCGGGTGGCCTGGCGGTTGCGGGCCACCGACCGGGGGCCGGCCGTCCTGCTCCGGGTGACCGACGGGGGTGCCGGCGCCGGCCCACGGATGCGCGTCGCGCCCCCCGACGCGATCGACGGGCGCGGGCTGCACATCGTCGCCGGGATGGCCAGCCGCTGGGGTGTCGAGCGGGACGGCCTGGGCCAGAGCGTGTGGGCGGAGTTCGACCCGACCGGGTCGCACCGGGCGGACCTGGTCGCCACCGGCTGATCGGGTCCGGCCCACGGGCGGGACCTGAGCCATCTAGGCTGTCTGGCCGTGAGCAAGCGTCGAAAGAGCCAACGGGCCACCGAAGCCACCCCGAAGCGGGAGAAGGTGCGCGACATCTTCGTGCCCCGACCGTTCGAGGGCCTGGTCGACGAGCCGGAGTGGATCGCCCTGCGGGAGCTGGTGCCGGCCGCGTCCGCGCCGCTGCGGTTGACCTCCGAGCTGGTCGAGGAGTACGGCGACCGGCCGGTCGTCCTGGCCACCGTGCTGCCGATGGCCGCCCCGGCGGTGGCCAAGGCGGACGGCCGGGTCCTGATCGGCCTCCAGCGGCACCAGCAGTCCGGCGACGTCTCCCGGGACCTGGCCGACGCGCTGCTCTGCGCGCTGCGGACCGAGCCGGGCGGTCAGGTGAGCGTGCCGCCGCTGCCCGGCCCCGGCCCCCGCCTCCAGGACATCCTGGTGGACGGGCCGCTGGAGATCAGCATGCACGACGGGTTCGAGTTCTGGCTCGACCCGGGCGCCACCGACGACCCGACCGTGCAGGCGTCCCTGGAGCGGGCCAACGCGGCGGTCTACCCGACGGTCAAGCTGGACGCGGCCCGGGCGGCGTACTGGTGCCAGGTGCCGGAGAAGGCCCACGTGCGCTGGGTGCTGCCGGACGACGAGGACGCGGCGCTGGACGCCCTGTCCCGGCTGGGCGCGACCGGCGCGCTGACGCTCGGCGACGACACCCGGTTCGCCGGCATGTTCCGGGCGCACGGCCGCCTGGCGCCGGTCTGGGACCTGCCGGAGGACACCCCGGCCGCCGCGTGGGAGGGTCCGGTCGCCGAGTTCGCCAAGCGCTACGCCGAGGCGCTGGCCGAGCGGGAGCCGCTGGACGCCGCCGGTCGCCGGGCCCGGCAGGGCCTGCTCGGCCGCCAGCTCACCCTCCGCTGACCGCCCCGGCGCAAGGACGGGCCCCTTCTTGACACTCACGCGTGAGAAGGGGTCCCTTCTCTACCGGAGGCGTTAAGAGGGGGCCCCGCCTTTCTCGCGGACCAGGGGGCAGGACATGCAGCGGGGGCCGCCCCGGCCGGAGCCCAGCTCCGAGCCGGCGATGGCGATCACCTCGATGCCGGCCCGCTCCAGTTGCGCGTTGGTCTCCACGTTGCGTTCGTAGCCCACGCACAGGCGTGGCGCGAGCGCGAGCGTGTTGTTGCCGTCGTCCCACTGCTCCCGTTCGGCGGTCACCGGGTCGAGGCCGGTGTCGATCACCCGGAGCTGGTCGAGGTCCATCGCGTCGGCGGCGGCCCGCAGGAACGGCGCCGGGCCGTCGACCCGTGGCTCGCCGTCCGCGCCGGCGACGACGGTGTACGCGGACAGCTCACTGGCGATGTTCGGGTACATCAGCACGGCGTCCACGTCGACCATGGTGCAGACCGTGTCCAGGTGCATGGTGGCGCGTTCCTGGGCGATCGGCACCACCAGGATGGTGTGCGCCAGCCCGGCGGCGAAGACCTGCCGGGCCAGCCGCTCCGCGCCGGCCGGGGTGGTGCGCTCGCCGACGCCGACGGCGAGCACGCCCGGGGCGAGCAGCAGCACGTCGCCGCCCTCCAGGTGCTCCAGCCCGGGGTGGTAGACCAACTCGGTGCCGACGAAGCGCGGGTGGTGGCGGTAGATCGCGTCGGTGAGCGTGGTCTCCCGCCGCCGGGCCGGCATGGCCAGGCTGGTCACGCCCACCCGGTCGCCGATCCACACCGACGAGTCGCGGGTGAAGAGCAGGTTGGGCAGCGGGTCGATGACGAAGTCGTGCCGGTCCATCAGCGTCCAGACCAGACCGCCCGGTCGTTCCGCGCCGATCCGCAGTTCCTCGTGGGCGAGCCCGGCCATGAACACGTCGGCGAGAGCGGCCGGGTCGAGGTAGGCCAGGTGGTCGGCGACCCGGGTGCGCAGGGTGTCGCCGAGTCGGGGGGACCGGAGCACCTGCTCGGTCAGTTCGGCCCGGGCGTCCGCCACGGCGAGCGTCTCGGCCAGCAGGTCGGCCAGGTAGAGCACCTCCACGCCGCGCGAGCGCAGGGCCGCCGCGAACGCGTCGTGCTCCTCCTGCGCCCGTCCCACCCATGGGATAGCGTCGAAGAGGAGGGAGTCGTTGTTGCGTGGGGTGAGGCGGGCGAGTTCCGGCCCCGGGCGGTGCAGCAGTACCGTCCCGAGTCGAGCCACTTCGCTGTCCACGTAGTGCGTCACCCCCGCAGCCTAGGGCAGGCTTCCGCACCATCCGGAAAAGAAGTGTGAATGAATATGGCATTCATCCGCACTCACTCCGGCGGTCCAACTTGCCGAACCCCCGGGTGTGCAACGTAGGGTAGTGGAGACATAACTTCGAGAGACCTTTTGCCGGAGGTCGCGATGACTGTCTTTCCCGCTCGCCGGGCCGTGCCGACCCGGGCCCTGCCGCCTCCCGCGGCACATCCCCGGGTCGATAACGCCTCGGCGCTCGAGCCGGCTCGACCGACTCCCCTGGAGTGGGCCCGCCGCCGCCGTGCCGAGCGGGGTGCCCGCCGGCTGGAGGCCGCCGGGGCCCGCGCCCTGGGGCAGCTCGACCACCTCGGTCCCGCCTGGCACGTCATCGAGTGGCCCCGGACGGACCCGGCCGACGCGCTGTTCGACCAGGGCGATTCCGACCGGGCCGGGTTCCTCGCGATCGGGCCGAGCGGCCTCTTCGCGGTCACCGTCGCCGACCACGGCCGGGCCCGGGTGCTGGTCGCCGGCGATGTCGTGCAGATCAACGGCAAGCGTCCGCCCTATGTGGCCGAAGCGCGCCGGGACGCCAAGCGGGCCAGCAAGGCGCTCTCCGACGCGGTCGGGCTGCCGATCCCGGTGACGCCGGTGCTGACGTTCGTCGGTTCCGGCGTGATCAGCGTCTACGGCCTCCCGAAGGACTGCCTCATGGCCACCCACCGGGAGTTGGACCGGCTGCTCGTGGCCGCCGGCAACCGGATCAGCCCGGCCACCGCCGAGAAATTGTCGCGGGTCGCCCAGGCGCCCTCGACGTGGCTGAACGGCACGTACCGTCCATCCGCCGACTACCGGTGGTATGACGAGGGCCGAACGGCCGCTGACAAGCGGGCCGCCCGCCGGTAACGTCTCCGGCGACGCCACGCGGTCCGCGGCACCGCCCCGACCGGTTCGTCGGTCCGCGTCGTCGCCGGCCGCCCACCCCCCGGGGCTCCCGCCGCACCGACGCATGTCCCCGGCACCTGAGCCATCCCGGCCCCACGGGCGGCACCGGCGGCCGGAGAGCGCAGCGCGGCCGGAAGGTCGTCGTGCCGACCGGCTAGCGTGGACGGACCGTCGGTGTACATAGGAGGCGCGGTGGCCCACGTCGAGCTCTCACTCTCGGAAGTGTTCACGTCCCCGGCGGAGGCATGCACCGAGCAGGAGTCCGACAACTTCGCGCAGTGGTGCGGGACGGTCTCCCGGGCCGCCGAGCCATGCCTGTTGATCGACGTCGACACGACCGTGGTGGCGATCTCCTCCTCCGGCTGCGACCTGCTCTGCCTGGGCGCCCCGGCGGACGTAGTCGGCCGGCCGCTGCTCGAAGGCGGCCTGCGCCTGGTCGACTTCACCGCCAGCCCGAGTGAGCTGACCGAGCAGGAAACCGACAAGATCCCGCCGCTGCTCGCGCTGCTCTCCGGCCGGCTCGCCCGTGGCCTGCTCCGGGTCCAGGGGCCCGGCTCCGACGCCGGGACGACAGTGGACGCCATCTCCACGCCGGTGCTCACCGGTGCCGCGGTGGCCGGCTCGCTCACGTTCTTCTCCGTGCTCTGACCGCTCGCCCGAGGTCGAGGACCATCCCCCGTGCCCGCTACCCCGTCCGCCCGTCGGCATGCCCCGGTGACGTTGCTCGTGCTGCTCGCGCTGACCGCCTGCGGCACGCCGCCCGAGCTGCGTGACCCGCCGCCCAGCCCGACCGGCGCTCCCCACGCCTCGGCGTCGGCCACGCCCACTCCCACACCGAGCGCGACCCCGATCGTGCCGGCCGTCCCGTCCCTGCCGGCGCGCACTCCACCGGCCCCCGATCCGGTCGCCGTGCCCTGCCGGGGCACGCCGTCCGGCGACCGGATCGTGGCGATGCTGCGCGGCTCCGCCGGGGTGCTGCCCCGCAACGTCCGGATCACCGTACGGACCGGGCCGCTGTGCGCGGAGGGCTGGCAGTACACCGTGCTGGCGGTCTCCGGGCACGAGGAGCTCCAGGTGGTCACGCGCGGCCGGTCCGGCACGCCCAGGCTGGTGACCGCCGGGACGGACGTGTGCGGCGTCGAGGTACGCGCCACCGCGCCCACGGGCATCCGCACCCTGGCCTGTGACAGTCCCCCGGGTGCGTAGGCTGGTCGCCATGCCCGGAACACCGCCGACCCGTTTCGTCTACCTCGGTCCCGAGGGCACCTTCGCCGAACAGGCGCTGCGCACCGTGCCCGCCGCCGAGCGGGGGAGCCGCACGCCGGCCCGCAGCGTGGGCGAGGCGCTGGACGCCGTACGGGCCGGGGAGGCGGATGCCGCCCTGGTGCCGCTGGAGAACTCCATCGGCGGCGCGGTCGGGGTGACGCTCGACGAGTTGGCCGAGGGCGACCCGTTGGTGATCACCCGGGAGGTGGTGCTGCCGGTCGAGTTCGTGCTCGCCGGCCGGCCCGGGGTGACGCCGGCCGGGGTGCGCAGCGTGGCGGCCCATCCGCAGGCGTCCACCCAGTGCCGGGGCTGGCTCCGGGACCACCTGCCCGACGCCACCGTGGTCGACGTGCTCTCCAACGGCGCCGCTGCGGCCGGCGCGGCGACCGGTGAGTACGACGCCGCGATCTGCGCCCCGATCGGCGCCGCCCGGCACCGGCTGACCGTGCTCGCCGACAAGATCGCCGACCATCCCGACGCGGTGACCCGGTTCGCGCTGCTGTCCCGCCCCGGGACGCCCCCGCCGCCGACCGGTGACGACCTCACCTCACTGGCGGTCTACATCGCGCACGACCGGGTGGGCGCGCTGCTGTCCGTGCTCATGGAGCTGGCCGTCCGCGGCGTGAACCTGACCCGCATCGAGTCCCGCCCGACCGGCGAGGCGCTCGGGCGGTACGTGTTCTTCCTGGACTGCACCGGGCACGTCGCCGACGTCCGCCTCGGCGAGGCGTTGCAGGGGCTGCACCGGGTCTGCGCCGGCGTGCGCTTCCTCGGGTCGTACCCCCGGCACCGCTGGAGCACGGCGGCGGGCGACCGGCCGACGCCCGCGCCGGCCGGTCTCTCCGACGCCGACTACGCCGACGCGGTGGCCTGGCTGGCCCGGCTGCGCGCCGGCGAGCTGAGCTGACCGGGCCGGGTGCGCCCCCCAGGGTCGCACCCGGCCCGGAGACTTCACTGCAACAGGCCGCCGAGCAGGCCGCCCTGCTGCTGCTGGGCGCCGCTGCCGGCCACCGGCGGCTCCTCCGACGGCTGGACCACGACGAAGCCGTGACCGGCGAAGCTCATCGTGAACGCCTCACCGGTGCTGCGGCCGAGCAGCGTGCCCAGGCCGAGCTGCTCGGCCCGGTGGTAGCCGGTCTGGAGGTTGGCCGACCAGCAGACCGCCGCCTGTGGGTCGACGTACGTCGGCGCGTCCACGTTCAGCACCACCGGGGTGCCCTTGGTGGTGATCGCGATCCGGCCGTGCCCGGTGAAGACGCAGTTGAACAGGCCGGCCGAGGAGGCCACGCCCATGCCGCTGACCATCTTGATGTCGTACTGGAGGCTGGAGTCGAACGCCAGCACGCTGGAGCCGTTGATGGAGAGCGCGTCGCCCGGCTCCAGGTCGATGATGTGCACGTCCTTGGCGGCCTCGGCGAGGAAGACGTCGCCGCGACCGGAGAGCTTCATCAGCGGGACGCCCTCGCCGGTGAGCCGCTGCTTGATGAACTTGCCGATGCCGCCGGAGCCGAGCGCCTGGAACTGCACCTGGCCCTGGTACGCGACCATGGACCCGACCCGGGCCATCGCCTCGCCGTTCAGCTCGATCTTGAGCATCTTGGAGTTCTGCAGCCGCATGCCCGGCTGCTGGGACTCCTTCTCCAGGTTCTCCGCGGAGAACAGCTCGCTGCGCATCGGGTTTCCTCCTGCATCGGGATGTGCCTGATCCGCAGGTTAGGGGACGGGCGCAACCGCGGGGATCGGCCGAGCGGGGGTCGGGCGGGACCCGGTCAGCCCCAGCCGAGGGCGTGCAGGCGCTCGTCGTCGATGCCGAAGTGGTGGGCGATCTCGTGCACCACGGTCACCGCGACCTCGTCGACGACGTCGTCGTCGGTGTCGCAGATCGCCAGGATCGGGTTCCGGTAGATCAGGATGCGGTCCGGCAGCACGCCGGAGTAGTCCCAGCCGCGCGCGGTGAGCGCGTGCCCCTCGTAGAGCCCGAGCAGGTTCTCGCCGGGCGGTGGGTCGTCCTCCACCAGGATGACCACGTTGCTCATCAGCCCGAGCAGCTCCTCGGGCACCTCGTCGAGCGCCTCGCCGACCAGCTCCTCGAACCGGTCCCGGCTCATCTCCACGGCCACGCGGCCGGTCCCTCCCTCACGGTCGGCACGCGGCACGGCGAGGGCGCCCCCCGGGGGCGCCCCCACCGCGTCGGACGGGTCAGGCCAGGCGGGCGGTCAGGGTGATCTCGGCGCCCGGGGAGAGCAGCCGGGAGATCGGGCAGCCCTCCTTGGCGGCCTCGGCCAGCTTGGTGAAGCCGGCCTCGTCGAGGCCCGGAGCCTGGCCGACGGTCTCCAGGTCGATGCGGGTCACGGTCATGCCGGCGTCGGTCTTGTCGAAGTGCACCTTGGCGGTGGTCTCCACCGAGGTGTCGGTGACGCCCGAGTCGGCGAGCTGCTTGGAGAGCGCCATCGAGAAGCAGCTCGCGTGCGCGGCGCCGATCAGCTCCTCGGGGTTCGTGCCCTCACCCTCCTCGAACCGGGACTTGAAGGAGTAGTTGCCGGACAGGCCGCCCTTGCCGGTGCGGACGGTGCCGGACCCCTCGGCGAGGTTGCCCTGCCAACGAGCGGAAGCGGTACGGATAGGCATGGCACCGACGCTAACCGAAAGCGGGCCGTCCCGCACCGCCTGTCCTGCTCACCTCGCGCTCCGGGTGACCGGGGGCCGGCTGTGCCATGATTCGACGCAGACCCGCGTACCGGAGAAGGGTGACCGATGTCGCAGGATCCCCCGGTTCCCAGGCAGGACAACCGCGCCGACGGCACCACGGTGGTCGAGTGGGGCGACGTCGACACCGGGGCGGCTCCGTCCGGCCGGTTCGGTCGGGCGCTCGCCGGTCTGGGCCGGGACCATCGCCTGCCGCCGGTGCTCGCCGGGCTCGGCGCGGTCGCCGCGCTCGCCTCGCTGATCGGCGAGTGGCTGGTGATCACGGTGCCCGACGAAGGGGAGGACGGGAACACGACGTTCCGGCTGCCCAGTGGCGTCGCCGAGATCGGCGGCTTCGGAGCGGCGTACCTCGTGGGGCTGCTCGGGCTGTCGGTCGCGGTGGCGCTGGCGCTGCGCGGCGCCCCGGCGGTTCGGCAACACGCCCGGATCGCCGGGCTGGGCCTCGCGGCGACGCTGCTCGGCGTGCTGGTCGCGACCGCTTCCTCGCTCCAGCCGCTCGCCCGTCGCATCCTCTTCTTCCCGGTGGAACGGGACATCCAGGTGGAGCACGGGCGCGGCCTGGTCACCGCGTTCCTCGCGGTGGTGTTGCTGGCGGTCGCGCTGCATCTGGCCGGGCGGGCCACCGACCGGGCGAGTGTCGAGGTGGCGCCGGGCGACGAGACGCCGGACGACCGGCCGTTCCGGCGACGTCGCCGGGCCCGGGACGACGAGGCGCCGCCGGCGCCGGCCGACCTCACGGTGGAGCCGACCGTGCCGTTCGCCGGCCCCGAACGCTCCCGCTGAGCGGGGCGACCCCTCGGCCCGCCGGTCCGCCGATCTCGGCGACGCTCCCGGCCCGCCGGCCTGCCGATCCGTCGGTGCGGCGGCCATCGGATCGCCGCCGTGGATTCGCGGCGGATTCGCCGGAACGCCATGGTCGCCCCCTGCCGCGCGAGATACGGTTGCTGCCCGCCGTTCGACGGTCTCGGCACGAGCACCGGGCCGGCCGGCGTGACGGCGGCGGGCCGAAGGAGGAGCCATGACCCGCCCGGGCCTGCCCAAGCTGATCGCCACCGACCTCGACGGCACGCTCGTCCGCAGCGACGACACCGTCTCCGCGTACACCCACGGGGTGCTGGACCGGGTGCGAGCCGCCGGGATCCCGGTGGTCGGCGCCACCGGACGTGGACCCCGGCTGGCCGAACTGAGCCGCAACGACATCCGCGCCGCGGACTTCCTGGTGATGGCCGGCGGCGGGTGGGTGGTCGACCAGAGCGACCCGGCCGGCCCGCTGGTGCTGCGCGACGAGCGCCTCCGGGGCGAGGTGCTCGCCCGGCTGATCGCCGACCTGGAGGCCGCGGTCGGCCCGCTCACCGTGATGGTGGAGGCGTCCGGCGAGGACGACACGCCGCTGTGGGGCGACTACCACCCGAGCTGGCCCTACCCGGACCGGTTCGAGGCGCGCAGCCGGGCGGAATGCCTCTCCTGCGACGTGGTCAAGGCGTTCGCGCGGACCGAGGACCACCACGTCGACGAGCTGCTGGCGGTGGCCCGCCGGATCGTGCCGGCGGAGGTCGCCTCGCTCACCCAGGCCGGGCTCGGCTTCGTCGAGATCTGCCCGCCCGGGGTGGACAAGGCCTCCGGGCTGAGCGTGGTCGCCGAGCGGCTCGGGGTGGACCCGGCGGACGTGCTGGTCTTCGGCGACCAGCCCAACGACCTGCCGATGTTCGGCTGGGCCGGCTGGGCCCGGGTGGCGGTGGCGAACGCCCACCCGGAGGTGCGCGCCGCCGCGGACGAGGTCACCCTGCGCAACGACGACGACGGCGTCGCGGTCTACCTGGACCGACTACTCTCCCGGTGATGGGAGAACCACCCCGCCTCGTCGCCAGCGACATCGACGGCACACTGCTCACCGACGACCGCACGCTCAGCCCGCGTACCGCGCGGGTGCTGGCCCGGATCGCCGCCGCGGGCACGCCGGTCGTGCTGGTCACCGGCCGTCCGATCCGCTGGCTCAAACTCGTGTACGACCAGCTCGCCGCACCGCTGCCGGCCATCTGCGCCAACGGCGCGGTGGTGTACGACCCGGCCGCCGACGAGGTGCTGCGCGCCGACCCGCTCGCCCCTGAGCTGCTCGCCGAGGTGGCCCGGCGGTTGCGGGCCGAGGTGCCCGGGGTGAGCTTCGCGGTGGAGATCGTGGACAGCCGGCAGATGCGGCACGAGTCGCACTACCCGCTGCGCTGGGACGCCGACGCGGACGCGATCCGCGCCGTCGAGTCGCCGGAGGAGCTGCTCGCCGCGCCGGCGGTGAAGCTGCTGGTCCGGGCCGGGGAGCAGGACCCGGACGTGTTCGTCCGGGTGGTCGCCGGTGCGCTCGAAGGGCTGGCCGAGGCGACGCACTCGTCGTACAGCGGCCTGATCGAGGTCTCCGCCGCCGGGGTGACCAAGGCCGCCGGCCTGGCCTGGTACGCGGCCCGGCTGGGCATCGACGAGCGGGACGTGCTGGCGTTCGGCGACATGCCGAACGACGTGCCGATGCTGACCTGGGCCGGTCGGTCGGTGGCGGTGGCGAACGCCCACCCGGCCGTCCGGGAGATCGCGGACGAGGTGACCGGGGCGAACACCGAGGACGGCGTGGCCGCGTACCTGGAGAAGGTCTTCGGGGTGGACTGACCGGCCGGGGCGCGTCAGGCGCCCCGGCCGGTGTCGGTCAGAGGTACTGGCCGGGCGCGTGGCCCTCGGCCCCGCCGGGCATGCCGGGCATGCCCGGGACCATCCCGCCGGGACCGCTGGGCAGCGCCTGCCGGCCGGAGCGCATCTGCTCCAACTGGACGCGGGCGGCCATCTGCTGGGCGACCAGCGCGGCCTGGATGCCGTGGAACAGCCCTTCCAGCCAGCCGACGAGCTGGGCGTGGGCGATGCGCAGCTCGCCCTCGCTGGGCGCCTGCTGCTCGGTGAACGGCAGCGAGATCCGCTCCAGCTCCTCGCGGAGCTCGGGGGCGAGGCCCTCCTTCAGCTCGACGATCGAGCGTTCGTGGATCTCGCGCATCCGGTGCCGGCTGGCGTCGTCGAGCGGGGCGGCCTTCACCTCCTCCAGCAGCTGCTTGATCATGCTGCCGATCCGCATCACCTTGGCCGGCTGCTCCACCAGGCGGGTCGGGTCCTCGCCCTTGCCCTCCTCGGTCTGCACCGTGCCGACCGGTCGACCGTCCGGGCCGACCACCACCACGGTGCCGGGGATGCCGTCGTTGGCCTGTTCGTCGTCGTGTCCACCGGAGTGTGCTTCGGTCATGGCAACCATCTTTACCCACCCCGGCCACGCGCACGCGCCCGGACCGGCAGGCTACCGTCCCGGCATGACCGGCGACCCGCGTGAGGTGCTGACCCGGCCGGCGCCGCCGCCGGACGCCACCGTCGCCTACGGCGACCATCCGGACCAGTGCGCCGACCTGCGCGGCCCGGCCGGTGAGGGCCCCGCCCGGCCGCTGGTGATCGTGGTGCACGGCGGCTTCTGGCGGGCGGAGTACGACCGGACCCACACCGGCCCGATGGCGGCGGCGCTGGCCGCGCTCGGTCATCCGGTGGCCCAGCTCGAATACCGCCGGACCGGTCGGCCGGACAGCGGCTGGCCGGACCCGCTCACCGACGTGCTCGCCGGCGTCGCCGCGCTGCCGGGGCTGTCCGCCGCCGCATGGCCCGGCCGGGTGGCGTCGGCGCCGCCGATCCTGGTCGGCCACTCCGCCGGTGGGCATCTGGCGCTGTACGTGGCGGCCCACGCCCCGGAAACGACCGGCGGCGTGCTCGCGTTGGCCCCGGTCGCGGACCTCGCCGAGGCGTACCGGCTGGACCTGGACTCCGGGGCGGTGGCCGCGCTGGTCGGCGGCGGGCCGGCCGACGTGCCGGAGCGGTACACCGCAACCGATCCATCGGCATTGGTGCCGATGCGAACACGCACGGTAGTCATGCACGGCGTTCTCGACCGGCAGGTTCCGGTGTCGATGAGCCGCTCATGGGTGGCCGCCGACCGGGCCGCCGGCGGCTCCGCCACGCTCATTGAGCTGCCAGAATGCGAGCATTTCGGGCTGATCGCACCGGGCTCGGCCGCGTGGCCGCGGGTGGTGGCGGCGTTGCGGTCCCTGCACGGTGATCCACCCGGCATTGACGCAGCGTCGCCGACCAGGTAGAACGCCGGAGGGGTGTGCACCTTGGCCACCCCGGCGGAAGGAAGTCGGTGGCACAGATGAACCGCAGGCGAGCCCTGCAACTGCTGGCCGCACTGGGCACCACCGGGCTCGCCGCGGGCTGCGGCCCCGGCGACGACGGTACGGACCAGGCCGCCCCGGGCAGCCCGGTCAAGATCGGGCTGATCGTGCCCGGCAGCGGCCCGAACAAGGTCATCGGGGACGAGATCGCCAACGGCTTCCAGCTCTTCCTCGCCACGCACGGGCAGCAGCTCGGCGGGCACCCGGTCACCGTGGTGCCGGCCGAGGAGGGCGACAGCGTCGCGACCGGCAAGGCCGCCGTCGACCGGCTGCTCAAGGAGGGCGTGCTGGCGCTCACCGGCGTGGTCAACCCGGCCGTCATGACCGGCATCCGGGACACCGTGGAGGACGCCCGGGTGCCGCTGATCGGCTCCAACGCCTCCCCCGCCACGCTCCAGGGCGTCGTCTTCATCTGGCGCACCTCGTACGTGCTGGACGAGCCGGGCGTGGCACTCGGCGAGTACCTGCGGCAGAACCTGGACCCGTCCAGCCGGATCGCCATCTTCGGCACCCAGGGCGCCGGCAGCCGGGACGTCGTCACCGGGCTGCGACGCGGCTACGAGCAGGGCCGCCGGCTCACCGAGGACCCGATCTACACGCCCGACTACGCCAACCCCAGCAAGGGCGCGTACGCCGGGCCGATCCGCAAGGCGCTGGGGCGCCGGCCGGACGCGGTCTTCTGCCACTACACCGGCGTGCAGGCGGTGCAGTTCGTCAAGCAGCTCTACGACGAGGGCTACCGGGGGCCGATCTACGCGCCCGGGTTCCTCACCGAGGGCACCGTCCTCGACCAGCTCGACGACGGCGAGAAGGGCCGGGACCGGGCGCTGATCGAGAAGTACGGCATCGAGACCGCGCTGAACTACTCGGCCGACCTGAACAACACCGCGAACCGGGTGTTCGCCTCGGCGTACCGTAAGACGTTCAACACGTCCCCGACCACGTACGCGATGGCCTCGTACGACGCCGCGCTGGTGCTGGACAAGGCGATCCGGCTGACCGGCGGGAACGTGTCGCCGCAGCAGGTAAACCTCGCCCTCGGCACGATCGGCCAGGTCGACAGCCCACGGGGTCCCTGGCAGTTCAACCAGCCGCGTACCCCGCAGCAGAAGTGGTACCTGCGCAAGGTGCAGCTCGACGGCCGGATGCTCTCCAACGTGGTGACCAACGAGCTGGCCACGCTCGGCTGACGCGACGACGAGGGCGGCCTCCCCGGGGGGAGACCGCCCTCGCGCGTGTCCTGCTCGGGGCCGCAGCCCGGCTCGGGGCCGCAGCCCGGCTCAGTGCCGCAGCCCGGGCTCAGTGCCGCAGCTCGGCGATGCAGCACTTCACGCTGCCGCCGCCCTTCTTCAGCTCGGCCAGCTCCACCGGCACGGGGTGGTAGCCGGCCGCCTTCAGCTTGCCGGCCAGCCGGGTGGCGTCGCTGTTCAACACCACGTTGAGCCCGTCGCTGACCAGGTTCAGGCCGAACGCCAGGGCGTCCTCGTCGTCCGCGACGACCGCGTCCGGGAACAGCTGGGCCAGGACCTTCTGGCTGGCCGCGGAGAACGCGCCCGGGTAGTAGACGACGTTCCCGTCGTCGATCGAGGCGAGCGCCACGTCGAGGTGGTAGAAGCGCGGGTCGACCAGGCGCAGCGAGATCACCGGCCGACCGAGCGCCTCCTGCGCCTCGGCGTGCGCGGCCAGCTCGGTACGGAAGCCGTGGCCGGCCAGGACCAGGCCGCCGTGCGCGTCCGGCAGGTACGCGAAGTCGCCCTCACCCTCGTTGGTCTCGCTCGGCGCGATGAAGTGCCAGCCCTGCGCCTCGTAGAACGCCCGGTGGGCGGCGGCCTCGGCGGCACGCTGCTCGTGCTTGAACCGGGCGCCGTAGACGGTGCCGTCCACCACGAACGCCCCGTTCGCGGCGAAGACCATGTCCGGCAGGCCGGCCTCGGGGGTGAGCAGGTGCACGTCGTGGCCGAGCCCGAGCAACGTCTCGCGCAGCCGGTCCCACTGCTTGACCGCCAGGTCGGCGTCGACCGGCGTGGCCAGGTCCATCCACGGGTTGATCGCGTACTCGACCGCGAAGTGCTCCGGCGAGCACATGAGATATGTCCGCTTTCGCGAGACTCGCTGCTGGTTCACGGTCACCAAGAGTAGGTAGGCTGGAACTTTGGTAACAGCCACAACCATTGCTTCCCGGGGGCGGAACGTTGCAGATAGACGCGGTTGACCAACGAATCATTGCGTTGCTCGTGGCGGACGCCCGCGCCTCGTACGCCGACATCGGCGCCCGGGTGTCACTCTCCGCCCCCGCGGTCAAGCGACGGGTCGACCGGCTGCGCGCCACCGGCGTGATCCGCGGCTTCACCGCGGTCGTCGACCCGGCCGCCGTGGGATGGACCACCGAGGCGTTCGTCGAGCTGTTCTGCGCCGGCCGGACCACGCCCGCGCAGATCGGCGTCGCCGCCCGCCGGCACCCCGAGGTGGTCGGCGCCTACACCGTCTCCGGCGAGGCGGACGCGCTGGTGCACCTGCGCGCCGCCGACATCGCCCACCTGGAGGAGGCCCTGGAACGGCTGCGCGCCGAGTCGTTCGTCACCTCGTCCCGCAGCACCATCGTGCTGTCCCGACTCGTCGAGTCCCCCGGCGTCGGACCCTCCACGAGTTGACCTGAAGCCCGCTTCACGTCGTTGACTGGAACCGGCGAACGTTCCGGGAGGCGTGATGCGTGCGGTGTGGCTGCGAGAATTCGGTGGACCCGAGGTGCTGGTGCCCGGTCCGGCGCCCGACCCGGAGCCCGGTCCGGGTCAGGTGCTCGTCGAGGTGGCGCACGCGAACCTGACCTTCGTCGAGACGATGTTCCGGGCCACCGGGTTCGGCCCGTTCACCGGCGAACCGCCGCTGATCCCCGGCAACGGGGTCGGCGGCACGATCGGCGCGGTCGGCCCCGGAGTCGATCCGGCGCTGGTCGGCCGACTCGTCGTCACCGGCACCGGCGGCACCGGCGGGTACGCCGAGCGCGTCGTGGTCGACCAGCACGCGCCCATCCCCGTACCCCCCGGGTTGCCGCTGGACACGGCCGTGGCGCTGCTCGCCGACGGCCGGACCGCGCTGATGCTGGCTCGGGCGGCCGGGCTGCGGGCCGGCGACCGGGTGCTGGTGGAGGCCGCGGCCGGCGGGGTCGGCACCCTGCTGGTGCAGCTCGTCGCGCGGGCCGGCGCGACGGTGGTGGCCGCCGCCGGCGGCCCCACCAAGGTCAACCTGCTCCGCGCCGCCCCGATCGACGTGGTGGTCGACTACCGGCAGCCGGACTGGGCCGGGCGGGTACGGGCCGCCGTCGACGCGCTCGACGTGGTCTTCGACGGCGTCGGCGGCACCATCGCCCGGGAGGCGTTCGACCTGCTCGACCCGGGCGGACGGATGCTCAGCTTCGGGCTCGCCGGCGGTGCCTGGGCGGACGTCCCGGCCGACGTCGCCGCCGCCCGCGGCGTGACGCTGCTGCGCCCCCGGCCCCGACCGGACGAACTGCGCGCGCTCACCGAGGAAGCCCTCGCCATGGCCGCCGCCGGACGGCTCCGGCCACTGATCGCCCAGCGCTTCCCGCTGGAGCGCGCCGCCGAGGCACACGCCGCGATCCAGTCCCGGTCCACCGTCGGCAAGACACTGCTCGACGTACGCTGACCCGGGCTGCCGCTCAGAGGTACATGCCGGTGCGGTGCTCCTGCGGCCGGGCCGGCTTGTCACCCTCACCGAAGAAACGCTTGCCGCCGAACTCGCCGTGCAGCCGGTCGTCCAACTCGTCGGCGAGACCGGTCATCACCTGCACGGCCAGCATCAGGTGGGTGGCCTGGAAGTTGCGGCCGAAGACCGGGATGGACGCCCAGACCGTGTCGTCGGCGCAGTAGAGCCGGCCGATCGGCATCCGGTTGGTCAGCTCGGAGAGCTTCACGTAGAGGCGCTCGGTCGGCTCGACCTCGGTCAGCACCGGGGAGAAGACGTCGACAAGCGGCGGATTGTCGCGGACCCGCACGAAGACCATCGCCGAGCCGGCCCGGATGTTGATGTCACCGTCGGAGTCGACCTGCACCTGGTCGGAGTTCGACTTCAACATCGTCGAGACGACCGTGCGGACCCGCTCCTCCAGGGCCAGCACGTCGTTCTCACCCGCCTGGGCGGCCGCCGCGGCGGCCAGCGCCTCCTCCAGGTCGGCCTCCACGTCCCGGTCCGGGCCGAACTCGCTGCGGGCGGTGCCGAGCGGCTCCGCCGGCAGCGGCTCACCCTCGGCGTCGTGCACCAGATAGACCAGGAACGCGGGATGCGGGGCGCCGTAGACGTCCCGCAGCGTCCGGGAGAGCACCGCGGACAACCGGGTCGCCTCGTCGACGCCGCAGTCCAGGCCGAACTGCTCGCCGGAACCCGCCACCACGCCGGGCGGCGACCAGCCCAGCGCCACCATGTCGGCCACCGCCGCCCGGTCCAGCCGGTAACCCGCCGGCAGCGTGGCGTTGCCGACCGCCCGAGCCGACAGCGCGCCGTCCTCGCCGGCGTCCGCGCTGACCGAGTAGACGGCATCCCCGGTGCCCGAGGCGGTCGGGTCGAGCGTCACCTCCAGGTGACCACCGGCCGGCAACCCGCGCAGCCGCTCGGCCAGCGCCCGGGCGAACTCCCGCCAGGCCTCGGTCACCTTGGCCCGCAGGTCAGCCGTGGTCGGCTCGTCGAGCAGGATCGAATCGTGCTGCTCCGGCGTACCGCCGGAAGGCTTGTCGACCGGCGAGGGGTGGTCTGCCGTCATGATCGCCTCCGTCCGTTCCCGCCACCCTACCCACGGGCGGCGGGGGCCGAATCACAGCCGACCAGGATCGGACAAGTCGCTACGCCACCGGCGTCGTCCCGTCCAGCTCCACCGGCCACGACCCCGCCAGCGCGCTGAGCCGGGCCGCCACCGCGGCCGGATCCGCGCCGCGCCCCACCGCCACCCCCAGGAGGTACGCGCTGACCGGCGCACCCGGCCGCACCACCTGATGCGCCACGTCCCGGGCCACGTCCAGCACGGCCGACACCGGCACCTCGGCCGGATCCAGCTCCAACTCGGCGCAGGCCGCGGTGACCCAGTCGTCCAACACGGTCATGTCGTCCACTCCTCGGCCCGGCGTACGTCCTCGTCAGTGTCGCAGTCGAACCAGGGCGGCGGCCCGGCACCGGACCAGGCCACCTCCCGAACCGTGGCACCGGCCAGCAGGCCCCGCACCGCCGCGCCGTCGACCGTGCCGCCCCGCTCCGCCGCCAGCCGGTCCACCGCCGCGCGCAGCGCCGGCAGCCGCCAGACGCCGCAGAGCTGCTGCCGGCGACCGTCGCCGTCCACGTAGCAGGCCAGACCGGCGGTCGACCCGTCGAGCGCACGCCGCAGCTCCGCCATCGCGGCGACGCTGAGCAGCGGCAGGTCGGCGGCGAGCAGGGCGACCGTGGTCGTACCGGGTCGCAGCAGGGCCAGCCCGGCCGCGGTCGCCGCCACCGGACCACCGCCGGCGGGCTCCTCGCGGGTCACCCGTACCCCCGTGGGCACCGGACCGGACGGACCGACCACGATCCGCTCGTCCGCGTCGGCCACCGCGGCCAGCACCCGGTGCAACATCGGCCGGCCACCGACCGGACGGGCCGGCTTGTCCACCCCACCCATCCGGCGGGCCGCACCGCCGGCGAGCAGTACCGCCGCGTACCCGGTCACCGCCTCACCCTACCCACGGCCCGCGCCGGAACCCCGGGCCAGACGGGCGCTTCGGAGGAGAGCGGCGGGCGGGGTGCTGAGGTGCGGGTGGGGCCGGGTGCGGGAGAGGATGGCGGCATGGGACGGGCGACAGACCGGCGTGGCGTGCTACGGATCGACCTCGGGGCGGCGGACGACCGCCGGGACCGGGTGCGCCGGCAGGACACGCTGGCCGTGGAGGAGCCGCTGGAGATCCGGGTCGGACCGGCCGGCCCCGGCCGTCGCCGGCCGCTCGCGGTGACCATGCGCACGCCCGGCGACGACCTGGACCTGGCCATCGGCTTCCTGTTGACCGAGGGGCTGATCCGGTCGGCGGAGGATGTGCACACCGCGCAGCTCTGCTCCGGAGCGGAGACCCCCAACACCTACAACGTGGTCGACGTGGTGCTCTCCCCCGGCGTGCCGGAACCGGCCACCGACCCGACGCGCAACTTCTACACCACCAGTTCCTGCGGGGTGTGCGGCAAGGCGAGCATCGAGTCGGTACGCACCCGCTCCCGGTTCGCCGTGCGGGAGGACCCGCTGGAGGTCACCGCCGCACTGCTGGCCGGGCTGCCCGACCGGCTGCGTGCCGCGCAACGCACCTTCGACCGCACCGGCGGCCTGCACGCGGCCGGGCTCTTCACCGCGGACGGCGAACTGCTGGCGCTCCGCGAGGACGTGGGCCGGCACAACGCGGTGGACAAGGTGATCGGCTGGGCCGCCCGGTCGGACCGGCTGCCGCTGGCCGGTCACGTCCTGCTGGTCTCCGGCCGGGCCAGCTTCGAGCTCACCCAAAAGGCGTGGATGGCGGGGGTGCCGCTGCTCGCGGCGGTCTCCGCGCCCAGCACGCTCGCCGCCGAACTGGCCGAGGAGGCCGGGATGACGCTTGTCGGATTCCTCCGCGGCCCGACCATGAACGTCTACACCGGGGCGCAGCGCGTGCCTCGCTGAGGCGGCGGCACAGCGACCCGGCCGCGCATGGCCGGCGGCGTTCGCCGCGCTGTTCGCGGTGCCCGGCGGCCTCAGCGGCGCGGACGGCACCGCTGCCTCCGGTTCAGCGGCGCGGACGACGCCGGCGGCGGCGGAGGACCGCCGGGCCGGCGACACCCGGCCAGCCGTCCAGCTCGGACGGGGCCACGCCACGGCGGAGCGCGTCGTCGAGGAGCACCGCGAGGGAGTAGGCGGGATCCGCCGCGAGCACCCGCTCCAGGGCGACGGCGGCCAGCGCGCCGTGCCCGGACCGCCAGGCGGCGAACGCGAGCAGCGTGCCGGGGGCCGCGGTCAGTTCGGGTTCGGCCCGTCGGAGCACGTCGGTCCACAGGCTGATGTCGGTGTCCCGGCCGTCGGTGCGGGACCAGGCGTGGTCGCGCACCACGAGGTGGGTGAGGAGCACGGTCAGCCAGGCCACCTCGTCGTCGGTGAGTCGCTCACCGTGCCGCTGCCGGCGAAACGCGGCCCGTACCGCCGCCGTGCCGGCCGCCCGCACGGCCCGCGTCGCCCCGCCCCGGCCGGCCGGTCCGTCGGCGGTCCGGTCGCCCGCCGGAACGTCTGCGGGCGGGGCGGCGCCGGCCCGCGTCCCGCCGGACCGGAGACCACCGGACTCCGCACCGCCGGGCGAGGGATCACCGGACTCCGCACCGCCCGGTGAGTGGCCGTCGGGCGGCTCCCCGGTGAGTGCGGCCAGCCGGCGGCGGGCCCGCACGGTGGCCTGGCGCATGGCGAGCCGGACCGGGCCGCCGAACGGCGACACCTGGGCGGCCAGGGCGGCGCGGTCGGGCAGGGCGACCTGACCGGCGAAGACGGCCGCCGCGCTGACCCGGCTCGCGGCCGGGTCGTACGGCGTGCCCTCCACCGGGCAGCAGGTGGGCTCGTCGCAGAGGTACGACCACCAGCGACCGTCCGTCACCCGGAGCACGTCGAGGACGATCAGCCCCACGTCGTCCAGCGCCGCGCCCACCGCGTCCACCACGCCGGTGACGCGGGTGGCCGGACCGAAGCCGATGACCGTCGCGGCGTCGGCGTCCTGCCGGGCCACCACCTGCGCCAGGTGCCGGGCCGCCGGACCGGGGTCGACACCCGGCTCGGGGAGGTCGCCGCGGGCCGCGAACACCACCCGCCGGCCCCGCACCGCGACCACCACCACGCTGTCCTCCGGGTGGAAGCCGAGCAGGTAGGGCACAGCGGCGACGAGGTCGGCCGGGGAGCGGACGGAGAGACGGGGGCGCTCGGTGGAGTTCATGCCGGGAGCGTGCGGGGGGCGCCGCCGCCGCGACAGGCCCTGTAGACGACACGCCGTTCATCCACAACTACTGACCGTATCGGCCCAGGTGGGCCGCGTCCGCCACCAGTCTCGGTACGACAGGGCCGACGCCTGTCCCAGGTACCGGCTACCTTGCGCTCATGGACCTGGCGTACCTGCGGGCACACCCGGAGCACCTGCCGACCTTCCTGACCCACCAGCGGATCCGGGAGACGCCGGTCGCCGGCGGTGACATCTGTGCCGCCTCGCGACTCACGCTCGACGACGGCCACTCCGTCTTCGCGAAGACCTGGCCGGAGCGGGCGACACGGCCGGTGCCGGAGGGCTTCTTCGCCACCGAGGCGGCCGGTCTGCGGTGGCTGCGCGAGGCCGACGCGGTTCCGGTGCCGGAGGTGCTGGTCGCGCTGCCGGGGCTGCTGGCGCTGGACTGGGTGGAGCCGGGCGAGCCGGCCCCGGAGGCGGCGGAGGCGTTCGGCCACGGGCTGGCCGGGCTGCACCGGGCCGGCGCGCCCGCGTTCGGCGCGGAGTGGACCGGCTTCATCGGCGCGCTGCCGCAGGACAACACGCCCGACCGGGGGCCGTGGCCGGAGTGGTTCGCCCGGTGCCGGCTGCTGCCGTACCTTCGAATGTCGGTCGACGGGGGCGCGCTCACCGGCGCCGCGACGGCGCTTGTCGAGCAGGTCGTCGACCGGGTCGGCGAGTGGGGCGGTGACGAGCCGCCGGCTCGCCTGCACGGCGACCTCTGGCCCGGCAACCTGCTCTGGGGCGCCGACGGCCGGGTCTGGCTGGTCGACCCGGCCGCGCACGGCGGCCACCGCGAGACGGACCTGGCGCAGCTCGCGCTCTTCGGTGGTCCGCCGCAGTTCGAGCGGATCCTGTCCGCCTACCAGGAGTCCTGGCCGTTGGCCGACGGCTGGCGGGAGCGGGTGCCGCTGCACCAACTACACCTGCTGCTGGTGCACACCGCGCTGTTCGGGGCGGCGTACGCGGAGGCGGTGGTCTCCGCCGCCCGTGCCGCGCTCGGCGGCGTCCGACGCGCTACGGTCGACGGATGACCGCCCCCCGGACGACGGCAGACGGGGTCCTCACCGACCGGTTCGGCCGGGTCGCCCGGGACCTGCGGGTCTCGCTGACCGACAAGTGCAACCTGCGCTGCACCTACTGCATGCCGGCCGAGGGGCTGCCCTGGCTGGCCGGCCCGCAACTGCTCACCGACGACGAGATCGTCCGGCTGGTCGGAGTCGCGGTGCGCCGGCTCGGCGTCACCGAGGTGCGCTTCACCGGCGGTGAGCCGCTCATCCGGCCCGGCCTGCCCGGCATCGTGGCGGCCGTGGCCGCGCTGTCGCCCCGGCCGCGCATCTCGCTGACCACCAACGGCATCGGTCTGGCCCGACTCGCGCCGGCGCTGCGCGCGGCCGGGCTGGACCGGGTCAACGTCTCGCTCGACACGCTCGACCCGGCCCGGTTCGCCGCGTTGACCCGGCGCGACCGGCACGCCGACGTGCTCGCCGGGTTGGCCGGCGCGGCGGAGGCCGGGCTGACCCCCGTCAAGATCAACGCGGTGCTGATGCGCGGCGTCAACGACGACGAGGCCCCGGCACTGCTCCGGTTCGCCCTGGCGCACGGCTACGAGCTGCGGTTCATCGAGCAGATGCCGCTGGATGCCCAGCACGGCTGGGACCGGTCGACCATGGTCACCGCCGACGAGATCCTGGCCGCCCTGCGCGCCGAGTCCGCGTTGCGGCCCGACCCGACCGAGCGGGGCGCCGCGCCGGCCGAGACCTGGCTGGTGGACGACGGTCCGGCCAAGGTCGGGGTGATCGCCAGCGTGACCCGGCCATTCTGTGGCGACTGCGACCGCACCCGGCTCACCGCCGACGGTCAGGTGCGCAACTGCCTCTTCGCCACCGACGAGTCGGATCTGCGGGCCGCGCTGCGGGCCGGCGCCGACGACGAGGAGTTGGCCCGGCGCTGGCGGGCCGCGATGTGGGGCAAGCGGGCCGGGCACGGCATCGACGATCCGACCTTCCTCCAGCCGGTCCGGCCGATGTCCGCGATCGGAGGTTGACCGTGGAGTTGACCGTCCGTTATTTCGCCGGCGCACGGGCCGCCGCCGGCCGGGCCGAGGAGACCGCATCCGCCGGCCGGTCGCTGGACGAACTCCTCGACGACCTCTCCGCCCGCCACGGTGACCGACTGGCCGTGGTGCTCAAGGCGGCGAGTTTCCTGGTCGACGGCGTCGCCTGTCATGATCGTCAGGAACCGTTGCCGGCCGGGGTCACGGTGGACGTGCTGCCACCCTTCGCGGGCGGCTGAGGGAGGCCGACGTGCTGGCGATGGCGACATTCGTGGGTTTCGTCGTGCTCGTGATCGGGCTGATCCACTACTACCTGTGGCGGCGGCTGGTCCGGGACACCACCCGTCCGGGGCGTGCCCGCCGGGTCGGGGCGGCGGTGGCGGTCCTGCTCGCGCTGCTCGTGCCGGTGACCATGGCCGGCACCCAGAGCGGCTTCTACTGGCTGGCCTGGCCGGGCTACGTGTGGCTGGCCCTGATGTTCTACCTGCTGGTGCTGCTGCTGGTACTGGAGGTGCCGACCGCGGTGACGCGGCTCGTCCTGCGCCGCCGGGCCCGGTCGGTCACGTCCCCGGGGCCGGCGGCCGAACCGGCGCTGGTCGGCGCCGGCACCTCCGCCGCGGCGCCCACCGAGGCCGGCGACCCGCCGCCGACCAGCGACGCCGGTGACACCCCGCCCGGCCATCCCGGTGACACTCCGCCCGGGACGACCGGCCGACCGGTCGCCGGCGGCGCACCGGCGGACCACGACGCGTCCCGCCGGCTGCTGCTCGCGCGTGGCGCGGCGATCTTCGCCGGGCTCACCGCCGCCGGCGTCACCGGGTACGGCGTCCGCACCGCGATGGGGCCGCCCCGGCTCGACCGGGTACGCATCCCGCTGGCGAAGCTGCCGCGGAGCATGGACGGGCTGCGGATCGCCACCGTCTCCGACATCCACCTCGGGCCGCTGCGCGGCCGGGCGCACACCGAGCGCATCGTCGCCATGATCAACCGACTGGACGCCGACCTGGTGGCCGTGGTCGGCGACCTGGTCGACGGCTCGGTGGCCGAGCTGGGCCGAGCCGCCGAGCCGCTGCGTGACCTGCGCTCCCGTTACGGCAGCTTCTTCGTGACCGGCAACCACGAGTACTACTCCGGCGTGGAGGAGTGGGTCCGCGAGGTGGACCGGCTCGGCCTGCGGGTGCTGCAGAACGAACGGCAGGAGATCCGGGCCCGGGGTGGCGTGCTGGACCTGGCCGGCGTCAACGACGTGACCGCCGACGGCACCGGGCTGGCCGCGCCCGCCGACTACGCCGCCGCGCTCGGCGACCGTGACCCGAGCCGCCCGGTGGTGCTGCTGGCCCACCAGCCGGTGGCCGCGCACGAGGCGGCGAAGTTCGGCGTCGACCTCCAGCTCTCCGGGCACACCCACGGCGGTCAGATGGTGCCGTTCAACCTGGCGGTGAAGCTCCAGCAGCCGGTGGTCTCCGGTCTGGGCGAGGTGGACGGCACCAAGGTCTACGTCACCAACGGGGCCGGCTTCTGGGGGCCGCCGGTGCGGGTCGGCGCCCCGCCGCAGGTGACGCTCGTCGAGCTGCGTGCTCCCTAGCGGGTCGGGGGCGCGTCGTCCAGCACCGCATTGCTCAGGTCACGCGTACGCGTGGCGGCGGGCGGGTAGGCAAGCGGACGTGACAGGATGCGGCGTGCCTCCGTTCAGTGCCGCACCCCCCGGTGGCCTCCCGCCCTACGTCGCGGATCTGCACATCCACTCGAAGTACTCCCGCGCGTGCAGCCGTGACCTGACCCTGCCCAACCTCGGTTGGTGGGCCCGGCGCAAGGGCATCGGGGTGCTCGGCACCGGTGACTTCACCCACCCCGCCTGGTACGACCACCTGCGCGAGACGCTGCACCCGGCCGAGCCCGGCCTCTACCGGCTGTCGCCGGAGGCGGAGCGGGACATCGCCCGGCGGCTGCCACCCCGGCTGGCCAGCGAGGCGGAGGCGGACCCGGTCCGGTTCATGCTGAGCGTGGAGATCTCCACGATCTACAAGCGGGACGACCGGACCCGGAAGGTGCACCACCTGATCTACCTGCCGGACCTGGACGCGGTGGGCCGGTTCAACACCGCGCTGGGCCGGATCGGCAACCTCGGCTCGGATGGCCGGCCGATCCTCGGGCTGGACTCCCGCGACCTGCTGGAGATCACGCTGGAGGCCAGCGGAGACGGCTTCCTGGTGCCGGCGCACATCTGGACGCCCTGGTTCTCCGCGCTCGGCTCGAAGTCCGGCTTCGACGCGATCGCCGACTGCTACGCCGACCTGGCCGAGCACATCTTCGCGGTGGAGACCGGGCTGTCGTCCGACCCGGAGATGAACTGGCGGGTCGGCAGCCTGGACCGCTACCAGTTGGTGTCCAACTCGGACGCCCACTCGCCGCCGGCGCTGGCCCGGGAGGCCACCGTCCTGACCGCGGACCGCGACTACTTCGCGATCCGGGAGGCGCTGCGCACCGGGGACGGGCTGGCCGGCACCGTCGAGTTCTTTCCGGAGGAGGGCAAGTACCACGCCGACGGGCACCGGCTCTGCGGCGTGAACTGGTCGCCGGAGCGGACCCGCGAGGCGGGCGGACGCTGCCCGGAGTGCGGCAAGCCGCTGACCGTGGGTGTGCTCAGCCGCGTCGAGGCGTTGGCCGACCGGCCGGCGGGGCACCGGCCGGCGCACGCCCGCGAGGTGGCCCACCTGGTGCCGCTGGCCGAGATCCTGGGCGAGATCAACAAGGTGGGCGCCCGGTCGAAGAAGGTCGAGGGCAAGCTCAACGAGCTGGTCGCGGCGCTCGGCCCGGAGTTGGAGATCCTGACGCGTACCCCGGTGGAGGAGATCGGCCGGGTCGGCGGCGAACTGCTCGCGGAGGGCATCGGCCGGCTGCGTCGCGGCGAGGTGCGCCGGGTGCCGGGCTACGACGGCGAGTACGGCGTGATCACGCTCTTCGACCCGGCGGAGCTGGGCGCTCCGGGCGGCGGGGCCGGGCAGGAGACGCTCTTCGACGTACCCGTGCCCGCGCAGCGGCGGCCCGCGGAGCCGGCGCCGAAGCCGAAGGCCAAGCGCCCGACGGCGGCCCGGCCGGAGCCGAAGCGCAAACCGCCCGCGCCGCCGCTGGCGCCGCCGCCCTCCCCGCACGAGCCGTTCGAGCCGATGCTCGCCGGCATGGAGGAGGTCGGCACCGGCCTGCTGGACCGGCTGGACGCGATGCAGCGGGTGGCCGCCTCCGCGCCGGGTGGCCCGCTGCTGATCGTGGCCGGTCCGGGCACCGGCAAGACGCGCACGCTGACCCACCGGATCGCCTACCTCTGCGCGGAGCTGAACGTCTTCCCGGACCAGTGTCTGGCGATCACGTTCACCCGCCGGGCGGCCGAGGAGCTGCGGCACCGCCTCGACGCGCTGCTCGGGCCGGTCGCCGAGGACGTCACGGTGGGCACGTTCCACGCGCTCGGCCTGACCGTCCTGCGGGAGAACGCGGCGGCGGCCGGCCTGCCGGCGGAGTTCCGGATCGCCGACGACGCGGACCGGACGGCGGCCCGGGCGGAGGCCGGCGAGGACGACGAGCGGTACGTCGCGCTGCTGCGCAAGCGGGACCTGGTCGACCTGGACGAGCTGGTAACGTTGCCGGTGGCGATGCTGAAGGGTGACCGGAAGCTGGTCCGGGAGTACCGCGAGCGGTGGAAGTGGATCTTCGTCGACGAGTACCAGGACGTCGACGCGGTGCAGTACGAGCTGTTGCGGCTGCTCAGCCCGGCGGACGGCAACCTGTGCGCGATCGGCGACCCGGACCAGGCGATCTACTCGTTCCGGGGCGCCGACGTGGGCTACTTCCTGCGCTTCTCGCAGGACTTCACCGACGCCCGGCTGGTGCGCCTGAACCGCAACTACCGGTCCTCCGCCCCGATCCTGGCCGCCGCCGTGCAGGCCATCGCACCGTCGTCGCTGGTCCGGGGCCGACGGCTCGACCCGGCCCGGCTCGACCCGGAGGCGCCGCTGGTCGGCCGGTACGCCGCGAGCTCGGTGGCCGACGAGGCCGACTTCGTGGCCCGCACCGTCGACGAGCTGGTCGGCGGCCTGTCCCACCGGTCGCTCGATTCGGGGCGGATCGACGGGCGGGCGACCACGCTCTCCTTCTCCGACATCGCCGTGCTGTACCGCACCGACTCCCAGGCGGCGCCGATCGTGGACGCGTTGACCCGGGCGAACATCCCGGTGCAGAAGCGCTCGCACAACCGGCTGCGGGACCGTCCGGGCGTGGCGGCCATCGCCCGCGAGCTGCGGCACGCCGGCCCGGACGGCTCCCTGACCGCCCGGGTACGCGCGGCCGGCCGGCTGGTGGCCGAGCGCTTCGCGGTGCCCACGCTCGACGGTTCCGGCGCGGTACGCCCCGACGACGTCCGCAGCGCCGTGGACCTGCTCACGCCGCTGGCCCGCCGCTGCGGCGACGACCTCGGGCTCTTCCTCAGCCAGCTCGCCACCGGCGCGGAGGTGGACGCGCTCGACCCGCGCGCCGAGGCGGTCACGCTGCTCACGCTGCACGCGGCCAAGGGCCTGGAGTTCCCGGTGGTGTTCCTGGTCGGCGCCGAGGACCGCCTGCTGCCACTGCGTTGGCCGGGCACCGAGCCGGACGACGACGCCGTCGCCGAGGAACGCCGGCTCTTCTTCGTCGGCCTGACCCGGGCGCAGGACCGGCTCTACGTGAGTCACGCCGCCCGGCGTACCCGGCACGGTGCGGAGCGGGACACCCGCCCGACCCCGTTCCTCGACCCGATCGACCCGGCCCTGTTCGACCGTCTCGGCGCGGCGGAGCCGCGCCGCCCCAAGGACCACCAACTCCGCCTGATCTGAAAGGCCGGGCCCCTTCTTAACGCCTCCGGTAGAGAAGGGGCCCCTTCTCAACGACCGAGGGCTCAGGTGAGCACGGCGGCGAGCCAGGCGCCGGCCAGGATCGCCGGGCCGAACGGCAGCGGTGTGTCCCGGCGGATCCGGCCGGCGGCGAGCAGGACGAGGACGGTCACGCCGGCGAGCAGGTGTGGGAGGAGCAGCCCGAGCCGGAGCGCCGGCCAGCCGAGCCAGCCCAGGGGGAACCCGAGCGCGGCGGCCAGCTTCACGTCGCCGAAGCCGAGCCGGGCGCCGGGCAGCAGGGCGAGCAGCAGATAGCCGCCCAGGGAGAGACCGACCCCGACCAGGGCGGTCGTCAGGCGCCCCGGCTCGCCGGCCACCAGCGCGGTCGCCGGCAGGCCGAGCCCACCGCCGAGCGCCACCGCGCCGACCAGCGGGTCGGGCAGCCGCAACGCGCTCAGGTCGGTCACCGCGAGCACCAGCCCGACGGCGGCGACCAGCAGCAGCGTCGGCAACGTGCGCTCGTCCCCGCGCGCGACGGCCAGGGCGCCGTACACCACCGCCCCGACCACGGCCACGGTGCACCGCCGTGGCCCGACGGCCGGACCGCCGCACCCCACCGCCCCGACCTCGGTGAACCGGCGTGGCGCGGCGCGGCCGACACCGACGGCACGGCGGCCGATCGGCACCGCGGCCAGACCGGCCAACGCGCCGAGCACCGCCGTTCCCGCCACCGTCACCGCCGACACGGGCCGGGACGCTACCGGCCGGCGCGTCTCCGGGCCGGCCCGTCGCCGGCAGCCGGCGGGGTCCGGACCGCCCCGTCGTCGCCGGCAGCCGGCGGGGTCCGAGCCGTCCCGTCGCCGTCGGCAGCCGGCGGGGTCCGGGCCGTCCCGTCGTCGCCGGCAGCCGGCGGGGTGCGGCTCGGCCGCTCGGTGCTCACCACCACGGCGACGCCGGCCACGAGCACCGTGCCGCCGAGCAGCACCTGCGTGGTGACCGGCTCGGCGGCGAGCAGCGCGCCGAGCGCCACCGCGACCGCCGGGTTCACGTACGCGTACGTGGAGACCAGCGAGATCGGCGCGTGGGCGAGCAACCAGACGTACGCGGTGAAGGCGACCAGCGAGCCGGCCACCATCAGGTACGCCAGCGCCGCCCAGGACCGCCCGGCCACCTCGGCGGGGTCGAAGTCGGCCAGCTCGCCGCGTCCGGCCCCGATCAGCAGGAGCGCCAGCGCGCCGGCCACCATTTCGTAGACGGTCGCCACGAACGGGTCGGCGGGCATCCGGATCCGCCCGGACAGATAGGAACCGATCGACCAGCTCGCGGCGGCGGCGACCACGGTCAGCGCGCCCGCCAGCGGCACCCCGTCCACGCCGTCACGGGGCAGGACGAGCAGGACGAGCCCGACGAAGCCCAGCGCGACGCCGGCGAACGTCCACGGGCGGGGCCGGTCCCCGCCGACCGTACGCAGCACCACCACCAGCAAGGGGACAGTGGCGATCAGCAGGGCGGCGACCCCGGAGGGCACCGCGTCGCCGGGCGGGCCGGACTCGGCGAGCACCACCAGCCCATTGCCGCCGGCCAGCAGCAGCACCCCGACCAGCGCGGTCGCGCCGAGGCGACGCGGTGGCACGCGCAGCGCCCCGGGCCCGCGACGGAGCCGCAGCACGAACGCGAGCACCACGGCGGCGGCGGCGAACCGCATCGCGGCGGAGGTGAGTGGCGGCAGGGATTCGACGGCGATCCGGATGCCCAGGTAGGTCGAGCCCCACAGCAGGTAGACCAGCGCCAATGCGGTCCAGACCAGGGCGGCGCGGACCGGCGGCGCCGGGGAGCCGGCGACGTCCGTCGTACTCGGGGGGCGTGAGCTCATCGTGGGACCACGCTACGGTGACCACGGCGTCGGCGTCCCGTGTTGGTGGCCGGCCTCTCAGCACCGGCTACACAGGAGGCGTTCATGTCGAACTTCGGACCACCGGGCGGCGGCGCATCCGAGCCGTGGCGGGGACGACGCCCGGACGACGGCTACGCCCACGATCCGCACCACGACCCGGTGCCCGGCGGCCCGCAGTACGGCCCGCCCACCCCGCAGTACGGCCCGCCGCAGGAGCAGTACGGACCGCCCCAGCAGTACGGGCCACCGCCCGAGCAGTACGGCCCACCCGCCGAGCAGTACGGTCCGCCCTCGCAGTACGGGCCGCCCGACCAGCGCTTCGAGCCGGCCCCGGGTTGGCCGGACGGCCCGGGCGCCGCGCCCCGGCCCGGCTATCCGGCCGGCCCCGGCTACCCCGGCCAGGTGCCCTATCCCGGGCAGCAGCCCTACGCCGGTGGGCAGCCGTCGTACGGCGCGGGGCAGCCCCACGCCGGCGGGCCACCGCCGTACGGCGTGGGACAACAGCCCTACGACGAGCCGACGCCACCGAAGCGGGGCAGGGGCCCGTTGCTGGTGGTGGTGATCGTGCTGGCGGTGCTGCTGCTGGGCGGCGGCGGGGCGTACTGGCTGCTCGGCCGCGACGGGGACGAGCCGACGGCCGGGACGACGGCCACCACCGCGCCGGCGCCGGCGCCGACCTCGGCGGCGCCGAGCGATCCGGCGGAGGCGGCGCCCACCACGGCGGCCCCGGCCTCCTCGACCGACCCGCGGTTCGTGAAGGCGGGTCAGTGCGTCGCCAACCAGGGCGGCGGCGCCCAGCCGAAGCTGGTGATCGCCGACTGCGCCCCGAAGACGTACGAGGTGCTGCGCCGGATCGACGGCGCGACCAGCGGAAAGAAGGACGCCGAGGCCAAGTGCGGCAAGGTGGCCGGCTACACCGACTGGTACTTCTTCGACAGCGAGCTGGACACGCTCGACTTCGTGCTCTGCCTGAAGCGTCGATAGGCGCTAACCGACTCTATGGCTGTCTGGGGTGGACGCTAGACAGACCTAGATTCGACTCGACGCCGACACGCGGTAGCCGCCTCTACGCGCGTCTAGCCTGGTCACTAGACGACCGGATACTGTGCGAGCGTGGATCCGGTCCGCAACCCGTACGCTCCCGGCGCCGGTCAGCGCCCGCCCGAACTCGCCGGGCGGGGGCGGGAGCTGGACGTCTTCGACGTGGTGCTGGAACGCATCGCCCGGGGCCGGCCGGAACGCAGCCTGATGCTCACCGGCCTGCGCGGGGTCGGCAAGACGGTGCTGCTCAACACGCTCCGGTCGGAGGCGATCAACCACCTCTGGGGCACCGGCAAGATCGAGGCCCGGCCGGACCAGTCGCTGCGCCGGCCGATCGCCGCCGCGCTGCACATGGCGGTCCGCGAGCTGGCCCCCCGACACCGCGCGCCGGACCGGATCGACGGCTTCCTCGGCGTGCTCAAGGCGTTCGCGCAACGGTCCGCGCCGGCCGGGCGGGCCGGTGCGGCCCCGAAGCTGCGCGACAGGTGGCAACCGGGCATCGACGTGCCGGCCAGCAGCGGCCGGGCCGACTCGGGCGACATCGAGATCGACCTGGTCGAGCTGCTCAGCGACGCGGCAGCGGTCGCCACCGACGTGGGCACCGGCATCGCGATCTTCATCGACGAGATGCAGGACGTGGGCGCCGAGGACGTCTCCGCGCTCTGCGCCGCCTGCCACGAGCTGTCCCAGCTCGGCGCGCCGCTCATCGTGGTGGGCGCCGGGCTGCCGCACCTGCCGGCCGTGCTCAGCGCCGCCAAGTCGTACTCCGAACGGCTCTACCGCTACCAGCGGATCGACCGGCTGGACCGGATCGCCGCCGACCAGGCGCTCTGCGCGCCGGCCGAGCGGGAGGAGGTCGAGTACGAGCAGAAGGCGCTCGACCTGCTCTACGAGAAGTCCGGCGGCTACCCCTACTTCGTCCAGGCGTACGGGAAGGCGACCTGGGACCACGCGCCCCGCTCGCCGATCACCGCCGCCGACGTGCGGGTCGCCGCGCCCGAGGCGGAGGCGGAACTGGCGGTGGGCTTCTTCGGCTCCCGGTTCGAGCGGGCCACCCCGGCCGAACGGGAGTACATGCGGGCCATGGCCACGCTGGCGCTGGTGGACGGCGAGGACGGCGCCCGGGATGACATGGACGCCGCGGTGCCCACCGCGGAGATCGCCCGGTCGCTGGGCCGCAAGCCGGCCAGTCTCTCCCCGGCCCGGGACGCACTGATCAAGAAGGGGCTCATCTACTCCGGCGAGCGGGGAACGGTCGCGTTCACCGTCCCGCACTTCGGCCGCTACCTGCGCACCCAGCCGGCCTGAGCGGCGGCCGGGCCGGGCGGGTGAGCGGTGCCCACCTTGGCCACGACTGCGGGGCTCGCAAGCTCACTCCTCGCGTGGCCGGTCAGACCCGCGACCAGGGCGACGGGAAGACCACCTCACCGGCCGGCGGTGGCGGCTCCTCGCCGGTGGACGGCGGCAGCACCAGCGCCTGCCACGGCTCCCCCAGCCCGGACCACGGGCTGGTCAACCCCAACCGGTCCGCCGGGCCGAACCCGAAGCGCCGGTAGTACGCCGGGTCGCCCAGCACCACCACGAGCCGTTCCCCCAGCTCGGTGGCGGCGTCGAGCGCCGCCTGCACCACCGCCGTGCCGTGCCCGACGCGCTGCCGGTGCGGGGCCACCGCCACCGGACCGAGCGCCAGCGCCGGCCAGCCGCCGCCGTCGGCGCGTACCCGCACGCGGGTGAGCAGCGCGAAGCCCACCACCTCGCCGCCGTACTCGGCGACCATGGCCAGTTCCGGGATCCACGCGGCGCTGTGCCGCAACTCCTCGACCAGGCCGACCTCGGGCGGGGTGGTCACGTCGGGTCGGGCGAACGCGCCGGCGAGCACCCGGGCCACCGGCGCTTCGTCGGCCGGGTCCTCCGGGCGCAGTCGCAGCGTCGTCACCCGCGCGACCTTACCGAACGCAACCGGTCCATCCGCGACGGTCGCTGAAATCGATACCGGACGGACGTCGATACCTTTCGTGTGTTGCAGGGGTGACCGGCCCCCGGACGGGGTAAGACTGAACCATGAAGCCCGTGCGCTCCCTCGCCCGAGTCATGTTGAGCGGCATCTTCGTGGTCAGCGGCGCCCGCAACCTGCGCAACGCGGAACGGCTGGTGCCCGCCGCGAAGCCGGTCACCGACCGGGTCGCACCGCTGATCCAGAGCCTGCACCCGCGCATCCCGACCGACACCGAGACGCTGATCCGGGCCAACGCCGCCACCCAACTGGTCGGCGGTCTGATGCTGGCCACCGGCCGGTTCACCCGCCCGGCCGCGCTCGTCCTGGCCGGCACGCTGCTCCCGACGACCGCCGCCGGTCATCCCTTCTGGAACAACGACGACCCGGAGGCGCGCAACAACAACCAGGTCCACTTCCTGAAGAACCTCGGGCTGCTCGGTGGGCTCCTGCTCGCCGCCGCGGACACCGAGGGCAGGCCGGGCCTGCGCTGGCGCGCCGGCCACCGGATCGACCACTCACGCCGGTCGGTGAAGCGCGCGGTCCGCACCGCCCGCCGGGAGGCGAAGATCGCCGTACGCTCCGCGGCGACCGCTCGCCGGATGCCCGGCTGACCTGCATCCCCACGGCCCCCACCCCCGCAAGGCCACCAATCACCTGAACCGTCCGACACCCGTTAACGCGGTGGAAATGTCGCAAACACGTGTGGGATCGGACACGGTCGCGTAACGCGGGAGGCAACATCGTGAGGCACCGTTCTAGGCTCCATTCTGGACCTGGACGGGCACGACGACCTTGGTACGGGGGTGGCCACGCCATGCCGACGACAGTCGGTAGACGGACCAACCGCCTCCCACCGGCGCCCCGCGTCGTCCTCGGGGTCGACCAGCGGCTCGTGGTGCGCATCGGCATCGTGGCCGCCGTCTCGTACGCGGCCTGGCTCGCGATCGGGGCCTTCGGCCGGCCGTACAACTTCTTCGACATGAAGATCTACCACGGCGCGGTGCTGTGGTGGGCCAACGGCAACGAGCTGTACGACTTCGTCGCCCCCTCGACGACTCTCGGCTTCACCTATCCACCCTTCGCCGGCCTGGTCATGCTGCCGATGTCCTGGCTGCCGGTGGACGCCGCCGGCTTCGTCAACGCGCTGGCCAGCATCGCTGCGCTCGCGGTCGTGCTGGCGGCGTTGCTGCGTCCCATCGTGGACCGGCTCGGCTGGTCCCTCTGGTTCACCGTCGGCATCGCCACCCCGCTCGCCGTGGCGATCGAGCCGTCCCGCGAGACGCTCGGCTACGGCCAGGTCAACCTGCTGCTCTTCGCGCTGATCATGGCGGATCTGGTGGGCCTGCGGTGGCGCGCCAAGCGGGGCACCCACCACGAGACCGCCGAGTCGCCACTGGCCCGCTTCCTCTACAGCGGCGCCTGGGCCGGCGTCGGCATCGGGCTCGCCACCGCCGTCAAGCTCACCCCGGCGCTGTTCATCGGCTACCTGATGCTCACCCGGCAGTGGCGGGCCGCCTGGATCGCGGTCGGCACCACGATCGGGGTGACGCTCGCGACGTTCGGTGCGGTCGGCGAGGAGTCCCGCGCGTACTTCACCAGCGTGCTGTGGCAGACCGAGCGGGTCGGCGCGGCCGACATGACCGCCAACCAGTCCCTCGCTGGGCTGTTGGCCCGGCTCTACGACTCGATCGAGACGCCCGGGCTGCTCTGGCTCGCGTTCTCGGTGCTGGTGCTGGCGCTGGGGCTGTCCCGGGCGATCAGCGCCCGCACCGACGGCGACGAGCTGACCGCGTTCACGCTGGTCGGGCTCACCGCCAACGTGATCAGCCCGATCTCCTGGTCGCACCACCTGGTCTGGGTCATCCCGGCGATCGTGGTGCTGGCCGACGCCGCGGTACGCCGCCGCGAGGCCAGCCGCGGGCTGCCGCTGCGGAACAGCGGGCCGACCCCGGCGACCGGCGTGCCCGTGCTGCGCCCGCCGATCTGGTACCCGACGCTGACCGGGTTCCGGCACGCGGCCGGTGCGCTCGGCCTCTATCTCCTCTTTCTGATCTCACCGATCTGGCCGTACGAGCACCAGCTCCCCGAGGTCTCCCACTACCAGGACGGCCTGTTCGGCGCGCTGATGGAGAACTCGCTGGCCATCGCGTTGATCGTGCTGGTCGCAGCACTGCCCTGGCGTCCCGGTGCCGAGCCGGCGTTCTACCACGACCGGTGGGGCCGTACGACCCCGCTCACCGCCCGGCGCTGACCGGCCGGCTCAGGGGCAGTTCACCCACTCCTCGGTGCCGTCGTCGAAGACCTGCCGCTTCCAGATCGGCAGCCGCGCCTTCACCTCGTCGACAAGCCGGGCGCACGCCGCGAACGCCGCCGCGCGGTGCGCGGTGCTGACGGCGGCGACCAGCGCGACGTCACCGATCTCCAGTGGGCCGATCCGGTGCGAGACCGCCACCGCGTGCACCGCCGGGTCGGCGGCGATGTCGGCCGCCACCTCGCGCAGCACCGCCTCGGCGGTGGGGTGACCCTCGTACTCCAGCCGGGTGACCGTCCGCCCGTGGTCGTGGTCACGCACCACGCCCTGGAAGGAGACCACCGCACCGGCCCGCCGGTCGGCGACCGCCGCCTCGTGCGCGGCCCGGTCGAGCGGCTGGTCCGTCACCGCACCCAGCACCACCCGCGTCTCCACAGTCATGAGCGTTCTCCCGGGGTCAGGGGCAGCGGCACCAGGGGAACCCGGTCGCCGGCGGCGCCGCTGGTGCCGGGTCGGATCACCGCGAAGCCGTCCGCGCCGGCCAGCCCGCGCAGCATCGCCGAGCCGACGTGCCGCACCGGGTGCGCGGTGCCGGCGACCCGGTCCCAGCGGGCCAGCGCCAGGTGGGTGTGGTCCCCGCGCCCGGGCACCGGCTCGGCGAGGGTGACCTGCGGCAGCACCGGCATCGGCCGGCCGGTGAGACCGGCGAGCAGGGGAGCGACGAGCGAGACCAGCGCCACCACCGCGGACTGCGGATTGCCCGGCAGGCCGGCCACGAAGCGCACCCGGCCGTCGCCGTCGACCAGCCGGGCGAGCAGCATCGGGAAGCCGGGACGCACCGCCACGGTGTTGACCACGTAGTCGGCGCCGAGCGCCTCCAGCGTCGGGTGCAGGTGGTCCACCGGGCCGTGCATGGTGCCACCGGTGGTGCAGACCAGATCGGCGTTGCCGAGCGCACCGCGCAGGGCCGCGACGTGCGCGGGCAGCGTGTCGGCGACCGGCCCGACGACGTCGCCGCCCCGCACCTGGCAGCCGTAGCGGCGCAGCCAGGCCGGCACCGAGGGGCCGAGCGCGTCCCGCACCCGGCCGGCGCCGGGCGGGCCGGAGGTGAGCAGCTCGTCGCCGAAGACCAGCAGCGCGGCCCGGGGCGCGCGGCGGACCCGCAGCGTGTCGTGCCCGCAGGAGGCGGCCAGACCGATCACCGCCGGGTCCACCGGCGTGCCGGCGGGCAGCAACTCCTCCCCACGGTGCGCCTCCTCGCCCGGCTCGCGCCACTCCGGCTGCGGCCGGGGCGTGCCGGTCACCCGACCGTCCACCGTCCGGGTGGAATCCTCGATCCGGAGGATCTCGGTGGTGCCCGCCGGCACCATCGCGCCGGTGGCGATCTCCACGGTGGTGCCGTCGGCGTCCAGCGGCGACGCGGTGTGCCCGGCCAGCAGCCGGCCCACCACCCGCCACGGCCCCGGTCCACGCACCGCCCAGCCGTCCACGCTGGAAGTGGGGAACGCCGGCAGGTCGGTGCGGGTGGTCAGCGGCTCGGCCAGGGTGTGCCCGTCGGTGTCGGCCAGCGGCCGGTTGACCGCGGGGAGCGCGGCAGAGAGCCCGACCGCGTACACCCGGGAGCGGGCCTCCTCCCACCCGGCCGGCGGAGGCGTGCCCACCTCGACGGCGGCGGCTTCGGTTTCCGTGCTCATCCGGCGAGCCTAGCGCCGGTGTGCGCGGCCCGCGGGCTCAGTGGTCGCCGCCGCGGAGCTGGTCGACCGCGTGCCGCAGGATCGGCCCGAGCACGGCCAGGCCGTCCCGCGCGCCGCCGCGCGAGCCCGGCAGGTTCACCACCAGCGTCCGGCCGGTGACGCCGGCCCGGCCCCGGGACAGCGCGGCCGTGGGCACCGCGTCGCGGCTGTGCGCGCGGATCGCCTCGGCGATGCCGGGGATCTCGTAGTCGAGCAGCGCGCCGGTCACCTCGGGCGTGCGGTCGGTCGGGGTGATGCCGGTGCCGCCACTGGTCAGCACCACGTCGACGCCCTCGTCGCGGGCGGCACGCAGCGCGTCGCCGACCGGGTCGCCGTCGGGCACCACCACCGGCGCGTCGACCGTGCAGCCCAGCTCTCGCAGGCCAGCGACGAGCAACGGGCCGCTGGTGTCGGCGTAGACCCCGGCGGCGGCCCGGTTGGAGGCCACGATCACCCGGGCCCGGATCACGACCGGTCCTCCGGCCGGACCCACTCGCCGGTCTTCCCGCCCTCTTTCCGGAGCACCCGGACGGCGTCCACCGACGCGGCCGGGTCGACCGCCTTCACCATGTCGACCAGGGCGAGCCCGGCGACCGCCACCGCGGTGAGCGCCTCCATCTCCACGCCGGTGCGGTCGGCCGTCCGCGCGGTGGCGGTGATCTCCACGGTGTCGGCGGTGAGACGCAGGTCGACGGTGACGCCGTGCAGGGCGATCGGGTGGCAGAGCGGGATCAGGTCGGGGGTCCGCTTGGCCCCCATGATCCCGGCGAGCCGGCCGACCGCGAGCGCGTCGCCCTTGGGCAGGTCGTCGCGGCGGAGCAGCTCCACCACCTCGGCGGTGGTGCGGAGCCGGCCGGCGGCCACCGCGAGCCGGCCGGAGACCGGCTTGGCGGAGACGTCGACCATCCGGGCGGCGCCAGCCGGATCGACGTGGGTGAGCTGCGCGGGTTCGGTCACCGCCCGACCCTATCGGCCGGGTACGACGACCCGCACGAATCAGCTCGCCGCACGAACGGCGAGTAACCGCGAGGAGCAACTGCTGCTTTGGCGTTCCCAGCGGGAGATCGGCCTTTCCCCGCCGGACCGCAAGACCCCGACAACTCGGATTTCCGCGCTGCTGTTCCAGCCCCAGTTGGTGCCGTCCAAGTCGAAACGCCAGCTTAATCCAGTTATCACAAAATCGTTGTCCCGGCGGTGTCCGGCAGCGCTGGCCGTCCATCCGAGCGGTCCGACCCGACTGGTCAATCCGGCCGAGTCCGGTTGTAATGTTCCTCGGCCGAGACGACGCTACAGATGTCGCTCGCGCCGAAACATTCTGGATGGCACTGAGCGACCACGTGAGTACGCGAGGCAGAAGGTCGGCTCCGCTCCGCACATAACTTGTGGACAGAACGTCATTTAAGCGACGAGAGTTGCTTATATTGCGCATACCGACATTAATTCTTCCTTACCGCCCCTTCCTCCCTCTAGCCTTCCTTCCAGTCAACAAGGCGCGGATACACGCACAGGCGATGTCTGCGGCGGGTCGTGCCAATGCGCCACAACCGATTGCGGGTGACGACTCCGATCGGCGGCGATTCCGGCCCGACGGGATATTGGAGGAGGGACGAACAATGCGTAGCACCGAATGGGGATGAGAGTTTCCCGCACCGGAACGAAGCGGTAGGCTGCCGCTCATCGCGTACCGACGGTGAGCGGCGGGTGACTCGGGTGAGCCGGACGACGGAGAGCCGCACGGGTGTCGACCCCGGCCTGCGCGGCCTCGTCTACACCCTGGTGGCCGGCGCATCGCTCGTCGCGCTCATCGCGGTCTCCGCCACGCGCAGGCAACACCCCGAATCGGTACGCGACTTCGTCACCGTGGCGACCCTCGTGGTGACCGTCACGCTGGCCACCGTCATCAAGACGCGGCTACGGATCAGGTCGACCACCTTCTACTTCGCATGGGTGGAAACCGCAATCGTCATCGGCCTGGCCGTCGCGCCGGCCTCCTGGGTCGTCCTGGCCACCGGCCTAGGGGTGGCCGCCGGATCGGTGACCCGCCTGGCACCCATCAAGGTGGCGTTCGCCATCGCGAAGCACACCCTCGTGGCCGGAGGCGCCACCGTCGCCACACTGCTGCTCGGCGGCGCCTGGCCACCTCGAGAGCCACTCCGCATCGTCGTACTGCTGGGAATCGTCTATCTGGTCGCCGCGATCCTCGACGACGTACTTGCGATTCCGGTCATCGCGCTCGCGTCCCGAACGCCGATCCTGCGCCAGTTCCGCAACAACCTCGACCTACGGATCGCCGGCTTCGGCGTGCGATTCGTCGTGGCCGCCTCCACCGTGCTGATCCTCCGGGTCGACCCCCGGCTGTTGCTCGCCGTGCCGCCGCTGGTGCTCAGCCTGCACCTGGCCTACTCCGCCCGGATCCGCGCCCGCACCGAGCAGCAGGCCTGGCAGCGACTCGCCCGCACCACCGACGCGCTCAACGTGGTCGACCTCGACCAGGTCCTCACCACCGCCGTCACCGAGGCCGCCGAACTCTTCTCCGCCGACGAGGTCGAGATCGAACTACGCGAGGGCGGGCGCACGGTCCGCGGCGGCGCGGCCGGCATCGCGTACGACGGGACCGCACCACGCCCCAGCGCCACGGACGGCCGGATCATGCCGGTCACGCTGGAAGGACACGACCGGGCGGAGAACATCGGCGAGCTGCGGCTCCGCTTCGTCGGGCCGGTCGAGCTCTCCGAGCGGGAGCAGTACACCCTGCGTACCTTCGCCTCCGCGCTGTGCACCGCGGTCCGCAACGCCCAGGCGTACGCCGAACTGGCCCGCGTCGCCGCCGACCACGCCTACGCCGCCACCCACGACGCCCTCACCGGCCTGTCCAACCGCCGGCACCTGCTGGACGAGGGCACCGCCCAGCTCACCACCCGACACGCCGACGGCGTCACCGCCCTGGTGCTGATCGACCTCAACCACTTCAAGGAGGTCAACGACACGCTCGGGCACGGCGCCGGCGACCGGGTGCTGATCCAGGTCGCCGAACGGCTCCGCGACGCGGCACGCGCCGACGACCTGGTCGCCCGGCTCGGCGGCGACGAGTTCGCCGTGCTGCTGCGCGGCCTGCCCGCCCCGGCGGTCGCCGCGCACCGCGCCGAAGCCCTGCTCGCCGCGCTGCACGACCCGATCGACCTCGACGGCATGCGAATCAGCGTGGAAGCCAGCGGCGGCATCGCCGTCGCCCCCGCCACCGGCGGGATGCCCGAGCTGCTGCGCCGCGCCGACGTGGCGATGTACCAGGCCAAGCGTGCCGGCCAGCGGATCGCCACGTACGCGGTGACCCGCGACACCGCCGACCTCAGCCGGCTCACACTCGGCGGCGAACTGCCCCGGGCCGTCGCCGACCACGAGTTCACCGTCAACTTCCAACCCATCGTCGACCTGGGCAGCGGCCAGGTCACCGGCGCGGAGGCGCTGGCCCGCTGGCACCACCCCACCCACGGCCTGATCGACCCGCTGCGCTTCCTGGAGGCGGTGGAACGGTCCGGGCTGCTGCCCGCGTTCGCCGAGGCCATCCTCGACCAGGCGCTGATCGCGGCCGGCTCGTGGCACGACGCCGGCTTCGACCTGCCCGTCTCGGTGAACGTTTCACCACGCAGCCTCCTCGACGCCCGCTTCCCCGGCGCCGTGCTCGCCCGGCTGCGCGCCCACGACCTCCCACCCGACCGGCTCGTCCTGGAACTCACCGAGACGCTCACCCTCAGCCAGCTCGACGTGGTCGACCGGGTGCTCAGCCGGCTCCGCGACTCCGGCGTCCGGCTGGCCCTCGACGACTTCGGCACCGGCTACTCGTCGCTCTCCCTGCTCTCCCGCATCCCGGTCCACGAACTCAAGATCGACCGCAGCTTCGTCACCGCCATGGAAACCGCACCCGAGGCCGCCGCCGTGATCCGCTCCACCCTCGACCTGGGCCGCAGCCTCGACCTCACCGTGGTCGCCGAGGGCGTGGAGAGCGAACCACAACGCCGCACGCTCTGGGAGCTGGGCTGCACGGCCGGCCAGGGCCACCTGTTCGCCCGGCCGCTGCCGGCCGGCGCGCTGCTCGCCGCCCTCCAACGCGGCGCCGGCGGCCGGCCCGGCGCGCTCGCCGCACCGCTGCACGACACCGGCGCCGTCATCCGGCTGCCCGGCCGCCGCGCCGCCGGCACCCGGACCCGCCCGGCCCCCGCCACCGACGTCCGGCACCCCTGACCAACCGGCCCGACCCGGCCGGACCGCACCCCCGGTCTGCCAGACTGGCCCGCGTGACCGCCCACGCCGACCCGGCCACCGCCACTTCCCGCCGCTGGTCGGCGCTCGACACCGCCGCCGGCGGTCTCGCCCTCGACCTGGGCCTCTACGCCGCCGCCACGATCTTCGCCGCGGTCACCGCCGCCACCTCCACCCTGCCCCCGCACCGCGCGTGGGGCACCGTCGCCACCATCGGGTACGCGGTCGCCGCGCTCGCCGCGACCACCCAGCTCCTCGCCCGCCGCCGACACCCCGGCACCCCCCTGGCCGGCCTGCCCGCCCGCTGGACGGTCACCGGCCTCACCTGGGCCACCACCGCCCTGCTCCCGGTCGTCGTCCAGAGCATCCAACGGGCCGGCGGACGCACCGACCGGGCCCAGGAGGAGGTGCTCGTGGTGGAACACGCCGGCACCCGCCTCGCCGAGCACGGCACCCCCTACCTCGGCCCCGACGCCATCGCCGCCCTGCCCCCCGGCGAACAACTCCTCGGATACACCCCCTACCAACCCGGAATGGCGCTGTTCGGGCTGCCCCGGGCCGCCACCGACGCCTGGTGGACCGACGCCCGCGTCTGGTTCGCGGTCGGCACCGCGCTCGCGCTCGCCGCCCTGGTCACCACGCTGCGCACCAGCACCGGCCCCACCTCGCCCCGCCGCTCCGCCGCGCTGCTGCGCGCCGCCCAGGCCGCCACCGTCCTGCCCGTCTCCGCGCTCACGCTCGCCACCGGCGGCGACGACCTCCCCGTACTCGCGCTCTGCCTGCTCGCCCTCGCGCTGGCCGCCGCCGGCCGGCCCGGCCGCGCCGGCCTCGCGGTCGGCGTCGCCGGCGCGCTGAAGCTCTTCGCCTGGCCGGTGGCGGTCGTGCTGGTCTGCTGGGCCGCGACCCGCCGGGCCGCGCCGCGCACCGCCCTGGGCGCCCTCGGCCTGCCCGTCCTCGCGCTGCTGCCGGTCCTGCTCGTCGACCGCGACGCCCTCGTCGAGAACGTGCTCCGGTTCCCGCTCGGCCACGGCCTGGTGACCAGCCCCGCCCAGTCCCCGTTCCCCGGCCACCTGATCGCCGAGACGCTCCCCGCCGGCCGGGTGGTCGCCGCCGCGCTGCTCGTCGCGGTCGGCCTGGCGATCGCCGTCCGGCTGCTGCGTCACCCGCCGCGCACCGCCGCCGCCACGGCCCTCATCTGCGGGTACGGGCTGCTCGCCGCGATCCTGCTGATGCCCTCCACCCGCTTCGGTTACCTGCTCTACCCGGCCGCCCTGCTCGTCCTCGCCCCCGCGCTGGCACTCGCCGAGGCGCCCGCCCGGCAGCCCGGCCGGCCGGCATTCCCGGCAACCGCCCGGCGCGACCCGGCCGGAAGGCGTACACCTGAGGCATGACCACCTACCGTGACCGGACCGAAGCGGGACAGGACCTCGCCGAGCGACTCACCGACCTCGCCGACCGGCCCGACGTCGTCGTGCTCGCCCTGGTCCGCGGCGGCGTCCCCGTCGCCCGGGTGATCGCCGACCGGCTCCACGCCCCCCTCGACGTGCTGGTCGTCCGCAAACTCGGCGTGCCCTGGGCGCCCGAGGTCGCCTTCGGGGCGCTCGGCCCCGGCGGCGTGCAGGTCCTCAACGACATGGTCGCCGGCCGGATCAGCGAGAACGACCGGGCCCAGGTCCGCCGCCGCGAACAGGCCGAACTGGACCGCCGCGAGCAGCGCTACCGCGCCGGCCGGCCACCGCTGGACCTGACCGGCCGCACCGCCCTGATCGTCGACGACGGGCTCGCCACCGGCGCCACCGCCCGCGCCGCCGTCCAGGTCGCCCGCCAGCTCGGCGCCGCCCGGGTGGTCGTCGCCGTCCCGGTCGGCTCCCCGCCGGCGTACGAGATGCTCGCCGCCACGGCCGACACGGTCGTGAGCAGCCAACTCCCATCCGGCTTCGCCGCCGTCGGCGCCTACTACGACGACTTCCACGAGGTCTCCGACGACGAGGTGACGCACGCGCTGACCGCCACCGCGTGAAAACACCCGGTACCGTCGGTGTCATGCAGCTCACCTGTCCCAAATGCCGTGGAGAGATGCGCCAGTACGAGCGCAGCGGAGTAGTCATCGACCAGTGCGGCGAGTGCCGCGGAATCTTCCTCGACCGAGGCGAGCTCGAAAAGCTGTTCGAGGCCGAGGCCAACTGGAACCGGCAGCAGGGCGGTGCCCCGCAGGCCGCGCCCGCCGGGGCCGGCTACCCGCCGCCTCCGCCGCCCCCGCCCGCCGCCCCGCACCAGCAGGGCTACGGCGCCGTCCCCCCGCCCCCTCCGCCGCCGCCCGGCCACGGCTACCCGCAGCCCGCGTACGGCCACGGTCAGCAGCAGCACTACGGCTACCACGGCCACTACCGCCGCAAGAAGAAGCACGGCTTCCTCGGCGAGCTGTTCGACTGACCAGCGTGTAAGGCGGGGCCCCTTCTTAACGCCTGGGCGATAGGAAGGGGCCCCGCCTAACCGTGCCGGTGGCCGCGCGCCGTGGCAGGCTGCACCCCATGAGCCCGATCCGGCCGCACGAGGCGCTGGCCCAGGCGTACGACGGCATCACCGCCGCCGTCGCCCCGCTCGACGACGCCGGCCTGCAACGACCCACCCGCTGCCGGGGCTGGCTCGTCGCCGACCTGCTCTTCCACGTGCTCTGCGACGCCCAACGCGCGCTCGTCGCGCTGGCCAGCCCGGTGCCCGGCCCGGCCGACGTGGACGACATCAGCTACTGGCGCGCGTTCGGCGCCGACGGGGACGACGGGGCCGGGGCGCGGCACGCCTGGTGGGCCCGCCGCTCGGCCGCCGCGTTCGACCGGCCCACCGGCGTGGTCCGGATCTGGTCCGACACCGCTCCCGCCGCCGCCCGCGCGGCTGCCGCCGCGGACGCCACCGGGCACGTCACCACCCAGGGGCACGTGCTGCGCGTACCGGATCTGCTCGCCACCCTGACCACCGAGGCGGTCGTGCACCACCTCGACCTGGTGGTGGACCTGCCGGACGCGCCACCGCCGGCGACCGGCCCGACCCGGGTGGCGGTGACCACGATGGACGGCCTGCTGTGCGACGACGCGGTACGCCCGGCCGCCTGGGACGACCACGAGTATCTGCTCAAGGCCACCGGGCGGGTGCCGTTGACCGACCGGGACCGGTTCGAGCTGGGCGAGGCGGCGGGCTGGTTCCCGCTGCTCGGCTGAGAGCCGTCAGACGATGGCCATGTCCACGAAGCGCGACAGGTGCAACTGGGCGGCGACCGTCACCGTGTCAGTGGGGCCATTCCGGTGTTTGGCAACAATAAAGTCCGCTTCGCCCGCTCTGGGCGATTCCTTATCGTAATAGTCATCGCGGTGTAAAAGGATGACAACGTCAGCATCCTGCTCGATCGAGTTGTGAGCGGCGATCCCGTTGGCGATGAAGTTGTGCGTACCGAGCACGGTTGCGTCGTAGACGTCCTTCTCACCAACCGGCTCGATCAAGACGATCTCGTCCCAGAGAACATCGTTAGTAGCGTGCAGGTCGAGATCGGCCGAGTCCAACACAGTGGCGATCGTGGCAAGACGAGACCTACTGGGGGCGCGCTTCCACATCGTGCTGCCGCAGAACTTGGTACCGACAGCAGCCGCGAACTCCCGATGGCTCATCTTCCGCTCAGCTAGAACCTCTCGCACCCGCGTCCACACCTCGCTGGGGACGGTGTCCACGTTCGGGTTGCTCACCATGGCCTCAAGGCTCCCCAGCAACGCCGAACAGCCGCCCGCGCGCTCGCCGTGCACACCGATCTCACGGAGGAAGCGGAGCTGGTCGTCACGACCGGAGACGTCGAGCGTGTACTGCGGTCGGTGCCGGACAACCGGAACCTGCCTGAGTCGCGCCGAAATGCCGTAGCGGAGCAACAGCCGCGAGATGTCCTCCAGCATTCGCTGCGAGGTGGAGGAGAAGTAGACGCGTCCACCTCGACCCGACTTGTTCACGGTCACCGACCCGTCGGTGGCCCACAGGTGTCGCAGGAAGAGCGTGATCTGCTCTTTCGGCAGACCGAACACCGGTGCGGGCACGAACTTCTCATGGGACCGGAGCCCGAACAACCCGAGCCCGTCCAACCACTCCGCGATCGGGTTCCGCCGCCCTCGGGCGAGTCGGAAGGGTGCCGGTAGGCGGAGGGTGGTCACTCGAGCAGCCGCGTAGTCATCGCGCACCGCCGTGATCCCGAAATGCCGGGCAGCCTCTGCCACGGCGCCCAGGTTGGCCTCGTCGCAACTGGCGTAGCGAATCGGCTGACGTCGGACGAACGAGCCGTCCCCGAGCAGGTGCGCCAGCATGACCACCTCGGACTCAGCCCACGGCTGAACGTCCAGCGGTGGTGGGATGTGCCGGGGAGAAGCAATCCTCGCCCCCGGCGCGAGTTCGGCCAACGGCATCCAGCCGCCGAACGTGAGGAATGGGTGATTCGCGGTGGCCTCGATCTGCTTCCCGGAAGCGAGGGTCATCCGGAACACCTCCCGCGTTCCACTGGGAAAGGCGTGGGTGAGCGTCCGGGCGGTGTAACGGAGGCTCTCATCCAAGGCCCACACCGGGATGTCCTTCGCCTTGGTGGCGAGCAGTTCGCCGAGCGTCACCTCCGAATTGTCGTCGGCCCTGATGAGTCTGGTATCCGCGGTAAGGCAGCCTGACTCTCGCAAATCGGACAACTGCGGTCGCTTGTCCGTACGCTGTTCCGGGCCACGGTTTAGCTGACTCACCGCGATGACCGGGCACTCGACCTCCTTGGCCAGCAGCTTCAGGCCACGGGACAGGTCCGCGACCTCCTGCTGCCGGCTCTCGGTGCGCTTCGGCGAGGTCATGAGCTGGAGATAGTCGACCACGATCAACTTCAGGTCGTGCTTCTGCTTGAGCCGTCGTGCCTTTGCCCGGATCTCCATCAGGTTCATGCTCGGGGTGTCGTCGACGAAGAGCGGCGCCTCGCTGATCTCGCCCATGCAGCGGGCCAGCTTGGTCCAGTCGTCGTCGGAAAGTTGCCCGCTGCGCAGCACGTGCAGCGGCACGCGCGCCTCGGCCGAGAGCAGTCGCATGACGATCTCGACCTTGCTCATCTCCAGCGAGAAGATGGCTGCGGCCTGGTTGGCGCGAATCGCAGCATTCCGGGCGAAGTCCATGCTGGCTGTGCTGTTGTGGGTCGGGATCATCGACCGACCCGCCAGGTACAGGTGGTCGGCGTTGTCCACGGTCACGCAGCGCACCGGAACGCTGGGCACGGGCCGGACGTCCACGACGAAGCGGGAGTGGGAACGCACGTCCGAGGACGTCCGCCGCCGGGCCAGGTGCGCGGCCCGCTTCCGTTCCAGGCGGAAGACCGGATCAGGGGTGGAGAAGTTCGCCGTGTAGGCGACCGATGAGTCCTCGGTGCGTCCGCGCACCCTCCGCTCGGTGATCGAGCATCGGTAGCCCAGGCTGACCACGAGTTCCGCAACACCCTCGATCAACCGCTTCGACGTGGAGGTGTACTGGAGGTTCCCGGCCGGCGCCACCGTACCGTCGGTGTCCATCAGCCCGGCGAGCAGCGCCCGGCGCTGGGCCTCCGAGGCTCGCAGATAGTCCTGTGGGATGTGCTTGTCGGAAGCCACCCCGATCCGGCGGATCAGCGCCAGGAACGAGCCGCCTCGCTCGTGACACTCGGCGCATCGGCGGACCGCCTGGTTCTCGCGCAGTGCTCGGGTGGAGCCTCCGCAGTCGACACAGGTGCGGTCCGTTGTCCGCCCCACGGCGGGCAGCAGGATGGTGAACACCATTGGGCCGCTGGGTCGCACGAGGAAGCCGTCCCGGGCCACCAGGTCGACCATCTCGGCGTCCGTGGTGGTGAATCGGCTGGCTCCGGTGTGACCGTCGCCGAGCCACACCCCGAGGGTGTACGGAGGAACGACCAGTTCACGTTCCGGGAGCCGGAGCGGCGCGCAGTTCTCCACCGCGTGGTTGAGGCGCCGGTCGGCGGTGTCCGTGCGAAGCGTCGCCGCGATCTGTGCGGTGGTCACGACTCCGTCGTGCCGAACGGGAGCGCCGTCGTCGACGTGTCGCTCGGCCCGCTGGCGAAGGCCGGAGACGAGAGCGCCCGCCGGGTAGCCGGGAGCGGTCCAGTTGCGTGACTTGCCGGCCCGGGTCACCGGACGGGCGACCCGTCCGTTCGCGCCGACCTGGCGCGCCACCGTGTGCAGCACGTTGCGGAACTCGGGGCCGACCTGCTCGAGCGTGTCCGCCAAGGTGACCAGGCGATGCGGCTCGGCGGACGCCGCCGCTTCGGCCGCCCGTACCCTCGACAGCGCCGCCTCGGGCCAGTAGTGCCGGGGACGTGCCTCGGACTGCCGACGGCTGGCCCGGGTGGTCGTCTTCCAGAGGTGTTCGGCGTCCGCCACGATGACCGAGCCATCGGAGAACTCGACCTCGTAGCAGGTTCGATCGTGCATCACGTCGAAGACGTTGGTGATGGTGGTCGGGTTGCCGTCGGCCGCGAGCAACTGGTCGCCGACGCGTACCGCACCCATTGTGGTCCAACCCTCCGGGGTTGGCAGGGGCGTGTCGAGCGCCAGCGCCTTTCCCAGACCCGGTCGACCCGCCACGATGATCAACTGCCCGGCGTGCAGGCCGTTGAGCAGGCGGTCGAGGTCGGTGAAGCCGGTCGGGACGCCGGTCATCACGCCGCCCTGGGCGCCGACCGCCTCGATCTCGTCCAGCGTGGGCTGGAGCATGTCGGCCAGGATCGCGAAGTCCTCGCTGACCCGCTTCTCGGTGATCTCGTAGACGGCCTGCTGGGCGAGATCGACGATGTCGTCCACGTCCCGGCTGCCGCTCGGGCCGGTGCCGTAGCCGAGCTGCACGATCCGGGTGCCGGCCTCGACCAGTCGGCGGAGCACGGCCCGCTCGCCGACGATGCGGGCGTAGTAGGCGGCGTTGGCGGCGGTGGGCACGCTGGCGATCAGCGTGTGCAGGTAGGGCGCGCCGCCGATGCGGGCGAGGTCGCCGGAGTCGGCCAGCGCCGCGGCCACCGTGATCGGGTCGGCCGGTTCGCCCCGACCGTAGATGTCCAGGATCGCGTCGAAGATGGTGGCGTGCACCGGGCGGTAGAAGTCGTTGGTCTTGAGGATCTCCACGACGTCCGCGATGGCGTCCTTGGAGAGCAGCATGCCGCCGAGGACGCACTGTTCGGCGGCCACGTCCTGGGGTGGTGTCTTCTCGAAGGACGCGTCCCGCGGCGGCGGCTCGGACGCTTGCCCCCCGGTCCGTCCCGCGCGCGTCTCGTCGGTGACCGACACGGGTTCCCCCCTTGCTGCGTCGGATCGAGTCCAGCTCTATCGCCGGGGTGTGACAACTTCCGCCGACCCTCCGGTCGATCGGGGGTCATCGCCCGGCGGTCGCTGGCCACGATACGGAACCCGAGGTCAGCCACCAACAGGGCCGGTGGACGAGCCTCGGGACAACCTGTGGACGCAGGGGGCCAGCATGTGCGCAGGGTGTGCACAGGGGTGTGGAAAAGTGATGGCGTTTTCCGGGCGTGTTGCTCCTGACCTGGGCTTCTGCCGTCCCCACCCTGTGGACGGAAGATTTCTGGTCGAGCCTTGGCGTCGTTCGTCCCGTACTATCGCTGCGAACGGCTGCACCTTGACAGCGGATTGCACTTTCGGGTTGAGAAGGGTCACGCTCCCGCCGTGAGACACCGGGACTGGGCAAGCGGGGAGGACAGCCCGCGCGAGCGCCGGCCGAGCGCTTCCTGGGACGCTTCCGCTGGTCCGCGGCGCGTGGACCCGTACGCGCCGGAGCGTCAGCGCACGCCGAGCCGGCGCCGGGCGATCGAGCGCGGTCAGGACGAGCCGGTGGACGCCTACCTTCCGCGGTGGGCGGTGGAGTCGGGGATCAGTCGGGCGGACGGCGGTGGGCGGCATGCCGCGCCGGACGACGACGAGGCGGAGGCCGGGTCGCCCGCTTCCGACGGTGGTTGGCGGCCCGAGGCCGGCCGGCGTCGGGATGACGGCCGGCGCGGGCTGCGGGCTGTCGGGGCCGGGCCGGTGTCCGAGCACACCGCCGAGTGGACCATGGACGCCCCGCAGGAACAGGGCTACGTCGGGAGCCGGCGGGCCGAGTCCGGGGAGGACGGGCCGGTGTCCGGGACGGCGCCCCGCAGCCGTCCGCGACGTGCGGCGACCCGACGTCCGGAGGTGATCTGGTCGGGGCTGCCGGAGGAGGCGGGCCCGGGTGGTGACACCGGCGGGTGGGAGGCCGAGCGGCCGGCCCGGCGGAGTCCGCGGGCGGCGACCGGTTCCTCCTGGCCGCCGCCGGCGGTGGATCCCTGGGAGCGGGGTCGGGCGGCCGAGCCGGCTCCGGCGGAGCAGCCGGCGGTCGACCCGTGGGACGCGTCGGGCGTGCACGCGTGGGGTCGGGCGGACGCCGGGAGCCGGTGGGAGCCGGCCGGGAGCCGGTGGGACCGCACCGAGCACACCGGTGAGTGGGACCGGTTCACCGACACCGGCCACCTCGACCGGGTGCGCGACGCCGGTCCGCGGTATCCGGCGGCCGACCCGTGGGACCGTACGGCACCGCCGGTCCGGGAGGGTTGGGCGTCGCCGGAGCAGGCCGAGGAGTTCTGGTCGGGGACCCGGTTGGCGGGTGACGATCCGCGGTGGATGGAGACGCCGACGTCGGCGCCGCAGTCGCCGGTGGTCGCGTACACCGCGCCGCGTCCCCGGGCCGCGCCCCGGCGCCGGGCGGTGCAGCCGGTCGGGCCGGGTGGGTCCGCGGTGCGGCGACGGGTGGACCCGATCGGCGGCGGTTCGTGGAGCCGGCGGTTGGAGGACGACCTGCTGGACCCGGATCCGGGTGGGCCGTTGCGACCGCTCGTCTACACGGCCGCCTGCTATCTGGTGCCGGCGGTGCTGCTCTTTCTCGGTCTGGTCCTCCTGGACGGGCAGGCCCCGGCGGGGTGTGTCACCGACATCAGTGGTGGAGGTTGTGACTCGCCGCGGGCGCACGCGTTCGCGTCGTTGTCGGCGGCGGCGCCGAGGTTCGGGCTGGCACTGGTGAGCAGCCTCGTGGTGGCGGTGCTGCTGCGTCAGGTCGGTACGACGTGGCGGTCGGCGACGGTGGCGTTGGCGGCGGCCGTGGTGGGCGGTGGGCTGTCCACCGTGGTGATCAGCGCGGTGACCGGTCAGCCGATCGGCTGACGTGCCGGCGGCGGGTCGCCGGGAGATGGGGAAAGGCCCGCACCGGAGAACCGGTGCGGGCCTTTCGTGGTGCGGTGGGGTCAGCCCTTGACCACGTTCAGGTCGAACTTGGCGGTCACCTCGGGGTGCAGCCGGATGCTGACCGGGTAGGCGCCGAGCGACTTGATGTGGCCGGGCGTCTCCAGCCGGCGGCGGTCCAGGCTCGGACCGCCGGCCGCCCTGACGGCGTCGACGATCTCGGCCGGGGTGACCGAACCGAAGAGCCGCCCGCCGTCGCCGGCGCGGGCCTTCAGGTTGACCTTCAGGCCCTCGAGCTGGCCCTTGATCTCGTTGGCGTGGTCGAGGTCGCGGACCTCGCGGGCCGAGCGGGCCCGCTTGATGACCGTGACCTGCTTCTCGGCACCCTTGGTCCAGGCGATCGCGAAGCCCTGCGGCAGCAGGTAGTTACGGCCGAAGCCGTCCTTGACCTCGACGATGTCGCCCGGAGAGCCGAGGCCGGACACCTCCTGAGTGAGGATGATCTTCATGTCCGTGCCTCCCCTCAGCGGGCCGTGGCCGTGTAGGGCAGGAGCGCCATCTCACGGGCGTTCTTGACCGCACGGGCGATCTGCCGCTGCTGCTGCGAGGTCACGCCGGTCACCCGTCGAGCGCGGATCTTGCCGCGGTCGGAGATGAACTTGCGCAGCAGCGCGGTGTCCTTGTAATCGATATAGGTGATCCCGTCCTTGTCGAGCGGGTTCACCTTCTTCTTCGGCTTGCGCAGTGCCGCAGCCTTCGCCATTGCTCTTGCTCCTGGTTTGCGATCGCGGGCGCTCGGCGCCATCAGAACGGGGGCTCCTCGTCGAAGTTTCCGCCGCCCGAACCAGCGCGGGAGGGGGCCGGGGCAGCCGAGGCCCAGGGGTCGTCGAAGTTGCCTCCGCCGCCACCCTGGCCACCACCGCCACCACCGCCGAAGCCGCCGCCTCCGCCACCGGAGCGGGACATCTTCTGCACCTTCGCCGTGGCGTAGCGCAGGGACGGGCCGATCTCGTCGACCTCCAGCTCGATGACGGTGCGCTTCTCACCCTCGCGGGTCTCGTACGACCGCTGACGCAGCCGGCCGGACACGATCACCCGGGCGCCGCGCTGCAGCGACTCGGCGACGTTCTCGGCGGCCTGGCGCCAAACTGTGCACGAGAGGAACAGCGGCTCGCCGTCCTTCCACTCGCCGGACGCCTTGTCCATGAACCGGGGTGTCGAAGCGACCCGGAACTTGGCCACCGCCGCACCGGAGGGGGTGAACCGCAACTCGGGGTCATCGGTCAGGTTGCCGATGACCGTGATGGTGGTGTCTCCTGCCATGACCATCTCCTCGCGCACTCATCGTTGTGCCGTACAGGCTCTCAGAGCCCTCCGACAGCGCGGATGAGGCTTGATCCGGACGTGCCGGGTCTAGATGCTCAGCGCATCTCCGGGCGAATGACCTTGGTGCGCAGCACCGACTCGTTGAGTCGGAGCTGACGGTCCAGCTCAGCCACGGCCTCCGGCGTCGCCTGGAGGTCGACGACGGCGTAGATGCCCTCGGCCTTCTTGTTGATCTCGTACGCGAGGCGCCGGCGGCCCCACACGTCGGTCTTCTCCACCGAGCCACCCGCGGTCCGGATCACGTTCAGGTACGTGTCGAGCGACGGGGCGACGGTGCGCTCCTCGAGGCTGGGATCGAGGATCACCATGACTTCATAGTGACGCAAGACGTGCTCACCTCCTGTGGGCTAGGCGGCCACGGTCCTTCCGTGGCAGGAGGTCGTGCGTCGTGGCCCGCCCGATGCCGGGGGAACCCGGCCGGACGCGGACAACCGGACCAGGATAGCCGGTCCGGACGATCATGCCGGGGCCGGTGCCCCGGACGGCTCCGGGACGGCTCCGGGACGGCTCCGGACGCGGCGACAGGGGCCCACCTCCGGCGTCGGGCGCCGGAAAGGTGGACCCCTGTCCACGGGGCCGCGGGGCGTCCCGTCCGCATTCCTTGGGTGGGACCTGGGGAGGAACGACCACACCGATGAGGTTGGATCGGGAACGCCCCGCGGAGCTTTATCATGTTGTCACCTGGTCTGACCATACAGCGGCTGTCGTCACCACTTGGGGTAAATGCTGGAATTAGTCCATCTGACCGGTTGCCGTGTGGGTGACGAGTGGGACCCGCCCCGTCGTGCCGGGCCGCACGGCGGGGCGATCCGTCGCCGGAGGCCGACGCTCGCCGTCCGTGCTGTGGACCACGTCGGGCGGAGCGTCGACCATCGATCCCACCTCGGACAACGACCGCCGGGCCGGGCGGTGACGCGCCCGCCCGCCGGAACCCGCGCGCGTGCGCACCACGCGTCGCAGGCGCGACGTAGGCTGCCCTGCATGCGAATCGGAGCCCACGTCGACGCGACCGACCCACTGGCTGAGGCGGCCACCCGGGAGGCCGAGGCGGTGCAGTTCTTCCTCGCCGACCCGCAGGGTTGGAAGGCACCGAAGCCGCGGGAGGACGCCGAGCGCCTGCGCGCCGCCGACGTCGACCTCTACGTCCACGCGCCCTACGTGATCAACGTGGCCACGCTCAACAACCGGATCCGCATCCCGAGCCGCAAGCTGCTGCTGGCCCACGCCACCGCCGCGGCGGCCGTGGGGGCCCGCGGGCTGATCGTGCACGGCGGCCACGTCAACGCCGGGGGCGACCTCGCCGCCGGCTTCGACAACTGGCGCAAGACCTTCGCGTACGCGGCGGACTCCGGCGGCTTCCCGCTGCCGGTGCTGATCGAGAACACCGCCGGCGGTGACAACGCCTGCGCCCGGCACCTGGACGCGCTGGCCCGGCTCTGGGACGCGCTCGGCGACCACGAGGTCGGCTTCTGCCTCGACACCTGTCACGCCCACGCCGGCGGCGAGGAGCTGCTGGGTCTGGTCGACCGGGTCAAGGCGATCACCGGCCGGATCGACCTGATCCACGCGAACAACTCGAAGGGCGCCTTCAACTCCGGCCAGGACCGCCACGACAACCTCACCGGCGGCACCATCGAGCCGGAGCTGCTGGTGGCGGTGATCCGGGCGGCCGGAGCACCGGTGATCGTCGAGACCCCGGGCGGCGTCGAGGGGCAGGCCGCCGACATCGCGTTCCTGCGCGCCCAGTTGGGCGCCACGGCATGACCACGGAGCAGTCCGGCGCGACCGGTCGTTCCGGCACCGACCCGCGACCGGCCCCGGAGGGCTCCCCGGCCGACCGGGCAGAGCCCGCACCGGGCCGATCCACCGGCGAGGTGGAGGGCGGCACGAGCGCGGCAGCCGGCACGAGCGGGTCCCGGGCCGACAGCGACGAGTCCGCCGACGCGGCGGGCGGCGACGGCACGGACAGGGCCGGCGACGGCGGCCAGAGCCGGCGCAGGTCCGGCCGGAGCAGGCGCGACGGCAGGCGCAAGACCGCCGACGCCGGCAAGAACGGGCGCGGCGCCACGCGCCCGGACCAGACCACCGGTACGGACCAGACCGGCGGCGCGGGGTCGGACCAGACCACCGGCACGAGCAAGACCACCGACACGGCCCCGACCGGCAGCGCCGGCACGGACAAGACCTCGAACACGGACCAGACCACCGGTACGGACGGTGCGGAGCCGGCGGATCCCTGGACCGCGTTCGGGCCGGCACCCGAGCCGGTTCTCGGCCGGGCCCGCCGGACGGTCCGCGCGGTGGGCCGGTTCCTGGTGCACGAGTGGACGCTCGCCGCCGTCGCCGCGCTGGCCCTGGCCGCCGCGATGACCTGGCCCACGCTGCGCTATCCGCGCTACACCCTGCCGCAGGACCACTGGGACCCGAGCCTCCAGGCGTGGCAGATGGCGTGGTCCGGCCACATCCTGCGCACCGACCCGGCGATGCTCTGGCACTCCAACACGTTCTTCCCGGAGAACTGGAGCTTCGCGTTCTCCGACACGCTGCTCGGGTACGCGCCGGCCGGCCTGATCGGCGTCGGTCCGGAGCACGCCGTGCTGCGCTACAACATCATGTTCGTGCTGGCCCATGCGCTCGCCGCGTTCGGGGCGTACGCGCTGGCCCGGCAGCTCGGCGCGGGCCGGATCGGCGGCGCGGTGGCCGGGGTGAGCTTCGCGTACGCGCCGTGGCTGCTGGCCCAGGCCGGGCACCTGCACATCATCTCCAACGGTGGCATCCCGTTGGCGCTGGCCATGCTCGCCCGCGGTCACGGCTGGTCGCTGCGGTACGGCTACCGTCCGCGCCGCCGGCACGCGGGTTGGGCGCTCGCCGGTTGGCTGGTGGCCGCCTGGCAGCTCAGTCTCGGCTTCGGCATCGGGCTGCCGTTCGCGTACCTGCTGGCCGGGGTGGTGCTGGTCTCGGCGGTGCTGTGGTTCGTCCGGCGCCGCCGGGTGAAGCGCCCGTTCGGTCGCCGGCTGTTCCTGGCCGACCTGTTCGGCGGGCTGGTGTTCGCCGCGGTGGGTGGCCTGCTGGCGATTCCCTTCTTCAAGGTCGCCGAGCTGCACCCCAACGCGGCCCGCACGCTCGCCGAGATCCAGCTCTACTCGCCGCCGGCCAGCGGCCTGTTCACCGCGCCGGGCGAGTCCCGGGTCTGGGGCGAGTTGCACGAGGGGGCGCGGGCGGCGCTGCCCTGGCCCCCGGAGATGACGCTGCTGCCGGGTTTCGCGCTCTACGCGCTGGCCGCCGGTGGGTTGTTCTTCTCGGTCTGGCGGGTCCGCCACCGGCTCTTCCTGCTCGCCGGCGTGCTGATGACGACGGCGTTGGCGATGGGCACCCGGTTCCTCGACGGCCGGTTCACCTACGTGCCGCTCTTCGACTACCTGCCGGGCTGGAACGGGCTGCGTACGCCGGGCCGGATGATGCTCTGGGCCACGCTGCTGCTCGGCCTGCTCGCGGCCGGCGCGGTCACCGCGTTCTGCGCCCGGGTGCGGGAGCTCGCCGCCGAACGGGTGCCGCCGTGGCCCGGCCCGTGGCTGCGGCTGGCCACGCTGCTGCCGCTGGCGCTGGTGCTGGCCGAGGGGTTGAACGTCACCCCGCATCCGGTGGTGCCGCAGCAGCCGGCGGTGATGCGGACCGTCGACGGGCCGTTGCTGGTGCTGCCCAGCAGCCAGAACCTGGACCAGCCGGTGATGCTCTGGTCGACGGACCGGTTCCCGCAGATGGTCAACGGCGGCAGCGGCTTCACCCCGGCGTCCCAGGCCCGGACCCGCGAGGCCACGGTCAGCTTCCCCGACTACGCCAGCGTCGACTACCTGCGGCAGATCGGCGTCCGGAACGTGGTGGTGCTCCGGGACCAGTTGGGCGGCACCCCGTGGGAGGGGATGCTCGACCGGCCGGTCGAGGGGCTGGGGGTGACCCGGGAGCAGGTCGGCGACGCGGTCGTCTACCGCCTGTGACCTCTGCCGCCGGGTCTCAGGCGGGCACGGGTTCGGCGGGTAGGTCGGTGGCGCCGGAGCGTGCGCGCCAGCGCTGGTGCCAGGGCGCGTCCGGCGCGCCGTCGAGCACCCCGCCGTCGGGGTCGTCGGCGTAGGTCTGCCGCACCGCGTCCTGATCGGGCCGCACGATGTCCCGGATGACGAAACCGCAGAGCACCGCCACGGTGATCAGGCGGAGGCTGGAGGCCAGCACGAACACGCCCTCCGGGAAGACCGGCCGGGAGGTGGCGGTGCCGAGCAGTTCGCCGTAGAACGCGACGAAGTAGCAGACCTCGGCGAACTGCCAGGCCAGGAACGCGCCCCACCGGGGCCGGGCGAGCACCGCGAGCGGCAGCAGCCAGAGCACGAACTGCTGCGACCAGACCTTGCTGAAGATCAGGAAGGCGGCCACCACCAGGAACGCGACCTGCGCGAGCCGGGGCCGGCGCGGGGCGAGCAGGGCGAGCGCGGCCACGCCGAGGCAGGCCAGCCCGAACAGCAGGTACGACACCCAGTTCAGGGTGGGGATGTTCGCGTTGAGCCATTCGAACGGGCCGAGTTCGCCGGGCGCGGACGGGCTGATCCGGCCGTCCAGGTAGCGGCCGATGTACCAGAGCGTGCCCCAGTCGATGGGACGGGTGGTGTTCAGGTCGAAGAACCGTCCCCAGCTCTCCCGGTAGGGGATCGCCACCGGAAGGTTGACCGCGACCAGCGTCACCAGCGCGGTGGCCGTGGCGACGAGCCCGGCGAGCAGCCGGCCGGCGCGCAGCGTGAGGATCAGGATCGGGCCGAGCAGGAACAGCGGCCACATCTTCGCCGCGCCGCCGAGCCCGAGCAGCAGGCCCGCCAGCGCGGGCATCAGCATGCCGTAGCGGTCGGGTCGGCTGCGCGCCCAGGCCAGCAGCCCGAACGCGGCGAGGCCGACGGCGAGCAGGTCCCAGTTGACGGTGGCGGTGAGCACCAGCGCCGGCGAGAGGGCGAACAGCGCCGCGTCCCAGGGTCGTCGGCGGCGCAGGCTGAGGATGACCGCGACGGTGGCGACCGCGAGCGCGCCGAGCACCAGCGCGTTGAGGTTGTAGAACCACTGCCCCTGGTTGATGGCGGGGTTGTCCACGCCGAGGGCGTGCACCGGGAGGCCGAGCGCGCCCATGAAGTAGCCGGTCAGCACCGGGTACTCCACCGGGTGGTCGGCGTAGGGCACCTTGCCCTCGTTGAGACCCTCGGCGTAGTAGAGCGCCAGCACGTCGGTGTAGCACATCCGGGTGTACTGGACGTTGTTCTGCCAGGCGCCGTCCTGACAGGGGGACTTCTGCACCCAGTGCAGCGCGAGTGTGAGGCAGATCAGGGCCAGCACGATCCGCGCCGCGCTCCAGAACCGGCTGTCGCGGCCGGCCGGCCGGTCCAGGGCGGCGGCGTGGTCACCGAGCGGTCCGCCGATCAGGCCGGACGTGCCGCGGACGAACCAGTCCGAGCGGGACGGGTGGTCCTCGGTCGCTCCGGGCCGGGGCGTCTGCTCCCCGGACGTGCCGGGTTCATCGATGCCTGCGGTCGACTCGGTCCTCATGGAGAGGCATCCTGCCGTACGTCGGGGCCGTCCGTCCCGCCGCGCGCGCAGAAATTCCGGTACGCGAAACGCGGCGGCGGCCGGACCGCTCGGGTCCGGCCGCCGCCGTCGGGTGGTGCGCGTCAGTTGGTCTGGCGGTTGGGTGGGGTGCTGGGCAGCACTCCGCCGCCTCGCCCGCCGCCACCGGGGAGGCCGCCGCCGGGGTTACCGCCGCCCTGGTCGCCGCCGCCGGGGTTGCCGCCGCCGCCCGGGTTGCCACCACCCGGGTTGCCGCCGCCGGGGTTGTTGCCGCCGGGGCAGAACAGGCCGAGCGGGTCACAGGCCGGCCCGCCGGGCTCGTTCGGGGCCGGCGGCGGGGGTGCGGGCATCTCGCCGTTGCCGACGTCGTCCTTGCCGACGTTCGCGGCCGGCGGGAAGTCTTCCTTGTCCTTGCCCTTGAGCGCGTCGTTCATGAAGCGCTGGAAGATCTCGCCGGGCATCTTGGCGCCGCTGATGTCCGCGCCGTCCTTGTACTTGATCGCCTTGCGGGCGCCCTTGTTGCCGACCCAGACGGCGGTGGCGAGCTGCGGCGTGTAGCCGATCATCCAGGCGTCGCCGTTGCGGGTGCTGCCGTCGCCGAGTTCCCAGGTGCCGGTCTTCTCGGCGGCCTTGCGGCCGTCGTCGAGCCGGCGGTTCACCTGGCCCGGGTACTGCTCCAGCACGGAGGTGACGTCGGCGGCGATGTCCTTGTCGATCCGCCGCTGCGGCTTGAGCTTCTCGCCGCCGACCGTGTCCCACTTGCCGGTGTTCGGGTTCTGCTTCTCGACCTTCCGGATGAAGTGCGCCTTGTTGTAGACGCCCTCGTTGGCGAAGGTGGCAACGCCGTTGGCGTGGTCGAGCACCGTGATCGGGTACTGGCCGTAGCCGATCACGTGGAAGAACGGATTCGGCGCGAGGTCCTTCGGGTCGGCCTTGGTCAGGTCGTGCGGCTTGGCCGGGTTGGTGTCGGTCTGCCACATGGTGGTGACGCCGGCCTGCTTGGCCATGTCGAGGACCTTGTCCGGGCCGATCTTCTCGGTGATGTAGTAGAACGGCACGTTCAGCGACTTGAGCGTGGACAGCTCCAGCGTGCAGGAGTCGCCACACTTGACCCGGTCGGCACCGGCGTTGCTGACCTTGAACTTCGTGTCCTTCGGCGTGAACGCGGAGCCCTTCCAGCGGGACTTGATGGAGATGCCCTCCTTCAGCGCCGCCGCCAGCGTGTAGATCTTGAAACTCGAACCCGGTGAGTGGCCGCCGCTGACCACGCCGTTCTCGATGTTCTTGCCGGCGTAGTCGGTGCCGGTGCCGTTGTCACCGCCGTAGTAGGCGAGCACCCGGCCGGTCTTCGGCTCGACGGACACCATGGCGGCCATCAGGTTCGACGGCTGCCCGGCGAGCGCGGAGCCCTTCTTGGCCCGCTGGGCGGCGTCGAGCGCCGCCTCCTGCATCTTGGCGTTGATGGTCGTGGTGATCTTGTAGCCACCACGGCTCAGCGCCTTCGAGCAGAGCGGCTTCGCGTCGGTCGCCTCGGCCTCGTTGTCGGTGCAGAGGTTCATCTCGCGCAGTTCCTGCGAGACGTAGTTGACGACGTTGCCGTACGGCGTGTCGATGCCGAAGCCGCCGGCGCTGTTCTTCGTCGGCTTCGCGATGTCCTTCGGGTATTCGGTGGGGTGCTGCGGCATGTTCGGCGCGTCCAGCCACTTCTCGGTGATCATGCCGTTGATGACGTAGTTCCACCGGTCCAGCGCGGCCTGCGGGTTGATCGCCGGGTCGTAGCCCTGGTGCGTGGAACTCGGCTCGGGCTGCTTGATCAGCGCGGCGAGCACCGCCGCCTCGGCCACGGTCAGCTTGTTGACGTCCTTGTTGAAGTACGTCCGTGCCGCCGACTGGATGCCGTACGCGCCCCGGCCGAAGTAGATGACGTTCAGGTAGTGCTGCATGATCGTCCGCTTGTCGTAGCGGTCGTTCAGCTTGGAGGCGAGGACCGCCTCCTTCACCTTGCGGCCGTACGTGTCCTGGTTCAGGTTGTCGAACGCGTTGCGGGCGTACTGCTGGGTGATCGTCGAGGCGCCCTGCTTGTCGCCGCCGCTGATGTTGTTCCAGGCGGCCCGCGCGATGCCCTTGTAGTCCACGCCGGAGTGACGGTAGAAGTTGCGGTCCTCCGCCGCCGCGACCGCGTGCTGGACGTGCTCCGGGATCTGGTCGATGGTGACCAGCTGCCGGTTCTGGTCGCCGATCCGGGCGATGGGGGTCTTGCCGGTGGAGTCGTAGATGGTGGTCGACAGCGGCGGGATGGTGTCCTCCGGGAGCACCACCTTGGTGGAGTACCAGGTGAAGCTGACCACGCCGATGCCGGCGAGCATGATGAACACGGCGAAGCCGGCGATCAGCATGTTGAGCCGGCGCCGCTTCTTCGCCCGGCCCGGATCCCCACCGCGGCCGGCGCGACCGGGGCCGGTCGGACCACCCGGGCCACCCGGGCCGCCGGGGCCGCCGCTGAAGCCGGGCACCCCGGCCCGGGCCACCGCGGCACGGCCGCCGACGGGTGCCGCGCCGACGCTCGCCCGCCCGGCGCCGCCCACGCTCGCCGCGCCGACCGAGGCACGCCCGGCCGGTCCGGCCGGGGAGACCGGGACGGACGCCCGACCCGCGCCCGCGCGCCCGGCGACACCGGGTGCCGGCGAGACCGGCACCGAGGCGCGTCCCGCGCCGGCGCGTCCGACCGAGGCCGAGCCCGAGGCCCCACGGGGCACCGGGGCGACGCCGCCGACCGGGGCCCGGCCGCCGACACCGCCCGGGGTGACCGAGGCACGCGCCGAGGCGCCACCCTCGGGGGCGCCGGACCAACCGTTCCCGCGCGAACTCCGCTCGGAGCCGGGGTCGCCGTTCGGGCCCGGGATCTGGGCCCGCCCACGCGAAGAACTGGAATCGCCGTAGTTCATTCCTCACACCCTGCCGGTCGCGGTGGGGCGCGGGGGCGCCACCACCGGGTTGCCGTGAGCTGGAACACGGAAGATTACCGGCCCGCCGTGCCGGCCCGTGTCCGTCAAATCCGACCTAATCGGACCAATTACGCTTACCGGCTGTCGCGCGTGCCGCCCGGGTAACGGGCCGGCAGTGGTCGGGACAGCCGAGTTCACCGTTGCGCCTCTCGCCTTCGCCGGGCGGTGGAGCCGTCGGCCGCGGCCGACGCGGTCGCATCCGTCGCCTCGCCCGCGAGACCGTCCCGGCCGAGCAGGAACTGCTCGACGAGGTGGTTCCAGTCACAGCCGGGGCAGACCTCCACCACGAACACCTGGAACTCACGCAGCGTCATGGCCAGCACGGGCAACTCGGCCCGGGTACGCGCCTGACCCGCCGACTGCTTGAGTTCGTCACCGTAAATGTAGTGGACGTGGGTGAGGTTCTCGCTGCGGCAGATGGGGCAGCGGTGATCGGTCGGCTCGCCGTGGAAACGGGCGGCGTTCTTCAGGTACGGCGAGGCGTCGCAGACGTCGTACGTGCCGATCCGCCCGGCGAGGAGTTCACGCAGCACCGCTCGCTTCTGGAGCGAGTAGTCGACGACCTGGCGCTGCGTACGCATGCGGCAAAGGGTACGCGCTCCGACGAACCGAGGCGACCATGGTCACGATCAGTGAGGATCGCGTCGCGTAACCAGAGGTTTGCCCTGGCCACCGGTCTCGGCTACCGTGCGATGTATCGGCCCGATACATCGCGGCGGTTAAGCCTCCACCCAGGGGGAAAGAAGGGATGGCGCCCGTGCTCGAGTTCGCCATCCTGGGCCTCCTGCAGGAGGCGCCGATGCACGGCTACGAGCTGCGCAAGGAGTTGACCGCCAAGCTCGGCGCCATCCGGGCGGCGATCAGCTACGGCTCGCTCTACCCGACCCTGCGACGGCTGCAGGCGGCGGGGTGGATCACCGAAGCCGCCGAGACACCCGCGACCGCCGAGGAGGTTCCCGCGCTGACCAGCCGACGCGGTCGGGTGGTCTACACCATTACCGCGGAGGGCAAGGAACGCTTCGCCCAGCTCATAGCGCAGGCTGGACCCGAGACGTACGACGACACGGGCTTCGGCGTGCACTTCGCGTTCTTCGCCCGGACCGACCAGGCCACCCGGCTCCGGATCCTGGAAGGTCGCCGTCGCAAGATCGAGGAACGCCGCGAAGGTCTTCGTGACGTGCTCGGCCGGGCAGCCGAGCGCCTCGACGCGTACACCCTGGAACTGCAGCGCCACGGGCTCGACGCCTGCGAGCGCGAGGTCCGCTGGCTGGAGGAGCTCATCGCCAACGAGCGCTCCGGCCGGGCCCCGACCGCCCCGGATTCCCGGACGGTCGGCGGCCGAGGAGACAACGACAGCCCGCCCACGCCTGGAAAGTCCAGGACAGAGCGGCCGTGATGAAAAAGAAGGAGGCAGACGCTATGGGCTCCGTCCGCGTCGCCATCGTCGGTGTGGGTAACTGCGCCTCGTCCCTCGTACAGGGCGTGGAGTACTACCGGAACGCCGACCCGAACGACCGCGTCCCGGGTCTCATGCACGTCACCTTCGGCGACTACCACGTCTCGGACGTGGAGTTTGTCGCGGCGTTCGACGTGGACGCCAAGAAGGTGGGCATGGACCTCGCGGAGGCGATCGTCGCCAGCGAGAACAACACGATCAAGCTCTGCGACGTGCCGCCGACCGGCGTCAGCGTGCAGCGCGGCCCGACCTTCGACGGCCTGGGCCAGTACTACCGCGAGATCGTCGAGGAGTCGGACGCCACGCCGGTCGACGTGGCCCAGGCGCTGCGCGACGCGCAGGTCGACGTGGTGGTCTCCTACCTGCCGGTGGGCTCCGAGCAGGCCGACAAGTTCTACGCCCAGGCCGCGATCGACGCCGGTTGCGCGTTCGTCAACGCCCTCCCGGTCTTCATCGCCTCCGACCCGGAGTGGGCCAAGAAGTTCGAGGACGCGGGCCTGCCGATCGTCGGTGACGACATCAAGAGCCAGGTCGGCGCCACCATCGTGCACCGCGCGCTGGCGAAGCTGTTCGAGGACCGCGGGGTCGAGCTGCTGCGCACGTACCAGCTCAATTTCGGCGGCAACATGGACTTCATGAACATGCTGGAGCGCAACCGCCTGGTCTCGAAGAAGATCTCGAAGACCCAGTCGGTGACCTCCCAGATCCCGCACGAGATGCAGAAGAGCGACGTGCACATCGGCCCGTCCGACCACGTGCCGTGGCTGGACGACCGCAAGTGGGCGTACATCCGCCTGGAGGGCCGCTCCTTCGGCGACACCCCGCTCAACGCGGAGCTGAAGCTCGAGGTGTGGGACTCGCCGAACTCGGCCGGCGTCATCATCGACGCCGTCCGCGCCGCGAAGATCGCGCTGGACCGGAAGATCGGTGGCCCGATCCTCTCCGCCTCCTCGTACTTCATGAAGTCCCCGCCGCAGCAGTACGCCGACCACGACGCGCACGCCGCCGTCGAGTCCTTCATCAAGGGCGAGATCGAGCGCTGACGCGCTGACCTCAGCACATTCGCGAGGGCCGGGTCCGTTCGGGACCCGGCCCTCCGTGTTCGGGCCGGCCGGTCGGGCGGGCGCGAACGTCAGGACCAGGCGCGGCGCAGCGCGACGCCCGCCTCCAGCTCCAGCAGCGTCACCTTGCGCGGCAGCCCGCCGCCGAAGCCGACCAGCTTGCCGCCCGCGCCGACGATCCGGTGACAGGGCACGATCACCGGCACCGGGTTGCGGTTGCACGCCACTCCCACCGCCCGGGCCGCGCCCGGGTCACCGAGCGCGCGGGCCACCTCGCCGTAGGTGGTCGTCTCGCCGTAGGGGATGCCGGTCATCTCCCGCCAGACCGCGCGCTCGAACTCCGAGCCGCGCGGCGCCGACACCGGCACGCCGAACTCGGTCAGCTCGCCGGCGAAGTAGGCCCGTAACTCGGCCACCGCCCGCCGGGCCAGGTCGTCGCCGGGTTCGTCGGACGCCGACGCCACCCGGCCGAAGTGCGCGCCGCGTACGGCGTCGGCGTCGGTGCCGACGGAGAACTCCCCGATCGGCGAGTCGAGCACGGTCCAGCGCATGCCACCCATTGTCGCGCGGCGGGCAAAGTTTCCCCCACCCCGGGCGTCTGAGACACGGAGGTGGACGGTGGCGGAGGTCGACGGGGAGTTCACCGCGTTCGTCAACGAACGGGGGCCGGTCCTGCTGCGGGTCGCGTACGCGCTCGCCGGCAACCAGCACGCGGCCGAGGACCTGCTCCAGAACGCGCTGGCCAAGGCGTACGCCCGGTGGCCCCGGATCCGCGGCGACGCGGAGCCGTACGTGAAACGGATCCTCTACCACGACCAGTTCTCCGGCTGGCGGCGGCGGGCGCGGCGCGCGGAGGTGCCGGTGGCGGACGTGCCGGAGCGGCCGGCGGTCGGGGACGACAGTGACCTGCGGATGCTGCTGCGGGACGCGCTCCGGGCGCTGCCACCCCGGCAGCGCGCGGTGCTGACGCTGCGCTACCTGGAGGACCTGAGCGTCGAGCAGACGGCCGCGCTGCTCGGCTGCCGGCCGGGCACGGTGGCCAGCCAGAGCGCCAAGGCACTGGCTCGGCTGCGGCAACTGGTGCCGGCCCTCGACGAACTGACCACCCGGGCGGAGGTGACCCGATGAGCACGTCGCTGGAGGAGACGCTCCGGACGGCCGTACGCGATCTGGCCGACGGCGTCGCGCCCGCGCCGGAACTGGCGCTGCGGGCGCTCGGGCGGGGCCGTCGGCTGCGTCGCCGCCGACGGGTCGCCGCGACCGCCGCCGCGCTGGTCGCGGTGGTGGCGGTGACGCTGCCGTTCGTGTTGTTGCGTCCCCGTTCCGCCCCGCCGCCCACGACCCCACCGGTCACCGTCACCCCCTCGCCGGCGCTCCGGGCCGAACCCGGCGCGAACTGGGCGGACCGGCCACTGGTGCTGCCCGGTGAGTGGGTGGTCACCCGGGCCCAGGTGGTGGGCGGCTCCGGCAGCGGGTTCCTGCTCGACCGCGGGCGCGGGCGCTACTTCGCCACCGACAAGTACGACGGCATCTTTCCGGCGCCGACCGGCTCCCTCGTCGCGGTCCGCGACGACGGCCGTCCCCGGGACGTCGGCCTGTTCGATCTGGCCACCGGAAAGACCCGCTGGTACGAGGTGGGCCGGGCGCTCTCCACGCCGAACTGGTCCCCGGACGGACGGCGGCTGCTGTTCACCACCCGCCAGGTCGACCACTTCGGTTTCATCGTGCTGGATCTGAACGGGCAGAAGAAGACCCATCCGGTGGGACGGCTCGGCTGGCCCTGCGCCGACCGGTGCGAATTCACCTGGATGCCGGACGGCCGGTCGGTCGCGTTGACGTTGAGCAGGCAGAAGTCGGAGTCGTGGCCCCGGGACCTCGCCAAGGGGGTGCAACTCCTGTCGGTCGACGACGGCCGGCCCACCCGACTGGTCGAGCTGCCGGGCGGGCCGGTAGGCCCGGACGCCTGGTCGCCGGACGGCACGTTGGTGGTCGTCCAGGGGCATCAGGAGCCGCTGCTGGTGGAGACCGCGACCGGCCGGGTGGTGAACCCGCTGCCCAGCGCCGACGTCGCCTGGGTCACCGGCGACCGGTTGCTCTACCGCCGGCCGTTCGGCGCCGGGGACTTCGTGCTCGCCGACCGTACCGGCCGGGAACTGGTCCGTCAGCCGCTGCCGAAGCAACTTGTCGACCTGGCGGTGACGATCGCGCCGTACTGAGCGCCTGTGGACCTTGCACCCTGTCGATACCGTGCAGGTCGTGGCCACGGGGACGCTCATTTTCCTGATCATCGGCGGAGTGGGCGTCGGCGTGCTGACGCTGGCCCTGCTCGGCTCGGGAGTGCTGCACCTCGGTCACCCGGACGTCGACGGGCCGGTGTCGCTGGAGGCGGTCGCCGGGTTCATCGGCGCGTTCGGGTTCGGCGGCGCGATCGTCAACGAGATGCTCGGGGCGCGTACCCCCGGCATGATCGCGGCGGCGGTGGCCGGCGGCGCGCTCGCCGCCGTGCCCACCGGCTGGCTGGCGGCCCGGTTGAGCCGCGCGGCCCGCGACATGCGCACCGATCCGACCCCCACCCGGGACCACCTGGCCGGCGCGATCGGTCTGGTGGTGACCCCGATCCCCAGCGACGGCTACGGCGAGGTGCGGGTCCGCCTCGCCGGCCAGCCGGTCAAACTCAACGCCCGGTCCGACCGGCCGATCCCGGTCGGCGCCCGGATCTTCGTGGTCGAAGCGCTCAGCGAGACCAGCGTGCACGTCGAGACCTACTGATCCCTCCGCACAGACGGGAACCCCCATGCCCCTGCTCGTCGCCATCGGCGGCGCGGTCCTCCTCGCCGTCCTGCTCGTCTTCTTCGTGCTCTCCCGGATCAAGGTGGCCGGGCCCAACGAGGCGTTCATCGTCACCGGCCGCAAGGGCCGCACCACCCAGACCGCCGACGGCATCCGGTCCACCGACATGTCCGGGCAGAAGGTCGTGCTCGGCGCCTCGGTGTTCGTGCTGCCGGTGGTGCAGAAGCTCCAGTCGCTCGACCTGTCCAGCCGGCGCATCGACGTCGGCATCCGGGGCGCGGTGAGCAAGCAGGGCATCCGCGCCGACCTGCACGGCGTCGCGATCGTCAAGGTCGGCGGCACCGAGGACGCCATCCGGGCCGCCGCCCAGCGCTTCCTGCACCAGCAGGACGAGATCGACAACTTCACCCGTGAGGTGCTGGCCGGTGCGCTGCGCTCGATCGTCGGCCGGCTCACCGTCGAGGAGGTCATCCGGGACCGGGCCGCGTTCGCCAGCGCGGTGGCCGAGGAGGCCGAGCACTCGATGACCAACCAGGGCCTGGTGCTGGACACGTTCCAGCTCCAGGACATCCTGGCCGAGGGGTCCTACCTGGCCGACCTGGGCCGGCCCGAGGCCGCCCGGGTACTCAAGGACGCCGCCATCGCCGAGGCCCGCGCCCGGCAGGCCGCCGAGCAGGAGCGGCTGCTCGCCGAGGAGGCGATCGCCGAGGCGAACCGGAACCTGTCGCTCAAGCAGGCCGGCATCCAGGCCGAGATCGACGCGGCGAAGGCGAAGTCGGCCGCGGCCGGGCCGCTCGCCCAGGCCGAGCGGGACCAGGCGATCCTCTCCGAGCAGCAGAAGGTGGCCGAGCGCAATGCCGAGCTGAAGCAGCGCCAGCTCGACACCGAGGTCCGCAAGCCGGCCGACGCGCAGCGGTACAAGGTGGAACAGGAGGCCGAGGCGGCCCGCAACGCGGCGGTGCTGCGCGCCGACGCCGAGCGGCAGGCCACCATCGCCGCCGCCCAGGCCATCGCCGAGCAGTCCCGGCTCACCGGTGAGGGTGAGCGGGCCCGCCGCGCCGCGCTGGCCGAGGCGAACGCGATCGAGGGCGCCAAGGAAGGTGAGGCGGAGCAGCGCCGGCGGTCCGCGATCGCCGAGGCGGTCGAGCGGGAGGGCCAGGCCGAGGCGGCGGCCATCCTGGCCAAGGGACAGGCGGAGGCCGACGCGATGGCCCGCAAGGCCGAGGCGTTCGCCGCGTACGGCGAGGCGGCGGTGCTGGACCTGCTGGTCAAGGTGCTGCCCGAGGTGGTCGGAGCGGCGAGCGCCCCGATCGGCGCGATCGACAAGATGACCGTCATCTCCACCGACGGCGCCTCGTCGCTGACCAAGTCGGTGGCCGGCAACGTCGCCCAGGGCCTCCAGCTCGGAAGCGACCTGACCGGCATCGACCTGGCCGGGCTGCTCGCCCGGCTGGGGTCCTCCCGCAACGGCGACCGGCCGGTGGACGGTACGGCGGTCGAGCAGAGTCACTGAGGCGTACGGGCGGGATGCCGAGATCTCGGCATCCCGCCCGTACGAGGCGTTCAGTAGGTGGACGTGACCCGGTCGAAGACCTCCCAGGCACCGATTGCCGTCCGGTTGGCGATCAGCGGCTTGGCACCGGCCGAGTCGGCGCTGACGTAGTTGCCGTTGGCGTTGGCAAGCAGGCTGGTCGTGCCGTCGCTGTTCGTGATCACCTTGAACTTCTCCCATGCGCCGATCGTCGTCGCGCTGGCGACGAGGGGTGACGTGCCGCCGGCGACGGGTGACGACACATACCGCTTGACGTGGCGGGAGTAGAGCGCGACATAGCCGCCACCCACATCGATCTGGTCGAACTTCTCCCAGATGTCGACCGCGGTGCGGTTGGCGATCAGCGGGGCAGTGGTGGATCCCCCCATCGTCACGTACTTCGCGTTGATCCGGGCTCGTAGCGCGATCGGCGAGATGACGCCACGGATCCACGCCGCAGCGGTGTCGACGCGCACTTCGGTCACGTCGGAACCCGTGGCGGTGCTGCCCACGCAGCCACTCATCCAGCTTCGGAAGTGCACGCCCACCACCTGGCTCGTCCCACCGGTCGAGCGCAGAGTCGGACCACCCAGGTCACCCTTGCAGGTGCTGACCGGATTGTCGGACGCCCGGTTCATGATCATCGTGTCCGTGTCGATGCTCGACACCGTGTAGGCGCCGGTGTTCAACTGGCGGCTGACCCACTCGGTAGCCGTTCGTCCGTAGCCGGTCGCCACCAACTCCTCGCCGACCTGCGGAGCCTGGCTGGTCAGGACCGCCGGCACCACGCCGGTCGCTGGCGCGGCGAGCCGGAGCAGGGCCAGTCGGAGGGTGCCGTTGGAGACGGTCTGGCTGACGGTGGTCTCGAAGCCGCCTGTTCCGTCGACGTTGGCGCGGTTGAGGATCACCTGCGTCGGCGGCGGCGGGCCGGGTCGCGGTGGATCAGTGGAAACATAATGCACGCAGTCATAGGCGGTCAAAACCCAGTAAGCATCCACCAGGGTTCCGCTGCATTCGCGGAATCCGTAGTTCGAGCTACCGGAAGGTATTCTCACCTTCGCTACGAAGGGATAGCTCGACGGAGCGCTCACCGGCGGTGCGGCAGCTCCGCTGAGCCGAAGTTCGAGCAGCGTGTTGGCCGGAAGGGTATTGCCATCGCCCGGGTTGATGGCCACGCCAAGCCCCGGGTCGACGGCGTAGTCCTTGTTCGTCCCGTCCGGCAGGGCGGCAGTGGCCACCAATGCCTGGCCACCTGCGCGAACACCGAAAGTGCCCCCGATCCGCAAGGTCACGTAGCCCGTTGTGGCCTTCACGTCGAAGCAGTAGTAGTAGCCGTAGGGCGGTTCGGCCAACAGTTGCTCGACCTGAATCTGATCCGCACGGCACTGCTCGTCGTCGTCCACTGCGTGGCGAGCGACAATGCGGATGTTGCCATCACCCCGTGACACCGTGATCCCAAACTCCTGCTGCACGGCGGCAGCACCCGGGTAGGCATAGTCTTCGGTGTCGACGATCGGCATGGTCTCCGCCGCGTGCACCGGCCCCGGTGGTGCCACGGCCAGAGTGGTCATCACAGCCGCCGTCAGGCCTAACCGCAGGACTTTTCTCACCCATTACTCCCCGTGTCAATTTCCGTTCGAGAACGGAACCGATTCAAGCGTGGCGAAACCGCCGTTCGGGGTGGCAGTCAAAGTGCCGACAGTACGGCCACCGACACATCGGGTGTTAAAAGCTTCCGTCGCGTCGACCACCCCGTGTAGTGACGGATGCCGATGACCGTAACGTCTCGACGCGATGCCTCACAAGAGGGTGTTCCACAGCGCCGAAGTTCTCGCGGCCACCAGCCAAAGGCCGAGTGCTGCTCTTTTCCCAGCCGGCGGATCAGCCGACGATGCCCTCGCCACGGGCCCAGCGCAGCAGTTCCGCCTCGGCCTCGTCCCGGTCCAGCGGGCCACGCTCCAGGCGCAGCTCCTTGAGGTGCGCCCAGGCGCGGCCGACCACCGGGCCCGGCGGCACGCCGAGCAGCTCCATGATCGCGTTGCCGTCCAGGTCGGGCCGGACCCGGGCCAGGTCCTCCTCGGCGGCGATGCGGGCGATCCGCTCCTCCAACGCGTCGTAGTCGGCCGCGAGCTGGGCCGCCTTGCGCCGGTTGCGGGTGGTGCAGTCGGAACGGGTCAGCTTGTGCAGCCGGGACAGCAGGTCACCGGCGTCGGTGACGTACCGGCGGACCGCCGAGTCGGTCCACTCGCCCCGGCCGTACCCGTAGAAGCGCAGGTGCAGCCCGACCAGCTTGACCACCTGGGAGGTGACGTCCTTGGGGTAGCGCAGCGCCTTCATCCGGGCCTTGGTGAGCCGGGCCCCGACCACCTCGTGGTGGTGGAAGCTGACCCGGCCGTCCGGGCCGACCGCCTTGGTGCCCGGCTTGCCGACGTCGTGCATCAGCGCGGCCATCCGCAGCACGAAGTCGCAGCCCTCGGACTCCATCGACATGGCGTTCAGCACCACGGTGAGCGTGTGCTCGTAGACGTCCTTGTGCTGGGCGTGCTCGTCGATGGTGAGCTTGAGGCCGGTCAGCTCCGGCAGGAAGCGCTCGGCCAGGCCGGTGTCGACAAGCAGGCGCAGCCCGGTCACCGGGTCGGCCGCGCACAGCAGCTTGGTGAACTCGTCCCGGATCCGCTCGGCGGTGATCCGGTCGAGGTCGGCCGCCATCCGGGTCATCGCGTCCCGGACGTCGGGGTGGACGGCGAAGCGGAGCTGGGCGGCGAACCGGGCCGCGCGCAGCATCCGCAGCGGGTCGTCACGGAACGACTCCTGCGGCGTGCCGGGGGTACGGATGACCTTGGCGCCGAGGTCGGCCAGGCCGCCGTACGGGTCGGTGAACCGGTGGTCCGGGAGGCTCACCGCCATCGCGTTGACGGTGAAGTCGCGACGCTTCAGGTCCTCGGCCAGGCTGGTGCCGTACTGCACCACCGGGTTGCGGCTCACCTGGTCGTAGACCTCGGCCCGGAAGGTGGTGATCTCCAGGGTGAGCCCGTCGCGCTGGCAGGCGATGGTGCCGAACTCGCGTCCGGTCTCCCAGATCGACTCGGCCCAGCCCCGGATGACCTTGACGGTCTCGTCCGGGTGGGCGTCGGTGCAGAAGTCGAGGTCGTTGCCGAGCCGGCCGAGCAGCGCGTCCCGGACCGATCCGCCCACCAGGTGCAGTTCGTGACCGGCACGGGCGAAGCGCCGACCCAGCTCGTCGGCGACCGGGGACACGCGGAGCAGCTCGGCGACGGCGTTGCGCTGCGCGGCGGTCAGCTCACGGCGATCGGCGGCGGAGGCGGAGGCTTCGGACATGGGATCGCCAGCCTAGCGGGCCGAGGGTGGATCGACCGCGCCGGGCGTGGGTAACCGGGCGAGGTTGACTAAGGTTCCGGTGGTGCGGGGCCGTCGGGCCCGGTTCCGACATCCCCCTGGGAGGCTGTGAGATGAGCGGCGGCGGGCTCTACCGCAGCGCGAACGCGCACGGCGGCGGCCTGCCGCCGGACGACGGCGCGACCTTCATCTCGGCGGAGCCGCTGAACCAGCCGGGCGTCGAGTCGGTGGCGCCACCGCAGGAGGTGGTCGCCGAGACCAGCGCCGCGGCGAACAGCGCGGTGATGGCGATCGGCAGCCTGGTCAGCCGCGGCACCGGCTTCATCCGCAATCTGATGATCGGCGCGGCGCTGGGCGGCGCGCTGGTCGGTGACGCGTTCACCACCGCGATCTTCCTGCCGAACCAGGTGTACGAGTTCCTGCTCGGCGGCGTGCTCACCAGCGTGCTGATCCCGGTGCTGGTCCGGCGGCGCAAGTCCGACCCGGACCGGGGCGAGGCGTACTCCCAGCGGCTGCTCACGCTCGCGGTGCTGGCGCTGGCCGCCACCGTGCTGCTCGCCCTGGTCGCGGCGCCGGTGCTGACCGCCATCTACGCCGGTGGCAAGGACGCCGACTACCGCGGGCTGGTCACCAGCCTGTCGTACCTGATGTTGCCGATGCTGTTCTTCACCGGCGTGAGCGCGCTGATCGCCGCGGTGCTGAACACCCGCGGGCACTTCGCCGCGCCGATGTGGGCGCCCATCCTCAACAATCTGGTGGTCATCGGCGTCTGCGCGCTCTACATCGCGGTCTTCGGCGCCAACATCGTCCAGCCCGGCGAGATGAGCTGGGAACGGATCCTACTAATCGGCGGCGGCACGCTGCTCGGTGTCGCGGTCCAGACCGCCGGCCTGCTGCCGGCGTTGCGCAAGGTGGGCTTCCGGTGGCGGTGGCGGTTCGACTTCCGGGCGCTCGGCCTCGCCGAGCTGGCCCGGCTCGGTGGCTGGATGTTCTGCTACGTCGGGGTCAACCAGCTCGGTCTCTTCGTGGTGGTCAACCTGCTCACCCGCGCCGCCGGCGGCAACAACGCCGGTCTGCTGATCTACAACAACGTCTTCCTGCTGCTGATGATGGCGCACGGCATCATCGCGGTCTCGATCATCACCGCGCTGATGCCCCGGATGAGCGCCGCCGCCGCCGAGAGCCGGTTCGGCGACGTCACCGCCGACCTGTCCCGGGGCACCCGGATGGTCACCGCGGTGCTGGCCCCGATCGCGGTCTGCTACGCGGTGCTGGCCGCGCCGATCTCCGTGGTGGTGTTCCGCTACGGCGCGTTCACCGGCGACAACGCGGTGGCCACCTCGACCGTGCTGCTGGTCGCGGCGCTCGGCCTGGTGCCGTTCGCGGTCAGCCAGCTCTTCACGTTCGCGTTCTACGCGCTGCCCGACACGCGCACCCCGGCACTGATCAACATTCCGGTGGTGGTCCTGCGGGTGCTGCTCCAGGTCGGCCTCTTCCTGATCTTCTCGAACACGTTCGCGGCGGCCGGGATGATGCTCGGCAACGCGGTGTCGTACCTGGCCGCGGCCATCATCTCGGCGATGCTGCTGCGCCCCCGGGTGGGGCGGATCGGGTTGGGCCGGATCATGCGCACGCTCGGCCGGGTCGTGGTGGCCGCGCTCGGCGCCGCGCTGGTCGGGCTGCTCGTGCTCGCGGTGCTCCCGGGCGACCCGGCGAAGCTGAGCTGGTTCGCCGCCGCGGTCCAGCTGGTGGTCGGCGGCGCGGCGATCGGCGGCACGTACCTCGGGCTGGCCATGCTGCTGCGGATCGGGGAGATCACCGAGGTGGTCGGCATGGTGCGCCGGCGGCTCGGGCGCTGAGCGCCCACCCGTGACCGACGGTGAACGAGGATCACCAGGCTGGGGATACGGCTGTGGATAACTCGGGATTCCGCCGTCCAGTGGGCCTCTCGGCCTGTGGACAACCAACCGTACGGACGAGGGTGCCCAGGCCGGGACGGGGAAAGCACCGGCACGCCACACCGGGACGCCCCTGCGCCGATCACTTGCCGTCAACCTCTAGATTGGCGGTGCGTGTTCGCTGCGACTGGCTTCCCGCCCGCCGCAGCGGGAAGATGACATGTCGGAGAACCGGGCATCCCGGGTAAGGTCGCTCTCGACGGGTACGTCCGGCGTCGACGTGGGCGTCGACGCCGACCGTGCCGGTTCCACCGAAGCCAGAGCGGGAAGCCACATGCCCAGCAGCACGGGTCCATCGATCGACACGATCACCGAGGGAGGACGGGTGACCCAGGTCGGCGAGGGTCAGGAAGCGGAGGAAAGTTCTCCCGCGGTCGTGACCCTCGGTGCTCCCACGGTCGGTGAGCTCCTCGCCGAGCGCTACGAACTGGTCGAGCACATCAACAACGACAGTGCCGGGCGGCTGGTCTGGCGCGGGGTCGACGTGGTGCTGCGCCGGCCCGTCGCGGTGGTCCTCCGCTACCCCGGCGGCGACTCCGCCACCGAGATGCTCCAGGCCGCGGTCGCGGCCAGCCGGGTCATCCACCCCAACCTGGTCGGCGTCTACGACGCCATCGACGAGGACGACCGGGCCTACGTGGTCCGCGAGTGGGTGGACGGCCAGTCGCTGCGGGAGCTGGTCGCCGCCGACGGGCCGCTGGATCCGGCCCGCGCGACCGCGATCGGCAACGCCGTCGCCAGCGCCCTGGCCGCGGTGCACGCCACCGGCATGGTGCACGGCAACCTCCACCCCGGCACCGTGATGATCAGCGACGACGGCCGGGTGGTGCTGGCCGACGCGCGCACCGACGGGGCGGACAGCCAGGAGAACGACCTGCGGGCCGTCGGCGGGGTGCTCTACTTCGCGCTGACCGGGCACTGGCCGCACGGTGAGGCCCCGCTGCACGGCGCCACCGCCGGGCACGGCCGGGCCGCCCTGCCGGACGCCGTCCGGGACGCCAGCGGCAGCATCGCCGCGCCCCGGCAGGTCCGCGCCGGGGTGCCGGCGTACCTCGACGACCTCACCATGGACCTGCTCGACCCGGAGATCGCCCCGCCCTCGTCGGACGTGCTGTCCGCCGAGCTGAGCCGGCTCGACATCCCGGCCGACGAGCAGTTCCTGGAGCAGGCCGGCCCGCTGCGCTTCACCGCCGACCCCGGCGAGGAGCCGTCGTCCCCGCTGGCCGCGGCCGGCGGGCGCAAGGTCGCCCTGGGCATCGCCGGCCTGCTGGTGGTGGCGCTGGTCGGTCTGCTCGTCGGGATCAGCGTGCTCGGGGGCGGTGACGACGACGCCAAGGAGCCGGTGGCCCAGCCCACCAACAGCGCCCCCGCCACGGGCGGCAGCACCGAGGCGGCCGCGCCGGTCCGCAAGCTCACCGTCTCCGACGTCCGGATCATCGACCCGGAGAGCGGGGACCGCGCCGAGGTGCGGAACGCCGAGAAGGTCATCGACGGCAGCGACGACGAGGGCTGGGAGACCCAGACCTACCGGAACAACGGCAAGTTCGGCGGCCTGAAGAAGGGCATGGGCGTCTGGATCGACCTGGGTGCCCCGCACACGGTCAAGTCGCTCCAGGCCACGCTCTCGTCCACCGGCGCCTCGGCCGAGCTGCGCGCCGGCACCAACGGTGAGTTCCCCTCCACCTCCAAGGGCGACAAGGACCTCGTCGCGGCGTACCCCACCGTGATCGGGCAGCCGTTCGAGGACCACGACGGCACCAAGATGACGTTCAACGGGTTCGACCCCGCCCAGAAGTACCAGTACCTCCTCTTCTGGATCACCGAGCTGCCGAAGAAGGACGACGGCAGCGGCTGGAAGATCGGGGTCCAGGAGATCACGGTCCAGGGCTCGTGAGCCGCTGGTCGGCGACCGGTGACGGCCCGCCGGCCGGCTCCGACCTGGAGCTGCTCCGGGCCCACGTCGCGGGTGACCGGGACGCCTTCACCGAGCTGTTCCACCGGCACCGCGACCGCCTCTGGGCGGTGGCGCTGCGGACCATCGGGGACCGCGAGGAGGCGGCCGACGCGCTCCAGGACGCGATGCTGTCGGCGCACCGCGCCGCGGCCCGTTTCCGGGGCGACTCGGCGGTCACCACCTGGCTGCACCGGATCGTGGTGAACGCGTGCCTGGACCGGATGCGGCGACGCCAGACCCACGCCACCGTCCCGCTGCCCGACGGGGTGCACACCGACGGGGATCCGGGACGCCACACCGGCGGCGTCGAACCGGCCGCGCCCGCCCCCGACCACGACACCGCGCTGGTGGTCCGGCAGGCGCTCGCGGCCCTGCCGGCGGAGCAGCGGGCCGCGCTGGTCCTGGTGGACGTGCAGGGCTACCCGGTGGCCGAGGTGGCCCGGATTCTCGACGTCGCCGAGGGGACGGTGAAGAGCCGGTGCGCCCGGGGTCGGGCGCGGCTCGCCGTGCTGCTGGGGCACCTGCGCACCGGTGCCGACGACGCCGTGCACGTGCCGCGGGTCACCGCAGGGAACCGCCGGCGGCCCGAGGGCGTCGGATCCTCGTCGGGACTCACCCGGCCGGACGCCAGCCAGGAGGAGCCGTGAGTTCGCGGGAGTTCAGCGAGGTCGACCACGACCTCCTCGCCGACTACCTCGGCGGGGCGCTGGACGGCACCCCCGAGCAGGCCACCGTGGCCCGGCTGGTCGAGCAGGACCCGGCCTGGCGCGCGGCGTACGCGGCCCTGGCCGGCGCGCTCGACCTGGTGCACGCCGACCTGGCCGACTGGGCGTCGTCGTCCGCGCCGGAGCTGCCGGTGGCGGTCTCCGACCGGATCACGGCCGCGCTCGCCGGCGCCGGTCCCGCCCCGACCGCCGACCACGTGCCCGAACACGCCGGTCGGGATGCGACGCCGGTCACCGTGCCGGCGCAGCCCGGCCGGACGACCCGCCCACCCGGCACGGTCGCCCGTCCCGACCGGCACACCGGGCCGGGGCGACGGTCCCGGCGCTGGGCCCGGGTCGCCGGGCCGGTGGCGCTGGCCGCCGCCTCGGTCGCCGCGGTCAGTCTCGGCGTCGGCCGGCTGGCGGACACGGGTGGGGACAGCAGCACCGTCGGGCGACCGGCCGGGGAGGCGGCGCCGGCGGCGGGCGCGCCGTACCGGACCACCGGGCCGGCCGTACGCAGCGGCACGGACTGGACCCCGGAACTCCTCGGCCGGGACGCCAAGGCGATGTCGGCCCGACCGGACATGGCCGGGCCGTCGGGCGCGACGGACAGCGGCCGGGAGACCCCCCTGGCCACCGACAAGTACCGCCTCGGCGCCGTCGGCGGGTTGGACCGGCTCGCCCGCCCGGAGGCACTGGCCGCCTGCCTGACCGCGATCGGCGCCGAACACGGCGCGGTGCCGCTCACCGTCGAGATGGTCGACTACGCCCGGTTCCAGGGCAGTCCGGCGCTGGTGGTGACGTTCTCGGACGCGGGCGGCGCCCGCTGGGGCTGGGTGAGCGGGCCGGAATGCGGCGTACCCGGGTCCGGCGCAGACACCCGGTTCCGCACGCGGGTAGGGTGAAACCGCGGTCAGGGGTCCTGTCCCGCCACGTGACGTGACCCACCAGATGACCGGCTCGGGAATCCCCGCTTCGTACGATGACGTTCTGGAAGTCAGGCGCCGGCGCCTCCGCGCGGTCGGCACTCGGATCGACATCGGTGCGTACCGGTGACGAACACACACATCGGGAGACGGCAGTGGACGAGGTCCGCAACCTGATCATCATCGGCTCCGGGCCGGCCGGCTACACCGCGGCGGTCTACGCCGCGCGCGCCAACCTCAAGCCGCTGGTGATCGAGGGCGTGCAGTCCGGTGGCGCGCTGATGACCACCACCGAGGTGGAGAACTTCCCCGGTTTCGCCGACGGGATCCTCGGCCCCGAGCTGATGGACAACATGCGCAAGCAGGCCGAGCGGTTCGGCGCGGAGTTCCTCACCGACGACGTGACCCGGGTCGAGCTGAAGGACACCGGCGAGATCGGCTCGGACGCGGTGAGCACGGTCTGGGTGGGCGAGACCGCCTACCGGGCCCGCGCCGTCATCCTCTCCACGGGTTCGGCGTGGCGACCGCTGGGCGTGCCGGGCGAGCAGGAATACCTCGGCCACGGCGTGTCGTCCTGCGCCACCTGTGACGGCTTCTTCTTCCGTAACCAGCACATCGTGGTGGTCGGCGGCGGCGACTCGGCCATGGAGGAGGCGAGCTTCCTCACCCGCTTCGCCGAGTCGGTGACGATCATCCACCGTCGCGACTCGTTCCGGGCCAGCAAGATCATGGCGGAGCGGGCGCTGGGCAACGAGAAGATCAAGGTGGAGTGGAACACCACGGTCGAGGAGATCCTCGGCGAGGACGGCAAGGTCAGCGGCGTACGGGTGCGCGACGTGCACACCGGCCAGACCAAGGTGCTCGACGTCACCGGCGTGTTCGTGGCGATCGGCCACGACCCGCGCAGCGAGCTGTTCCGCGACCAGGTGGAGCTGGACGACGAGGGTTACGTGAAGGTGCAGGCGCCGAGCACCCGCACCAACGTGCCGGGCGTGTTCGCCGCCGGCGACGTGGTCGACCACACCTACCGGCAGGCCATCACGGCGGCCGGCACCGGATGTGCGGCCGCGCTGGACGCCGAGCGGTTCATCGCCACCCTGCAGGGCTGAGAATTTCACCAAAGGGAGAAGGGGTTCATAGTGGGAGCAACCAAGGCGGTCACGGACGCGAGCTTCGCGAGCGACGTGCTGAAGTCCGACAAGCCGGTCCTGGTCGACTTCTGGGCGGAGTGGTGCAGTCCGTGCCGCAAGGTCTCGCCGCTCCTGGAGGAGATCGCGGGCGAGATGAGTGACCAGGTCACCATCGTCAAGCTCAACATCGACGAGAACCCCGAGACGGCCCGCGCCTACCGGGTGATGTCCGTGCCGACGCTGACCATCTTCAAGAACGGCGAGCCGGTGCAGTCGATCGCCGGCGCCAAGCCGAAGGGCGAGCTGCTCAAGCTCATCGAGTCGGCGCTCTGACCGACCCGACACCGCCGGAGCCCCCGTCACCCCACCCGGGTGTCGGGGGCTCCGGCGTTCCTGACCTGCGCGAACCCGAACCCGCCAGGTAACCGGCCACGGTACGCTCCGTAAGCGTCCGTCGGAGCTACCGCCTCCGCCAGCGCCCGTGCAGAGGGGGTCGTCGTGCGTCCGATCCGACCCGGTGACCGGGGCCCCGCGGTGGCCGAGATCCGAACCGTGCTCGCCGGCCTGGAACTGCTGCCCACCGACGGCCGCGCCGACGACTACGACGCCGCGACGGAACGCGCGGTCCGCGCCTTCCAGCAGTCCCGCGGCCTCAGCGTCGACGGGCGGGTGGGCGCGGAGACCTGGCGGGCGCTGGACGCGGCCCGCTGGCGGTTCGGCGCCCGCGCGCTCTACCACGCGGTGCCCGAGCCACTGACCGGTGAGGACGTCCGTTCGCTCCAGGAACGCCTGCTGGAGATGGGGTACGACGTGGGCCGCGCCGACGCCATCTACGGCATCCGCACCTCCCGCGCGGTGGCCCAGTTCCAACGCGAGATGGGGCTGAAGCCGGACGGGTCGTGCGGCCCGCACACCGTCAACGCGCTGCGCCGGCTCGGCCGCAAGGTGGTCGGCGGGCGCCCGCAGTGGCTACGCGAGTCCGACGCCATCCGCCAGGCCGGGCCGACGCTCGTCGGCCGGACCGTGGTGATCGATCCGGGCCACGGCGGCACCGACAGCGGAGTGGTGGTGCCCGACGGCTCGCTGCGTTGGACCGAGGCGGACCTCGTGCACGACCTCGCCAGCCGGCTGGAGGGGCGGCTCGCGGCGGCCGGCGTACGGGTGCAGCTCACCCGGGGCCCGTCGTCCCCGACCTGCCTGCCGGACGCGGACCGGGCCCAGCTCGCCAACTCGCTCGGCGCGGACGTGTTCATCTCGCTGCACACCGACGGGCACGCCAACCCGGAGGCCGACGGCGTCGCCACCTACCACTACGGCACCGACAACGGCGTCACCTCGGCCACCGGGGAGCGCCTGGCCGGGCTGGTGCAGCGGGAGATCGTGGCCCGCACCGGGCTGCGCGACTGCCGCACCCACGCCAAGGCGTGGGACCTGCTCCGGCTCACCCGGATGCCCGCGGTCCGCGTCGAGGTGGGCTACCTGACCTCCCCCACCGACCGGGGCCGGCTGATCGACCCGCGCTTCCGCGACCGGGTGGTCGAGGCGATCGTGGCCGGGGTGCAGCGGATGTACCTGCCGATCGAACGGGACGTGCCGACCGGCTCGATCGACGTCAGCGAGCTGCGGGCGATCGTGGCCGCCGGCACCGTGGTCGACTGAGCCCGGTCAGCTCGTCGAGCGGGTGGCCGGAGCCGGCCGCACCGGCCGCAGCAGCGTCTCCGGGCTCATCGAGCCGAGCAGCTTCTCCAACGCGTACTCGACGTCGGACTTCCAGCTCAGCGCCGTGCGCAGCTCCAGCCGCAGGCGCGGGTAACGGGGGTGCGGGCGGACCGTCTTGAAGCCCACCGAGAGGAAGAAGTCGGCCGGCGCGACACACGCCCGGGTGGGGCCGTCCGGCTCGTCACCGAACTTGGCGTCGCCGAACGCCTCGATGGCCTTGATGCCGCGCTTGGTGAGGTCCCGCGCCACGCCCTGCACCAGCATCCGGCCCAGACCGCCGTCGGCGAACGCGGGCACCACGTGCGCGGTCATCAGCAGCGCCGCGTCCGCCGAGACCGGCGACGTCGGAAACGCCATCGAACGCGGGACGTACGCCGGCGGGGCGTACATGACGAAACCGGCCGGCATGCCGTCGACGTAGACCAACTTGCCGCAGGAGCCCCACTCCAGCAGCGTCTGGGAGACCCACGCCTCCTTCTCCAGGCCCGGGTCGCCGGCCGCGCAGGCCCGCTCCGCGGAGACCGGATCCAGCTCCCAGTAGACGCACCGCCGGCAGGATCGGGGAAGGTCCTCCAGGGTGTCAAGCGTCAGGCTGACCAGACGTCGCGACATGAGCGCACCCCACCAACAATCTCGGAGCGTCGGTCACCGCGGTGTCCCGCCGCCCTCCTGCTCCCGACGAGCGATCGTACGCTTCCGCCCGCCGACGCGGGAGGGGACGCGCGAACGCCCACCCGGGCGACGGACCCGGGAGTCCGGGATGTGGACGTGTCCACACGGCGGGTTCCGCGCCGGTCACCAGGGACTACGATCGACCAATCGGCCGCGCGCCGCCATTGGATGCCGGCATCGCGGGTACCACACCGGGCGGCAGCCCCGCCGACACCCGACCGAGGTGATGTCATGACCGGCACGACGCTCGACGACTACACCGACCGGTACGCCCGCCGCGTCCGGGGGATGACCGCCTCCGAGATCCGGGCGCTCTTCGCGGTCGCCAGCCGGCCGGAGGTCGTCTCGCTCGCCGGCGGAGCGCCCTACATCGCCGCGCTGCCGCTCGACGCGGTGGGCGAGATGCTCGGCCGGCTCGGCGCCGAGCACGGCGCCACCACCCTCCAGTACGGCATCGGCCAGGGCACCCTGGAGCTGCGCGAACGGATCTGCGAGGTGATGGCCCTCTCCGGGATCGACGCCTCCTGCGGGGCCTCCCCGGAGGACGTGGTGGTGACCGTCGGCGGGCAGCAGGCGCTCGACCTGGTGGCCCGCCTCTTCCTGGACCCGGGTGACGTGGTGCTCGCCGAGGGCCCGACCTACGTCGGCGCGCTCGGGGTGTTCCAGGCCGCCCAGGCGCAGGTGACCCACGTGCCGATGGACGACCAGGGCCTGATCCCGGAGGCGCTGGAGGTGGCCATCGCCGACCTGGCCCGGGCCGGCCGGCGGGTGAAGTTCCTCTACACCATCCCGACGTACCAGAACCCGGCCGGCGTGACGTTGAGCGAGGAGCGGCGCGAACGGGTGCTCGACATCTGCGAGCGCGCCGGCCTGCTCGTGGTGGAGGACGACCCGTACGGTCAGCTCGGTTTCGAAGGCGAGGCGCCGGCGCCGTTGCGGGCCCGGCGGCGCGACGGGGTCTTCTACCTGAGCACCTTCTCCAAGACGTTCGCCCCCGGCCTGCGGGTGGGCTGGATCCTCGCCCCGCACGCGGTGCGCGACAAGCTGGTCATCGCCAGCGAGGCGCAGATCCTCTGCCCCAGCGTCTTCGCGCAGTCCGCCGTCTCGACGTACCTCGGCACCATGCCGTGGCGGGAGCAGCTCAAGACCTACCGGGAGGTCTACCGCGAGCGTCGGGACGCGCTGCTCGGCGCGCTGACCGACCTGATGCCGGCCGGCACCACCTGGACCACCCCGACCGGTGGCCTCTTCGTGTGGGCCACCCTGCCGGACGGGCTGGACGCCAAGGCGATGATGCCGCGGGCCGTCGCCGCCCGGGTCGCGTACGTGCCCGGCACCGGCTTCTACGCCGACGGGACGGGCACGTCCAACATGCGGCTCAACTACTCCTTCCCGCCGCCGGAGCGGATTCGGGAGGGCGTGCGCCGGCTGGCCGGCGTGATGGAGCAGGAGATCGCCATGCGGAAGGTCTTCGGAGCGGTCGGCAACGCCGGGCCACGCCGACGTCAGGGCGGCTCCGACGCGCCCGGCCCCGACTTGGCATGATGCCGGCATGGCCGTCACCCCCGCCGCACCGACACCTGTGACCGGATCCTCCGCCGACGAGCTGCACGTGCTCGTGCTCGCCGGCGGTCTCTCCTACGAGCGGGACGTCTCCCTGCGGTCCGGCCGTCGCGTGCTGGACGCGCTGCGCGCGGTCGGCGTGCAGGCGGAGCTGCGGGACGCCGACGTCGCGCTGCTGCCCGCGCTGGCCGCCGACCCGCCGGACGCGGTGGTCATCGCCCTGCACGGCGCCACCGGCGAGGACGGCTCGCTGCGCGGCGTGCTCGACCTGTGTGACGTGCCCTACGTCGGTTGCGACGCCCGCTCCTCCCGGCTGGCCTGGGACAAGCCGTCCGCCAAGGCCGTCCTGCGCGAGGCCGGCATCCCCACGCCCGACTGGGTGGCGCTGCCGCACGACCGCTTCTCCGAGCTGGGCGCGGTCGCCGTCCTGGACCGGATCGTCGACCGCCTCGGGCTGCCGTTGATGGTCAAGCCGGCGCAGGGCGGTTCCGGGCTGGGCGCCGCCGTGGTCCGGGACGCCGCGTCGCTGCCGGCCGCGATGGTCGGCTGTTTCGCGTACGACCAGACGGCGCTGGTGGAGCGCTACGTGCCCGGCATGGACGTGGCGGTGTCCGTGCTCGACCTGGGCGACGGCCCGCAGGCCCTGCCCCCGGTCGAGATCGTGCCCCGCAACGGCGTCTACGACTACGCGGCCCGCTACACGGCGGGGCGCACCACCTGGCACGCGCCCGCCCGGCTCGACGCCGCCACGACCGCGCAGGTGACCGACGTGGCGCTCGCCGCGCACACGGCGCTCGGCCTGCGGGACGTGTCCCGCGTCGACCTGATTGTCGACGCGGAGGGCCGGCCGCACGTGCTGGAGGTCAACGTCTCGCCGGGCATGACGGAGACCTCACTGCTGCCGCTGGCGATCCAGGCGGCCGGGCTCGACTTCGGTCGCGTCCTGGGCTCACTGGTGGGCCGGGCCGCCGCGCGCCGCTGAGCTGACCCGACCGGCGCCACCACTTTCACTCCCGGTTCGGACCGGCCGTTCCTGTCGCCGGCTCCGCGTCGCCGTCCGACGCCGTGGGCCCGGCGTCGCCGGTCGCGGTCTCGCCATCCCCGTCGCGAGGGCCGCCGTCCGGCGTGTGCACGGAAGGCGTGTCATCGGCGGCGTCGTCGGCCGACCCCACCGGCTCGACCTCCGGGATCTCGTCCGCCGCTTCGATCACCGACGCCGTCTCCTCGTCGGGTTCCTCGGTGGTGTCCGCCGGCGCCGGCGAGGAGAGGCTCGACGGGGCCTGCCACCGGATGCGCGGCGGCTCGGCGAGCGGTCGGCCACCGAACTCGGCGAGCCACGCCGCCACCATGGCGAGGTTCTCCCGCCACTGCTCCTCGGAGATCGGCGGCAGGATCGAGTCCCACAGCGACAGGAACGTGCCCCGCAGTTGCAGCCGCCCGTACGGGCGGGCCAGGAACCACATGTGCAGGTGCGCCGACCCGTCGCCCCAGCGGTTGACGTGCACCCGGGCGACCCCGTCCAGCGAGCGGATGGCCCGCTCCAGCCGGACGGTCATCACCCCCAGTTCGGCGGCGAGCAGGTTCGGCAGGTCACCAAGGTCCAGGTGGGAGCGGGACTCCAGGATCAGAACCATCGGCAGGCCGGTGGGCCGGTCCATGGTGCGGACCCGCCACCGCTCACCGACCCAGATGTACGCCTCGTCAGGCGCGTTGCAGGCGGTGCACTCCCGGTCCTCCTCGCCCCGACGGGGAGGTTCGACCGGCACGGGATCGTCGAGCTGCTTGACGCGAAGATCGCCCTCGAAGGGGAAGGAGGGCCACTGGGTGAAGTCCGGGACTGAGGGAGGGGTGTCCTGCACGACGCTGACCCTAACGGAGTTGGCGACGCCTGTCCCTCCCCGTTCCCACCGGAGTCGAGCCCGCTTCGACGATCCACAGCGCGTTGTCCACCACGTTGTCCACAGGCCGCCGAGATCACCACCACAGTGCGTCATCCACAGCTCAGCAAGGGTTTCCGGGTGTTGTTTCACGTGAAACGGAGTGAGCCTGTGGACAACCGCTGTGGATAACTTCTGCGGCCATGAGGCTTCCCCGTGACCCTTCCGTTCAACGAGCGGAGGGCTCTGACGCAGCGGCTCAACGGGGCTCAGTCCCGCCGCATGGGCTGGCTCGTTTCACGTGAAACGGAGCACTCCATGATTCCTGGCTGCGCGGGCTACCCGGTCGCGGTTCAGCCCTGGAAGAGGCGCTCGGTTGGATGCGACCCTCTCCCGTTTCACGTGAAACGGGCTACGGGGATCCGCCGGGTCCGGAGCGCTGCGGGTGGGCTCGCACTGCCGCAGACGCCGACCGGCGACCGAACTCGTCCCACCGGGCCGGCTCACGCCTGAAGCGCCCCGGGCCCGGCCGCACCGCGCGGTCGGATCTGCTCGGGCCCCTCAGCGGTCCGTAGGAACGGCACCGCATCTGCCCCGGGCGGAGAACTCATTCCGAAGTCGCCGGCCCGCGCACGAGGCCGGAAGGTATGTGCGGCATGAGCGCGGCCCTCGCCTCTGCCGTCGCGCGTCACCGGAACCGCTGGGTGCTGCGCCGGTGACTCGGTCAGGCCGCGCCGGTGACTGAGCCAGGCTGTGGTGGGGATCGCCGCGAGGGCTGCGGGACGGCTGCCTTTCGACGCGCCGTTCCCGAAGCCGCGCACGTTGACCGCGCACCCGGCCTGTCGCGCCGTGCATGCCGTCATGGACAGCATCGCGAGGCCCGCCCGGAGATCGATCGGGTGAGGGCCCGGGCGCACGCACATGCCGTGACGGGACAGCACGGAGGGCAAGGCCGATGATCAGCCGGGTCGAGGCAGATCGGCTCAGCGGCACGGCGAGCCTCTGTCCGTGAGAGGAGACGACCGAGCAACGCCGGCGACAAACAAGCCGCCGTCGCCACGGCTCATTCGCGTGCGATGAGCAAGCGCAAGGACACCGCTCCCGCCCCCGCAGGCCAAAGACGCGCCTATTCGGGTCGAGACCATCAAGGCGGATGGGGACCGCTCTTGCGGGCCCTGACAGGCCCATGCCGTTTCACGTGAAACCACACCGCTGGCCCTACCGCTTCACGGCCCCACGCCGGCCCGGCACGGCGTGCCTTATGGCAGGTGGCGCCAGCGGTCGACGGTCCTCGTGTCGAGCGCGGCACGACCAGCGAACGGCAACGGTGGCAGCGCAGCACGCCCTGGTGACCCAGCGGTCGGGACGCATCACGTCCGACGAACGACAACGGGTGCGAGGCACAGCACGTCGGAGGACCGACACGGGTGCGAGGCAGCACCGTGGGGCGAACCGCAGCGGTGGAAGGCTGCCGGAACGCCACCGGCCGCACCCCTCAACGGGAATGCGGCCGGTCGGGTCGAGCAGTGAGTCACTCCTCGGGCTGCTCCTCCTGGCCCACGCCGATGATGCCGACGATCCGCTCCAGGTCGTCGACGGTCGCGAACTCGATCGTGATCTTGCCCTTGCTCCGGCCGATGTCGACCTTCACGCGAGTGTCGAAGCGGTCGGCGAGCCGGTCGGCGAGATCGGAGAGCGCGGGAGCATGCGCCTTGGCCCGTCGCTTGGCCGCAGGGGGCTTTGCCGGCCCCTCAGCCAGCGCCAGAGCCACCAACTCCTCGGTGCCGCGTACCGATATGCCCTCGGCGACGATCCGCGTGGCGAGCTTCTCCTGGGCCTCACCGTCGTCGAGGCTGAGCAGCGCCCGGGCATGGCCGGCGGAGAGCACTCCGGCGGCGACCCGCCGCTGCACGGCCCCGGGGAGGTTCATCAGGCGAATGGTGTTGGAGATCTGCGGTCGGCTGCGGCCGATCCGGCGTGCCAGTTCCTCGTGGGTGGCACCGAACTCCTCCAGCAACTGCTGGTAGGCCGCCGCCTCTTCGAGCGGGTTCAGGTTGGCGCGGTGGATGTTCTCCAGCAGCGCGTCCCGGAGCATCGCGTCGTCCTTGGTCTCCCGGACGATCGCGGGAATGCTCTCCCGGCCGACCGCCTGGGCGGCACGCCAGCGCCGCTCACCCATGACGAGTTCGTACTTCTCGCCGTCGAGCTGCCGGACGACGATCGGCTGAAGGAAGCCGACCTCCTGGATCGAGGTCTTCAGCTCCTCCAACGCCTCCTCATCGAAGACGTGCCGCGGCTGCTTCGGGTTCGGCACGATGCTGTCGACCGGAATCTCGGCGAAGCGCGCACCCGGCACCGGGCTCAGCTCGAACTCCGGCTCGGCGGCCGGCTTGCCACGGTCGAGGACCGCGCCGGCCCCGGTGGGGGGCGGGTCCGCGACGGGAGAAGCCGGGGTGGCCACCGTCGGGACGGATGCCTCATCGGCCTCCGGCGGGGCGACGCCCGGCGCCGGCCCGGTGGGGATGAGGGCGCCGAGCCCTCGGCCCAGACCGCCGCGGGGACGGTTCTTCATGCGACGCCTCCCAGCGACTTCTCCGCACTACGCATTCCGGCTCACCGGCTCCTTGACCCCTCGTTCGGCGATCTCCTGGGCGGCCTCGAAGTAGCTCGTGGCACCCCGCGAACCGGGATCGTAGGTCATGACCGACTGGCCGTAGCTCGGTGCCTCGGAGACACGCACGTTGCGGGGGATGACGGCCTGGAGCACCTTGTCCCCGAAGTGGTTCCGGACGTCCTGCTCCACCGCGTCGGCCAGCCGAGTACGCCGGTCGTACATGGTCAACAGGATGGTGGAGACGTCGAGCTTCGGGTTGAGGTGCTGGCGTACCAGGTTGATGTTGTTGATCAGCTGGTTGAGCCCCTCCAGCGCGTAGTACTCGCACTGGATGGGGATCAGCACCTCCTGCGCGGCCACCAACGCGTTGACGGTCAGCAGGCCGAGCGAGGGCGGGCAGTCGATGAAGACGTAGTCGAAATGGCCCGGGTACGCCTCGATGGCGCGCGACAGGCGGGACTCCCGGGCGACCACCGAGACCAGCTCGATCTCGGCACCGGCCAGGTCGATGGTCGCCGGCACGCACCACAGGTTGGGGATGCCCTCGACCGCCTGGGCCACCTCCTCCAGCGGCACGCTGTCGATGAGGCAGTCGTAGACGTCCGGCACACCGGTGTGGTGTGGCACGTTCAGCCCGGTGGACGCGTTGCCCTGCGGGTCGAGGTCGACCACGAGCACGCGGTTGCCGTGCAGCGCGAGCGCCACCGCCAGGTTCACGGTGGTGGTGGTCTTGCCCACGCCACCCTTCTGGTTGGCGACGCACATCACCCGGGTCCGGTCGGGGCGGGGCATGTTGACCTCGCCACTGGGATTCAGGATCTGCACGGCGCGCATCGCCTCCATAGCCAACGGTGGGTCATCCTCTTCGCGCGTCGGGGTTTCACGTGAAACGTACGTGTCGGCCGCGGCCTCGTCCCCGTATCCGGCGACCGGTGGCGTGTCGGCCGACACCGGGTCCGGGACGGGCTGGTGCGGTACGGCGGAGACCGGCGGTTGTGGTTCGTAACGGGCGGGGATCGCGACGTTCGCCCGCACCGATGCCGGCCGCGGGGACGGGGCGTTCACCGGGCCGTCGCTCGGGTCGTGCGGTTCGCGGGCCGGTGGGACGTTGGCCGGTGCGGACGAGACCGGCCGGAGAGCGCCCGCCACCGACGCCTCCGGCCGGTGGGCCGGGCCGACCGGAGAAGGCGGCGAGGTGTCACGGGAATCGTTCACCGCCCATTCCTGGTAGCTGGTTTCACGTGAAACGGAACCGTCCGGGGCTCGCCCGCCGGCGCCGGTCAGCCGTGGCTCGTCGTACCTGCCGTCGTCATGCACCTGTCATCCCTACCCGCTCCGGATGGTCGGTCCGCACCGTCGATCGGGTCGGGTGCCGCCCGGCACCGCCGCTCCACACTATCGACGCGCGGTCAGCCTACGGCCGACGGGCGTGGCGGGTCCATGTCGGGTTGTGATCGATCCGGTCACGCCCCACGGGTCCAACGACCCGTGGGGCATTCGGAAAGCTGCTCCGCTCAGCGATCCCGGTTACGGTCGCCGCGTCGGCGACCGCCACGCGAGCGCTTCGCCTTCGGCTTCTTCGGGTTGACCACCCGTTCCCGGACCACCTCGACCACAGTTGCCGCCGGTTCGATCAATCCGGTCCCGCACCGGTGCAGCGTGGGCTCCCCGCCGCCGAGCCGGATCACCGCATCGGCGTGCTCGGCGATCTCCTCGGCCGCGGAGGCGCCCTTGAGCGCCAGCAACCGGCCGCCCGGCACGGTCAGCGGGAGGCACCAACCGGCGAGCCGGTCCAGCGGGGCCACGGCCCGTGCGGTGACGATGTCGGCGGAGAGCGGATCGCGGTCCCGGGAACCGGCCGCCGCCTCGTCGGCCCGCCCTCGGAACACCCGGACGGACCGGGTCAGGCCGAGACGCTGCACCGCTTCCACCAGGAAGGCGACCCGCCGGGCGAGCGGTTCGACAAGGGTCACGGTGAGATCCGGACGGGCGATCGCCAGCACCAGGCCGGGGAGCCCGGCACCGGAACCGACGTCGATCACGCGGGCGTCCGCCGGGATCCGCTCCGCCACCACGGCGCAGTTGAGCAGGTGCCGGTCCCAGAGCCGGGGCGTCTCGCGGGGCCCGATCAGGCCCCGGAGCACGCCCTCGGTGGCCAGGAGTTCGGCGTACGCGGCAGCAAGGTCGAGCCGGTCGCCGAAGAGTGCGCGCGCGGCCTCCGCCAACTCCGGCGGCAACGTGGCGTCGGCCGGGTCGGGCGCGGCACCCGCGACGGGCCCGTCCGCCATGGACGGCTCGGGAGGGGTCGCCGGATCCGCGAAGGCCGGCACCGCCACCACGTCCGGTTCGGCGAAGAACGGGTCGACCGTCCCGGCCGGAGCTTCGGCGTCGACGGGTTCGGCCACTGCCGGCACGTCACCGGAGAAGGACGGTGTCACCTCGGTGGCGGCGGTCGGCTCGACGCCGTCCACCGTCGTGGTGCCGCCGGAGAACTCGGGATCGACCGCTGCCCCGGGCGCGTACGCCGGATCAGCCGCCCGGTCCTCGTCGGAGCGGAACGGGTCGGGGGTCGTTTCGGGCCGCACAGCCGGCGGCCCGGGTGGCGTACCACCCGGGCCGGCCACGGCGTCCGCCGTCGTGTCGTCGGAGGCCACTGACCTCAGTCCGCAACCGGCCGGACGACGATGCGGCGGTTCGGCTCCACGCCTTCGGACTCGCTCTCCACGCCGCTCATCGCGTTGACCACGTCGTGCACGCACTTGCGCTCGAACGCCGACATCGGCTCCAGGCGCACCGGCTCGCCGTGCTCCTTGACCTTCTCGACCGCGTTCTTGGCGACCGCGGCCAGTTCCTTACGCCGGGCGGCCCGGTAGCCACCGACGTCCAGCAGCAGGCGGCTCGGCGTGCCGGTCTGCCGGAACACCGCCAGGCGGGCCAGCTCCTGAAGTGCCTCCAGGGTGGCGCCACGCTGGCCGACCAGGTTCTGCAGTCGACCGCCGACCACCTCGACGACGGGCCGGCCACCGGAGACCAACTCGTCGATGTCGCCGTCGTAGTCGAGGATGTCCAGCAGGCCCTCGACGTAGTCGGCGGCGATCTCGCTCTGCCGGAACAGGTCGCTGTCGGCCGGGGCCTTCTTCTCCCGGGTCCCGGCCGTGCCCTCGTCGGTCTCGGTGGCGGCAGCCGCGGGGATCTCCTCGTCCACGGACTGGTCGGCGCTGGGGATGCTGGTGTCGGTCACGGGTCTCATCTCCGTACTCGCTCGGCCGGACCGTCGAGGTCCGCTTGTCTCCCGGGGGCCGGCGGGAGGTTCGCCGGATGCCCCTCGGGCACGTCCGTACGGGCCAGTGTCGCCCGTGACCGCGCGTCGCGCGGCGGTTCCGGCCCGGCGCCGACTCCTCGGGTGCTGCTCGGGTCCGGAGGGCCGCCACCGGGGTCGCGGCGGCGGCCCGGTGCGGCTCAGCCCTGCCGCTTGGCAGGGCGGCTGCCGCCCTTCTTCGGGTTGGTCGGCTTGGCGCCCGGCTTCGGACCGGCCACCTTCGGCGCGGCGGCCGGGGCCTTGGCCACCGGCGGGGCGGCCTTGCGACCGAACAGGCCACTGGTCTTGGCCGGCTGGGCGGCGGTCTTGCCGGCGGTGGCGGTGGCCTTCTTCGGCGGCACCAGCGGCGGGAACTTCCGCAGCACCCACTGCTGCTGGCCGAGCGTGAAGAGGTTGTTGGTGACCCAGTAGATGATCACACCGATCGGGAAGATCGAGCCCGAGACCAGCAGCGAGACCGGGATGCCGTAGAGCATCAGCCGCTGCACCATGCGCTGCTGCGGGTCCTCCGCCCAGCCGGTCTTGAGGATCATCTGCCGGCTGGTGAGGTAGGTCGTGGCGATCATGATAATCACCAGGATGCCGGCCACGACCTTGACGGTGGAGCCGCTCGATCCGAGCCGGGTCAACTCTTCGGCCGTCGAGCCGAACTTGCCGGCGATCGGGGCGTTGAACAATTTCGCGCTGGCGGCGCTGTTGAACTGGTCAACGGTCCAGCCGTACAGGGTCTTGCCGGACTCGCTCTTGTCCGGGTTGAGCCGCCGCAGGGTGTGGAACAGGCCCAGGAAGACCGGGATCTGGAGGAACATCGGAAGGCAGCCCATCAGCGGGTTGGCCTTTTCCTTCCGGTAGAGCTCCATCATCTCCTTCTGGAGCGTCTCCCGGTCACCCTTGTGCTTCTCCTGGAGCTCCTTCACCTTCGGCTGGAGCGCCTGCATGGCCCGTTGCGACTTGATCTGCTTGACGAAGACCGGGAACAGGATCACCCGGACCGTCACCACCAGGAAGATGATGGCGAGGATCCAGGCCCAGTTCGTGCCGATGACCGCGCCGACCGGCACCCCGATGGCGTCCCAGGCCGAGTGCCAGGTCAGCAGGATCCACGAGATCGCGTAGTAGATCCAGTCGAGACTCAATTCTCAGGCTCCAGTCACGTCGGCACGGCGGCGACCGCCCGGCTCCGGCACCGGGTCGTGTCCACCTGGGTGAAAGGGGTGGCAGCGCGACAGCCGCCGGACCGTCAGCCAGGCTCCCCGCAACGCGCCGTGCCGGGACACCGCCTCCACGGCGTAGGCACTGCACGACGGGTAGAACCGGCAGCGGGCCGGCAGTGCCGGACTTATCCACCGACGGTACGCGATGATGGGTACCAGCAGCATGCGGGCACCGGTTGTCGGCGAGGGGGTCGTGGTGCCGCCGTTCATCGCGACCGCCGTCCCCGGGGGGCCCGTGCGGCGGCGAGCGCGGCGTCCAGGTCGGCCCCGAGTCGGGCGTACGCCGCGTCGGCGGCCGGGGGCAGGGCGCGTACCACCAGGGTGGTGCCGGCGGGCAGCTCGGCCAGGCGTTCCCGGACCAGGTGCCGCAGCCGGCGGCGGACCTTGTTGCGCACCACCGCGCCGCCGACGGCCTTGGACACGACGAAGCCGGCGCGGCGGGGTGCGGAGATCTCCGCACCGCTGCTCCGCGCCGGCTCCGGCGAAGGTGTCGCGGTGGACTCGGTCGGGTCGGGGAGCGTCAGGTGGACCACGACGGCGCCACGGCCGACGCGTCGGCCACCACGAACCGCTGCGGCGAAGTCGCTACTGCGCCGCAGTCGCTGTGCGGCGGCCAGCACGACTGCCCACGTCCCCGGACCGGTCGGCCTCAGGCCGCCAGGCGGGTGCGGCCCTTGGCGCGACGGGTCGAAAGGATGGCGCGGCCGGCACGGGTGCGCATGCGCAGCCGGAAGCCGTGGGTCTTCGCGCGCCGGCGGTTGTTCGGCTGGTAGGTGCGCTTGCTCACGTCAGGCTCTCCGTTGTCGTACGCCCCGCGCGGCGGATCGCCCGGGGTCCTGTGCTGGTCCCGATCACCTCGACGGTGACCGCTGATCGACGCTGCCCGGCGAACCGGCCTCCGGTGGTGCTGGGAGGTGACCGCGGGCAACGAGCATCCATCACCCTAGCAGAGGGCGAGAGAGCATCCGCTCCAGCCTACGCAGCACCGCAATGACCGTCAAACCCTTCCCGCCCGGCCCCGACCTGCGCCGCGACGGCGGCCGACGGGGTCGTTTCCGGTGCGGTCGTCACCGCCTCAAGGGTGTCGGCGGTTGATGGCGCGGGGTCCGCGCTGTTAGCGTGCGCGATTGCGGTCGGCGTCGGGTGCCCGGGTTTGTCGCCGACCGGCAAGACCGGACAAGCTGTTGAATCGTTCGGCACGGTGAACCCGCTTCAGCGCCTCCGCCAATCAGGGGGCAGGTCCGACCCGCGTCCGGTGGGCGGCCACAATCGGTCGGTACACAGGCTGTGGATAACTTGTGGATGACGACCGGTCAGCCGTCCGGGCGGGCGTGAGGATCAGGCGAGGGGGTGGCACGACGGTGACCGGAGCGACAGACCTTGCCGCGGTGTGGGCGGCGGCCACCGAGGAACTCGCCGACGAGATCATCTCCGCCCAGCAGCGGGCGTACCTCCGGCTCACCCGGCTCCGCGCGATCGTCGAGGACACCGCGCTGCTCTCCGTGCCGGACGCGTTCACCCGCGACGTGATCGAGTCCCGGCTCCGCCCGGCCATCACCGAGGCGTTGAGCCGCCGGCTCGGCCGGCCGATCCAGGTGGCCGTCACCGTACGGGTCGCCGAAGACCCGAGCGGACGACCGGGCGGCACGGTGTACCGCAGCGGCCCGGAACCACTTCCCGACCGGGACGGCGCGGTCGGTCTGCTCCCCGGATTCGACCGGGCGGGCCCGCCCCCCGAGTCCGCCTACCCCGCGCCCCGCCCGGAGCCCCAGTACGCGGCGGACGCCCGGCCGGAGCATCCGATGGAGGAGCCCGCGCCACGGCAGCGGAACGCGGACGGCGGCCGGCCGCACCTGATTCCCGCCGGCCGGGACGGACAGGACACGCTCTTCGGCGCCGCGTTCGCCGAGCCGCTGCGCGCCGCCCCCGACCGCCGGTCCTTCGACGACCGCCCCGACCTGGAGCCGACCGCCCCGGACCGGGGTGGGTACGAGCCCCGCTACCGGGAGGCCCCGGGGCCGGTCGACTCCCCGCCGCTGCGCGGACTGCCCCGTGACGGTGTCACCGACAACGGTCCGGGGCGCGGCGCCACCGACAACGGTCCGGGCCGTGGTGCCACCGACAACGGCCCCGGCCGCAGTGCCCCCGATCACCACCGGCCGGGCGGGCAGGCCGACCGACGGCTGCCCGGCGTGGAGAGCGGCGGCAACCGGCTCAACCCGAAGTACATGTTCGAGACGTTCGTCATCGGCTCGTCCAACCGCTTCGCGCACGCGGCGAGCGTGGCGGTGGCCGAGTCGCCGGCCAAGGCGTACAACCCGCTGTTCATCTACGGCAGCTCCGGGCTGGGCAAGACCCACCTGCTGCACGCCATCGGGCACTACGCCACCACGTTGGGCAACGCCCGCTCGGTCCGGTACGTCTCGACCGAGGAGTTCACCAACGACTTCATCAACTCGTTGCGGGACGACAAGACCAGCGCGTTCCAGCGCCGCTACCGGGACGTGGACATCCTCCTGATCGACGACATCCAGTTCCTGGAGAACCGGGAACGGACGCAGGAGGAGTTCTTCCACACCTTCAACACGCTGCACAACGCCAACAAGCAGATCGTGATCACCTCCGACCGCTCGCCGAAGCAGCTGGCGACGTTGGAGGACCGGCTCCGGACCCGGTTCGAGTGGGGCCTGCTCGCCGACATCCAGCCGCCCGACCTGGAGACCCGGATCGCGATCCTGCAGAAGAAGGCGGCACAGGAGCGGCTCTACGCCCCGCCGGACGTGCTGGAGTTCATCGCCTCCCGGGTGTCGAACTCGATCCGGGAACTCGAGGGCGCGTTGATCCGGGTCACCGCGTTCGCCAGCCTCACCCGGTCCTCGGTCGAGCTGTCGCTGGCCGAGGAGGTGCTGCGCGACTTCATCCCGGACGGCGCCGGCCCGGAGATCACCGCGGACCAGATCATGGTCTCGACCTCCGAGTACTTCGGGGTGAGCCTGGAGGACCTGCGCGGTCATTCCCGGTCCCGGGTGCTCGTCAACGCCCGCCAGGTGGCCATGTACCTGTGCCGCGAGCTGACCGACCTGTCGCTGCCCCGGATCGGCCAGGCGTTCGGCGGACGCGACCACACCACGGTGATGCACGCCGACCGCAAGATCCGGCAGCAGATGGCGGAGCGGCGTTCGCTCTACAACCAGATCGCCGAGCTGACGAACCGGATCAAGCAGAACACCTGAGACGCTCGTCTCGTACCCGTCACGACAGCCCGGCCGGACGACGTTCCCGGCCGGGCTTCTTCGTGCCCGTCGGGTGCCGCGTCGACAGCCCCGGGCCGCCCGTGGACGCCGCCGGTTGACCCTCGACCCGGTAGAGGGCCCAGAATCGGCGTCGTGGTTGTCCACAGCTCGTACCGGTTGTCCACATCCCCTGTGTCACAGGCGGTGGAAAACCACCCTGTGCACCCGGCCGGTTACCCACAGACTGTGGACAACTCCTGGGGACGAGCCTGTGGACGCCTGGGGACGACGGCCACGTTGTCCACCGACGACGGCCTGCCTGTGGGGATCCTGTTGAAGGTTCTGGGGACGACGGGGGTTCGGGCCGTCAGCGTTGTCCACAGCGCTGGGGAGAAAACCGGTGGATTACCGGTGGACAACCGGTGGACAGCGGTGGAAAACCCGGCGGCCGGCGGGGCCTGTGGACCGGGACCCGGGTTGTACCCCGGGTTATCCACCGGGAACCCACCTGTGGAAAACGTGTCTGACCTGGGCAGACGCCGGTTCTCCACAGTTTGCACAGGTGCGATGAAGACGATGAGTTATCTCTTCTAAACAACAAAAACCAATCATCACCGTTGGACTTCCTGTGGATCGGGCCGCAGCGCTGCCGTCGGCAGTCGGCCGGGCACCTGGATCCACGGGGTCGGGCGCACAGCCGATGCCCACGCGCCCTAAGGTGCGATGGGTACCCGCACGGTCGGGCGGGACGGGTGGCAGCGGTCGGCATGAGAGAGTTGTCGCTGACGTCGACGCGGAGGCATTGATGAAGTTCCGAGTGGAGCGCGACGCGCTCGCCGAGGCGGTCGCGTGGACCGCCAAGAGCCTGCCCAACCGACCCTCCGTGCCGGTGTTGGCCGGGGTGATGCTCCGGGTGACCGACGGCAACCTCCAGGTCTCCGGCTTCGACTACGAGGTCTCCAGTCAGGTGACCGTCGAGGTGCAGGGTGACGCGGACGGCGCGGCACTGGTCTCCGGTCGACTGCTCGCCGAGATCACCAAGGCGCTGCCGGCCAAGCCGGTGGACATCGCCGCCGTCGGCTCCCACCTGGAGCTGGTCTGCGGCAGCGCCCGGTTCACGCTGCCCACCATGCCGGTGGAGGACTACCCGACCCTGCCGGAGATGCCGGAGAGCGCCGGCACCGTCGACGCCGCCGCCTTCGCCGCCGCCGTGGCCCAGGTGGCCGTGGCCGCCGGCCGCGACGAGACGCTGCCGATGATGACCGGCGTCCGGATCGAGCTGTCCGGCGGCACCATGGCCATGCTCGCCACCGACCGCTACCGTCTCGCGCTGCGCGAGATGGAGTGGCACCCGGACGACCCGGAGATCAGCCTCAACGCGCTGGTGCCGGCCCGCACGCTGAACGACACCGCGAAGGCGCTCGGCCCGCTCGGCGGGCACGTCACCATGGCGCTCTCCGCCGGCGGCGCCGGCGAAGGCATGATCGGCTTCTCCGGCGGCACCCGCCGGACCACCAGCCGCCTGCTCGACGGTGCCAACTACCCGCCGGTGCGCTCGCTGTTCCCGGCCGACCACAACGCCGAGGCCCGGGTCGCGGTCGCCACCCTCATCGAGGTGGTCAAGCGGGTGGCGCTGGTCGCCGAGCGCACCACCCCGGTGCTGCTCAGCTTCAGCGCCGACGGCCTGGTCGTGGAGGCCGGCGGCACCGAGGAGGCCCGGGCCAGCGAGGCCATGGAGGCCACCTTCAGCGGTGACCCGCTCACCATCGGCTTCAACCCGCAGTACCTGATCGACGGCCTGTCCAACCTGGGTGCCCAGCACGTCCTGCTGCGGTTCGTCGACGCCTTCAAGCCCGCGGTCCTTTCTCCGGCCGGCGAGGATGGCGAGGTCATTCCGGGGTACCGGTACCTCATCATGCCGATCCGCGTCTCCCGCTGATCGCCGGCAGCACCACCCTGACGTACGGAGGTAGCAGCACATGCAGCTCGGCCTGGTAGGACTCGGCCGGATGGGCGGCAACATGCGCGAACGGCTGCGCGCCGCCGGGCACGAGGTGGTCGGCTACGACCGCAACCCCGAGCTCAGCGACGCCGCGAGCCTCGCGGAGCTGGCCGAGAAGCTCGACGCACCGCGCGCCATCTGGGTGATGGTCCCGGCCGGCGTCACCGACGCCACCATCGACGAGCTCGCCGGTGTGCTCGGCGAGGGCGACATCATCATCGACGGCGGCAACTCCCGGTTCAGCGACGACGCCCCGCGCGCCGAGCGGCTCAACGAGCACGGCATCGGCTACGTCGACGTCGGCGTCTCCGGCGGCGTCTGGGGCCGGCAGAACGGCTACGGCCTGATGGTCGGCGGCGCGCAGGAGCACGTCGACCGGCTCATGCCGATCTTCGACGCGCTCCGGCCCGAGGGCGATTTCGGCTTCGTGCACGCCGGCCCGGTCGGCGCCGGCCACTACGCCAAGATGGTGCACAACGGCATCGAGTACGGCCTGATGCACGCCTACGCGGAGGGCTTCGAGCTGCTCTCGGCGTCCGAACTGGTGACGAACGTCCCCGGTGTGGTCAAGTCGTGGCGCAAGGGCACCGTCGTCCAGTCCTGGCTGCTCGACCTGCTCGACCGGGCCCTCGACGAGGACCCGGAGCTGGCCGAGCTGAGCGACTACACCGAGGACACCGGCGAGGGCCGGTGGACGGTCGACGAGGCGGTCCGGCTCGCCGTGCCGCTCAACGTGATCACCGCCGCGCTGTTCGCCCGGTTCGCCTCCCGGCAGGACGAATCACCCGCCCTGAAGGCCGTCGCCGCGCTGCGCCAGCAGTTCGGCGGGCACGCCGTCCACAAGCGCTGACCGGCGTCCACAGCCTGTGTACGTCCGCCGGCTCGAACTGGTCGACTTCCGCTCGTACGAGCGGGTCGGCGTCGACCTGGAGCCGGGTCCGAGCGTGCTCGTCGGCGCCAACGGCGTCGGCAAGACCAACCTGGTCGAGGCGTTGGGCTACGTGGCGACCCTGGACTCGCACCGGGTCGCCACGGACGCCCCGCTGGTCCGGATGGGCGCCACCTCGGCGGTGATCCGCTGCGCGGTGGTGCACGACGGCCGGGAACTGCTCGTCGAGCTGGAGATCGTGCCGGGCAAGGCGAACCGGGCCCGGCTCGGCCGTTCCCCGGCCCGCCGCGCCCGGGACGTGCTCGGCGCGCTGCGGCTGGTGCTCTTCGCGCCGGAGGACCTGGAACTCGTCCGCGGTGACCCGGGCGAACGCCGCCGCTACCTGGACGACCTGCTGGTCAGCCGCCAACCCCGCTACGCCGGTGTCCGCGCCGACTACGAGCGGGTGGTGAAGCAGCGCAACGCGCTGCTGCGTTCCGCGTACCTGGCCCGCAAGACCGGCGGCTCCCGTGGCGGTGACCTGTCCACGCTCACCGTGTGGGACGCCCACCTCGCGCAGCACGGGGCCGACCTGCTCGCCGGCCGGCTGGAACTGGTCGCCGCGCTCACCCCGCACGTCGCCAAGGCGTACGACGCGGTGGCGGCCGGCCGGGGTGCGGCCGGGATCACCTACCGGCCGTCGGTCGACCTGCCCGAACCGGCCGCCGACCGGCCGGCGCTGGCCGAGGCGCTGACCGCCGCGCTCGCCGCGGGCCGCGCCGCCGAGATCGAACGCGGCACCACGCTGGTCGGTCCGCACCGTGACGACCTGGCCCTCACCCTCGGCCCGCTGCCGGTCAAGGGGTACGCCAGCCATGGCGAGTCCTGGTCCTACGCGCTGGCGCTGCGGCTGGCCGGGTACGACCTGCTGCGCGCCGACGGGATCGAGCCGGTGCTGGTGCTCGACGACGTCTTCGCCGAGCTGGACACCGGCCGGCGGGAACGCCTGGCCGAGCTGGTCGGCGGCGCCAGCCAGCTCCTGGTCACCTGCGCGGTGGACGACGACGTGCCGGTGACGCTGCGCGGTGCCCGTTACACGGTTGGCGAGGGGACGGTGCGACGTGCCGGATGACGACGAGGTCCGGCTCCCGCCGGCCCGACTGGGGCCGGGACGCGACGGCGCGACGGCGGCACGTGGCGGCCGGGGCGAGCCTTCCGCGCGTACCCCCGGGAAGCCGGCGGACGGCGAACCGGGCCCGGCGACGGAGGGCACGGCCGGGCCGGAGCTGGCCCGAGCGGTGCTGGACGCGGCGAAGGCCCGGCGCCAGGCCGCGGCCGGCCCCCGACGACGCAGCGCGGTCCGTGGCGACGGTGAGAAGCGGCTGCGCGGCTACTCCGGGCCCGGCCCGGATCCGCGTGACCCGCAGCCGCTCGGCGCGGTGCTCGACAAGCTGGTCAAGGCGCGGGGCTGGCAGCAGCCGGCGGCCGAGGCGACCGTCTTCGGCGCGTGGGAGAAGGTGGTCGGCGCGGAGGTCGCCCAGCACAGCCGCCCGGTGAAGCTGGAGAACGGCGAGCTGACCGTGGAGGCCCGCTCGACGGCCTGGGCCACCCAGTTGCGGCTGCTGGCCGGCTCGCTGCTCAAGCAGATCGCCAGCGAGGTCGGCCACAACGTGGTGCGCAAGCTGCACATCCACGGCCCGGCCGCGCCGTCCTGGTCGCGCGGCCCCCGGCGGGTACGCGGCCGTGGCCCCCGGGACACCTACGGCTGACCCGAGCGGCTGCTACACGTCGGCGTAGACCGCGAAGCCCCGCTCCGCGCAGCGCCGGTAGAACGCGGCCAGCACGCTCAGCTCGGCGCAGGTGAAGTTCCACTGCGGCGGATCACCGCTGTCGTCGCGCAGCTTGTCGAGCCGGCTCTCCAGCCAGCGGAGCTGCTGCTCGGCCAGCCGCCCGTCGCCGAGCAGCGCGCGCAGCACCTCGCTGACCGACTCGAACGTGACCGCCTCGCCGTACGGCCGGTGCCGGGCGATGAACTTCTCCACGCCCTCGGCGATCCAGGCGCAGCCGTCCGGGTCGATCACCGGGTCCTCGTCCTCGGCCGCGTTCTCCGTGGCGTAGAGCACATTCTCCAGCCCGAGGATCAGGTCGACCAGTTCGGTGTACGCGGTCGCCCGCACCGTGCCGGTCTTCGCGATCAACTCGGCGAGCGCGGCGGTCGGGGCGGAGATGCGTGGCATGTCCACGATTTCGCCGAAGTCCACGAACTCAGCCGGCGCGACCGGATCGTAGAAGCGGCCGGTACGCGGCCAGTGCACCGCGACGTTGTCCAGCCCCATCTGGCGTCACCTCTCACCAAGCGTCTGTCGGACCATCCAGGCGATGGTCCCCGGTCCGGGCGCGAAAGATCAAGACCGCAACGGCGGCGCCGCAAAAGGTACGGCACGTCGCGTTCCACCGCGACCCCCGGCCCGCGAACCGCCGATCACCGACCCGGCGGCCCGGACCGGTCGCGGTGGCCGATGGCACGGCGGGTGCCGGTGGCGTGTAGGGGGAGTCGCGGGCAGCGAGGTTCGTCCGGCTACGGCATTCTCAGCCGCCTCTCCAGGGGTGCCGAGTGGCGGTTTGGTCGGCTGCGCACAGTAAGATTGGGGGCGAGACGAAAGACCCGGCACGGAGCGATCGACATGGGCCCCCAGGGCCCTTGATCATTGTGCCGCATCGGGTCCGAGCCGATCGCGATCCGCGGGCAACCGCGGCGCCCGGCGTACCCGATCCGTGACCTGGTGATCCCGGGCACGGCCCGGGCACGCCGACGTCGTGTCCTGTCCGCCGAACCCGCGCCCCGCGCCCACGCGCGGCCGGTGCGAGAAAGTGGCCGAGCGTGGCAGCGGAGGACAACAAGAAGTACGGCGCCGAGTCCATCACCGTGCTGGAGGGCCTGGAAGCGGTCCGGAAGCGGCCCGGTATGTACATCGGGTCCACCGGCGAGCGCGGTCTGCACCACCTGGTGTGGGAGGTCGTCGACAACGCGGTGGACGAGGCGCTGGCCGGCTACTGCGACACCATCGACGTGGTGCTGCTGGCCGACGGGGGCGTCCGGGTCACCGACAACGGCCGGGGCTTCCCGGTCGACCTGCACCCCAAGCTGAAGAAGCCGGGTGTCGAGGTCGCACTGACCGTGCTGCACGCGGGCGGCAAGTTCGACGGCAAGGCGTACGCGGTCTCCGGCGGCCTGCACGGCGTCGGCGTCTCGGTGGTCAACGCGCTCTCCAGCCGGATGGCCGTGGAGATCCACAAGGACGGCTTCGTCTGGCGGCAGCGCTACAACCAGTCGAAGCCGACCCCGCTGGAGAAGGGCGAGGCGACCGATCGGACCGGTTCCGCGGTCTCCTTCTGGCCCGACCCGGACGTCTTCGAGACCGTCGACTTCGACTTCCACACCATCTACCGACGCCTCCAGGAGATGGCCTTCCTCACCCGCGGCCTCACCATCCACCTGCTGGACGAGCGGGTGCCGGAGGACGAGGAGGGCAAGCCCCGCGAGGTCACGTTCCACTACGACGGCGGCATCGCCGACTTCGTCCGGCACCTCAACGCGTCGAAGAGCCCGATCCACAAGACGGTGGTCGAGTTCGGCGCCGAGGAGACCGGCATGTCGGTCGAGATCGCCATGCAGTGGAACGAGTCGTACGGCGAGTCGGTCTACACCTTCGCCAACAACATCAACACCCACGAGGGCGGCACCCACGAGGAGGGCTTCCGGGCCGCGTTGACCAGCGTGGTCAACCGCTACGGCGCGGAGAAGAAGCTGCTCAAGGGCGACGAGCGGCTCTCCGGTGAGGACATCCGCGAGGGTCTGGCCGCGATCATCTCGGTCAAATTGACCGACCCGCAGTTCGAGGGGCAGACCAAGACCAAGCTGGGCAACACCCCGGTCAAGGGCTTCGTCCAGCGGGTCTGCAACGAGTCGCTTGTCGACTGGTTCGACCGCAACCCCGCCGAGGCGAAGATCATCATCACCAAGGCGTCCCAGGCCGCCCGGGCCCGCATCGCCGCGCAGCAGGCGCGCAAGCTGGCCCGGCGCAAGTCGCTGCTGGAGTCCGGCTCGATGCCGGGCAAGCTGGCCGACTGCCAGTCCACCGACCCGCGCGAGTCCGAGGTCTTCATCGTCGAGGGCGACTCGGCCGGCGGCTCGGCCAAGCAGGGGCGTGACCCGCGTACCCAGGCGATCCTGCCGATCCGCGGCAAGATCCTGAACGTGGAGAAGGCCCGGATCGACCGGGTGCTGAAGAACAACGAGGTGCAGGCGCTGATCACCGCGCTCGGCACCGGCATCCACGACGACTTCGACATGGAGAAGCTGCGCTACCACAAGGTGGTGCTGATGGCCGACGCGGACGTGGACGGCCAGCACATCCAGACGCTGCTGCTCACCCTGCTGTTCCGCTTCATGCGACCGCTCGTCGAGCTGGGCCACGTCTACCTGGCCGCCCCTCCGCTCTACAAGATCAAGTGGAACAAGAAGGGCGACGACGCCCAGTACGCGTACTCCGACCGGGAGCGCGACGGGCTGATCGCGCTGCGCCAGCAGAAGAAGGCCAACGCCAAGCCGGACGACATCCAGCGGTTCAAGGGCCTCGGCGAGATGAACTACCCGGAGCTGTGGGAGACCACGATGAACCCGGCCACCCGTACGCTGCGCCAGGTCACGCTCGACGACGCCGCCACCGCGGACGAGCTGTTCAGCGTTCTGATGGGCGAGGACGTCGAGGCGCGCCGGTCGTTCATCCAGCGCAACGCCAAGGACGTGCGGTTCCTGGACATCTGACGGACACGTGCCCGGGCCGGCCGGAGATCCACCGACCGGCCCGGTGGTCCACAGAGTTATCCACAGCCTGGCCGCTTTCCACAGCCGTTATCCACAGCTAGATCACGACTCTGAGTCTGATAAGGGTTAACAGTGACCGATCTTCCCGAGTCCACCCCGAACGAGCCGGAGGCCCCGGAGACACTGGCCGCGGTCGTCCAGCACGACCGCATCGAGCCGGTCGGCCTCGAGGTCGAGATGCAGCGCTCGTACCTCGACTACGCGATGAGCGTCATCGTCGGGCGCGCCCTGCCGGACGTGCGGGACGGGCTCAAGCCGGTCCACCGCAAGATTCTCTACGCCATGTTCGACTCCGGCTACCGGCCGGACCGCGGCTACGTGAAGTGCTCCCGCGTCGTCGGCGACGTGATGGGCCAGTTCCACCCGCACGGCGACTCGGCCATCTACGACGCGCTGGTCCGGATGGCGCAGCCGTGGTCGCTGCGCTACCCGCTTGTCGACGGCAACGGCAACTTCGGCTCGCCCGGTAACGACCCGGCCGCCGCGATGCGCTACTGCCTTACCGCAGATGTCCGTATTCGCACCGTCGAGGGCAGTGTTCGGATCGGCGACATCGTCCCTGGTGCCGCGCCGAGCAGCGAGACCGACATTGAGCTCAAGGTCCGCGATCGCAACGGCGACCTGGTTCGCGCCTCGAAGTTCTTCCACTCCGGTGAGCACCCCACGCTGCGGCTGCGCACCCGCGAGGGGTACGAGCTGACCGGCACCCACAACCACCCGGTGCTCTGCCTGGTGAACGTGGCCGGCGTGCCGACCCTGCTGTGGAAGCTGCTCGCCGAGGTTTCCCCCGGTGACCGCGTGGTCCTCCAGCGCACCGTGCCGGACGAGATCGGCTACCCGATGCTGGAGCACGTCGAGGCGGCCGTCCTCGCCGGCGCGTTCGTGTCCGAGGGCTGGGTGTCCGAGGGTCGGGCCGGCTTCAACAACGTGGATCGGGAGTTCTTCGTCCGGGTCCTCGCCGCCTACGATCTCGCGGTCGGCGGCCCCCGGTATGTTTCCGAGCGGGTCATCGCGTCCGGCAGCACGCTGCACGAACTCGACGTGCAGAACCTTTCCGCGCTTCGGGCGAGCGTGCTCGGTGAACTGACCGGGGCGCGCAGCGCCGCCAAGTTCGTACCGGAGTTCGTCTGGCGCGGAACGGCGGCGGTCAAACGGGCCTTCCTCCAGGCGCTGTTCGAGGGCGACGGTTCGTCGTCGCTACTGCCGCGCCACACCATCCAGGTCTCGTACTCCACCCGCAGCGAGCGCCTGGCCCGCGAGGTGCAGCAGCTCCTGCTGGAGTTCGGCGTCATCAGCCGGCAGTGCCGGTACGAGGACGGCGAGATCAAGGTCGTGGTCACCAACCGCCGGGACGCCCGGATCTTCGCCGCTCACGTCGGCTTCCTCGGCCGCAAGCAGGCCAAGCTGGAGTCCGAGCTGGCCCAGGTGCCGGCGAGCAGCACGGCGCTCTCCGGCGACATGGTGCCGTTCGTCGGCGACTTCATCCGGGAGCACGGCGCCACGCGGTGGACCGAACGCGACTGGCTGCGCCGGCACAACGTGGACCGGGTCGAGCGGTGGGAGCGGGATCGCGACGAGATCGCGGCCCGGATCACCGAGCCGGGAATCCTCGACGTGGTCGAGCCGTTGGTCGACGGCCGGTTCTACTACGCCGAAGTGACCGAGGTCACCAATTCGGGTATGCGCCCGGTCTACAGCATTCGGGTCGACACCGACGACCACTCCTTCATCTCTGACGGCTTCGTCAGCCACAACACCGAGTGCAAGCTCGACCCGCTGGCCATGGAGATGCTGCGGGACATCGACGAGGACACCGTCGACCTCCAGGACAACTACGACGGCCGGGCCAAGGAGCCCACCATCCTGCCGTCGCGGATCCCGAACCTGCTGATCAACGGCTCCGAGGGCATCGCGGTCGGCATGGCCACCAAGATCCCGCCGCACAACCTGCGGGAGATCGGCGCGGCGGTGCAGTGGTGCCTGGAGCACCCGGAGGCCGACGAGGCGACCACGCTGGAAGCGCTGCTGGAGATCGTCAAGGGCCCGGACTTCCCGACCTACGGCCTGATCGTCGGGCAGCAGGCCATCCAGGACGCGTACCGGACCGGGCGCGGTTCGATCCGGATGCGCGCCGTGGTCGAGGTGGAGGAGGACAAGCGGGGCCGGCCGGCGCTCGTGGTCAGCGAGTTGCCCTACCAGGTCAACCCGGACAACCTCGCCGAGCGGATCGCCGAGCTGATCAAGGAGGGCAAGCTCGCCGGCATCGCCGACATCCGGGACGAGTCCTCCGGGCGCACCGGCATGCGGATCGTGCTGGTGCTCAAGCGCGACGCGGTCGCCAAGGTGGTGCTGAACAACCTCTACAAGCACACCCAGCTCCAGGAGACGTTCGGCGCCAACATGCTGGCGCTCGTCGACGGCGTGCCGCGCACGCTGAACCTGGCGCAGTTCATCCGCTACTACGTCGAGCACCAGATCGAGGTGATCCGCCGGCGGACCGCGTTCCGGCTGCGCAAGGCGGAGGAGCGGGCGCACATCCTGCGCGGCCTGAGTAAGGCGCTGGACGCGCTGGACGAGGTGATCGCGCTGATCCGGCGTTCGCCGACGGTGGAGGACGCCCGACAGGGGCTGATCCGGCTGCTGGAGATCGACGAGGTCCAGGCGACCGCGATCCTGGACATGCAGCTGCGCCGGCTGGCCGCGCTGGAGCGGCAGCGGATCCTGGACGACCTGGCCAAGCTTGAGGTGGAGATCGCCGACCTCAAGGACATCCTGGCGAAGCCGGAGCGGCAGCGGAAGATCGTCTCCGACGAGCTGGGCGAGATCGTCGCGAAGTGGGGCGACGACCGGCGCACCAAGATCGTGCCGTTCGACGGCGAGGTCTCGATGGAGGACCTCATCGCCCGCGAGGACGTGGTCGTGACGATCACCCGCACCGGGTACGCGAAGCGGACCAAGGTCGACCTGTACCGGTCGCAGCGGCGTGGCGGCAAGGGCGTGAGCGGGGCGACGCTCCGGCAGGACGACATCGTGAGCCACTTCTTCGTATGCTCTACCCACGACTGGATCCTGTTCTTCACGAACAAGGGTCGGGTCTACCGGGCGAAGGCGTACGAGCTTCCCGAGGCCAGTAGGGTGGCCAAGGGCCAGCACGTGGCCAACCTGCTCGCGTTCCAACCGGACGAGCAGATCGCGCAGATCATCGAAATCCCGAACTACCAGGTGGCGCCCTACCTGGTACTGGCCACGAAGAACGGCCTGGTGAAGAAGACGCGGCTCGAGGAGTTCGACTCCAACCGTTCCGGCGGCATCATCGCGGTCAACCTGCGCGATGAGGACGAGCTGGTCGGTGCGGTTCTGGTGGCGCCGGAGGACGACCTGTTGCTGGTTTCCAAGAACGCGCAGGCGATCCGCTTCAACGCCACCGACGAGGCGCTGCGTCCGATGGGCCGGGCCACCTCGGGGGTGATCGGCATGCGCTTCAGCGGTGAGGACGAGCTGCTCGCCGTCGAGGTCGTCCGGGAGGGCCTGGACGTGCTGGTGGCGACGAACGGGGGGTTCGCGAAACGTACCCCGATCGAGGAATACCCGGTCCAGGGCCGGGGAGGTAAGGGCGTGCTGACTGCGAAGATCACCGAGCGACGCGGTGGTCTGGTCGGCGCGGTCGTGATCGATCCGGAGGACGAGCTGTTCGCCATCACGAGCAACGGCGGCGTCATCCGGACTCCGGTGAAGCCTGTACGCCGTACGCGTGACCGGAACACAATGGGGGTCAAGCTGATGGACCTTCCGGACGGCGTGACTATCGTGGCGATTGCTCGCAATGCCGACGAGCCTGACGAACAGGACTAGTTGATGACGGAGACACAGGCGAAGTCGGGGAACAAGGGGACCTCGGCCACCCCGGTCGACGAGGAGGCCGCACAGGGCGGTACACCAGCGACCGGCCGTGCGGCCGTGGGTCGGGCCACGGTCCCCGCCGACGCGCCTGCCCCGAAGTTCACCCGGGCCCCCGGCATGGCCCCGCCTCCCGACAAGCCGACCGACGGTTCGGAGTCCCGCGAGGCGACCGAGACCAAGATCGACGCGCCGACGTCGGCCGACGGCTTCGCGGCTCCGGCCGCGGCGAAGCCCGCCACGAACACACCGCCGGCCAGGCCGACGGCCGCCGCCCGGGCCTCCACCGGCACCACCGGCACGCAGCCGCGCATCGGCGCGGGCCTGGGCACCGCCCCGAAGGGGGCACCCGAGGCCACCGGACCGGCCGGCGGCAACCCGGGGCGTCCCGCCAACGGGGGCGGCCTGCCGCCGGGCATCAGCGGCGCGGCGGCGGTCGGCGCCGCGCGCGTGGGTGAGGCGGTACGCGCCGCGCGTACCTCGGTCGGTTCGGCCGCTTCGCGCGGGCCGCGCCGGGCCCGGTTGAACCTGAAGCGCATCGACCCGTGGTCCGTGATGAAGTTCGCCTTCGCGGTCTCGGTGGTGCTCTTCATCGTGGTGGTGGTGGCCACGTCGGTGCTCTACCTCGCGCTCGACGCGATGGGTGTGTTCAAGAGCGTCAACGACAGCCTGACCGACCTGGTGAACGCCGGCGGCGGTTCGGGCGGCGGCGGGTTCCGCATCACCGCGAAGGGCGTGATCCTCACGTCCGCACTGATCGGCCTGGTGAACGTGGTGCTGTTCACCGCGCTGGCCACGCTGAGCGCGTTCGTCTACAACGTCTGCGCCGACCTGGTCGGCGGGATCGAGCTGACGCTCGCCGAGCGGGACTGATTCGATGACGCCGGGGCACCGCGTAAAGCGGTCGCCCCGGCGTCGTGCGTCCGGGTAGGTTCGGGACGGCGCGGGTGCTTCCGCCACGGGCCCCCGATTTGGGCGCGCTGGCGGGCATGGGTTAACCTTGCTCGTCGCCACGCGGGGCTATAGCTCAGTCGGTTAGAGCGCAGAGCTGATAACTCTGAGGTCGCTGGTTCGATTCCAGCTAGCCCCACCGCACATCGTCCGACGGTAGTCGAGCGCAAGGGGTCAATCCCATGTTCAAGAAGCTCCTGATCCTGGCCGGTATCGTCGGGGTGGCCGCCGTCGTGGCCAAGAAGGTCAAGGCGTCGAACGACGAGCGCGCCCTGTGGCACGAGGCGACCACCGCTCCCGACCTGCGCTGAGCGCCGCCTCGGGGCCCTAGCTCAACTGGCAGAGCACTGCCTTTGCAAGGCAGGGGTTAGGGGTTCGAGTCCCCTGGGCTCCACCAGCACTTTTCTCGGTTGATCTCAGTCCCGAGTACAGCCATCCGTACAGCCAAGCGGCTCATCCGTGTGGCGGCGAGCCCGTGCCGATCGGCGTTCACGCAGCTAAGCACCTCGTCCCGCTGGTGACAGCCCTCCCCGGTCCAGGTGAATAGTCCCTGCCAGGACCGGGGACCTTCGACCTGGATGTCGTCAGGGACGGCCACCTCCCACGGCCCGGCACGACACGACCGGCAGGGGATCCACTTTAAGAACCTCGGTCGTAGTCTCCGACGACACGTACACCCACTCGTTGCGTCCGCCGTTGCCTGAGCAGTCGGTACACACCAGCCAGGGCTGCCATCCTTGCTCGGTCTCGACCAGGATGGTGGAGGGCTGATTCGACATGGCTTGGACTCCTTCGAATCGGTCACGGGGTCACGTTCGTTGCAGCGGACGTGGCCGCACTTCTCTATGTGGCTGTCACCTCGTGACCACCGTTGGTGGGCTGGCCCCAGCGGCTGATCGCTGAGCGGGAGTAGCCGGTCAACTCCGCGATGCGCCGGTAGGGCACCCCAGCGGCTTTACCCGCCCGGTACGGTTGTTGACCATGCAGCGGTTGGCGCTCTTCGATCTCGACAACACGCTCGTGGACCGTTCGGAGGCATTCCGACGTTGGGCGGTCGAGTTCTGCGCCGATCGCGAACTGCCGGACGACGCGTTGGCCTGGCTGATCGCTACGGATCAGGACGGGGCCGTGCCCCGCGACTGGTTCTTCGGCGAGGTGACCGAGCGTTTCGGCCTGGCAGCCTCGGTGGATGAAGCATGGAGGCAGTACCGACATCGGATGCCGGAACTGGTGAGATGTCCTCAAGAAGTGCGGGCGTCGCTGAGACTACTGCGCGACGAGGGCTGGACGGTCGCGATCGTGACCAACGGCCAGGCCGACAACCAGCTAGGGAAAATCAGGCGTACCGGGCTGGACCAGTGCGTCGATGCCTGGGCAGTGTCCGGGGAGTTGGGCATCCGGAAGCCAGCACGCGAGATCTTCGAGGCAGCGGCCCGTGAGTGCGGCCTCGATCTGCGGGGCGGGGGCTGGGCGATCGGTGACAGCCCTGTGCTTGATGTCGAGGGTGGCCGCGCGGCAGGGCTTGCCACCCTGTGGGTCAGCCGAGGGAAGGAGTGGCCAACGGAACTCACCCCGCCCGACCGCACCGTCACGGACGTCGTGGCCGCTGTCCAAGTGCTGCGAGGCGAGGACTCCGGCCTGTAGCTGTACAGCCATCCGTACAGCCAAGGCCACCTGCTGACGCCGACGCCATCCGACAACGAGGGACGGGCTGACCAGGTGCGCAGTCACTCGACCAGCCCTCCGCGATCTTCCTCTAATCCCCAGGCCGCCCTCGACCGCCGACGCCCGCGCTTGACAACTGTCATTGAGACTCGTCCGGTGGGGCGCTCCGCCTTGTCGCCTTGGCCCTGGCCCGCTCCACGGTGTGTGGGTCGGCGGCAGACGGGATGGCGACGGAGGGGAGCATTCGCTGGCGGCAAAGAGCACGGTAACGATGGAAGCTCAGGCGCTACCACAGATGTCTCGCGAGACATGAGCTGCAATAATCGACAAACATGGACGAGGGCAACCTAACCCAGCGGGCCGCGTCGCGTCCGGGAAATCCGGCAGGTTTTCGCTGGTCCGAGCACCGAGCCGCGCAAGCTGGCCTGATCATAACTATTGGGCCCATCGCGCTAGCGGCGCTCAGGCTGTATGTGGTGTCGGGGGGCGATGACGTTGTGCTTAAATCACTGGCCTCGACGCTCAGTATTCAAGCACTGATCCTTGGTACGTACCTCGTGATGCTGCCCATAATCTTCATGGCGGCATCGTGGATGACAGTGGAATGGCTGGGGCGGAGCGACGAGAGGCATCCACTGGCAATCAAAGCCTGGGCGATGCTGACGATTCTGAGCGTAAGCGCACTCCTGCTTCCAGTTGGATTCGCTATCATCGGTATCGTGCCGATGATAGCCCGACTAATCAGGGCGCATGCTTCGCGCACTCGCATCGCAGGAGGTCAAGCAGCATCGGCGCAACGCGAGCCCCGGAAGAAGCGGAGAACGCCGCGACGACCTAGACTCGCGCGGCGAGTATACCTCGCAGTCTCGGCTGGCCCTGTCGTTGCTTTCTGGGCCGTCGCATTAATATTCATTTTCGGCGCTGGAATGTGGCTCCCGTCGCAGGCTGTCCTACTCAAAGGCCGCAGTTATCCAGCTGTTGCTTATGTGCTGAATCAAGCAGATGGTCAAACGACACTGCTTTTCAAGGATCCGGCCGTTGTGCGAACGGTTGCTACGGCTGATATCGAAGCGCGGGTAGCCTGCGTAGCGGCGTCTTCTCCGCCTTCCTGGCTAATTAAGCCAACCTATGTATATGTACTGCCTACAAGCTTGAATATCCCCGACCCGCTTGAATGTGATGAGATCATCGACCACTGGCCGAGCAATCCAGCCGCGCCCGTGCCGGATTGATCGGCCAGCCCGCGGCGGCAGACGACATCCGCGGACGGTCCCGAGTGCAGCCAAGCGGTCACGCCGACTCCTTCTCACCGAGAACCCGGTCGATGGCCGAGGCAGCCTGACGAGCCCGCGCCGGCAGGACGTGCCCGTAGGTGGCAAAAGTACGGCCCGCTCCAGCTGAAGGAACGGGCCGTAGCCGTGCGCAAGGGTGGACAGCCCGGCCGTGAGCCGATGAATCAGATGGTGAAGCCTCCGTCGACGTTGACTGTTGCCCCGGTGATGTAACGCCCGCCCGGGCTGGCGAGGAACGCCACCGCAGCGGCTACGTCGGCTGGCTTCGCGTAGTGGCCGAGGGCGGTGAACCCGTTGATCGTGTCGGCGTTGGGGCCGTCGGCCGGGTTCAGTTCGGTCTCCGTGGCTCCTGGGTTCACCAGATTCACGGTGATCGCCCTGCCGCCGAGTTCGCGGCCGAGTGCCTTGGTCGGGCCGATCAGGGCGGTCTTGCTCATCGCGTAGAGCGAGAAGCCCGGGAAGACCGGCGCTCAGTCACACCGCCGCCCGGAATCGGGCCGGTACGACGTCCAGGAGCGCCAGGTTGGGGAGTAGATGCGCGAAATTGTGAGGAAGTGGCCCGGAAGCCGAGCATGCCGAGATTGGGCTGAGCCCGAATGCTCGAAACGACCGGGACTTCTGTTTTGAACGCCTGCCCTCAGCGTGTTTAGCGTCAGGTGCAGCGAAGCTCATCCCGAGTTGTATGCATGGTCGGAGCGCATCTTGTTCGGTCTTGTTTACCTGGCCAAGGGGGGCCTGTGGCCCGACGTCGGGGCGCACGTGCGGCGGGTCCCACCCCGGCACGCCGGCCGCGACCTCGACGCTACCCAGATCGACAGGGGTCATGCCTATAATCCTCGCCATGAAAAATTTGAAAATTGCTGGTGGGGCCGCGACCGCACTTGCCACGGTTCTCCTCGTCGGAGGGATTGCGACCCCGGCGCACGCGGCGACCGGCCCGGAAATCTGTGGTGGCTCGGAGTACGTTCGCATCGAGGCACACGAATTCCTCAACGGCCGTCTCGTGGTTTCGAAGCACCGGAACAGCAACACCATGTGTGCGGTGACGTTCAACACCACCGGCACGACGCGATACACCAGGGCGACGCTCGTCAGGGTGCCCGCCGGCGGCGGGGTGACGTACGGATCCAAGGAGGATGCGGGCCAGTACACCCAGTACGCCGGGCCGATCTACCTCGCGAACCAGTACCCGAACAACGACTTCTACGCCGAAGGCCAGGTCGGCGGCAACAGCGTCCAGCTCTACTGCACGCTCACGTACTGCGCCGTTCCCCGCTAGTTCCAGGACGCCATAAGAAGTCCTGACGTGCCGGTGTGATGGGCGGGGGTCCTTCCTCTCCACAGGCGATGCGCCCGGCCCGACGAGATGTCGAGCCGGGCGCATCGGCGTCAGCTATGCCACGAAGCGGGAACGGCGTCGGCGTCCGATCAGGTAGCCCGCGCCGCCGAGCAGCAGAAGCACAGCGCCGATGGTGACCACGGTCGCGGTGTCGGCACCGGTCAGCGGCAGCCCGCCGCCCGAACCGCCGGGGGCGTCCGTGCTGGCGGAGGGCGCAGCGGTCGGGGCCTCGGTCGTGGTGGCGCCGCTGGGCGTGGCGCTCGACGTGGGCTGCGAGCTGGGCGTGGGGCGCGGCGTCGGCGAGGACTGGGACGCGCAGTCGAGCGCTCGCGCGGCGTACCGGCCGTCGTTCAGGTAGGCCAGGTAGGCGTCGATGGACGGGGCGTCCAGCACCTTCTTCGCGGCGGCCTGCACGTTGGGGCCGGCGTTCGTCAGCGTTTGGCCACCGACACCCGCAGTGCCGTCGACCAGGCGTTCTCCAGGTCCGTCCGGAGGAATGCACGGAGATCGTCGGCGGTGCCGTTCAGTCGCTCCTGGATGGCATTGGGCAGCACGGGCAGCGACTCGCGGTTCGCCTCGGCCAGGATCTGGTTGGCCAGCAGCCGTACCTGGGTGGTGGTGGCGGTGTCCAGGTCGATGGTGACCATCGTGCGGACGTCCTTGTACACCTTGCGGTCGACCGTCTGGCAGGCCTCGTTCGGCCCGGGTGACGGCGTTTGTGCCATGGCCGGTGCCGCTGGAATCAGCAGGGCCAGCGCCATGAGGACGCCGGCCGGGATCTTCCCTCGCCTGTGTTCTCCCCGTTGTTGATCAAACAGAGGACATTACCGGCGACGAATCAGCCCCGGGTGCCCGAAGTTGGCCGGGGCGCGCCCGTTCCGGTGCTTGATAGGCAAGTCAGCACTTGCCTATGATGAGCGGCGTGGGCGACCTGTACCAGGCGCTGGCCGATCCCACCCGCCGCCTGATCCTCGACGAGCTGACCGAGCGCGACGGTCAGACGCTGTTCGAGATCTGCGGTCGGTTGGCCACCCGGCACCAGGTCGGCTCGTCCCGGCAGGCGATCTCCCAGCATCTCGATGTCCTGGAGGCCGCCGGCCTGATCGTCACGCGCCGGCAGGGCCGGTACAAGTTCCACCACCTCGACACCCGGCCGCTGCGTGCCATCACCGAGCGGTGGCTCAGGCCCGAACCCACCCGGGAGACCCCATGAGAATCAACCTGACCAGCGTGTACGTCGACGACCAGGAGAAGGCCCTGCGCTTCTACACCGACGTGCTGGGCTTCGTGAAGAAGACGGACGTGCCGACCGGCGAGCACCGCTGGCTGACCGTCGTCTCGCCGGACGCTCCCGACGGGGTCGAACTGCTGCTGGAACCGGAGGCCCACCCGGCCGCCAAGGCGTTCAAGGAGGCCCTGGCGGCCGACGGCATCCCGTTCACGCAGTTCGCGGTGGACGACGTGGCGGCCGAGCACGACCGGCTGCGGCAGCTCGGCGTGCTGTTCACGCAGGCGCCGGTCGACATGGGTCCGGTGGCCACCGCCGTGTTCGACGACACCTGCGGCAACCTCATCCAGATCGCGCAGTACAGGTAACGTCCGTGCCCGTCTGGCGAAGTCCGTTGCTGGCCGACACCGTGGCGGGGCTGGAAAGAGAGATCCGTGGTGCCTGGGAGCTGCTACTGCGCGAGCTGGACGTGGCTCCCGGGTCCCCGGAGGAAACCGAGCTGGCCTGGCTGGTCGTGGACGATCCTGCGGCGTACGACTGGCGGACGGTGGACGGTGCGCTCGACCGACTGACGTGTCCCGCCTCCCGGGCGCGCGTGGGCTACGAGCTGGCGTTGCCGGAGCTGGTCGCGGGCGCGTTGCCCACCACTCCGCAGGCTCAGGCGGCCAAGGCGCTGATCAACAGGCTGGCCGACGACGAGTGTGACCGGGTGGCGAGCTTCGCCGAGGTGGAGGCGCTGGCGAAGGGGCGCTGAGTTCCGTTGGTCAGCCCAACCGGTCGAGGAGGTCGCGGCTGCGGGTCACCACCAGCGCGGTCGCTTCCGCGTCGTACGACGGGAGCGAGCTGTCGGTGAAGAGGTGCCGGTCACCGGGGTAGACGAACAGCTCTCCCCGGTCCGGGCCGACGATCGAGACCAGTTCGCGGGCGGCGTCGACGTCACCCTCCAGCCCGAAGAACGGGTCCCGCTCCATGCCGTGCACCTGCACCGCCACGCCGTCGGGCCAGGGGCCGAGCGCCCATTCGCCGGTGACCGGCAGGCAGGCCTCGTAGAGCAGGGCGGCCCGCGCGCCGGGTCGGGTCTGGGCGAGCCGTTGGGCGGTGGCGGCGCCCCAGGAGACGCCGGCGTGGACCAGGTCGGGGCGCAGGTCCGCGGCGATCCGGTCGGCTCGCTGGTCGAGGACGTCCCTTCCGATGCGTTTGACCAGCGCCGAGCCCTCCTCGACGCTGGCCGGACGCTCGCCGTCGAAGAGGTCGGGCAGGTGCACGGTGTGCCCGCCGGCGCCGAGGGCGTCGGCGAGGGCGCGTACGCCGTCGGTGAGCCCTTGCAGGTGGTGGAAGAGGAGGATCTCGGCCATCTCTAGACTCCCGATTGTCGGACCGTAATCATCGAACGAACCAGAATATTAGAACGGTCGAGAAATGTCGGTCAATAAGCGGGTCCCGGACTACGACCTCGACGACCTGCTCGTGGTCACCGCGCCCGAGCAGTTGCGTGCGCTCGCCGACCCCCTGCGCGGCACCCTGCTGGAGCTGCTGCTGGAGCGCGCGGCCACGGTCAACGAGCTGGCCCGCGCCGTGGACCGGCCGAAGAGCAGCGTGGCCTACCACGTGAACCAGCTCGTCGACGCCGGCCTGCTGCGGGTGGTGCGTACCCGCCGGGTCCGGGCCATCGAGGAACGCTTCTACGGCCGGGTCGCGCGCACGTTCTACGTCGGCGTGCTCAACCGGCCCGAGGACAAGCAGGTCGTCGCCCGGATCAACGGGCTGGCCGAGGCCGCGGCGGAGGCCGCCGCCGCGCACGCCGCCGACGAGCTGCGGTGCACGCTGGTGCACGCGCGCATCCCGATCGAGGACGTGCGGGAGTTCTGGACGGAGGTGCAGGCGCTGGCCCGACGGTTCGCCCAGATCCCCCGCGCCGGTGACCAGGTCTACGGCTTCGCCGCCGGCCTCTACCCCACCGACGCACCCACTCTCCCCGACCCGGACCACCCCGCCGACTGACCATGGTGATCATGAAGTTGACGGCGGTGAAACGGACGAAACGTGCGGCCAACTTCATGATCACCGCAGTGCGGCGGGGCCGGGACGGGACGGGGAGCGGGGCAGGCTAGCGTCGCAGCGTGAGCAACGGATCCCCGCGTGTCCTGCCGGCCGGCAGCGGCATCGACGAGGCCGCCGCCGTCCTGCGCGCCGGCGGGCTGGTCGCGTTCCCCACCGAGACGGTCTACGGGCTGGGCGCGAACGCACTCGACGCCCGGGCCGCTGCGCGGATCTTCGAGGCGAAGGCGCGGCCCAGCTTCGACCCGCTGATCAGCCACCTGGCCGACGCCACCGACCTGCCCGCGCTCGTCGGCGCCGTGCCGCCGGCCGTGGCCGCGCTGGTGCGGCGGTTCTGGCCGGGTCCGCTCACGCTGATCGTGGACCGGCCGGCGACGATCCCGCCGATCGTCACCTCCGGCCTGGACACGATGGCCGTCCGGGTGCCCGACGAGCCGGCCGCCCGCGCGCTGATCGCCGCCGCCGGCGTGCCGGTGGCCGCGCCGAGCGCCAACCGGTTCGGCCAGCTCAGCCCCACCCGGGCCGAGCACGTGGTGGCCGGGCTGGGCGGCGCGGTGGACGTGGTGCTCGACGGCGGGCCCACCCGCTGCGGCATCGAGTCGACGATCGTGGACGCCCGGGGCGAGCGGCCGGTGGTGCTGCGGTTGGGCGCGCTGCCGGTCGAGGCGCTGGTCGAGGCCGTCGGACCGGTCGAGGTCCGCCAGGGCAGCTCCGGTCAGCCGGTCGCGCCCGGGACGCTGGCCGCGCACTACGCCCCGCGTACCCCGTTGCGGTTGGGTGCGGCGGACGCGCGCGACGGCGGCCGGCGGGGATTCCTGGCCTTCCGGGAGCCACCGGCGGACGGCGACTGGGCGGCGGTGGAGGTGCTGTCGCCGGCGGGTGACCTGACCGCGGCCGCCGCGCGGCTCTTCGACGCGTTGCACCGGCTCGACGCGGCCGGGGTGACCGAGATCGTCGCCGAGCCGGTGCCCGACGAAGGGGTCGGGCGGGCGATCAACGACCGGCTGAGCCGGGCGGCCGCCACCTGGCGGTAGGGCCGTCAGGACGAGCCGGGCTGCGGCAGGCGGTCCACCAGCCGGGTCAGCGCGCCGTTGGCGAACGTCGCGCCGAGCGCCGAACCGGTGGCGATGGTCCAGCCCACCGGGCCCAGCGGGGTGCAGCCGAAGAACTGGCTGACCCCGGGCGTCTGCACCACCAGGACCAGCACGCCGACGGACGCGGCGGTGGCGGCCAGCACGGTCGGGCTGGTGCCGCCGGCCAGCACGGTCTGGCCGAGCTGGGTGCCGATCAGCGAGGCGAGCGCGACCGTACCGGCCCGGCGTTGCGTGCCGGTCCACCGGGCCAGCGTCCAGCCGGCGGTGGCGCCCAGCGTGGTCGCCGCCGCGCGCAGCCCGATCTCCCGGGTCATGGTGGCGCCGAGCGACGAGTCGGGGCCCTCCCGCAGCAGGTGGTCGGTGCGGTCGTCGGCCGGTGGCCGGACCGCGATGGCGAGTGCCGGCGCGAGGTCGGTGAGCAGGTTGACCAGCAGCAGTTGCCGCCCGGTCAGCGCGGACCGGCCGGTCGAGGCGGCGGTCAGCACACTGAACGCGATCTCGCCGAGGTTGCCGCCGACCAGGATGCTCAACGCGTGCCGGACGGACGACCACATGGCCCGCCCCTCGACCAGCGTGGCGATGATCGTCTCCAGCCGGTCGTCGGTGACCACCAGGTCGGCGGCGGCGCGGGCGGCCGGGGTGCCCCGCTGGCCGAGCGCGATGCCCACGTCGGCCAGCCGGATCGCCGGGGCGTCGTTGGCGCCGTCGCCGGTCATCGCCACGGTCCGGCCCCGCTGCTGCAACGCCTGGATGATCCGGACCTTGTGCGCGGGCGTGCAGCGGGCCACCACGTCGGTGGCCATCAGCCGCTCGGCGAGCGCGCCGTCGTCGAGCCGGTCCAGGTCGGTCGCGGTCACCACGCGCTGCTGGCCGTGGTCGGGGCTGATGGTGGCCGCGATCGCCTCGGCGGTGGCCGGATGGTCACCGGTGATCATGACGGTGTGCACGCCGGCCGCCCGGATCCGCTCCACCGCCGGACGGGCGCTCTCCCGCACCCCGTCCGCCAGCGTCAGGAAACCCACGAACACCAGGCCGTCGACCTGCTCGTCGGTGACCGCGTCGGTGGACACCCGACACTCGGCCACGGCGAGGACACGGTGCCCGGCGCCGGCCCGGTCGGCCAGCATGGCCTGCACCTCGTCCCGGCCGGCCGGGTCCAACGGCCGGTCCCCGGTGGCGGTCCGCCGGGACGCGCAGCGCGGCAGCACCGACTCGGGCGCGCCCTTCACGCTGAGCAGCGACCCGTCGGCGGTGCGACCGACCGTGGCGCTGTAGCCCCGGGAGGGCTCGAACGGCAGCCCACCGGTCGCGGTCCACTCCGCCGCGCCGGTGCGTTCGGTCACCCCGGCCACGTTCGCGCCCCGGCGTACCGCGCGGTCGGTCTGCTGCGGCAACTCGTCCGGGTCGGCCGCGGCCGGAGTGGCCCGCAGCGCCGCGGCCAGCGTCGACCGGAGCGGCTCGTCGTCGAGGCGGTCCGCCGGGGCGTACCGGTCGTCGCCGGTGCCCACGCCGGCCAGCAGCAGCTTCCCCTCGGTCAGCGTGCCGGTCTTGTCGAAGCAGAGCACATCGACCCGGCCCAGCGCCTCGATCGTGCGCGGGTTGCGGACCAGCGCGCCGTGCGCGGCCAGCCGCCGCGCCGCCGCCAACTGCGCGGCGCTGACCAGGAACGGCAGCCCCTCCGGCACCGACGCCACGGCCAGGTTCGCGGCGGTCGCCGCCGTTTCGGCCAGGGGTACGCCCCGGAGCAGCCCCGCCCCGGCCACCGCGATCGCCGAGCCGGCCGCCAGCGGTACGGCGCTGTTCGTCAGCTTCCCCAGCCGCGCCTCCACGCCGCTGACCGGCGGGGCCTGCCGGGCCAGCGCCAGGCTCCGCCCCGACTCGGTCTCCGCGCCGGTGGCCACCACCACGGCGGTGCCGTGCCCGGCGGCCACCGTGGTGCCCTCGAACAGCATCGAGTGCCGCTCGGCGATCGCCGCCGCGACCACCGGGTCGGGGCTCTTCGCCACCGGCAGTGACTCGCCGGTCAGCGACGACTCGTCGGCCTCCAGGCCGTCACTCGTCAGCACCCGGCAGTCGGCCGGTACGGCGTCCCCGGAGGAGATGCTCACCACGTCGCCCGGCACCAGGTCCTCGGCGGGCACCACCCGTTCCGCGCCGTCACGTCGTACCCGGGCGGTGACCGCCGAGCGGGACAACAACTCGGCCAGCGACCGTTCGGTGTTGCGCTGGTGCACGGCGCCGATCAGCGCGGAACCGCCGACCAGACCGCCGACCAGCGCCGCGTCGACGAGGGAGCCGAACGCGGCGGAGAGCACCGCGCCGGCGGCCAGCACCGGGGTGAGCGGGTTGGACAGCTCGTCGACGAACGCGCGGAGCAGCCCGGCCGGCCCGTGTCCGTCGCCGGGACCGGCACCCCGCCGACGGTCCGCCTCCTCGTCGGTCAGCCCGCCGGAGTGCGTGCCGAGCTGGTCGAGGACGGTCTCCACCGGCATGAGATGCCAGGCGGTGAGCGCGGGCACCGGGGTGCCGGTGCGGTCCGGCAGCCGGTGCGCCCGGAACACACCGTGCGCGAACGCGACCGCGGCGGCGCCGTTCACCGCCGCCATGGTCCGGCCGGGCAGTTGCCGCCGGTCGGCGGTGAACGCGCCGAGCGCGCCGAGCCCGCTGCCGGCCATGGCGATCCGGATGTTCTGCCGGGTCATCCGACGGGCCACCCCGGCGGCGTCGACGAGCAGGGCCGGAACGCGCAGGTCGTCGCCGACCAGCAGGTGCGCGCCCCACGGGGGCAGGTCGTCGGGCGCGGCCACGCCGAGTCCGCAGTCGGCAGCGGCGAGCGCCGACCGCTCGCCGGAGACCACCAGCACCACCGCGCCCTCGCGTTGCAGGTCGCGTACCGCGTCGGCGATCCGGGTGCCACCCGGTACGCGACGGTCCGCGTCGCCGGGGCCACCGCCCTCGGCGCCACCGATCACGAGCCGGAACCCGGCCTGGCGGGTGGCGGACACCAGCGCGTCCACCCCGGGGGCGGGCTCCGGCTCGACCCGCAGCACGGCGGCGAGCCGACCGTCCCGGGCCAGCCCGAGCAGCCGTCCACCGTCGGCGCGCAACCGCTCGCTGTCCGGGGTGTCCCCCGGGTCCTCGGCGGCCAGGCGGTCCAGGGGCCCGATCTGCCAGCCGTCGTCGGCGCGTACCGCCTCCGGATCGGCCGGGTCGAAGAGGGCGAACGCCCGGGCGGCCACCTGGCCGGTGTCGGCGCCGGGCAGCGGCGCCAGGTCGGCCAGCACGCCCCGGTCCGAGCCGAGCACCGCCGCGTCCAGCAGCACCGTGTCGATCCGGTCCAGCTCGCGCAGCACGCTGCGGTCCATCGCGATCACGCCACGCCGGGCCAGCATCCGGCCGAGCTGCGCCGCGTAGCCCTCGCGACCGCTGCCGGGCGCCTTGGACAGCGCGGAGAGCGCCAGCGCGGCGGCCCGCTTGCCGCCGGCGAACGGAACCGCCGCCGCGCCGGCCGCCGCGCCCGCCGCGAGCATCCGCTGGACGTAACGCTCGGCCTGGCCGTCCGGGACCGGGCAGGGACGCTCACCGTCCGGCACCCGGGCGACCGCCCGGTCCGGGTCGCCGGTCAGCCTCGGTTCGGCGCGGCTCCAGGCGGCGAGCTGGGCGCGCGCCTCACCCCACTGCACCACCCGCTGCGCGCCGTCGAGCACGATGCCGGCCCAGCCTCCGGTGAGACCCTGCACCACCGCCTCGACCAGCGGGAAGACCACCTCGGCCCGGGGGTCGGCGCGGAGGCCCCGGTCGGCGAGCGCGTGCAGCTTCGGGTGCAGGTCGACCGCGTTCAGCAGTCCCGCGACCTCCCCGGGGACCGGAGTGAACGGCAGGATCCGGGTGGCCGCCGAGATGGTCAGGCCGAGCGCGTCGGAGGCCAACGCGCCGAGCGTACGAGGGGTGCGCGGCCCTTCCTCGGGCGGATGCGGCGGCGGGATCTCCGGGTCCGGCTCGTACGGGCAGGTGTGCTCGGCGCGCGCCACCGTGTCGATCAGGTCCCGCAGCTTCGGCGCCGGCTCCCGGGTCGCCACCACCACCCGGCCGGACGGCGCGTTCACCCGCGCCCAGGCCACGCCGGGCACCGCCTCCAGCGCCGCCTCGACCTGCCGGGCCAGCCGGTCCCCGCCGTCCTGACAGACACCGTGCACCTCGATGTGGTGCCGGCCGTCGGCGGACCACACCCGACGGCGGGTCAGGCCGGCCACCCGGGCCAGCCGGGTGGCGGCCGTGCCGACCGCGCCCGCCGCCTCGGTGACCCCGGTCGGCACGGCGGCGCCGGGCAGGACCGAACCGACGGTACGGGCGACCCGCGCGACCGCGTCCGGAACGGCGGCCGGCGACAGCAGGAGACCGGCGAAGCCGTACGCCATCTCGCCTCCCGGACTCGTCCCGGTGGCCCGACTTCCCGGCGCGGCGTCCGTTATGCCCTCCGGGAGGGGGAAGTTTCCCCACTGCCCGGCGCATGGACGACGGGGGCGGTGGAATGCCGATCGGGTCGATGCCGACGTCGCAACCGGGGAGGCTGGGATGAGCACACTGACCCGACATCTGAGCGGATCGCGGGAGATGGTCAGGGCGTACAGCCGGCGGGTGGACGTGCCGCTGCTGGGTGAGGTGGCGGTGCCCCCGCCGGACAAGCTGGCCTACTACGCCGGCATCGGGGTGCTCACCGCGTTGCAGGTCATCGAGTGGCCGCTGGCCCTGGTCATCACCGCCGGGCACGTCCTGGCCGACCAGCACTTCTCCGGCCTGGTGAAGGGCGTGGGCGAGGCGCTGGAGACCGCCTGACGAGACCGGGCCCACAGTTGACCTCAACCGCGGTTGAGGTCGCAGGCTGGGTGCATGACAATCGCCGCCGCCACCGCCGTAGCGGAGGACCGGGACCTCTGGTCGCCACGCCTGCGGGCGATGACCGTGGGCAGCGTCGCCCTGGTGTCGCTGCTCGCGTTCGAGGCGCTCGCGGTGGGCACCGCCATGCCGACGGTCGCGCGTCACCTGGACGGTCTCGGCCTGTACGCGCTGGCCTTCGGCGGCCCGTTCGCCTCCGGCGTGGTGGCGATGGTGGCGTCCGGCATCTGGTGCGACGCGCGCGGACCCCGGCCGGCGATGTGGCACGGGGTCGCCTGGTTCGTCACCGGGCTGGCGGTGGCGGGCGCCGCCACCAGCATGGGGACGCTTGTCGTCGGGCGGGTGGTGCAGGGCTTCGGCTCCGGTCTGCTCTCCGTGGCGCTCTATGTGATCGTCGGGCACGCGTACCCGGAGCGGCTGCGACGGCGGATGTTCGCCGCCTTCGCGGCGGCCTGGGTGGTGCCGTCGCTCGTCGGTCCGGCGCTGGCCGGCCTGATCGTCGAGCACCTGGGCTGGCGCTGGGTGTTCCTCGCGGTGCCGGCGGTCGCGGTGCCGGCGGTGCTGCTGATCCAGCCGGGGCTGCGGACGCTGGCCGGCGTGGTGCCGACCCGGCCGCCGGTCGGCGCGCTGGCCCGGGTGGGTTGGGCCTGCGGCGCCAGCGCGAGCGCCGCGCTGCTGCACTACGGGGGGCAGCAGCGCGGCGCGTACGCCGTCGGCCTGATCGGCGTGGCGCTGGCCGGGATGCTCGCCTGCGTACCCCGGTTGCTGCCGCCCGGGTTCCTGCGGGCGGCGCGCGGGCTGCCGACGGTGATCGGCCTGCGCGGGCTGGCGTCGGCGGCGTTCGTCGGCGCGGAGGTGGTGATCCCGCTGATGCTCTCCCGAGAACGCGGGTTCACGCCCACCGGTGCCGGTCTGGTGCTCACCGTCGGGGCGCTCTCCTGGTCGGTGGGCTCCTGGTTCCAGGGGCGGATCGCCGCTCCCCGGTCCGCCGCCAGCCTGCCCCGGGCCGGGCTGGCCTGCATCGCGGTCGGTACGGCGGGTGTCGCGTCGGCGCTGCTGCCGGCAGTTCCGGTGGCGCTCGCGGTGTCCGCCTGGGCGGTCGCCGGCCTCGGCATGGGGCTGCTCTACCCCTCGTTGTCGGTGCTCACGCTGGGGCTGTCCGCCCCGGCCGAGCAGGGCCGGAACTCCTCGGCGCTGCAACTGGGCGACTCGCTGGCGGCGGCCACCGTGTTGGCGCTGACCGGGGCGGTGCTGGCCGCTGGTTCGTCGCCCGGCCCGGCCAGCTACGCGGCCACGCTCGCCGTCGCGGCCGGCTGCGGCCTGCTCGGTCTGGTGCTCGCCGGCCGGGTGTCCCCGTCGGCAGCGGGCTGACCGGACCCGTACGGGGGAACGGGGCGAAGACGAGAGCCGGTCGCGTCCGCCGTCGACCTACCGTGACCCCATGCTGGTCTTTGTCGCCACCGTGGTGCTCTACGTCTTCGGCTTCGTCTTCCTCTACGGCGTGATCCGGGTCGGGGTCCGGCACGGCATCCAGGACGCCGAGGCGAACCGCCCGGAGCCGCTGCAACGCCGCCAGCTCACCGAGGTGTAAGGAGGGGCCCCCTCTTAACGCATTCTGCATAGCAGGGGGCCCCGCTTAACACGCTGGCGAGCGGATTCTCCGCACAGGTGCGAGGATCGCACCCGTGATGGGGACGCTGAAGACCGAGCCGGCCCGCCTCCGGCTGGACCTGCTGGCTCCGCCGGTCGCCGCAGCGGTGGAGCGGTGGCCGGACGAAGCACCGGTCGACGTGGACGAGGTGCTGGTCGCCCCGATCGACGCCGAGTTGGCCGACACCGCGGCCTTCTGCGCGGCGTACGAGGTGGAGTTGGCGGAGTCGGCCAACTGCGTGGTGGTCGCCGGCAAGCGTGGCGGCGAGACCCGGTACGCCGCCTGCATCGTGCTCGCCACCACCCGCGCCGACGTGAACGGCGTGGTCCGCAAGCTGCTCGACGTCCGCAAGGCGAGCTTCGCGCCGATGGCCGAGGCGGTGGAGCTGACCGGGATGGAGTACGGCGGGATCACCCCGATCGGGCTGCCCGAGGAGTGGCCGATTCTGGTCGACGCGCGGGTGATCGCCACGCCGCACGTGATCATCGGATCGGGCGTACGTCACAGCAAGATCGCCCTGCCCGGGCCGGCGCTCGGCGCGCTGCCCGGAGCGCAGGTGGTGGACGGCCTGGCCCGACCGGCCTAGCCGCTCACTGGCATCGATCTTGTTCCACGTGAAACATCACCCGGCCGCCTCACGCTGCTCGACCTCGCGCAACGCGGCGAGCAGCGTCTCCGGCTCCTGGGCGCCGGTGACCGCGTACTTCCCGGCCAGCACGAACGTCGGCACGCTGGAGACGCCGAGCTGGTGCGCGGCGCTCAGCTCGGCGGCCACCTCGCGGCGACCGAGGTTCGACGTCAGGTAGCGGCGCGCCTCGTCCTCGTCCAGCCCGACCTCACCGGCGAGCGTGACGAGTACGTCGATCGAGCCGACGTCGAGGCCGTCGAAGAAGTGCGCCCGGTAGAGCCGCTCGACCGTCTCGGCGGCCCGACCGTGCTCGGTGGCGAACCGCACCAGTCGGTGCGCGTCGAACGTGTTCGCCGCCACCGCGCGGTCGAACCGCAGATCGAGCCCCGCGCCGGCGGCGACGCCGGAGACGTGGGCGGCCATGCCCTCGGCCTTGTCCCGGCCGCCGAACTTGTCGCCCAGCGCGTCCAGCAGCGGCCTCGGCTCGGCGACCGGCGTCGGGTCGAGCTGGAACGGCCGGAACCGGACGGTCACCTCGCCGTCGTACGAGTCGAGTGCCTGTTCGAGTCGGCGCTTGCCGATCCAGCACCAGGGGCAGACGACGTCGGCGTAGATCTCGATCTCCATGACCAGCGACAACCCGCCGGTCAGGCGATCTGTTCCCGGACCTGCCGCTTCAGCCGGGCCAGGATGGCCGTGCCGCCGCGCACGCGGAGCGGGCTGATCGCCTGGGCCAAGCCCATCCGCTGGTAGAGGTCGTCCGGCACGGCCAGCACCTGCTCGGCGCTCGCCCCGGCCAGCCCTTCGGCGAGGATGCCGGCGAACGCCCGGGTGGTCGGCGCCTCCGGCGGGCAGTCGAAGACCGTGTTCACCGTGCGGTCCGGGTTCACCTCGGCGCGCAGGAAGAACGCGGTCTGGCACTCCGGGACCTGCTCCAGCTCCTCCCGGTCGACTCCTTCCGGCAGGGGCGGGATCACGTCGGCGAACTCCAGCAGCATCTCCAACACGACGTCGCGCGGGGCGGCGGCGAACTCGTCGACGATCTCGGCCAGCTTGGTCGGCATCTCGGGCATGGGTCGAGGCTATCCGCCCGCCTGGTGGTGAGAAGAGGCCCCTTCTCTACCGAAGGCGTTAAGAAGGGGCCCCGCCTTTCACGAGTTCGGGGCGGCCTCGCTGATGTCGCTGAGGGCCGACTGGGGGTCCAGCTGCATGGCCAGGTCGCCGAGGGAGACGATGCCGACCAGCTTGCGGTCGCTGTCGCACACCAGCACGCGCCGGATGTTGCGCTCGCGCATCAGCGCCGCCGCCTCGTTCGCGGTGCAGTGCTGCTCGATCATGACGACCTCGCGGGTGATGATCGACCCGATCGTGGTCGTGCCCGGGTCGGCGCGCTCGGCCACGGCGCGTACCACGATGTCGCGGTCGGTCAGCATGCCGGCGAGCGTGGCGCCGTCGGTCACCACCACATCGCCGATGTCCGACTCCTTCATCACCCGGGCCGCCTCGTCCAACGGGGTCTCTGCGGGAAGGTAGACGACCTGCTTGGTCATCACGTCACTGACGCGGTACATGAGAGCCTCCGAAACGCCTCGGTCGATCCAATTGCGGTACCCGGTGGCACGATCGCTACACCCGGTTGCGGCGCGTCGCGGCAAGCTCGTCGCGCAGGCGCTCGACGACCGCATCGAGCGGCAGCTCGGTGCGCTCACCGGTGGCCCGGTCGCGCAGTTCGGCGTACCCGTCGGCCAGCCGGCGGCCGAGCACGACGGCGCGCGGGATGCCGATCAGCTCGGCGTCGGTGAACTTCACCCCGGCGGAGACGGTGGCCCGGTCGTCGACGAGCACCCGCAGGCCGGCGTCGGCCAGCCGTCCGCCGAGGTCGAGCGCCGCGTCGAGCTGCGGCCCCTTCCCGGCCACCACCAGGTGTACGTCGCACGGCGCGACAGCGGCCGGCCAGACCAGCCCTCGGTCGTCGTGGTGCTGCTCGGCCACGGCGGCGACCGCCCGGGACACGCCGATGCCGTAGCAGCCCATGACGGGCCGGACCGGCCTGCCCTCGCGGCCGAGCACGTCCACCGCGAACGCGTCGGTGTACCGGCGGCCGAGTTGGAAGACGTGCCCCACCTCGATGCCGCGCCGCATGGTCAGCTCACCGTCGGCACAGGACGGGCAGGGGTCGCCGGGCCGCACCTCGGCCGCCTCGATGGTGCCGTCGGGCACGAAGTCGCGCCCGCACACCACGTCGGTGGCGTGCCGCCCCGGCTCGTTGGCCCCGGTCAGCCACGCCGTGCCGGCGACCACCCGGGGGTCGACCAGGTAACGGATGCCGTGCTTGGCCAGGATCTGCGGCCCCAGGTAGCCCCGGACCAGCTCCGGATGCGCGGCCCAGTCGTCGAACACGGCCACGGTGGCCGGGGCCAGCACCGCCCCGAGCCGTCTCAGGTCCACCTCGCGGTCTCCGGGCAGGCCGACGACCAGCAGGTCGGCCCGCTCGGCACCGGGCCGGCGAACGGCCAGCACCACGTTCTTCAGCGTGTCCGCCGCGGTCCAGTCGGTGCGGCCGGCGAGCGCGCGGTTGTTCGCCACCTCCACCACGGCCGCGATGGTCGGTGTCTCCGGGGTGTCGTGCACCGCCGTGGCGGGATGCGCGTCCGGGTCACCGGCGGCCGGGGCACGGATCACCACCGCCTCGGTGTTGGCCGCGTAGTCACAGGCCGTGCAGCCGACGTAGGTGTCCTCCCCGACCGGCGTGGCGGCCAGGAACTCCTCGGACGCCGAGCCGCCCATCGCGCCGGACGTCGCGCGCACCACCGTGAAGTCCAGCCCGAGCCGGGTGAAGATCCGCTGGTACGCCTCGCGGTGCCGGGCGTAGGTAGCCGCCAGCCCGGCCGGATCCAGATCGAAGGAGTAGGCGTCCTTCATCAGGAACTCGCGCCCGCGCAGCACGCCGGCCCGGGGGCGGGCCTCGTCCCGGAACTTCGTCTGGATCTGGAACAGCGTCACCGGGAAGTCCCGGTACGAGGTGAACAGGTCCTTCACCAGCAGCGCGGCCATCTCCTCGTGGGTCGGCGCGAGCAGGTGCTCGGCTCCCCGACGGTCGGCGAGCGTGAAGATGTCGTCCCCGTACTCCGTCCACCGCCCGCTGGTCCGGTACGGCTCGGCCGGCAGCAGCGCCGGGAAGTGCACCTCCTGGTCGCCGATCGCGACCATCTCGTCCCGGACGATCGCGGTGATCCGGTCCAGCACCAGCTTGCCCAGCGGCAGCCAGGTGTAGCCGCCCGGCGCGGCCCGGCGGACGTAGCCGGCGCGGAGCAGCAGCCGGTGGCTCGGCACCTCCGCGTCGGCCGGGTCCTCGCGCAGGGTCCGGAGCAGCAGGGTCGACATGCGCAGCAGCATTGCCGCAGCGTACGGCGACCAGCCGGGACCGGGCGATCCGTTTCGGCCCGGTGCTGCCGCACCGGCTGCCGGTTCGGGTGACCGTCGTAGGCGTCGGGTAGGAAGGCCGCCATGAGTGAGCGACCGCGTTTCTCGTTGACGTCCACCGTGCTCGACGCGCCCTCCGCGCAGGAACTCGCCGGCTTCTACGAGCGGCTGCTCGACTGGCCGCGAAGCGAGGACGAGCCGGAGTGGGTGGTGCTGGCCGCGCCGGGCGGCGGGGCCACGCTGGCGTTCCAGGACGAGCCGGCGTACGTGCGTCCGGTGTGGCCGGCCGGCCCGGGGGACCCGCCGATGATGCTCCACCTCGACATCAAGGTCGACGACCTGGAGGCCGCCTCGGCGTACGCGGTGTCGCTCGGGGCCACGCTGGCCGACCACCAGCCGCAGGACGACGTACGGGTGCACCTCGACCCGGCCGGCCACCCGTTCTGCCTCTACCTGTGAGGACGTGCGAGCAGGCCTACGAACCTGATGGCGTGAACGGTTCATGGCCCCCGCTGAACCGGACGAAGGCACGCCAGGCGTCGGCGGTGAAGGTGAGCACGGGACCGGTCGGGTCCTTGCTGTCCCGCACCCCGACCACCCCGACCAGGCTGCCCGCCACCTCGACGCAGTCGCCCTGCGTGCCGCTGCGGGTGGACTTCCGCCAGATCGCGTCGGTCAGCTCCACGAGGTCATCACTTCCTTCATCAGCTCGGCCGACTGGTGGCGCGGAAGCGCCTCGCTCCGGACACTCTCCCATCTGGACAGCAGCGTCGCCACGTCCTCGTCGTTGTCCACCACCACGCCGCCGAGTTGGTTTTCGAGATGACCGACCCAACCGCCGTCCGTGCCACGGGCCAGAGCGAACGGGCCGACCAGGCCGACGTGCATGGTGACCCGCGTCGGCACGATGTGGACGTCGATGTGCGGATGCTCGGTGCGTTCGATGAGATGGGCGATTTGTTCGGCCATCAACCCACGGCAGCTCTCGTCGGCGCGGCGCAGGACGGACTCCTCGATGACCGCGATGTATTTCGGGTGGTTGGCGCTCGACAGGATCGCCTGCCGGTCCAGTCGAACCGTGAGCCGCCGCTCAACCTCGTCATCACTGATCAGGTCGTCGGTGCGGATCATGGCGCGGGCGTAGTTCTCGGTCTGGAGCAGGCCGGGGACGAGGGTCGGCTGGTAAGTACGCAGTTGTTGGGCCTGGCGTTCGGCGTCCAGCCAGGGGCGGAACCAGCTCGGCTGGCCGTCCCGTTCGGCGAGCTTCAGCAGCGACATCAACAGCCCGCCGGTGCCCAGCACCTCGTCGGCCCGGCTCAGGAAGAACCGGTCCAGCGGACGCTGGCCCAGCTCCACGGCCGACACCTGCGAGTTGGAGAAGTGCACGAGTTTCCCGAACTCCTCCTGACTCAGTTCGGCCTTCAGCCGCAGCCGGCGGAGTTGTGCGCGGATCAGCTCAGCGGTCGGCTCGTTCTCCACCCGTCCTCCTCGATCGGCCGTGCGGTTCCCGGATCCGCCCCGCCCCGGCCGTGGCGACTTCCGAGCGTAGTGGTCCGATCAGCACACTGTCACGCATGAACCTGCCCGTACCTCGGCTCGGGCCGCACCCGGACCGACCGCGTCCCTGCCCGCCGGGCCACCCGGCGCACCTGCCGCTCCGGCCGCTGTGGCTCTGCCGCGCCTGCGGCGGCCCGTGGCCCTGCGCCCCGGCCCGGCTGCTGCTTACCGCCGAGTACGCCGACCACCCGGTCGACCTGGCCGTCTACCTCTCCGGGCTCTACCACGAGGCCACCCACGACCTGTTCCGGCTCGCCCCGCACGACGGACCCACCCCACGCGAGTTGTTCGACAGGTTCGTCGGCTGGGGGCCCTACCGTCGAGGCGCTGCCGGGCGAGGCTGACCGGGAGCGTCGGGGATACGATCCACCGACGTGACCGCCCGCAGGAATGTCGTGTCCGGGGACTTCGACCTGACCATGGACGAGTTGCGTGTCGTGGCGCACTACGTGCTCCGGCACGCCGAGGACGTCCTGCCGGTCTTCGAGCGGGCCGTACCCGATGATCCGCGTCCCCGCGCCGCGATCGACGCGGCGCGGACGTTCGCGGATGGCGCCGACCGGACGCGACGGCAACGCGTGACGTCCGTGGATGCCCACCGGGCGGCCCGGTCCGCGCCCACCGAAGCCGCGCGTCTGGCCGCGCGGTCCGCCGGGGACGCCGCTGCGGCGGCGTACCTGCATCCGCTCGCGCAGGCCAGCCAGGTCGGCCACATCCTGCGGGCCGCGGCGAGCGCGGCGTACATCGGAGAGCTGACGGCCGGCGGCGACCCGGCGGTCGGCGACGCGTTGCTGGACCGTTCGCGGCGGTGGGCCACCCCGGCGCTCGTCGACGTGCTCCGCCGCTATCCGCCCGTGACCGGGCGAAGTAGCCGGGTGGCTCACCTGATGAGCATCTTGGACGACGCCCTGCGGCGGACGCCGGCCGCTGGTGAGGAGAGGGACGACTCGTGATCCTGCCGAAGGTCCGGGACCCCCGCTTCGTGACGATCCGTCGCGGCGGGACGCTCACCGACGACGACCACCGGCTGCTCGCGCTCTGGGCCGCCGACTGCGCGGAGCACGTCCTCGGCCTGTTCGAGGCGGTCCGGCCGGACGACCTGCGTCCGCGTGAGGCGATCGCGCACATCCGGGCCTGGGTGCGGGGCGAGGTCACGATGATGGTGTCCCGCGCGGCCGGCGGCCACGCCATGGGGGCGGCCCGGGACCTGCGGGGAGCCGCCCGGCACGCCGCGTACGCGGCCGGTCAGGCCGGGGCCGTCGCCCACGTCGCCGCGCACGAACTGGGCGCCGCCGCGTACGCCATCAAGGCGGTGCGGGCCGCCGCGCCGGACGGGCAGGCGGACGCGGCGGGCCGACGCGAGTGCCGGTGGCAGCGCAACCGCCTCCCGGCAGCGATCCGTGAGCTGGTCCTCGACGACCAGCGGCTGCGCAACGACATCTGCTGGTCGGTGTTCGAGGACTGAGCCACCGGAACCGACCATCCGACGGCGGCAACCATCGAGCGGCGGGGCGACGTCTGGGAAGGCATCAGACCGACGCACCACTGACCCGAAGGATCGGCTCGTGTGGACCCTCTCCTGAGTGAGTTCGACTCGTTCGTGCGCACCCGCACACCGGCGCTCCTGCGCTCGGCGTACCTGCTCACCGGTGACCAGCACCTGGCCGAGGATCTCGTCCAGTCCGCCCTCGCCCGTACCCACCGCTCCTGGAGCCGGCTGCACGACAGCGGCAACGCGGAGGCGTACACCCGGAAGATCATGTACCACCTCCAGGTCTCCTGGTGGCGACGCCGCCGGGTGGCCGAGTCGATGACGGGCGACCTGCCCGAGCCACGCGGAGGCGACTCGGCCCCCGACCACGCCCAGCAGACCACGCTCCGGCTCACGCTCCGGGCCGCGCTGGCCCGACTGTCCGCGAAACAGCGGGCCGTGCTGGTGCTGCGGTTCTTCGAGGACCGCACCGAGACCGAGGCCGCCGACCTGCTCGGCGTCACCGTCGGCACTGTCAAGAATCGTTAGAAGCTAGGGTCGATGTTGCCGACACGAACGTCGATCTAAGGGGACGGTTCTGATGGTACGGCGGAAGGCCCGGTCGGAGAACCAGGGCCGGTTCGACAGCAAGGACGCGCTGCTGGCCGGCGACTCGGATGTGCGGGCGTTGCGGTATCAGCGCGCGAGCCAGGACAAGAAGGAGCAGGGCAAGAGCGTTCACGACCAGGGCGTGCTCAACCTGGCCGAGATCACGAAGCGGTCCTGGACGGACGCGGGGTCGTTCACCGACAATCACCGCTCGGCCAGCCGGCGCGCAACGAAGGAGCGCGAGCAGTTCGAGTTGCTGATCGAGCAGATCCGCGCGGGCAAGGGCGACGTGTTGGTGGTCTGGGAGATCTCCCGCAAGGAACGCGACCTCGCCGTGTTCGTGAAGATCCGAGACATGTGCCACGAGGTCGGTCTCAACTTTTGGCTCGTCGGCGGAGTGCTGTACGACCTGCGGGACAAGAACGACCGGATGATGCTCGGCTTCCAGGCGGTGCAGGCGGAGTGGATGGCCGACTCGATCCGCGATAACGTACTGCGCGGCATCGTCGGCGCCGCCGAGGCTGGCCGCCCGCATGGGAAGGTCACCTACGGGTACCGGCGGATCTACGACCAGCGCACCCGTGCCCTGCTTCGGCAGGAGCCGGACACCGAGATCCGCACGGCCGTGGCGGCCGACGGGACGGTGACGGAGTACTCGCGTGCGCAGGTGGTGCGGGACAACTTCCGCAAAATCTCCGAGGGCACGCCGCTGACCGCGATCGAGGCCGAACTCAACCGGCTTGGCATCCCCGCCTCCGAGGGCGGACTCTGGCGTCGGGGCATCCTGCGCAAGCAGGTGATGAACCCGGCCTACATTGGCAAGCGGGTACTCCGAGGCGAGATCGTCGGTGACGGCATCTGGCCCGCCCTGGTAGAGGAGGAGACGTACTGGTCGGTGGTGCGGATGCTGGGCGACCCGTCGCGTACAACGACTCGGCCCGCCCGTGCGGTGCATCTGCTGTCGTACATGGTGCGCTGTGGTGTGTGTGACGGGCCGCTGTCGTCGCAGAAGGTGAACCGGCACGGCTGGACGGGGCAGGTGTACTCCTGCCTGCACAAGCGGTGCGCCGCGGTGAAAGCCGAATTCCTCGACGAGTACGTGCAGCGCACCGTGGTGGCGTGGCTGTCGCGACCCGACGTGCACGAAATCCTCACCGCCGCCAGCGCCACCGACGAGGAAGTCGCCCACGCCCGCGCCGAAGCCCAACGGCTGCGCGGGGAGTTGGAGGACTGGCGCAAGCTCGGGAAGAAGGGCGAGGTCACCGCGATCGCCTACGCCCGCGCCGAGAAGGGTCTGCTGGCGCAGATCGCCGAGTACGAGCGACGCGCCGCCGACGCCGGGATCCCCGTCGTGCTGCGCGGGCGCATTGGTGACCAGGCGGTGCAGGCGTGGCGGGACCTGGGCGACGACATTCCGGTCAAGCGGGAGATCATCCGCCTCGTCGCCGACATCAAACTCCTGCGTGCCGGGTTCAAGGGCGAACGCCGCAACTTCGGCCGCCACCGCCTCGACTGGCGGTGGAAGTTCGGCGCGCAGGACCAGCAGGCTGAACTCCGCGGATCCTGAGTCAGGTGCCGCGAAGGCAACTTGACCAGTGGGGAGAGTCGAGCGTCGATGGGGTCCGCCGCCCGCCCGCGGGCGGGCGGCGGACCCCATCGACGGAAGGTGTTCGGCTGTGCCACGCGAACGACTCAGTACCCTGGCTGTGCTGCCCGACGATGTCACTGATCCGCTGTTGTGGCGGCTCGCCTTGGATGTCGCCTCCGCACATCAGCCCGACGAGCGCGGCAACTGCCGCAACCTGCAGTGCCACGGGTAGCGCGGCATCTGCGCCGCCGCTCGCGCCGCCCGTCGTGCGATGAGCGGGGCGCGGGCACCCCGGACTACCGCGCCGCATCCGCCACCTGCTCGGGGTCGCGCGGCTGTGGACGACTCACCGAAGCGCAGCTACGTCGGCTGGTTTACCGCGCGCTCGCCGATCGAGGCCACACGCCCCGCGAGCCGGTCGGGGACGGTGCCATGCTCTTGGCCGCATCCGCAGCGCGCGGTGGCGTGAGCGGATTCCGGTTGTCGCAGGCTAGCGATATGGCTGCTCACCTCAGGTGGCCGAGCAGCTCAGCGGTGTCGATCTTCCCTGCGGCGGTCAGCGCTACAGCGATGAAGGTCGCAGCCATTCCCGCGACGGCGGCCAGGACAGCAGCGGATCGCTGGACACTGTTGGTGATCCTTGTCAATGCCACCGCGAGGCGCCCGGGGGGCTTGACGAATGTCTCTGCTGTCGGGGTTCCGTCCTCGTCGAACGCCGGGACCCTGGCAGCGAGCTCGGACAGTGACGAGCCCTCTTCCGGTTCAACCAGCAGGCCCAGCACCATGCGCAGCGTTTCTCGCAGGTCGAGGGGAAGCGTCGGGTCGCACGACTGCGGACTTTGCAGGTGTCGTCGGATCGACGCGCCCACCGCTCTCAGGACGGTCGCTGCGGGGTGCGGAGTGAACCCTCGTGGTTGCCGGCGATCCCACAGTGCGGCGGTCTGATCGAGCAGTAGGGCGACGCCCACCAGGCTGCTGCGGTGAGTGTCGGCAACCTCGCGGAGAGGTTCAGGCAGCTCCAGTGGATCGACGCGCTCTTCTAGGACAGGCGGGACCAACAACTGGCAGATCTCCACGGACAACTCCCATCCGGCCAATCGACGGCGTAGGAAAGACGCGGAAATGTGAGCAGGTACCAGCATCGGCGTTACCGCCAGGAAAAGCACGATGAGACTGAGGAGGGGAGGCAATAGGGAGTCGGCGTCCGATGACGACGTTGCAGCACTTGACGGCGTTGCAGCGGTGCCCAGGTCGGGTATCACCGCGACCAGGACTAGAACGGGATACATGGCAGCGAGCAATTCGACGGTATGGGCCATCGCGAACCAGAACGCGTTGGCGGCGAGCCGATCACGCCCCCTGCTGGACAGATCGTCAGGAAAACGCAGACCCGGAAGCTTCCCGCGCGGCTTGCCGGGCTGGGCAATGTAGCGCAGCCCATTGAGGAAGATGCGTATCGCCACCAGCACGCCGAGGATGCCCGTGAGGTGACCCACCCTGTCGATCGCCGCCGCGAACTCACCACCGGCGATGGCCCCTGGCACCAGAAGCAGGACGACGTAGGGAAGACTCACCGGCACCAGGAAACCAACGATCGGGACCAGCAGCATCAGCATCACGCGTCGCCACGACTCGCGGGCGACCAGCCGGCCAGGGATCCCGGGCCCCGCAGCGGACCGAGCCAGCTCCCACGCACCTCTACGCAGTCCTCGCCGTCGGATGGGCTCAAACGACGTGGACGAGACGCATCTCCACTGCACCGCCCAGAGCATCGAGCCACCGAAGGCGGCTGCCGCAACGATCCAGCCGACCATCAGGGCGATGACGCAGACGAGCAGAAGGGCCGCGATCACGGTCACATCGACCGTCATACCAGGCGCGGTCAACGTGCCGGCCCTCTAGCTCAGTATTCGGCGGTGTCGGACCTCGCTGAAACTGTGTGCTGGTCAGAACACGTCATCAATGCACTCAAGCCGCTCGTTGACACCGGCACCGCGAACTTGTGGATGCCAGCGGCTTCACACAGGGTCCGACAGGAGATTCGCGTCCCACCAAGTGAGAACCTTCCCGGACGACTTTCGCCGCGTCAGACCGGACTGGGGAGGACTGCGGCGGACCCACGCGGACTCAATAGCACCTAGTCGGACCCTAAGCAAGACTCGGGACCAACCTGTTGCGAATTGGTGGTTGACTCCCTCGGGTTTCCGGGGCGTAATGGAATGACGTTCCCGCAGCGCCGGTTGGCGCGGTCGGCCACACAGGCAGCGGGCAGGCACCCCCTGACCGGGTGCCTGCCGTTGTTCGTGCCGCGCCGCGCGGGGGCGTCGAGAGTAGGGAGGCCCCACATGAAGGATCGCCCGTCGGCGAGTTGAGCCGCCGCACCACCTGAGCGCTTCACGGCGCTGGCGGTGGTCAGTGTTGATCTGGTGAGCCTCGGCTTGGCCGTCCGCCCTGTGTCCACGCGCCGAACGTAGCCCGCTGAGCGGGTTCTGCCGATGCCTGCTGCCCTGGTGCCTGCCCCTGCGCGGGGTCGGGCGTGTTCGTTGACTCGACCATAGCGACTATGCGCCGTCCCCTGCCCACGCGTGGGGTCCGCCCGGCCGGGCGTTACCCGGCAGGGTCGCGCCTGCCCGGAAGTTGACCCCGAACCCCGGCAGGCGTGATCCGGGGCGACCCTTCCATGCCCGCACCCGCAACCCACAACCTGACCGAGGAGCAGAACATGATGTCGCGCCACACCAACCCGTTCGAGACGGCGGCTGCTGTCGCGGACCGCCGTCACACCACAACCCCGCACGTGGCTGTGCATGCGTCACCGCACTCAAGGTGGTGGGCCGTTGGCGACGTCTGACCAACGAAACCCCAACCCACCGAACGAGGCGGGGACGAGGCGGCAGCGGTGGGAGGACCGCGCCCAGATGGCGATCATGCTTTTGATCGGCGGCGCGGCTGGCGCGGCGTCGTTCACCCACGTGCATGACATCGCCGCCGGACACGGGCAGCCGGGCTGGCTGGCCTGGTCCGATGCGATCGTCCTCGAGCTGATGTCGATCGCCGCTGGTCTGGAGCTGCGGCGCAAACGACGCCTCGGTAACTCCGTCGCCTTCCCCGCAGCGGTGCTCGTGGTGGCGGTACTGCTGTCGCTGGCCGCGCAGGTGGTCGAGGCGGAGGCGTCGGTGATCGGCTGGATCGCCGCTGCCCTCCCAGCCCTCGGCTTCCTGGCGATGGTCAAGATTGCCCTCGGCCGCGCCGACCGCACCCCGCCCAAACAGGCCACTCGGCCCGGCCGGACGGAGCCCGGACCGCCGCCCGCTGTCGACGCGCCGGTCCCGGACAGCAAAGCGCCGGTCCCCGTTACCGCCACCGCGGTCCCGGACTCCCGGACCACGGTCCCCGCCGTCGCGGATCAAACCCCGGCGGTCCCGGACCGCCGAGACACCGCGATGACGACAGACGAGGACGGTCCGGAGGTCACCGCGCTGGTCCCGGCCGCCCGGACCGCCGCCCGCACCCTCACCACCGAAGGGACACCGCTGTCCCGCAAAGCCCTCGCCCGACAGCTACGCGCGGATGGACACCAACTGTCCACGCCACCGCCTCTGCCCTCGTGCGCGCGCTTCGCGCCGAGACCACATCGCCTGAACCGGATCTGTCACCGCGGAAGGCCGCGTGACAGAACGTCGACCCACGGCTTCCATCAGATCGAGCCGCCGCTGTCAGACCAGCACCCACGGCTGCCAGGAGACCCGGCAGCTGACACCACCTGACCAGACCTGTCAGCGCATTCCCACCCGCCGCAGCGGGCGGACACGCACCGTAGACCCACCCACATCCTCGATCTTGGAGCAGCAAACGATGACGACCCCAACTGACGACCTTTATCGACACCACCGACCGGACTCACACCGACTTGTACGGCGCCATCGCCCGGCACCCGGTCTGCCCGGCGGTTCAGCAGTCAGTGCCGATCTCCGTTCTACCGTCCGCCTTGATCCTGACCCCCAACCTGACCCCTCGCAGCCGCTCACAGCCCAGGTCAGCCCCGTTGTCAGCAGTCTGGGACCGCTCCAGACAGACCCTCCAGTCTCGGGTCTCTCCCCAGGGGCTGCCCGTGGGTAAACACCTACCGGCCGCGGACCCGCTGCTGCGGCTGCAGGCCAGCATCACCGCCCGCGACGACCGGCTCCTGGGCTGGCTCTACGACCACGGCGTGCTCACCACCGACCAGATCGCCGCCGCCCTGTTCCCGTCCCTGGACTTCACCCAACGCCGGCTACGCCGCCTCACGCCCTACGGGCGGTGGACCGGTTCCGACCCAACAAGGCCGACGGCGGCTCATACCCCTACCACTACGTCCTGGACCAACTCGGCTACGACCACGTCCACGTCCAACGCGGACTCCCACGAGGCCGCCGCGACCAGGCCCGCCGCCGCAAACACTCCCTCACCCGCCGGCCAGATCTGCCGCATCTGCTCGGCGGCAACCAGGTCTTCATCGACCTCGCCGCCCACGCCCGCACGCACCCCGACAGCGAGCTGGCCTGCTGGCAGCCCGCATCGGCCTATCACGAACCCGGCACCCTCTACCGCAAGGGCGGGGACCCGCAGATCATGCTCGCCACGGCGACCGGCTTCCCCCGCCCGGACGGCGCCGGGATATGGACCGAGCGCGGACGGTCCGTGCCGTTCTTCCTCGAGTACGACACCAGCGGGGAAAGCCTCCAGGTCCTCATCGCCAAGGTCATCAAGTACGAGCGGCTGTACACGATGAGCACTTGGGCATGGCCGGTGCTGTTCCACCTACCCTCCGCACGACGCGAGACGAACCTGCACCACCGCCTCGCCGGCATCAGCTTGGAGGCGGCCATCGCCACCACCACGGGCGAATTGCGCACCGCTCTTGCCGCCAGCCCTGCCCACCAGGTTTGGCAGTTGCACAGCCGCGCCGGCCGTCACCGCCTCATCGACCTGCCCTACACCGACGCCCAGCACGACGAGGAATACCCCGCCCACGACCAGCCCGCTGCGGATGAGCGGGCCGCCTGATGAGGCCAGGCGGGGATCGCTGCGCGTGCGGCGGGCCCGAAGTTCTCACATGCCGCCGGACCTACCCGCACCGGACCTGCCGGGGCAGTAGCCGTTGTCAGCGTACGAGCGCACACCGAGGCGACGAGAGCGGACCGCGCGCGTCAGACGGGACGCTGGGAGTGTCTCTCAGCAGCGCCGTTCGGCGACGGACCCCGCGCCCGCCCGCGTATTCACGACCGATGGCACGCCGGTGTGAGTCGCTGTGAGTGGCGAACCCTTCACTTCCGTGGCCACCGGAGGTACCGTCCGCGGCCCTCCAGCTCGCTGCTCGCCTCACCAGAAGTTGCCCAAACGGCGACCGCGTCGATCCGCCGCCCGACTCCGGCTGGCGGTATCCGGCGATCGGTCTTCAGAACTGCCTGCCAATCGAGAGAGGAGATGCCATGGCCCTACACCTCACCCCCACCTCACGAGCCGTCCTGGGAGGGACATGGCCGCACGCCGTGACCAGCAATCACGCGCGAACACACCACACCCGTCGCCGCCGACCCCGCCCACGCGGACAACCGGCGGCGAGGCCCCGACCGCGCGCCCCGAGGCGGACGCTCCACTCCTGACAGGGACGTTGTCGATGGCCCGCTACCTGACCGACCCCGCAACCGAGACTGAGATCCAAGCCTTAGCCGCCGAAGCCGGCCTCCCGACCGTCGACCAAGCCGCCACCCTCGCCCGCCTGCTCCGCCTCCACCAACCTGCACCGCCCCGCGCCGCGTGACCTGCGCCCGCCCCGCCTTGGGGCGGGCGCAGCCTCCTTCACCCGAACGCCGGCCGAGTGAGCACCCTTGCATACGGCGACCCTGCCCGCCCACGACGAGGCGCGGAGCAAGGAAGCATGGGCCTGGCGATCAACACCAGGGTTGACATGGCGGAGGTTGAACAGGACTCAGGAACCGAGTTCTACCGTGGCGTACGGTTCCCACACGTACATGCCCTCGTCGCGGTTGAGGACGATGAGCTGGCACGAGGTGATCAGCGCGTCGGCGCTGATCTTCGGGGCGGCGGAGAGGGCCTCGATGAGCGGCGCCGCGGGACCGTCGGTGTTGGTGTAGGCCAGGCTGAGGTGAGGGTTGTAGGGCTCGGCGGCCTCGGGTACGCGGTTCTGGCCCCAGACGTCGGCGATGGCGGCACGGATGGCGGTGCGGAGTTGCCTCACGGGCTCGATCGGGTCGACGGCGATCTGGATGGACTCGGGGTCGACGTGGGGGGTGCCGATGGTGAGCTTGAAGGGTGACAGGCGCGAGCATCGGTCACTGGCGGCTGCCACGATGGCATCGACGTCGTCGGGGGCGACATCTTGGACGAAGCCGATGCCCTGCATGGTGAGGTGAAGCCATCGGTTCGGAATGACGTCGAGGCTGGGCTGCGAAGACAGTAGGGACCTGTACTGGTCAGCGAGCTTCTCGACCTCGGGCTGTCCGTCAAAGGTGATGTGCCAGGTGTAGAAGCGGGATCCGATGCCCCAACCCGGTCGCCAGTACCAGTGATCACGGATATCGGTGGCGTGCGGGACTGCCATGGGTTCTCCAGGTTCAGGGAAGTTGCCGGGCGGCGCCGGTGGCGCAGAACTCGGTGATGGCTGCTTGGACGTTGCGGGCCTCGATGCTCGCGCGCAGTGACGGGTTGCCGGCGATGTTGCGCCCGACGCCGCGCAGGCGGTGCACTAGCGGGTCGAGCCGCTGTTCGGGTGGTAGAGCGAGCACTGGTGACAGGACCGAGACCGCGCCGTCGAGGCTGCCGGATTTGAGATGTGCTGCGGCGGCCCAGATGCGGATCTGGGCGAGTGTGCCGTACGCGACCGAGGGGTCCGCGGCGGCTTCCGTAAGGGCGTGCTCGGCGTGCTGAATGGCGTTGGTGGCATCGCCGATGCGGAGAAGCACTGAACCAGCGTAGTTGTGTTGGCGTACGGTGCCGCAGGCCAGAAGGCCCCCCACGGGGTCGCGGCTGGCACGTTGGCGGGCCTCCTCGGCCCGTTGCAGTGCTGCCCGTGCCGGCTCGACGGCGCCGATCTCGGCCCACGCGTCCGCTTCCTGGCAAGCCAGCATGACCGCCGCGCTGCCCTCGGCGGCATGGCCGAAGCCGCGCACGGCGGTGTTGGCCGCGTCCTCGAACCGCCGCTCCCACAGGTGGGTCTTGCTGATCGTTGAGAGAACCCAGGCGCGGAGGGTGTTGTCGCCGACGGTCTCGGCGCACATCCAGGCGGTGCGTGCCTGGGACTCGGCCGCGGCCGGGTGGCCGAGATCGCCGGCCATCCAGGCGAGCAGCGTGCAGAGGTAGCCCGCCCAGGTGTAGAGCTCCCGAGACTGATCTGGGTTTTGACGTCCGGTCTGCAGAAGGCGGAAGACACGGTCGGCCAAGAGCCCGGCCCGCGCGTAGACGACGACGGGTGGCTCGGTCAGGTAGTCGACGGCGATCCTGCGGGTGGAGGCAGCGACATCGTCGAGGGTGAACGGTCCGACGTTGGAGGCTTGCGCCCATGTGCCGAAGCTCGCCGTACGTTCTGCCACCGCTATCACCAGTTCCGTTTCGTCCTGCAGAGCGCCGAGGTCCCACCGCAGAGGCGCAGCCATCGCGCCAAGCGGTGCTGGGGATGCGACCGATGGCGCAGGCATCGGGGCAGCGTTCCTGCCGCTCAGCGCCTCTCGGTCTGCATCCGGCATAGCGGTCAGATCGTCGAGGTCGACCAGACTGCTCGGTTCGGTGCCGAAGACCTGCGCCAGTGCGTTCAAGGCGGCCAAGGTGGGCCGACGACCGCCGAAGGGCCACCGTTCGTAGTCGCTGATCCGCGCCCCGGTGAACGTCGCCGAACCGTTTCCCTTAGCGTTCAGTCTCTCGGCTACCGCGTCCTGGGTCCAACCATGGGCTTGGCGGAAGGCATCTCGGGGGCGTAGCCCGAAGCGGCGCTGCAACTCGGCGGCGATGGCGGCCGGGGTCACTCCGAAACCGGCAAGTTTCTGGCGTACGTGATCACGCTGCGCCTTGGTGCCCGTCGTCCTTGCCATCGCGGTCACCCCCTACGTGCGGCCTCTTGTCGCACGGTATCGCCCCTCTCATCGAAATCGGTACGGGACGCGACGAGGCCACCGGCCCGAGGGTGGGGAGCTAGCCGCCAATTGATCAAAGTTGGTGCAGGTCGAAGGTGTACGCGGGTGGGGGAAAATCTCACCACCACTGGGGATCCATTTACGTGGATGCGCTTGGCAAGCTTGCTGAGCCGGATCACGGTCGGTCCGGATGTAGCCACCGCCGGTGATAAATGGAGTGGCTGCCATAGCACCGTCAACCGCGGATGCCCGTCGTCGTCGGGTCGTTGGCGACCACCCGGCAGGCGTCTCTCCGCGCCCTGCTCGCGCTTCTCATCCTCGTGAGGATTACCGATGACAACCTCGAACGACCTGGCCCGCTACGGCTATCGGCAGGAACTTAGTCGCCAGCTTCGGTTTCGGGACCTGTTGGCGTACGGCCTGGTGTACATGGTGCCGATCGCGCCGATGGCGATCTTCGGCAGCGTCTACGCGGGCTCCGGTGGCATGGTGGCCCTCGCCTACGCCATCGGTGTGTTGGCGCTGGTGTTCACCGCGTTCTCGTACGCGCAGATGGTGAAGGCGTTCCCGATGTCGGGCAGCGTCTACAACTACGCCGGTCGGGGCATCAGCCCGCCGGTCGGCTTCCTCGCCGGCTGGGTGATCCTGCTCGACTACGTTCTCGTGCCCGGCCTGCTGTACCTGGTGGCGTCGGTGGCGATGCACGCCACGGTGCCAGCGGTGCCGGTGTGGCTGTGGCTGCTCGGGTTCGTCGCCGTCAACACCGTCGTCAACTCGGTCGGCATCCGCATGACGGCGGTGGTCACCCGGGTGATGCTCGTCGGTGAGCTGATCGTCCTGGCGGTCTTCCTGGTCGTCGCCGGTTGGGCCCTCGCGACGGGTAGGGGCCGGTTCAGCTGGGACGCGTTCTACAACGCCGACACCTTCACCTGGACCCTCGTGGCGGGGGCGGTGTCGATCGCGGTGCTGTCGTTCCTGGGCTTTGACGGCATCTCCATGCTGGCGGAGGAGACCCGTGACGGCGCCCGGCAGATCGGCCGGGCGATGGCAGCCGTGCTCATCCTGGCGGGGGTGCTGTTCATCGCGCAGACGTGGCTGGCGGCGATGCTCGTTCCGAACCCAAATGCGCTGCTGGCCGAGGGCGACGTGAACGGCACTGCCTTCTACGACGCCGCCGCGGTGGCCGGCGGAGGCTGGCTGGCGACGGTGTGCGCGGTGGCGACGGCGATCGCGTGGGGCCTGCCCAACTCGATGGTCGCGCAGGTCGCCACGTCGCGGCTGCTGTACGCGATGGCCCGCGATCGGCAGCTCCCCGCGTTCTTGGCGAAGGTGTCGGTGCGCCGCAGTGTGCCGATCAACGCGACGTTGCTCACCGGTGTCGTGTCCCTTGCCCTGGGCTTGTACATGGCGACGCGGGCGGATGGGATCACGCTGTTGTCGTCGCTGATCAACTTCGGGGCGATGGTGGCGTTCCTGGTCCTGCACGTCTCCGTGGTCGTCCACCACCTGATCCGCCGTCGCAGCGGCAACTTGTTCGCGCACCTGCTCATGCCCGCCATCGGCTTCGTGATCCTCGCCTACGTCGTGGTCAACGCCAACATCGCCGCTCAGCGCCTCGGCCTGGCCTGGCTGGCCCTCGGCATGGTCGTCCTGGCCGGCTTGTACCTGACCGGCCGCCGGCCGGTGCTGTCCGGCCTGGCCCCCACGCAGGCAGCCGGGCGTGACATGGAGCGGGTGTGATCGCGATGAGCCGCTTCACCTACCGTCCCGCCCGCGACGAGTTGGCCTACACCTTCGGTGGACGCCTGCCGGTGGCGCACCTCCGCTCCGGCGACCTGATCACCGTGCACACCGAGGACTGCTTCGGCGGCCTCGTGCGAGGACCGGCCGACCTGCCGTCGCAGGTGTGCCAGATGCCGTACCTGAACCCGGTGTCGGGGCCGTTCTTCGTCGAGGACGCCGAGCCCGGCGACACCCTCGCCGTGCACCTCGTGTCGATTGAACCGGCCCACGACTGGGGTGTGTCGGCGACGTTCCCGTACTTCGGTGCACTCACGTCGACCGCGCACACGGCCACGTTGCAGCCGCCGCTGGATGAGCGGGTGTGGGTGTACGGCATCGACCGGCACGCGGGCGTTGTCCGGTACCGGGCAACCGCCAGCGACCACACGGTCGAGCTGCCGCTGGACCCGATGATCGGCACCATCGGCGTCGCCCCGGGTGGCATGGAGTCCCGGTCCACGATCGTCCCGGACTACTACGGCGGGAACCTCGACACCCCGGAACTACGCGCCGGGGCCACCCTGTATCTCGGGGTGAACGTCCACGGGGCGATGCTCGCCCTCGGCGACGGTCACGCCTGCCAAGGCCACGGCGAAGCCTGCGGCGTCGGCGTGGAGATCGCCACCGTCACCACCCTCGCCATCGAGGTCGTCAAGGGTGCCGCTACCGCCTGGCCGCGTCTGGAAACCGACACGACGATCATGTCGGTCGGCTGCGCCCGTCCCCTGGAGGACGCCTACCGCATGGCCCACCAGGACCTCACCGCCTGGACCGTCGACCTGTGCGGCCTACAAGTGCTCGACGCCTATCAGCTCATCTCGCAGGCCGGGCGGGCGCCCATCGGCAACGTCTGCGACCCCAACTACACCGTCCTGGCCGCCGTCGACAAAGCCCTGCTCCCGCAGCCGGAGGCTGCCTACCGCGACGCGCACGCCCGGCTGCGGGCCCTTGCCGCAGTTCAGGAATAGGGGCCTGGGATGACCGCGTCGATACCCCAGCTCCCGCTGCGCGACGAGCTGTTCCTGCTCGGGCACCACGACGACACCGGCCAGCCGCACCTGCATCGTCGGGCCTTGGCCCTCGGCATGGCCGGCGCAGTGCTGATCGACCTGTTCCTCGCCGGACGGATCACCCTCGACTACTACGACGACCACCCGGCCTCGGACCGGTGGCTACGCCTGAACTCCGACCAGCCCGTCGGTGACCTGATCGCCGACACCGCCCTCGCCGCGATCCACCACGCCCGCGCCACCCCGACCGTGAAGGCGTTCCTGCGCAGCTTCGCCGGCGACCTGTACGAACGCACCCGCGCCGGACTCGTCGCCGCCGGGATCCTGCGCCACACCGCCCGCCGCCGCCTCGGCGGCCTGGTCCGCGCCGACGCCTACCTCGCCACCGAGACCAAATGGGCCGTCATCGCCCGCGCCCGCCTGCGCTACCTCGCCGCCGGCCGCGAACAACCGGACAACCACACCGCCGCCCTCGCCGGACTCGTCGCCGTCCTCGGACTCGCCGACCACCTTTACCTCGACGACGCTGCCGCCACCCTCACCGCACACCTGAAGACCATCGCCGCTCAGCACCACCGCCCCGTCCGGGAGATCACCGCCGCCGTCGACGCCTCGATCGGTGACCTCGCCACCGCCACCTACCGATAGACCGCCGAGGGGGACGACAACACCGTGGACTCGAGCGTTCGTATCCGTGCCGCCCGCTGGACAGACAGACAGGCCGTCGCCGCGTTGATCGCTGACACGCTGCACCCCAGCCCGCTCGGTGCCTGGCTGGTGCCGGACGCGGCGCAGCGCCGCCGGGTGCTGACCGACGTCGTCGCGGTGTGGGTAGAGCACGCGATGTTCTTCGGCGACGTACACCTCACCGAGGACCTCACCGCCGCCATCGTCGGCTTTCACCGCTACCGACCGATCCCACCGCCGGCCAACTACCCGACCCGCCTCGTGGAGGCCGCTGGCTCACAAGCTGAGCGCTTCAGCGCCCTTGAGTGCCTGATCGCACAGCAGCAACCCACCGAACCGCACTACCACCTGGCGCTCCTCGCCGTATCCCCAACGCGGCAGAAGACCGGCTGCGGCAGCGCACTGCTCGGCCATCACCGCACCCGCCTCGACCGCATCGAACTGCCCTCCTGGACCACCGTCCCCGCCGAAGCGGAACGCTTGCTCACCCGCTACGGGTACACGCTTCGCCCGCCCCTCACCGTGCCGCATGGACCGAGCCTGCGCCCCATGCGCCGCAACCCGCACCACGCCAGCAGAACCATGCCGACGAATTCCGCCCGCCCGATCGGTGACCGCTGGCCTGACCAGCACGCCTAACCCGTCCACCGCATAGGACAGATCATGGCCTTCCCTAGCAGATACCCGCCCGACTTTGTAGACGCTGTCGTCCAGCGCGTCGCCGATGCCCGCATCGTCAAGGCCTACGGCGCCGTCACCACCGTCGCCCACCAGTTGGACCTCGATCCCCGCATCGTGCAGAAATGGATCACCAAGGCCACGGCTCCACAGACGCAGCAGGCGGACCGAGGGGCGGACGGCACCGGACCGGGGCACGACTTCCTCGTCCCCGGGCTGCTGCGCTGCAAGTTCTGCCATCAAGCGGTGGCTCTGGCTGAGACGGCCGCCGCCGCACCGGCGTACCTCTGCGGAAACGACTGCTGGCCCGGGCCACTCGACGCCGTCGTCATCGCCGATCATGTCGGTCGAGCGATCCTGCGACATGCGCCACGGATCGTCCCTTTCCCCGCAGGGACACCAGCGCGCCCACACCTGGCCGCCATGCACGCCCACCGCATTCTGACCTGTGTCACCGTCGGCGCCGCCGCTCACGATATGACTCTGACCTGGCGCGCGGTACCGGTGGCCAGTCCAGACCGCTGGGAGACCGAACGCGCGAAGCGTGTCGCCGCTGCTCGCGACCTCGCCGCGCGCGATCCCCTACGCGCCCGGCAACTCCTGCACCGCAGCCTCACTGGCATCGACCCCGCGACCGCCGCACCCCATGCGATGCATGCCGAAGCCGGCACTCTTCTGGCCGCACTGCACCTGCGGCTCGGTGAGCTCGATGCCGCCATCCGCTGGGCCGGGTACGCCCACCACAGCGCCAACCACCTTTACGGCCCCACGCACCGGCGCAGTCTGCACGCCCTGCACCTTTTCGCTGCCGCTCACCGCAGCACCGGTCACCATCAACGCGCATACCACCTCTATCGGCAGCTCGGCGAGCACCTGGCGAGCAGCGACGGCCCACGCGGCAACCGCACCCTCGCCGTTCACGCCACAACAGCCCTCGTCCTGCACGACCTCGGCCACTGCCAAGCCGCCCAGGATCTCCTCGCCGACACCATCGCCACACAGCGCCGCGAGCACCCCGGCAACCCCTCCACCGCCCGCATGAACCGCCACCTCGCCCGCATCCGACAGAACTGCGCCACCAAGAGTCACCACCACGAGGACGGTGAGCGTTGAGCACCGCCCTCGCCACCGTGCTCACCTTCACAACGCCAGCACTGCCGTCGCCGCTGACTGCTCAGTGCCAGGAAGGAACCCCGACGCCGTGATGGCCACCCCGACTGCTCCCGCCCGCCGCCTGGCCGTCGGCCTGCTCGGCGGCGTCCTCCTCAGCGGCTGCCACACCACCACCCCGGCCCACCAGACGCCCGCGTCGCCGGCGCCCGCAATCACCGAAAGCCGGATCGTCGCCACGCAGCCGGCTGCCACCGGGCCGGGTCTCACCCCGTCACAGCGGCTGGTCGCCCTCGCCGACACCGTCACGGCCACGCCCGACGACACCACCACCGCTCTGCCTTACACCTACCTGCACACCCAGTCCTGGACCCGCGCCACCAACGCCATCACCCGCGCCGACCTGCGCCAATGGCGCCGCGACACCGACGGCTCGGGCCAGGAGAAGATCCGACGCCTCCCCGACCTGCCGGGACTGAACCACCAACCCGAACGCCACGAGCCGGCCCTGTTCACGCAGGCGCCTGAGACTACGACTGAACACCTGTCAGGCGGCCTGCATCCGTACCTGCCCGAGCCGTTGCCCGATGATGCGCCCACCCTCGCCGACATGCTCGCCCCCAGGGAACTGGCCGACGAACCCGCCTACCCACGGCTACTCGCCAACGGCGTCGTCGCGCTCGCGAGCACCCAGTACCTCAACCAAGCCCAACGGGCCACGAGCCTCCGCGTCCTCGCGGCCATCTCCGGCATCACCTACCGCGGGCAGAGCGCCGACATCGTCGGGCGCCCCGGCCTGACCTTCACGATCACCGCCGACGGATCCACCTCCCAGTTGCTGGTCGATCCGCACAGTGGCGAGATCCTCGCCGCGCACGAGCGGCTGAGCGGGCGCCGGCCGGGCCTGTTCTCCGCTGTCCTCATCCTCGAACGCGGCCACACCACCGACACCGGCACCCCTCCGCCCCTGACAGGCCGCAGTACCGGCCGCCGCCCTAACAAGGACCAAGGAGGCTCACCCATGCCCCTCCGTTCCGTCGGTGACCCACCACTCGCTTTCGACTCGCAGCGTTGTCCACCGCTACCCAGCTCCGAGTTGATCACCAGAACGTTCGGCGGCCGTCCGCGGGTTCTGCCAGAGGTTTGGGCGGTGCCCCTTCACACGGCGTCCCGGCTCGCCTCGCACCACCGCGAACAATGGGCGGCGGAGACAATCTCCCGCGACCCATCCGCTGACGACCACGTGGTGGCTGCTGCCAAGAGATCGATCGATCGTCTCAACGCCACTCGCGTCGCTCTCATCGGGGAGATCGACTCCTGGGTTGAGCAGGTGATAAAGCCGTCAGGTGGGGCACCCTTGCACACCGAGACGATCGGCTCCGTAGTCGACCGCCTGGCCATCGCGTGGGTTCGGTGGAGGCGATTCTCGGAGACCGCCCAGCTGGGCCCGAGCGAAGTCGATCCCTCGGTGGCGCTCCAGCAGTTCACCGAGCTCACCGAAGCCTTCGACACCCTTGTGCTCGACATCCATGAAGGTCGCCGCCGCATCCCTCACTGGCGCACGCTCAAGAGCTATCGGGAGCCGCGATGAGGACCGCCGTCACCCTCAACGGCACCGACAACGTCGGCAAGACCACGAACGCCCGCTGGTTGGCCTCGGCGATACCGGACATCGAGTTCACCGGAACAGTCGATCGGTGGGACCGGCGATGGGCCGAGGTGTCGCGACGAGACTTCAGCCAGTGGTGGTTCGTCGACAGCACCACCGAAGAACACATCGACCTCGTCTTCAGCTCCCACGCCACACGGTGTGCCGGTGGCGGCCCCTTGGCTTTGGAGGACCGCGGTTGGCCGATGCTTGTGGCGACCTGCGCGGCGACAGCGGCGGTCAAGGACGGCACATCCACCGCCGAGGCGCTCGCCCACGTTGAGGCCAGAGCACGTCGCTATGCCCCCGCGCCACGCCGTGAGCTGCACCTGCTGCTGCGCCACACCGACCAGCCGGTAGCCGAGGCGCACCACGCCGTGGCACGCGAGCCGGTGCCGACCACCGAGCGCTACGTCGAGTACCAGCAGCGACTGGCCGAGGCGATCGATCTCCAAGTCGATGGCGGGGAGTACGAGGCCATCGTGGTGCGCGGGCACCGCCCACTCCTCGACGTGCAGCGTGAAATCCGTGAGGCCCTGACGCGGCTCGACGTGCCCGTCGTTCCGCTGCCGCCAGACCGGATCCAGCACCTATGGGTGCTTGCCGGTATGTCCGAGAGCGGCAAGAGCACGGTCGGCGAGTTGCTCCGCTCGGAGCACACCGCCACCCGGCTGAAGATCGGCTACCTCATGCAGCTCGCCGCCGATCGGCTCGGGGTGACCGATCCGTATCGCGAATGGGACGAGGTGACCCAGGCGCAGATGCTCACGGAGGAGATCCTTCGATTCGCCGCGCTGAACCCGGGCTCGCACCGGATCAGCCTGGAGAGCGCGCACCGCTTCGACGCCACAGCACATCTCCGCAGGATCTGGGGCCAGCGCTGCGAGATTGTGTTCCTCCGCCTCCCGGACCGGCTTCGCGCGCAGCGCGCCACCGAGGCCATGGAGTCGCTCTCCGCCCGCGACTCGATCAAACGAAGCCGGGGCGCAGACCGCATCGCGTCAATCGCCGACACCCTCATCGACAACGGCCACAGCCTCGCCATGCTGAAGAGGGCGGTCACGGAAGTTGTTCACCGCAGGTCCGGGGCCAGGATTCCACCACGTGCGGACACGGCCATCCCCGAGGCCCTGCAACCGGTACTCGCCGACTGCGTCGCCAGACTGACCGATTCTGAGACCGCGCTCGTCGCCGCCACGGGGAGCCTCGCCCATCAGGGCTGGCAACCGGGATGGAGCGATATCGACCTCCTTGTCGTACGCGACACGCTGCCGCTCGACTGGCTTCAGACTAGGCGTGTACCCCAGAGCGGGCCGGCGGGGGAGAAGATCGCACTGTCGTCGTTTACCACCCGGGAGATGCTCGCCGGGTCGGTCCCACCCCGGGTACTGCACTCGATGCGGCAGATAGCCCGCGATGGCTACGGCCTGCTCTACCGCCGAAGCGACCTCGTCCTCAACGCCTTCGACGCACCAACCGACGACCGCGCCTCACGCGGCGAACTGCCGCTCGTGGCGATGGTGCTGCGGCGACTCGCCGCGAACCCCGAGCCCGATATCCGCGCTGTCTACAAGCACATCGTGCTGATCATGAAGATCATCCTGCGCGCCGACGGGGTGGACCTCGACACCAGCGAGGAAGTCCGTCTCGCCTTCACCGCCAGCCATCCGAACGCCGATATCGACCTCCCGACGCTGGCCGAGGTCAGTGACGACCGGTGGCGACAGGACGAAATCCTCTCCCACCGGGTCCGCAGAGCCGCCGCCAAAATCCTCGCCTACCACGACGCGCTCGGCTGCTCGGTCGCGTCCAACACACCCCAGACGGAAGGACCAGATCTTCGATGACCACCGCCTTTGACGAGGTTCTGCAGGCCGATCGGGTGACCCGACTCGGGGTGGGAGACACCACTCGTCCGATCCGCGTCGTCCACGGCCTTGATGGCATTCGCACCGACGTGGCCGCGGAACAGGTACTGGCGACGGGACGCAGCTTGTGGAAGCGATGGTGTGAGCACCCGGCCTACCGGCCGCACGATCTTCTCCTCGGCCTGGACGCTGGCGGCATCGTGCCGACAATCGCGGTGGCCTGGGCCAGCGGTAGCCAGTACCGGCTCGCCTGGAAAGTCAACCTCGACCTACCCGGGAAGCTCGTGTTCCACGAGCCGCATGCCCGGCGTCTCGAGGTCTTCGCCTACGGCGACTTCGAAGGACTACGCGTCCTCATCGTGGACGACGAGATCACGACCGGACTCACTCTGGCCAATCTCGTCGAGGCGCTCCGCACGGCCGACGCCGACATCACCGGCGCGCTCTGCCTCGTCGAAGACACCGCTGGCGAGGGCCGACAGCTACTCGAACGCAATGGGGTCCCGCTGTGCGTACTGACAACGCTGTGACCCTCGTCGACGAACCGGTGTGCCACCGCGGCGGGCGGTACCTCGTCCGACGTGAACGGGCGCCGCTCGGCCGGCTCCTGCCGTATCGCCGGGCCAACGGAGAGACCCCACCCCGGCAGGCACGCCTCGACGCGGTGCGTCAGACCGGTTGGAGCGTCGACTTCGGCTCGCGCGGGCTCGGCGACCTGCTGCTCGGCCTCGCCATGGCACAGGCGCTTCACGACGCCACACACGAGCAGTTCGGAACGCTGGAGTACGCCGGCAGCCGGGCGGACCTGATCGCCCGGTGCACCCTTCCAGTCACGGTCAGGGGCGGCGACGGGCACCAACTGGGCACGCTCGGCAGCGAAGACGCCTTGGAGTTCGAGGCGGTACCGGAAGCGCCTCCAGCGCTGCTCGACCTCATCGACCTCGACACCGTCGAGGTCCATGCGGCGCTGCCGATGCGCTACTACCTCGACGTCGAGCAAGCCCTCGGCGTCCGGCTCCCCGCATCCGGTGACCCTTGTCCCGGGTTCCGGTCGTCGGTCGCTGCGTCGGAGCCACTTCACGTGGTCTTCGTGGGCACGACGAGTCGCCCCGACCGCAAGGACTACGGCATTGACAACTTCGGCGCCCTCGCCGAACACCTGTCAGCCCGCCACTCGGGCTCTTGGCGCTTCAGCCTGGTGACACCACCGGACCACCAGCCTCCGGCATCCGCAGGGCAGATTGAGGTACTTCACGGACCAACGGCGGTCGAGTGCATTGACATGTTCGCCGACGCCGAGCTGGTCATCGGCAACGACACCGGCTTGACCCATCTCGCCGCACTCACCATTCGAGCGGACGGCACCCAGCCGCATGTGGTCGGCCTCTACGGACGGCACGGCTACGCCAAGTGGATCACCGGTTCAGCAGGCCACCACGCGGTGGCCACCCCGTTCTCGCACCTGATGTCGGTCGCCGACGCGTGTCCCGTGCGGGACCGCTACGACGACGCTCTCTGGTCCACCGCGAGCGACCTTCGCGCCATCCCCGCCAAGGTCATAGCCGACTTCGCGGGGCAGTGCGCGGGCTGGTGGACTCGATGATCCGCGTCGGCCGCTACCGCCGCTTCACCATGAACCGCACCTTCCACCTCGACATCGGCACACACCGCCTTTTCGCCAAGGTGAACCCGAACCCCGTGGAGGCTGCGGCCGAAGTCGCCGGGCACCACCGAATCCGCCACCACTACCGGCTACCGAGGCTGCATTCCCACCACCGCGTCGGGCACTGGACCCTCACCCTTTACGAACGCCACCAACCCGATCTTCCGGACACCGGCCTGCTCCTCGACGCTCTCACGTCCACCGGCCCCGGCAGCGCGGCCAACCTCGACTTCGGGCTCGACGCAACCTTCCAGCACTACCGCCGAACCATCGACGCGACCATCTGCCGAGTCCCCACCTCACGCGCCAATAGCAAGCTCTACCACGACCGGGCCCAGCCCGGCGGCAGGCTGGACCACTACTACGGCCAGAACCCGATCCTGCTCCGACTGACAGATGCCGACGGTCTCCGGCCCTCCGAGCTGCGGGAGACCACCCTCATGGTCAACGGACAGCCCCGACGGCTCGACCTTCCTGCCCTCGTCAGCGAGCTACGCGACGCCTTCCAACCGGACGAGCAGGTCTGGGCCGCGATAACCCAGGGCGACCCCACCGACTTCAACATCGGCCTCGACGCCGACAACCAGCCCGTCTGGTTCGACTACGACACCGCAGGCCTCAACGCCCTCCCCGGCGAGATCGCCTGCTTCCTGTGGTACCAGAGACTGCACGGCGCCTGGCTCGTCCCGCACTACAACACCGACGCCTACGCCGATCACAGGAAGGCACTCGCCGAAGCTGTCGAACCCACCGTACGGCTCAGAAGACTCTCCCACCGAGCCGTCGGCATCGACTACCAGCACCAACCATCGCCGGCCCGGCAGCAAGCCATCACCCGATACCTCACGACGCTCGCCCGGCCGCTCGCGCTCTCCGCCGCCACGGATCTACTCACCTGGATACGCCCGTACCTCGCCATGCGGATTCTCGCCGTCTACCCACTACAGCTCCTGGAACCCCGCGACGCCGCCCTGTCGCTGGGCCTACTCGCCGACCTCTACGCCTCCGACGCCGACCTGGAACAGATCCTCGGACTCACCACCCACACGCCAGCGGAGCCCCCCTTATGAGCCGCCCCATCGCCGTCATCACCGGAGCAGGCACCGGCATCGGAGCGGCCATCGCCACCCGGCTGTCCGCAGAATTCGACCTCGTGCTGACCCACCGTCACGACGACACCAACCTCGCTGCGGTCGTCGAGGCCGCCCGCCGCCACGGCGCACAGACCCACACCGTCACCGGTGACCTGACCGCCGCTGACACCCAGACCGCACTCCGCGCCACCATCGAGCAACACGCCGCCCAACTCGCAGCCCTGATCAGCAACGCCGGCGCGTACCCCCGCACCCCGTGGAGCCAGACGGACCTCACCGTCCTTCGCGACCAGCTCGAACTCAACCTCGTCACGCACGCTGCCGCGATCCGCGCCGCCACAACAGCTCTCATCGCCAACGACTACGGCCGAATCATCGTCGTCTCTTCAATAATGACCCAGCTCGGACGCGTCGACCTCGCCGGCTACATCGCCGCGAAAAGCGGCCTGGAAGGACTGGTCCGCGCGCTCGCCCGCGAACTCGGCCCCCACAACATCACCGTCAACACCGTGCGGCCCGGCTCGATCGAGGTCCCCGCAGAACAGAGCGTCGTACCCGACCACGACGCCATGGTCCGACGCCAGCTCGACCGACAGTGCATCAAACGACGGGGTCAACCCACGGACGTCGCCGCCGCCATCGCCTTCCTGGCCACCTCGGAAGCGGGATTCATCACCGGCCAAGCGATCAACGTCGACGGCGGCTGGCACCTGTCATGACGACCCTCTGGATTCGCCACGGAACCAGCCTCGACGGAATCACCATCCCCCACGCCCATGCCCGCCCCCACACGCCCCTCACCGCGCGCGGCGCGGCACAGATCGCCGCCACCGCCCACGCACTTCGTGACCGCGGTGTCCGGCCTGCAATCGTATTGACCAGCCCGCATCCGCGCGCCGCCACAAGCGCGGAGATCCTGGCTGCGATGCTCGGCGCGCGGCTCGCTACCCCAAACCCGCTGTACGCCGAGTGGCGGGCCCCCGACTGTGTCCTCGGCAGAGGACCTGACGAGTACCCATCTGAGTACCGGACCTGGCGCACGGACCGGCTCCGCGACCCGGACTCGGCCCTGGCCGGGGGCGAGAGCCTTACAGCGCTCTACGAACGGGCAACGGCTGCCTCGGCGATCCTCGGACACGCGGGTGAAGGATCCACAGCATTGATCGTCTCGCACCGAATGCTCATTGGCGCGGTCGCAGCGATCACCGCCGGAGCGAGCCGCCCCCAAGACGTGTTCCAAGTCGCGCGCCGCTTCACACTCGCTCCGGCAGGGATATGGCCTGCCTTAGCTGAACTCCGATAGCAAGGCATCGGCGTTCGCGAGGATGAACTCCTTCAGGGCCTCAGGCTTCAGGTCCACCTCAGGAAGGCGGTCGACAGCCACCCGGTCCAGGACATAGCCACCGCGGCCCGGATCAGTGAATTCCGCCCCCGTGCGAGCACTCTCGTCTACCTGTGTGAGCCGACAGGAGACGAAGTGCTGTACGGACACCCCATCCCCTGACGGTGAGCTGAACAAGAACACCTGGCTGAGCCGATCTGCCTCCGCGCCCAACTCCTCCAGCAGCTCACGTCGGAGGGCTGCATCGAGGGATGCGTCAGTCGGTTCAAGGCCGCCACCGGGCGCAGTCCAGTAAGGGGCTTGGCCGGGCTTCGTCCTCTTGATCAACACGAGCTGATCGCGTTCGTCCCACAGGATCGCCCGAACCGACCGACGCACGACTTCACGCATGTAGACCCCTATCAGTACTTGCTCAAAGGCGCGGGCGATCTGAAGTTACACCGCGACATCGCGCATGCACAAAATGCTCAGATGGCGTACCTGAGCGTGGCCTGGTCTCGACAGTGGCGGGGCAGAGCGCCCGATTCAGGCGAGAACAAACAGTTTATGCGACGACCAGAACTGCAGATGGCAGTGATCCGCACCGACGGGTTGACCTAGCAGCGAACGAGCCAATCGAAGGGCGGCAACACCCGCCGCCGGCACTCAACCATGGGCTACCTCGGCCCTCGCCGCCTTCGAAGCCACCGGCTGGCACCTGCTACCAGCGGTCCAGGCAGCCTGACTAAGATCAACACATCGACCCTGCCCGTCGAAAAAGGTCAAGCCCACACAATACGGCCGGCGGTTTCCATTACGACGAATGCTTTGCGGCGTAGTGCGGTGCCATCGCTTCCATCTGCTCGATGACCAGACGGATGGCCTCCGGCTGCTTGTCCGGCGGGTACCTGTGGCGCACCAGTAGCCGTTTGATCGAAGATCGGAGCTTGGCGCGCACATCGTCGCGCACGGTCCAGTCGGTCTTCACGTCGCGTTGCATGATGCCGACCAAATCACGGGCAATCTGCGCCAGCACGTCCTCGCCCTGCACACGTACGGCGGCTTCGTTGACGCTGACCGCGTCGTAGAACGCCAACTCGTCGTCCGATAAGGGCGGGGTGAAGTCGGCGCCCCGGTTCCCCTCGGCGGCCACCTCTTTGGCCAGCTGGACCAACTCGGCGATGACCTCTGCGGAGGTTAGCTGCTGGTTGGTGTACCGGCGCATCAGCTCAGCGATCCGGTCGGAGAAGGCACGCTGGCGGACCAGGTTGTGCCGGGTCGCCCTGGTCGATTCCTCGACAAGCAGCGCCCGTAGCGCCTCGATCGCCAAGTGTGGATTGGTAGCCGCCCTGGCCTTGGCCTGGAAATCGGGACCGAGATCGGCCAGGCTCGGCCTGGGAATGCCGGCGGCGGCATAGATGTCGACAATCTCGCCGGATGCCGTCGACGACGCGACCAACGCCGACAGCAGGCGCTGAATCTCTTCGGGTACGGGCCTGCCGGCGGCCTGGCGTTCCTGGGCGTCGAACTTGGCCATCCATACCCGGACCTCTTCATAGAACTGGGCGTCCCGGCGCCGCGGGTCGTCGAAGGTATCGCTACCTGAGGACAGCGCCCACGCGCGGGCGAGCTGGTTGGCCAGCTTCCGGTAGCGGTCGCCGAGGCTCTCCGCGCCTTCTGCGATCTGGTTGCCGGGAGTCTGCGGAGAGCGCAGATAGTTGGTGAGCCCTACTGCGGCCTGGATCCAACTTCTTGGGCCGCCATCAAGTCGCGACCGCCACTCGTAACCTGCGCACACCTGATCGAGGGTGGTCATCAGCGTCTCCGTCAGGGCCACGGCCTCGTCCACGTTTTTGCCGACAGGCTTGGCTGTTTGGTCGTCGGCGGTGTACTCGGCCAGCGCCTTGGTGAGGTTATCGATCAGCGGCGCGAAGGCGACGAGCAGACCGTCTGGCTTGCCCCGGAAAGTCCGGTTCACCCGGGCGAGTGTCTGCATGAGCAGAGCGCCCTTTAGCGGCCGGTCGAGGTAGAGCGTGTGCAGCGGCGGAGCGTCGAAGCCGGTCAGCATCATGTCCTTCACGATGACGAACTGCAGCTCATCATCGGGGTCTCGCAGCCGCTGCTGAATCGTCTTATTCTCGGCGGACCGGCGGACATGCTTCGAGATCGGCGGCTGGTCCTGCACGCTCCCGGAGTAGACCACCTTAATCTTTCCGTGGTCGAGGGCGTCGCTGTGCCATTCGGGGCGCAGCTTGATCATTTCCTCATAGAGGTTGGCGCAGATTTCGCGGGTGCCGCCGACAATGAGCGCCTTGCCAGGCGTGCCGATAAATTTGACCATCTGCGCCGAGCGGTTTTCCCAGTGCTGCACCAGGTCAGCGGCGAGCGCGCGGAGTCGATCCGGCGCGCCGTAAACGGCGTTAACGACGGCGACTGACTGCTCGATTCGGGCGCGTTCCACCTCGTCGAGCCCGACTGTGGCCTCGTCCGCGGCCCGGTCCAGATCCTCCTCGGTGATACCGCGGGTTAGGCCCACCTTGATCAGGCGGGGTTCGAAGTACACCGGCACCGTCGCGCCGTCCCGCACCGCTCGGGTCAGATCGTACGTGTCGATCACCGTGCCGAAGACGTCCTGCGTGTTGCGGTCGGCGAAAGAAATCGGTGTACCCGTAAAGGCGATGAACGAGGCGTTCGGTAGGGCGTCGCGGATGTACTTGGCGTACCCGTCGAGGTCGTCGTAGTGGCTGCGATGCGCCTCGTCCACGATGACGATGATATTGCGTCGCTTCGATAGCAGGGGATGGTCCGGGCCGGCGTCCCGCTCCTCCTTGGTACGGCTGAACTTTTGCAACGTCGTGAACAGGATGCCGCCCGTAGTGCGATGCGTCAGTTCGTCCCGCAGCCGGGCGCGGCTGGCCACCGCCACCGGGTCCTCGGCCAACAGCAGCGACCGGGCGAAGCCCTCGAACAACTGGCCGTCAAGCTCCCGGCGGTCGGTGACTACGACGAAAGTCGGGTTGCGCAGCTCGGGGCGTTGGCCGGCCAGGTGGACGTATAGCTCCATCTCCATGGACTTGCCGGAACCTTGCGTATGCCAGACCACCCCCGCCCGGCCGTCGCTATTAACCGCCGCGACCGTCGTGCCGACGGCCCTGGTGACCGCGAAGTACTGGTGGGGCTTGGCGATTCGCTTCGCGAAGCCATCGGCACTACCGTCGAAGGCGGTGAAGTTCCGCTGAAGTTGGAGGAACCGTTCCGGGTTGAATACCCCGTCGATGAGGTACTCCAACTCGATGCCCAGATCCAGGTCATCGATCGCCGTGCCTGGTTGTATGGGTCTGCCGTCGTCGTCAACGTTCCACGGCGAGTAGTGATTCAGCGGGGTGAACGGCGTGCCATAGCGGGCCGTGATCCCGTCACTGATCACGGTCACGACCGCAAACCGAAACGCCATCGGGAACTCGCGCAGATAGGTGTCCAACTGGGCGTGTGCGGCGGAGAGGTCCGCCTTAGCGGAGGCGCGCTTTAGCTCGAAGACCGCCACCGGCAGGCCATTGAGGTAGAGCACAATGTCGAACCTGCGGTCTACCTCCACCGAGTGGACCGTCACCTGGTTGACGGCGAGGAACTCGTTCTCCCACGGCCGGTGGCTGACGAGTCGGATGGTTGGGTTCTGCTCGACGCCGTCGGAGTCGGTGTAGCTGATGCCGCGGTAGCCCTTGGTCAGGATCTGATGCAGTCGGTGGTTCTCAGTGATCGCATCCTGCGACGTCGGCTCGACGATCTCTGCCAGTGCCTGCGCGAGGTAGTCACCCGGGATGTGTGGGTTCAGCTCGCGCATCTTCGACAACGTTCGGTCGGGCAACACGATGTCAGCCCAGGACTTGCGGCCACCATCAGTGCCGGGGGCGATGGCCGTGCCCGGCAATGGCCGCCACTCCTGCTCGGCCAGCGCCTCCAACGCAACCATCTCCCACTGGGCCTCACTGACCCTCGACTGCGCCGCCACTCAGACCACCTCCCCCACAATTTTCTCCGCATCCCGCAACCGAACTTGACCTGACATGAGCAACGGCAGCAGCTCGTCCCGTGCAGCCGCCAGCGTCGCCGTTTCAGTCATCAACTGTGCCGCCACGTCATGAAGGGGCCGTACCCTCGAGGCAAATTCGAATGCCTGCTCAACTGTCGGAAGTCGCAGTCCGAGCTTCTTGAACTTGCCACGGGGGAGTTCAAGAAAGGTGGCCCCGTTGGCGTGGCTCAGGAACTCGTCGACACGTGAACGCATCTCATGGAACAGCCACCACTGATAGACCCGGTTGTAAGCGTTGACGACGATGAAGCCCTGGTTGACAGCCAGCGGCACCTGCGCTAGCGCGAAGGCACCGATAGTCGCGCGCGATGTCATAAGAATCGACCCTGCCGGGTAGAGTTTGGATGAGCAGGAGGCAAGCCCGTCAACGGTGATCGTCCGACTCGTCCGACTCAGGTAGGGCGACTGCAAGCCGGTGACGTCCGTGGGCGTCGCCCAAGAAACATCCCCGCCCCAGTACTCGTCGACTGAAGTCTTCGGAGTCCCGCCGCCTCCAATTTCCGCAACTTCCTCAAAAGTCGTCGCATCGAAATGCCAGGCGGTGGCGGCCTTCGCGAACTCTGCATCCGCTAGTGACCCAGCGAGTTGGCCGATCCGATCGTTAGTGGTGATCTTGTCATCGAGCGTCCCGAGAACCTCGGCGATCGCCCGCTGTTGAGCGATGGGCGGACATTTCAGCTGAAGTGATCCAATATCACGGAGGTTAATGTAGGCGGCCATGTCGGTGTTATTTGCCCGGTGCGAGGCCTGGTGGCGGAACTCTTCAGACTTGAACCAGTACGACAGATAGCGAGCCGAGAGAATGGTAGGATCTAGGATCCGGAAGTAGCAGAGCTGAGGACTGTAGACTACCTTTTCTGTGACTGGAGGGTAAATCGCTACCCGACCTACAGTTCCCTTTGTAGTCAACAGCACATCGCCCGGTTGACTCAATTTCGGCCCTATACTGTGCCGAAACTCATCGCGCACATAGTCTTCACCATCCTGAACCAGGCGTCCATTCAGCACGTCGGCTACTCGGAGGATCCGATAGCCGGGCCGGCCGTGCTCCGATCGCTTGGTCCGGTAACCATCGCTATATACGAGGACGCCGGCGTCACTTAGCTCCTTAACTGTCACAGTCCTAGCCATCGAGGCGCTCCAGCTGCTCGCGGACGACCTTCTCCAACCGGGCGGACTCAACGAAAGCCTCGAGGAGTTCCTTCGAGAGTCGGGTAATCCTCTCGTCGAGCTGTCCGCCGTCGTCAGCCACCTTGACCGCGCCCACGTACCGGCTTGGGGTGAGTGCGTAGTCGGCGTCCTTAATTTCAGTCAGGGTGGCAGACCTGCAGAAGCCGGGAATGTCCTGGTAGATCAGCCTCTTGCTGGCGGCTGAGTCCGTCCCGCGCCAGGCGTGATACGTGTCGGCGATCTTCGCGATGTCCTCATCCGACAGTGCTCGTTCCGCTCGGTCAACCATGTAGCCCAGCTCGCGGGCGTCAATGAAGAGCACTTCTCCGCGCCGATCCACAGCGCCATTCCTGCCGGCTTTCTTATCCTTGGAGAAGAACCACAGGCAGACCGGGATGCCGGTGCTGCGGAATAGTTGTGTCGGCAGCGCCACCATGCACGAAACAAGCTCGGCCTCAACGATGCGGGCGCGAATCTGACCCTCGCCGTTCGAGTTCGATGACATCGCCCCGTTCGCCATGACCACGCCAGCGCTGCCGCCGGGCTTGAGCTTGGAGATGATGTGCTGGATCCAGGCGTAGTTGGCGTTGTTGGCCGGTGGGACGCCGAACTGCCAGCGCGGGTCGTCCTCTCGCCGGGTCCAGTGCTTGATGTTGAACGGCGGGTTGGCCATCACGTAGTCCATCTGGACGTCCGCGTGCTGGTCGCGGGCAAACGTGTCGCCCCACCGCGCCCCTAGGCCGGAGTTATCTATGCCATGGATGGCGAGGTTCATCTTTGCCATCCGCCAGGTTTCCTCGATGCTCTCCTGACCGTAAATGGCGACGTCCTTGGGGTCGCCGTCGTGCTCGTAGATGAACTTCTCCGTCTGAACGAACATGCCGCCCGACCCGCAGCATGGGTCGTACACCCGTCCTCTGGACGGCTCCAGCACCTCGACGATCACCTTGACGACGCTGGGCGGGGTGAAGAACTCTCCGCCGCGCTTTCCCTCGGCGCGGGCGAAGTTGCCGAGGAAGTACTCATACACCTCGCCCATCAGGTCCCGCGCCCGGTCCTCGCCCTGGCGGCTGAACTTGGCGCTGTTGAAAAGGTCGATCAGCTCGCCGAGGCGACGCTGGTCAATGTTGTCCTTGTTGTAGAGGCGGGGCAGGGTGCCGCCGAGCGGCGGGTTGGCGCCCATGACCGCGCTCATAGCCTCATCGATGAGCTGGCCGATCGTCTTGGCCGGTTCGTCGGCGACCGCCGGCTTACCCTTGGCGTTCTCGGCCAGGTAGGACCACTGCGCCGCGGGCGGTACGACGAAGACCCCGTACCCCTGGTACTCCTCCGGGTCGTCGATGAGTTCCTCGATCTGGTCCTCATCCATGCCTTCGACGGTGAGCTCGGCACGGATTTGCTCGCGGCGCTCGTCGTAGGCGTCGGAGACGTACTTGAGAAAGACCAGGCCGAGGATGACGTCCTTGTACTGGTTAGCGGACAAGGAGCCGCGGAGACGGTCGGCCGCCTTCCACAGGGTGTCCTTCAGCTCCTTCATCGTCGACGGCGCCGACGGTTCTTGCCTCTTGCGCGGTGGCATTAGTCTGCAGTCCTTCCTAGGTGTTGCTGTGCGGCACAACGTTCACCGCTCCGGCGGTCACGCCGTCGATCAGGGCGGTGGTCAGATCATGGAGGGCGTTCTGCCGCCGGCGTAGCGCCGCACCATAGGCGCTCGCCATGGTTAGGGATGCCTCGAGCCTTGCGGCCGCCGTGGGATCGAGGAGCGGGAGGCTCCACGTGCGCCACTCGGTGGTCGCCGACTGATGGTTGATGATGGCGGCGATCGTATGAGGGCCGACCTCGACGCTCGGGTGCAGCCGCAGGATCCGTGACGGTGACGCCACGAGGGAGCCGCCGAGTTCATCGACGCGCGCTCGCGGAGCCTCGCCATCTACGAAGACGATGTCGCCCGCCTCCGTCCGAGCGGCCCGGGGGTAGAGCCGCTCGGCGTCGAAGGGGTCTAGCGCCACGTTGTCCATCGTGCCGTCGGCGGTGAGTACGGGAACGGTCCCGTTCGGGTCGCTGTGACTCCGATCGATTCGGCTGCGACGGTGCACCTTAACGACTCCGGCATCAGACAGTTCGCCCAGCGAACGCTGCCGCAGCAGGATCGCGCCCGGGGAAGCGGTCACCAGGACATCGAACGAGGGGGGTGGTTCGGCGGTGACCAGGGCCGCCGCCCGCACCCGGGCCAGGTGGTCGACCGAGGGAACTCCCCAACGCGGCGCACGCGCACCGGACGGTACGATCGGGGATCCGGTCAGGATGGTGGCTAGATCGGCCGTACGCAGATAGCGGAAGGCACGGGCACCGTCACTGGTCAACGCTGCGGAGACGTCGGCAGAGAGATCCTCCACAGACAGGTCCGCGAGTGGGAAGGCGTCGAGGTCCGCCACCATCGGCCGGCGTGCATCCTGACCGCCCGCGCAGACCCAAAGGCCCAGCGCTTGGCGATGGGCCTGCCGCCACATGCCGCGCGGCAGGCGTACGGCGGAGGCCAGGTGCCCCAGCCGGAGCGTCCGGGCGCGCAACCGTTCGGCGTCGCCGCGCAGCCGCTCACACAGCGCAACTGCCGGCCCGATCACCACGGCCAGTTCGCCTGGTGCGAGTTCGAGCAGTAGGTCGTCGATACGGTCAAGCGTCGCGTCGGTGTCCAGACCGAGCACGGCCAGGACGCGCAGCAGGGGCGTATCGGCTCGGTCCACGACAGCGAGTTCATGCAGCAGTGCACGGCGACGCAGCGCGCGGGCGGCTGGACCGTCACTCTGAAGCAACAAACGACGCCCGCCGGAACCGACGGCCAGCGCGAGGCTCGGCGGGCCACCGGCGAAGACCACCGGCACGCCGTCCGGTTCGAGGTGCAGGGCCCCGGCTCGCACGATGGCACTGATAAGCGCCATCGCCTCTGTCGTGAGTTCCCGACGCCCCAAGGCTCGACCTGCTGGGCCGTTCTCCAACCGCGCCAGCGCCTCGGGAAGACCGAAAGAAGCCTCGACCAGGTCGTCGACGAACCGCACCATGGCGTCGGTGGCCGTCAGTTGCCGGACCTCGGTCAAGAGAAACTCGTCACGGGGGTCGGCGTGCTGCGCCAAGCTCTCCCGCTCAGCGGCGGTGAGGGCCGCAAGGTCGCCATCACAGTGCGCAGACAGGCAAAGCAACGTCACCAGGTCCTCCAGCGACGCGCTCGCCGGTACCCCCAACGCGGGTGCGTCCAGCCGGTGCTCCGGATTGTTGCCCCGACCGGTCCGGGCCAGCCAGTCAACGACCTCGTCCCGCCGGAACCGTTCCACTGGACCGGCTCCCGCTACGGCGCGGGGGAACGGCATGTGCTGGCCGCGCACTCGTGGCCGCCGTCGCCACATGCTGACCACGGCCCGCTCCACCTTGGCGAGATCGGCGATGTCCCGCAGGGTCAGGGTCGGTTCGGTTCGGTTCATCGCCCTACCCTTCTGCCGTCGGCGCTCAGGGAGAACGGTAGACCTTCGGCATCGTACCGCTCGAAATGCGTTACCGATAACCCGGCTTATCGGTATAGGCGGCGGATGTGTCGTCCTTGCGTCATAAGGTCGCCTCACCCGGAGCAGGTCCGGGGGCGCACGTCGACAGGGATCCGGGTGCGCACGACGAGGGGGAAGGAAGGTCGCGGTGGCATCGTTCAGCGCGAGCGAGTTCAATCGCCGGCTGCGTCAGGCGCAGCAGGACCTCAACCGGCAGCTTCGCGCCGCGCAGCAGCAGGCAGAGCGCGAGATGAAGCGGCAGCTTGCCGCCGCCAACCGGGAGATTATGGCCGAGAACCGCAAGGTTGAGGCACACAACCGGAAGGTCATCAATGACCACAACCGGGCCGTCGACCAGCACAATCGCCGCGCCGACGCGCACAACAAAAGGGTGCTCGACGAGATCAACCGGCGGCTCGTAGCAGCCTCCCAGCCTCAGGTGCAGGTCCGCTACACCCCGGCGGAACAGGAGCTGGTCGACCGGGTCCACGCCGCTCTGCCCGTGGGCAACCGCGAGCACGATCTGTTCTGCAGCTACGCCCGCATCGACGGCGAGGCGGTCACGGACGAGCTGCACTCCGGGCTGACGTCGCTGGGCTTGGACGTCTGGCGCGACAAGGCTGAAATGAAGCCCGGCAAAAGCATGGCGCGGCAGCTGGACAACGGGCTACGCCTGGCCCGCGCCGGCATTGTTGTGCTGACCCCGGCCTACCTCGCCGGCCGCTTTTGGACCGAGCGGGAGCTGGGCGCCCTGCTGCACAAGGACACAGTTATTCCCGTGCTGCACAACGTCACGTTCGCAGACGTGAAGGAGTACAGCTCGTTCCTGGGTGACATGGTCGGCTTCGACACCGCAGAGGACAGCATCGAGGAGATCGCCGCCAAGATCGCCTCGGCTTTGATCGACCCGGCTGCCTGAACATCTCTGCACCCGCCGGCGCGCCCTGTTGCGCCGGCGGGTCGCACTGCAACCGTGCCGCACCTACGATCTCGTGACGATGCCGCACCGGGCTGACCATCACCGCGCGGCATTGTGAGGCGAGTAGCCGGCCAAAGCGCTCGTATCAGTGTGGGGGGCGAGGTGGGTGGAGGTCAGCTGGGGCGGTTCGGTGTTGAGATGGTGGCTTTTTTCGCCTCTTGACTACGGTCAAGAGTCAGACCTCGAAGGCGCTCGCCAAGCTGCGCACCGTCGCCCCGGAACTCGCCGACCTGTACGCCACGGAAGGGACCGTCCGATGAACCAGGATCGTCTGCGCTTCGACCTGGCCGACCTGGCCGACGAGGTCACCCCGGTCGACCTGCGGGACCGGGCCCTGCGTACCTCCCGCCGGCTCGGCATCCGGCGGGCCGTCGCCACCTCCGCCGCCGTACTGCTGGTGCTGGCCGCCGCGACCGGGACCGCGCTCGCGATCCGGCCGGACGGTTCGGCGCCCGCGCCGGCCGTCCCGTCGGTGACCAGCACTCCGCCGCCGGTGGAGCCCACCCCGACGCCGTCCGTCGAGCCGTCCGGCACGCCATCGTCGTCGAGGGAGCCGGGCACGAGCCCCGGCCAGCCGCAGTCGGTGTTGACCGGCACCCGCTTCTACCTGGAGCAGGCGCCCACCCGGTCCCGCATCCACGCGGTCCGGGGCACCGAGGACCGGGTGGTCCACGAGGTCGTCCACTCCGGCGACGGCTGCGAGGCCAACACCGTGACCGTCTCGCCGGACGGCCGGCGGGTGGTGTGGGTGCAGGACAGCACCGACAACAACATGAGCGGCGTCCTGTTGATCGCCACCGTCGGGAAGGCCGGGGCACGGACGTTCGCCGAGGGGATCAGCTGCCTCGGCAGCCGGCCGCTGCGCTGGCAGCGCAGCGACCTGCTGATGGTGCAGAAGAAGAACGGCCAGTCCCTGCTGCTGAACGCGTCGACCCGCCAGCCGGTGCCCGGCGACCCCGGCCAGGAGACGGATCGCTGCTGGTCCGTCGACGGCACCTGGCTGGCCGCCGTGGCCGAGGGCACGCCTTACGTCACGGGCGGCACCGGAATACGGCAGTACACCTACACGCCGCCGAAGCAGGAGGCCGACAAGTGGGGCGGCTGGGAGGCGCGCAGCGTCTCCACGGACGGCCGGTACCTCGCGGTGGGCTGGATCGGCACCGACCCGTCCCGCCGGGACGGTAGCTTCGCGGTGGTCGACACCACCACCAGCAAGGTCGTCGACCTGCCCGGGTCGGGTGAGGTGCGCTCGGTCCTGTTCAACGCCGACGGCACCGTGCTGCTGCGGCGGGGAACCGGCATCACGGTCCTCGACAGCACGTTCACGCCGCTCGGCACGGTGACCGAGCCGGCACCGACCCGCAGTCGGGCGCTGCTGGCGTACCTGCCGTGAGTTGATCTCGACGCCGGGCGGTCCAGCCGATGGATCGCCCGGCGCCGAGACGTCCACCACGTCCGGGCCCGGGGGGTGAGCGGGAGCGCACCGGACGGTGACAGACTGGACGACGCTTCTGCGGGGGACGTCGGAGGGAGGCGCCGTGCGCTGGCGCAGCTTCGTGGCGGTGGGCGACAGCTTCACCGAGGGCATGGACGACGCATATCCGGACGGCAGCTACCGAGGGTGGGCCGACCTGGTCGCGACCCGGCTCGCCGCCGAGGCCGGCCCCGACTTCCGCTACGCCAACCTGGCCATCCGGGGCCGGCTGTTCCCGAACGTCGTGGCCGAGCAGGTGCCGGCCGCGCTGGCCATGAAGCCCGACCTGATCAGCTTCGCGGCCGGCGGCAACGACGTGCTGCGCCGCAGCTTCGACCCGGACGTCTTCGTCCCGCGCTTCGACGCGGTGATCGGGCGGCTGCGGTCCGGCGGTAGCGACGTGGTGCTGTTCCGGTTCGCCGACGTGATGGCCCGGCTGCCCGGCCAGCGGCTGGTGGCGCCCCGGGTGACGCTGCTCAACAGGGCCGTCGGTGAGGTCGCCGAGCGGCACGGCGCGATCCTGGTCGACCTCTACGCCGACGAGGCGTACCTCAACCCGATGCTCTGGAGCACCGACCGGCTGCACCTGTCGGCGGCCGGGCACCGGCGGGTCGCCGCGCAGGTGCTCACCGCGCTCGGCGTGGGCTGCGAGGAGGAGTGGCTGATGGTGCCGCCGCACCCGGCGCCCACCCCGTGGCTCGCCGCCCGCGGCGCCGACCTGCGCTGGGCCGGCCGGCACCTGGCCCCGTGGATCAAGCGTCGGCTGACCGGCCGCTCCTCCGGCGACTTCGTCACCGCCAAGCGGCCCGTGCTCGGCCCGGTCGACGCCGGCTGAGCGGTGCGCACCGTCCACGTCGCCGACCTGCTGCGGCTCACCCTCGACGACGAGCCCCGCGCCGGGCTGGCGGTCCTGGTGGGCGGCGACCGCGTCGAGGCGGTCGCGCCGCTGGGCGAGCTGACCGGCGCGTACCCCGAGGTGCGGGTGCGGCGGTGGGCCGGCACGCTCGGGCCGGCGCGGGTGCACGACGGCCCGCTGGTGCACCGCCGCGCCTGACCACCGTCGGTCAGCCAGGCGGGTCAGGAGAACCGCACCCACGTCCGGTCCGTCCCCCGACCGATGCCGAGGAACCACGACGGCCCGCGCCGGACCGTGATCGTGCCGTCCGGCAGGACGCCCAGCGCCGTGTCCGGTGCCGGCGTCGGCAACGCCTCGCGCAGCTCGGGCACCTCGGCGTAGCGACCGCTGGTCACGAACCCCAACCCGCCGTACGCGTCGGCGACCACCAGGAGACCGTCGCCGGGCGCGGCTACCGTCGCGGTGTCGTCCGGCAGGTCCGCCCCGGGCTGCCAACCGTCGCCGGCCGGTCGCCACGTGCCGTTCGGCCGGTCGGTCCGGATCAGCCAGACGTCCCGCCCGTCCGGGGCGAGCGCGAGCTGCCGGGCACCCGCGACCGTCGGCAGCTTCCGCCAGGTGGAACCCTGGTCGGAACTGGTGACCACGGTCAGTCTCCCGGCGGACCAGACGGTCAGCCAGAGCCGGCCGTCCGCGCCCTCGACCAGGGTGTCCTCCGTGTCCGACCGCATCGTGACCGGCGGCTGCCGGAAGTGCTGGCCACCGCTCACCCGGAGCACGCGTCGTCGCTCGCAGTCCGGTCGGACGCCGTCCGGGGGACAGCCGAGGTAGAGCCCGCTCGGGGTGGCGAAGACACGCCGGACGGCCGCCGGCGGCGCGTCGTACGGGTGGCTGGTGAACGCGCGCCCGCCGTCGGTCGTGACCAGGTAGCCGCCGCGCGTCGTCACGACCAGCGTGTCCGCGTCCACGGGCAGGATCTGCACCAGGCCGTCGGGCACCGCCGGCAGGTCGGTGGGCCGCCAGGTCACGCCGCCGTCGGTGGTCCGCGCGACGGTACGCCGGCAACCACTCACCGACTCGTCGGCCGGACAGGTGTCGAAGAGCGCCCAACCGGCCCGGGAGGAGACGAAGCGCAGGTCGGCCAGCTCACCGCGTACCCCGGGAAGGGTGACCGTGCGGATGGTGAGCCGGTCGCCCGCGCTCGGCGAGACCGACGGCGTCGGCAGCGGTCCCGGCCGGTCGCCGCGATGGGCGACCGCGAGCGCCGAGGCCGGCCCGGCCAGCGCCACGGCGAGCAGGCCGGCCAGCAGGCCGCGCCGCCGCCGGCGCTCCCGGATGCGACGTTGCGCGTCGGCCACGCCGGGCGGCCGGAAGGTCGGTACCGCCGCGGTCTCGAACTCGACGAACAGTTCCTCCAGGTCAGGCACGGCGCAACTCCGATCCGGTCTCGGTGAGGTGACGGGCCAGCGCGGCCCGGCCCCGGGACAGCCGGGAACGGACGGTGCCTTCCGGCGCACCGACCTGCTGGGCGATCTCGGCGACGCTCAGGTGCGCCAGGTGGTGCAGCACGATCGCGTGGCGCTGGTCGGCGGGCAGGACGGCCAGCGCGTCGAGCAACGCCACCCGGTCCGGCTCCGGGCCGGGCACGTGCTCCTCCCGCTGCCGGGCCAGGTGCCGCACGGCGGTACGCATCCGGCGCAGCCGACTGGTGGCCAGGTTCCAGGCCACCCGACGGACGAACGCGGACGGATCGTCGTACCCGGCGATGCGGGGCCAGCGTTCCAGCGCCCGGCAGAACGCCTCCTGGGTCAGGTCCTGCGCCTCGCCGTGGTCACCCAGGTACGCGTAGAGCTGCACCGCGATGCGGTGGAAGTGGGCCCGGTAGAACTCGGTGAAGTCCGCCGGTGCGGTCCCGGCCCGGGGTGGCCCGGTCTGTTGCCGTGGGGTCATCGCGGTCCTCCGCGGTCGGGGGCGTTCGCAACTGTCACGTACGACCCGCCGGGTTCGCTGCATCCCGATCCTCCGGTCGACGTGATCATCCGGATGGTTCGGTCGCCTGACCGTTCCGTTCGGGGTGGCCGATTCCCGCGAATCGGGATCGCCCGATGTCCGTCCGCTGGATAGCGGCCGGTGTCACATCCGGCGCGTCCGATCCGGCGTACCTTGGGGCTCATGCCTGTGCCGAGTGATCCGCATCCCCGCCTCCAGTCGTACGCCGACCCGCAGCGCCTGGTCACCACGGAGTGGTTGGCCGAGCACCTGGGCGACGAGGGCCTCGTGGTGGTCGAGTCGGACGAGGACGTGCTCCTCTACGACACCGGTCACCTTCCCGGCGCCGTCAAGGTCGACTGGCACACCGAGCTGAACGACCAGGTCACCCGCGACTACCTGGACGCCGCCAGCTTCGCCGAGCTGTGCGCGGCCAAGGGCATCGGCCGCGACGACACGGTCGTCTTCTACGGCGACAACTTCAACTGGTGGGCCGCGTACGCCCTCTGGGTCTTCTCCCTGTTCGGCCACGCCGACGTGCGGCTGCTCGACGGCGGCCGGCAGAAGTGGATCGCCGAGGGGCGGGAGCTGACCCGGGACAAGGTCAGCCGGCCCCGCGCCTCCTACCCGGTGCCGGAGCGCGACGACGCGCCTATCCGGGCGTACCGGGAGCAGGTCATGGCGCACGTGGCGGCCGGCCGGCCGCTCGTCGACGTGCGGTCGCCGGGTGAGTACACCGGCGAGATGCTGCACATGCCGGACTATCCGCAGGAGGGCGCGCTGCGCGGCGGGCACATCCCGGGCGCGGTGAGCAAGCCGTGGAAGTCCGCCGCGAACGACGACGGCACGTTCAAGTCGGCCGACGAGCTGCGCGCCATCTACGCCGACCAGCTCGGGCTGAGCCCGGCCGACGACGTGGTGGCGTACTGCCGGATCGGCGAGCGGTCCAGCCACACCTGGTTCGTGCTGCACCACCTGCTCGGGTTCCCGCAGGTGCGCAACTACGACGGCTCGTGGACCGAGTGGGGCAACCTGGTCCGGGCGCCCGTCGTCAAGGGCGACCAGCCCGGCGGCCTGAACCGCTGAGCGTTCCCGGCCGGCTCCGGTCGGAGCCGGCCGGTCACCCCTCGATCGCCTCGGGGAACGGCTGGGTCAGATAGCGCTGGATCGTCGGGCCGACCCACCCGGCCAGCTCGTCCGCGTCGAGGTCGACCACCGGGGGCAGCCGGATCACGTACCGGGTGAGGGCGAGCCCGAGGATCTGGCTGGCCACCAGGCCGGCCCGACGGGCGGCAGTGGCCGGGTCGGCGCCGGAGCGGGCCACCGCCGAGGCGAGCTGCCCGGCGAAGATGCCGCGCATCCGTTCGGCCGCGCCGGGGTTGGTGCTGGCGGCCCGGAGCAGGGCGACAAGCGTGCCGTCGGCCTCCCACCGCCGCAGGAAGTGCCGGGCCAGCCTCTCGCCGAGCTGTTCGGAGGGCACCTGAGCCAGGTCGGGCAGGTGCAGGTCGAACTCGGCCGCCGCCGCGAAGAGCCCCTCCTTGCTGCCGTAGTAGCGCATCACCATGGACGGGTCGATCCGGGCGTCGGCGGCGACGGCCCGGATGGTGGCCCGGTCGTACCCGTCGGCGGCGAAGCGTTCCCGCGCAGCGCGCAGGATGGCGGCCCGGGTGGCGTCGGAGCGGCGGGTGCGGGACGGCGGCTCGGTCATGTCCACGACTGTAGGCCAACGCGCGTTGACATCGACGCTAGTGTTATGTCAACAAGCGTTGGCAAACAGTTGTTGACATAACCTGGAGGTGAAGCGATGCTGCCCGAACGCACGGACGTCCTGGTGGTCGGGGCCGGGCCGACCGGCCTGGCCGTAGCCGTCACCCTGGCCGGGCACGGGGTGCGCACGACAGTGGTCGACCGGCTGGTCGAGCCGCCGATCACCTCGCGCGCCGCGGTGGTGCACGCCGGCACGCTCGAGGTGCTCGACCGGATCGGGATCGCCGACCCGCTCGCCGACCGGGGCCTGCACTCGGCCCGGTTCAGCATCCGCGATCGGGACCGGCTGCTGCTCACCGTCCCGTTCGACAGGTTGCCGTCCCGCTATCCGTACGCGCTGCTGATCTCGCAGGCGGAGACCGAGGCGGTGCTCGCCGACCGACTCACCGCGCTCGGCGGGCGGGTGCTGCGGCCGTACGAGCTGACCGGGCTGGACCTCGACGACGACGGCGCGACCGCCCGCTTCGCCGATGGCGGCGCGGTCCGGGCCCGCTGGGTGGTCGGCGCGGACGGGATGCACAGCCGGGTCCGCGAGCTGGCCGGCATCGGTTTCGGCGGCCCGGCCGACCCCGGTGAGTCGTTCCTGCTCGGTGACGTGCGGGTGGACAGCGCGCTCCCGCGCGACCAGGTCAACCTGTTCCTGTCCCGTGGCGGCCCGCTGGTCTGGGCGCCGCTGCCCGACGGCACGGTCCGGCTGGTCGCCACCGTCGACGCCGCGCCACGCGAGCCGCGGGCGCACCATTTTCAGGCACTGCTCGACGAGCGCGGCCCGGTCCGGCGGCCGGACCGGGTCACCGAGGTGGCGTGGGCGTCCCGGTTCCGGATCCACCACCGGATCGCCAGCCGGTACCGGTCCGGTCCGGTGCTGCTCGCCGGCGACGCGGCGCACGTGCACAGCCCGGCCGGTGGGCAGGGGATGAACCTCGGGCTGCGCGACGCGGTCGCCCTCGGTGAGGCGCTCGCCGTCGGCCCGGAGGCCCTCGACCGGTACGCCGCCGACCGTCGCCCCCGCGCCGAGGAGGTGCTCGGCTTCGCCGCCGGGCTCACCCGGCTCGCCGCTGCCCCGCCCCCCTTGCGACCACTGCGGAACCTCCTGCTCCGAACGGCCTCCGCACTGCCCCCCGCCCGACAACGACTGGCGGTCCGCCTGGCCGGTTTCGAGCCCTCTCCCGCCACGGCCCCGACCCCCTGACTTCGCCGGATCTTGCAGTTGCTGCCCGGGTCAGGTCCGCTTTCTGCCTTTCGTCGGGGCCAGAAGCGCAAGATCGGCGGGTTGGGGTGGGGTGGGTGACCTGACCGGCGGGTAACCACGGGTCCCCCACCTCGAAGGCGAGGTCTAGGCTGGCCCGGTGGCGGTGGAACAGCAGGCGCGGGGGGCGACGGGCGGGGCCCGGCGCCGGTCCCGGCGGGACGAGATCCTGGAGATCGCGGTCGGCCTCTTCGCCCAACGGGGCTATCACGGCGTGTCGATGGACGACATCGGTGCGGCGGCCGGCGTCACCGGTCCGGCGCTCTACCATCACTTCGCCGGCAAGGAGGCGATGCTGGTCGCGGCGCTGGTGCCGGTCAGTGAGGGGCTGCTCGCCGGGGGTCGGGAGCGGGCCGCCGGCCGCCCGGGCGACCCGCGCGGCGCGCTGGAGTCGCTGATCGACTTCCACGTCGAGTTCGCGCTGGCCAACCCGGCGGTGATCGCGCTGCACCTGCACGAACTGGACCGCCTCCCGGACGAGCCGCGCCGCCGGATCCGCCGGCTCCAGCGGATGTACGTCGAGGAGTGGGTCACGGTGCTGACCGCGCTGCACCCGGGCCTGCCGGACGGCGCCGCCCGGGTGCTCGCGCACGCCGCGTTCGGCCTGATGAACTCCACTCCGTTCCTCGGTGGCGAGGTGGATCGTCGGCGCCGGGCCGAGCTGCTGCGCGGCGCGACCCTGGCGGCCCTGCTGGCCCCCACCGACCCGACGACCCCACCTGACACGCCGCACGCGCCTTAACGCATGTTAAGAAGGGGCCCTGGCTATACATCAGGCGTTAAGAAGGGGCCCTTCCTTGCCGAACATGTTTGATTCGCTGCTGGTGGCCAACCGTGGGGAGATCGCGCGCCGGGTCATCCGCACGGCCCGACGGCTCGGGGTGCGGGCGATCGCGGTGCACTCGGAGGCGGACGCCGACCTGCCGTTCGTGACCGAGGCCGACGAGGCGGTCTGCGTCGGCCCGGCCAACCCGGCGCTGAGCTACCGCAACGTGGAGGCGATCCTCGACGCGGCCCGGAGCACCGGCGCGCAGGCGATCCACCCCGGCTACGGCTTCCTGTCGGAGAACGCCGACTTCGCCCGTACCGTCGAGGGGGCCGGCCTGGTCTGGGTCGGGCCCGGCGCGGACGCGATCACCGCGATGGGCGACAAGATCAACGCTCGGAACCTGATGGCGGCGGCCGGCGTGCCGGTCGCGCCCGGCACCACCGAGCCGGCGGCCGACCTGGACGCGGCGGTCACCGCCGCCGCCGAGATCGGCTACCCGGTGATGGTCAAGGCCGCGGCCGGTGGCGGCGGCATGGGCATGGGCGTGGCCGTCGACGAGGCCGCGCTGCGCACCGAGTACGACAAGGTCCGCGCGTTCGCCGAGCGCATGTTCGGCGACGGCTCGGTGCTGATCGAGCGGTACTTCCCCCGGGTGCGCCACGTCGAGGTGCAGATCCTCGGCCTGGCCGACGGCCGGGTGGTGGCGCTCGGCGAGCGCGAGTGCTCGGTGCAGCGGCGCAACCAGAAGCTGGTCGAGGAGTCCCCCTCCCCGGCGGTCTCGGAGGAGCTGCGGGCACGGTTCCTGGCCGCCGCGGTCCGCGCCGGCGAGGCGGTCGGCTACCGCAACGCGGGCACCGTCGAATGTCTGCTCGACCCCACCACGCAGGAGTTCTTCTTCCTGGAGATGAACACGCGGCTCCAGGTCGAACACCCGGTCACCGAGTACGTCTACGGCGTCGACCTGGTCGAGGAGCAGTTGCGGGTGGCCGCCGGCCTGCCGCCGACGTTCGACCCGGACGCGCTCACCCCGCGCGGGCACGCCATCGAGCTGCGGATCAACGCGGAGGACCCGAAGCGCTTCCTGCCCGGCCCCGGCGCGATCACCACCTGGAACGAGCCGTCCGGCACCGGCGTGCGGGTCGACTCCGGTTACGTCGCCGGCAACACGGTCACCCCGTTCTACGACAGCCTGCTGGCCAAGCTGATCGTCAGCGGTGACACCCGGGAGGAGGCCGTCGAGCGGGCGCGGGCGGCGGTCGCGCAGTTCGAGGTCGCCGGCCCGAAGTGCAACCTGCCGTTCTTCGCCGAGCTGCTGGAGAACCCGGAGTTCCGCTCCGGCGACTACGACACCGGCATCGTCTCCCGAATGCGCTGACCGTCGACACGAGTGAGGTGAACCTGATGGCTGAACTGCCCACGTCGGTGAGCATCCGCGAGGTCGGTCCCCGGGACGGGCTCCAGAACGAGGAACCGATCCCCACCGACTCGAAGGTGAAGCTGCTCGACGCGTTGTCCCGGACCGGGGTACGCCGCATCGAGGCCGTCTCCTTCGTGCACCCGAAGGCGATCCCGCAGATGGCCGATGCCGACGAGGTGTGGCAGCGGGCCGAGAAGGTCGACGGCGTGCGCTACTCGGCGCTGGTGCCGAACACCCGGGGCGCGCAGCGGGCCCTGGCCGCCGGCTTCACCGAGATCGAGGTGGTGGTGTCGGCCAGCGACACGCACAACCGGCGCAACGTGAATCGTTCGACCGAGGAGTCGCTCGACGACATCGCCGAGCTGATCGCGCTGCTGCACGAGGCGGGCGCGACCGCCGAGGTGATCGTGGCGACCAGCTTCGGCTGCCCCTACGAGGGCGACGTCGACCCGACGCGGGTGGCCGCCATCGTGGACCGGGTGGTCCGGGACGGCGCGGACCGCGTCGCCTTCGGCGACACCACCGGCATGGGTACGCCCCGGCGGGTCCGCGAGCTGGTCACCGCCGTACGCGACCGCAACGCGCAGGTGCCGGTGCTGCTGCACTTCCACAACACCCGGGGCACCGCGCTGGCGAACATGCTGACCGCCATGGAGCTGGGGGTCACCGAGTTCGACGCCAGCGTCGGTGGCCTCGGTGGCTGCCCGTACGCCCCGGGGGCGAGCGGCAACCTGGCCACCGAGGAGGCGGTGCACATGCTGCACGACATGGGCATCGAGACCGGCATCGACCTGGACGCCCTGATCGAGGCGGCCGAGTTGGCCGAGCACCTGCTCGACAAGAAGCTCCCCTCCGGCGTCCTCCGAGCCGGCCCCCGAACCCGCCTGACCCCCCTCCCCTCCTCTCCCCGTTGATCTTGCACTTCGGGCCCTTGTCGTGCGTCTTTTGTGCCGCATGTCGGGGCCGGAAGTGCAAGATCGCGCGGGTGGGGGATCGTGGGGGTGGGTGGGGGTGGTGGGTCGCCGGAGGGGGTGGGGGTGGGGTAGCCTAACGATCGTTCAGGTCGGTGGGTGGCAGAGGGAGTCGGCGTGACGCTCGACGGTGAGGCACTGGAGCAGCTGCGCAAGCGCGCCCGCGCCGGCGGTGCGGACAAATACCACGCGGCCAACGCCGCCAAGGGCAAGCTCTTCGCCCGCGAGCGGGTGGCCTACCTGGTCGACGAGGGCTCCTTCGTCGAGGACGGGCTCTACGCCAACGCGATGGCCGACGGCCTGCCCGCCGACGGCGTGGTGACCGGCACCGCGACCATCGACGGGCGACCGGTCTGCCTGATGGCGAACGACTCCACGGTCAAGGCCGGCAGTTGGGGCGCGCGTACCGTCGAGAAGATCATCCGGATCATCGAGCGGGCCTACTCGACAAGCGTCCCGATGGTCTACCTGGTCGATTCCGCCGGCGCCCGGATCACCGACCAGGTCGACCTCTTCCCGGGCCGGCGCGGTGCCGGGAAGATCTTCTGGAACCAGGTCCGCGCCTCGGGTTCGATCCCGCAGGTCTGCGCGCTGTTCGGGCCGAGCGCGGCGGGCGGGGCCTACATCCCGGCGTTCTGCGACGTGGTGGCCATGGTCGAGGGCAACGCCAGCATGTATCTCGGCTCCGACCGCATGGTCGAGATGGTCACCGGCGAGAAGACCACGCTGGAGGCGATGGGCGGCGCCAAGGTGCACTGCGCCGAGTCCGGCGTGGGGCACTTCCTCTGCAAGACCGAGAACGACGCGCTCGACGTGGTGCGGACCTACCTGTCCTACCTGCCGTCGAACTGGCAGCAGGGCCCGCCGGCCGTCGAGGCGAAGCCGGCGCCGGAGAAGGCCGACCTGGCGGCGCTGGTCCCGGCCAGCGAGCGGCAGGCGTTCGACATGCGCCGGTACGTCAAGGGCCTGCTCGACGAGGGCAGCTTCTTCGAGATCCAGGCGCTCTGGGCCAAGGAGCTGACCATCGGCTTCGGCCGGCTGAACGGCGAGGTCGTCGGCGTGGTCGGCAACAACTCGATGTTCAAGGGCGGCGTGCTCTTCGTCGACTCGGCCGACAAGGCGACCCGGTTCGTGCAGCTCTGCGACGCGTTCAACGTGCCGCTGCTGTTCCTGAGCGACGTGCCCGGGTTCATGGTCGGCAGCGCGGTGGAGAAGCAGGGCATCATCCGGCACGGCGCGAAGATGATCACGGCGATCTCCGAGGCGACCGTACCGAAGATCTGCGTGGTGGTCCGCAAGGCGTACGGCGCGGGTCTCTACGCGATGGCCGGCCCCGGCTTCGAGCCCGACGCCACGATCGCGCTGCCCACCGCGAAGATCGCGGTGATGGGCGCGGAGGCCGCGGTCAACGCGGTCTACGCGAACAAGATCGCCGCCATCGCCGACGCGGACGAGCGGGCCGCGTTCGTCGCCGCCAAGCGCGAGGAGTACGAGCGCGACATCGACGTCGTCCGGCTCGCCAGCGAGCTGGTGGTGGACGCGATCGTCGAGCCGCACGAACTGCGCGCCGAGCTGGTCCGCCGGTACGCCGCCGCCCGTACCAAGTCCCGCCACTTCTCCACCCGCCGCCACGGCGTCACCCCCGTCTGACCGGTAAGGACGGGCCCCCTCCTAACGCCTGATGCAGAGGGCGGGGACCCTCCTGACGCTTCCGCCGCTCCCGGCGTCACGAGCGCCCGGCGGCCCGCCCCCTTCCAGGAGGATCGACATGGACTTCCGGCTCGACGAGGAGCAGCAGGCGCTGCGGGAGAGCGTGCGGGACTTCGCGCGCGAGGTGGTCGCCCCGGTGATCGGCGAGCACTACGAGAACCACACCTTCCCGTACGAGGTCGTCCGCCAGATGGGCAAGATGGGGCTGTTCGGGCTCCCGTTCCCGGAGGAGCACGGCGGCATGGGCGGCGACTACTTCGCGCTCTGCCTGGCGTTGGAGGAGCTGGCTCGGGTCGACTCCAGCGTGGCCATCACGCTGGAGGCGGCGGTCTCGCTCGGCGCGATGCCGATCCACCGGTTCGGCACCGCGGAGCAGAAGGAGCGGTGGCTGCCGAAGCTGCTCAGCGGCGAGGCGCTGGCCGGCTTCGGGCTCACCGAGCCGGGCACCGGCTCGGACGCGGGCGGCACCCAGACCCGGGCGGTGCTGGACGGCGACGAGTGGGTGATCAACGGCTCGAAGGCGTTCATCACCAACTCCGGCACCGACATCACCGCGCTGGTCACGGTCACCGCGGTCACCGGCACCAAGCCGGACGGCAGCAAGGAGCTGTCCACCATCATCGTGCCGTCGGGCACGCCCGGCTTCACGGTCGCGCCCGGCTACTCCAAGGTCGGTTGGAACGCCTCGGACACCCACGAGCTGACGTTCGACGACTGCCGGGTGCCGGCGGGCAACCTGCTCGGTGAGCGCGGCCGGGGCTTCGCCCAGTTCCTGCGCATCCTCGACGAGGGCCGGATCGCCATCGCCGCGCTGGCGGTCGGTCTGGCCCAGGGCTGCGTCGACGAGTCGATCAAGTACGCCAAGGAGCGTCAGGCGTTCGGCCAGCCGATCGGCAACTACCAGGCGATCCAGTTCAAGATCGCCGACATGGAGCTGAAGGCGCACACCGCCCGACTGGCCTACTACGACGCCGCCGCCCGGATGCTCGCCGGTGAGCCGTTCAAGCGGCAGGCGGCGATCGCGAAGTTGCACGCCAGCACCGTCGCGGTGGACAACGCGCGGGAGGCCACCCAGATCCACGGCGGCTACGGCTTCATGAACGAGTACCCGGTGGCCCGCTTCTGGCGCGACTCCAAGATCCTGGAGATCGGCGAGGGCACCAGCGAGGTGCAGCGCATGATCATCGCGCGCGACCTCGGCATGTGACCGAGGCCCGGCTCGGCCGTCTGTCGGATATCGGCGTCGGACGGTCGGGTGGTTGACGGTGGACTGTGGAGCGTCGGATCCCCTCCGTACTCTTCCTGCCCATGACTCCCGAACATGATCGTTCGCGGAGCCCGGGTGGTCGGGCGGCGCTGTCCGATCTGTTGCGCGGGCACCGGCTCGCGCTCGGCCTGACCCAGGCCGAGCTGGCGGGCCGGGCCGGCGTGGGCGTGCGGACCGTCCGCGATCTGGAGCGGGGGCACGCGACCCGACCCCAACGCACCACCGTCGACCTGCTCGCCGACGCGCTCGGCCTGACCGGCTCGGCCCGCCGGGATTTCGTCGCCACCGCCCGGCCCGTGCCGGCCGCCGCGCCGCCCACCGCGCCGGTCGAGGCCGATCCGGGTACGCCGGTCGCGCTGCCCCAGCCCGTGCCGCTTCTCGGCCGGGACCGCGACGTGGCCGAGGTGACCGCCCTGCTCGACGCGCACCCGGTGGTGAGCCTGGTCGGGCTCGCCGGCGTCGGCAAGACCGCGCTCGCGCTCACCGTCGCCCACGCGGTCGCGGCCCGGCACCCCGGCGGCGTGGTCGGCGTGCTGGTCGGCGACGGCTCGGATGCCGCCGACGTGCTCGCCGCCTCGGTGGCGGTGTTCGGCGTGAGCCGCCTCGCCGACCTGCCCTGCCGGCTGGCCGGCCGACCGGCGCTGCTGCTTGTCGACGCCGTCGAGCGGGCGCCCGGGCCGGTGGCCGAGGCGGTGCGGACGCTGACCGCCGCCGCGCCGACCGTACGGATTCTGGCGACCGGCCGTCGTCCGGTCGGGCTGCCCGGCGAACTGGTCCGGCCGGTGGCGCCGCTCGACGTGCCACCCGCCGGCGCCGAGCCGGCGGACCGGGCCGACCTGGACCGCTGGCCCGCCGCGGCGCTCTTCGCCGCCCGGTTCACCCAGGCCCGGCACGCGCCGCCCGCCCCGGCCGAGCTGCCGGCGCTCGCGGCGCTGGTCCGCCGCCTCGGCGGCCTGCCGCTGGCGATCGAGCTGATGGCGGCGCGGGGCCGCATCCTCGACGTCCCCGAGCTGCTGGACCGGTACGGCGACCGGGTCCTCGACCTGGCCGGCGGGCGTCCCGGCTGGGCACCCGCCGACCCGGTCGCCGGCACGGTGACGCTGCGGGAGGCGGTCGCGACCAGCTACCACCTGCTCGCCCCGGCCGAACGCGCGGCGCTGCGCCGGCTCTCCGCCTTCCGTAACCGCTGGTCGGTCGCGCTGGCCGAGGAACTGCTCGCCGACGGCGACGACCGGTGGGACGCGGTGCCGCTGCTGGACCGGCTCAGCGAGCTGGGCCTGCTGAGCGTCCGGGGCACCGGCCCGTTCCGGTTCCGGCTGCTCGACGCGGTCCGCGACTTCGCGGCCGAGCAGGCCGACCTGGCGGGCGAGACGGCGGCGATCCGGCTCCGGCACGCGTCGGTGATCGCCGCACTGGTCCGGCGTACCGCGCCCGGCCTGGTCGGAGCGGATCTGCCCGGCACCGTGCACCTGCTCGACGAGGCGACCGGTGACATCATCGCCGCGCTGGCGTACGCCGCCGAGGAGGCGCCGGCCACCGCGTTGCTGTTGGCCGCCGCGTTGCCCCGGTGGTGGCGGTTGCGCGGGCGGGACGTCTCCGGCCGTCGATGGCTGCGGCGGCTGCTCGCCGATCCGCGTACCGCCGACGCCCGCCCGGTGCTGCGGGCCTGGGCCCTGCTCGGGTCGGCGCGGCTGGCCGCGGAGCACGGTGCGGGGCCGGAGGAGCTGCCGGCGGCCCAGGCGGCGCTGGCCGTCTTCGCCGAGGTCGGCGACGTGACCGGGGAACTGTCCGCCCGGTCGGTGCTCTGCGCCGTGCTGCGCGGCCTCGGGGCCCACGACGAGGCGCGTGCGCAGGCCGAGGCGGCGCTGACGCTGGCCACCCGGCACGGCCGGGTACGCGAGATGGCGGTGGCGCAGCACCACCTGACCTGGCACGACGTACGCGTGGGGGAGCTGGCCGACGCCCGGCGGCGGCTGGCCACGGTGGACCGGTTGGCGGCGCAGTGCGGCGACCAGCGGCTCCGCCTGCTGGCGCGGGCTGATCTGGCCGAGCTGGCCCGGTTGGAGGGTCGCTACGCCGAGGCGGTCGAGCAGGGTCGGCGGGCGGCGTCCGCGCTCGTGGAGCTGGGTGATCCGGGGCGGCGTCGCCGGGCCATCGGTACGGTCGGGTTGGCGCTCGCACTTCAGGGGCGGGACGACGAGGCGCTCGCGGTGGTGACCGAGCTGTGGCCGTCCGGCCCGGTGCCGGGCCCGCGTCGCGCACCGGCCGTCGAGCGGTGGGAACCGGCCGGTACGAGCCGGGACGCCCACACCGAGGACGCGCTCCGCGCGTTGATCGAGGGTCAGGTGGCGCTGCACCGCGGCGACCGCGAGTTGGCGGCGGAGTGGTTCGCCGCGGCGGCGGAAGCGGCGGCCGGGGGCGCGGACCGGCGGGATCTGGTCGAGGCGCTGGTGGGTTTGGCGGCCAGCACCGGCGACCCGGCCGTGCTGGACCGGCTGGACCGGGCACGGCAGATCACCGGCGTGAATTTGCTGCCCCGTGAGGAGGAGTTGCTCTACGCGCTGGCTGCGCAGCGGAGACGCCCGGGCCGGACCTGACGCCTGGCTGCTGTGGCGGAGGGCGCGGGGGTGGCGCGAGCGAGGTAGCCCCCTGGTGCTGCCCCTCGCTCCACGCTCGCGCCGGCACCCCCCGGTGCTCCCCCCGCGTCGAAAGCTTATCCAGCCACCCTGACGGCTTTGGGAGTTATTGATCGCTTTTGCCCTGGCGTACCGGCGGTTCTGCCGGTCATTCTGCCGGTGACCGGCGGGTAGCGACCGGTCTCAGCAGTCGGCGTTCCCGGCCGGTTCGGTGCTGCCGGCCGTGGCGCCCGGGTGGACCGCGTCCCGCACCCGGCGCAACCCGTCCAGAAGCCCGTCGAGCTGGGCCGGTTCGAGCTGGCCGGTGAACCACTGCTCGATGATCTTCAGGTGGCCGGGCAGGATCTCGTCCAGCCGGCCCAGGCCCGCGGCGGTCACCACCGCGAACGAGCTGCGCCGGTCGGAGGGGCAGGCCCGACGACGGATCAGGCCGTCACGCTCCATCCGGTCCACCACCCGGGTCACCCCGCTGGTGGAGAGCGAGGTCTGGGCCGCCAGGTCGGTCATCCGGAGCTGGTTGTTGGGGGAACGGGCCAGCCGGGTGAGCACCTCGAATTCGACCGGGGAGAGTCCGTGCTCCTCGAACTGGGCCGCGAACCGGGCGGAGAGCCCGGCGTGCGCCTCGACGAGCAGGCCGACGGCGGTGATCCGGGGGTCGTCGAACACGTTCTGATCCACGTCACCATCCTAGCAACACTTGACACAGGGAATATTGCTGTGGCTATAGTTGCTCAGTCAGTCGTTGGGCTACTAAACAATCTTCTCCGGAGGAGCGCATCATGACCAGCAGCACCGAGGCGACTACCCGCGACTGGGAGGGTCTCACCATCCCCGCCCCCGGCACGTACCTCCTGGACGCCGCGCACAAGCGCGTCGGCTTCGTCGCCCGGCACATGATGGTCAGCAAGGTACGCGGCGAGTTCGCCGACGCCACCGCCACCATCACCGTCGCCGACGACCCGCTGCAGTCCTCGGTCACCGCCAGCATCCAGGCGGCCAGCATCAACACCGCGCAGGCGGACCGGGACGGGCACCTGCGCAGCCCGGAGTTCCTCGACGCCGAGCAGTTCCCGACGCTGGAGTTCCGCAGCACCGGCGTGAAGTCCCGCGAGGGCAACGAGTTCGTGCTCGCCGGTGAGCTGACCGTGAAGGGCGTGACCCGTCCGGTGGACCTCCAGGTCGAGTTCGAGGGCGTCGGCCGCAGCCCCTTCGGGCAGGACATCTTCGGCTTCTCCGCGCACACCGAGATCGACCGGGAGGACTTCGGTCTCACCTGGAACGTGGCGCTGGAGACCGGTGGCGTCCTGGTCGGCCGCAAGGTCAAGATCGAGATCGAGGGCGAGGCCATCCGCCAGGGCTGAGCCCCTCGCCGGACCCACGGGCCCGCACCGTCCACCGACGGTGCGGGCCCGTCCCCGTCTCCCGCTCCGCCGGGTGCGGATTGTCACGTGTTGTTCGCTGGTTGACGGCGCTGGGCGGGGCGGCGGTGGGGTACAGGTGCAGACCTGCGCCCGGTCGGCAGTTCACGAGCCGGGCGCTCTTACGCACACCACCTGAATGGTTCACAATGCGTTGCGGAACGCCAACGGTTCCGTGGCACCGGCGCCGGGAGGACACATGGGCAGGGACGTCGAGCAGGGCGCCTTCTCCCGGGAGGATCGGGTCCGCTACCGGCAGAAGGTCCGGCGATGCCTGGACGTCTTCGCGCTGATGCTCGACGACTTCGGCTTCGACGCCGACCGGCCGATGACCGGGCTGGAGATCGAGCTGAACCTGGTCGACGCCGCCGCCGAACCGGCCATGCGCAACGACCAGATCCTGGCCGACATCGCCGACCCGCTGTTCCAGACCGAGCTGGGGCAGTTCAACCTCGAACTGAACGCCTCGCCCCGGCTGATCGACGGCACCGGGTTCAGCGACTACGAGCAGGATCTGCGCGGCAGCCTCAGCCGCGCCGACGAGCGGGCCGCCAAGTCCGACGCCACCATCGTGATGGTCGGCATCCTGCCCACCCTCACCGAGGGGCACCTGGTCGCCGACAACCTCTCCACCGACGAGCGCTACCGGGTGCTCAACGACCAGATCGTCGGCGCTCGCGGCGAGGACATCGAGCTGGACATCAACGGTGTCGAGCGGCTGCGGACGCACACCGACTCGATCGCGCCGGAGGCTGCCTGCACCAGCCTCCAGTTCCACCTCCAGGTCGCCCCGGACAGCTTCGCCGACCACTGGAACGCCTCCCAGGCGATCGCCGGCGTGCAGGTGGCCGTCGGGGCCAACTCGCCGTTCCTCTACGGCCGGCAGCTCTGGGCGGAGACCCGCATCGCGCTCTTCGAGCAGGCCACCGACACCCGGCCCGACGAGCTGAAGGCCCAGGGCGTACGCCCGCGGGTCTGGTTCGGCGAACGCTGGATCACCTCGATCTTCGACCTGTTCGAGGAGAACGTCCGCTACTTCCCGCCGCTGCTGCCGATCTGTGAGGAGGAGGACCCGGTCGAGGTGCTGCACGCCGGCGGCGTGCCCCAACTCGGCGAGCTGCGGTTGCACAACGGCACCGTCTACCGCTGGAACCGACCGGTCTACGACATCATGAACGGCCGCCCGCACCTGCGGGTGGAGAACCGGGTGCTGCCCGCCGGCCCGACCGTGGTGGACATGCTCGCCAACGCGGCGCTCTACTTCGGCCTCGCCCGTGGCCTCGCCGAATCGGACCGTCCCATCTGGAGCCAGCTCACGTTCAGCTCGGCGGAGGAGAACTTCCACGCCGCCGCCCGGCGCGGCATCGACGCGGTGCTGCACTGGCCCAAGCTCGGCGACGTGCCGGTCACCACGCTCGTCCTCGACACGCTGCTGCCGGTGGCCGCGCAGGGGCTGGACCGGTTCGGCGTCGCCCCGGCCGAGCGGGACCGCCTCCTCGGCGTGATCGAGGGGCGCTGCCGTACCGGCCGCAACGGGGCGGTCTGGCAGACCGAGACCGTGTGGGCGGCCGAGCGGCACCGGGGCATGGACCGGAAGGCCGCGCTGCACCACATGGTCCAGCGCTACGCCAAGTTGCAACGCACCAACGAGCCCGTCCACACCTGGCCCGTCGACTGATCGTCGCCCGCCCGGCTGTTCGCCAGCCACCCGGGCGTGGTTTCCTCCCCGTGCAGACGTGACGGAGCGTATCCGTCGGTTCGCCTGCGTCGTGCCGGCCCGGACGCCGGCTGGCTGTCGGGCCGGCTGTCGGAGTCGGGCGGGATCAGCGGGCGCGGCGGCGCGTCTTCGGTTCGCCGATCGGGGACGCCGACTCGGGCTGTGGCCCGGCCGGCGTGTCCTCGGTGCCCGACTCGCCCGGGCCCGGCTCCTCGTCGCGGCTGCCGGCGGGCCGGTCCGGCACCACCCCGGGCTGCCGCTGCTGCGGCACCGCCCGGCCCCGACGGTCGGCACCGGTCCGGGCGGCGCGACTCGGCGACCCGGGCCGCTCGCCGGCGCGGCCGGGTGACGCGTCCGGCTTCTCCGCGGTCGTCGGCTGCGAACCGGGGTCGGCCTCGCCGGCCGGCTCGGTGCCCGACGTGCTCTCCGGCTCCGGCTCGACGGAACTCGGCGACGTGGACCCGACCGGCTCCGGCTCGACGGGCCTCTGCGGCGTGCGACCGGCCGGCTCCGCCGGGTCGGGGCCGGTCGGCGTCGCGGTCGCGTCGACCGGCGGTTCCACCTCCGTGCCGCCCCGGCGGTCGGCCCGCTGGGCCAGCGCGGCCATCAGCATCGAGCCGCCCACCCCGGCGATCACCGCGTACGGGGCGATCAGGTGGGCCGACAACTGCTCGGCGGCGATCCCGGCCAGTCGCGGCACGGCCAGCAGGTAGGCCAACGCCACCAGCAGCGGCCCGGCCGCGCCGGAGGCGGCCGCACCCACCCGCACCCGCGGCGACCGGGTCGCGCGCCGGGCGGCCAGCACCCCGATCACCAGCGCGGAGCCCAGCGAGAGCAGCGCCCCCGGCCAGTAGAAGTAGTCACGGATCCAGAAGCGGGCGCTGTCCGCGCTGATCTGCCAGATGCCGAGTTGGGCGGTGGTCAGGCCCCGGCCGGAGAGCACCCCGTCCACCACCGACACCACGGCGAGCAGCCAGAGCCAGCCGGTGGTGGCGATCAGGTTGGTGGCGGCGGCACGGGTGTGCAACGCCCAGGTCGCCAGCAGCACGCCGAGCACCAGCCCCGCCGCCGCGTACGCGGCGGCGACGGTCTGCGGCGCGGTGGTGTCCGGCACCCGCGCGGCCCGGGCCGGCACCGCCACCAGCAGCACGGTGACCAGCGCGCCGACACCGGCGGCCAGGGCGAGCCCGAGCCGGGGCAGCACACCCACCGGCTCGTCGCCACCACCGCGCAGGCGCTGGGCGCAGACCGCACCGGCGATGACCGAGGTCGCGGCGATCCAGGTGGCCCAGGCGAGGCTCGCCACCCAGGCCGACTCGACGCGTACGGTGCCGGTGGGCGCCCAGTTGATGATGCCCAGCCCGTAGCCGAAGCCGAGCTGAGCGGCGCCCGCGCCGGCAGCGACGCCGAGCGCCGCGGCGATCGATGCTCCCCAGCCCCGTCTGGCCATGCCGGGCAGCGTAGCGTCCCGAGGTCGGCCCGGCGAGTCGTGGGAGCGGCCGGCCGGGCCCGGACGGCTTGGCGGCACCGGCTACGGTCGCCGATGACTGAGGCGGGAGACGCGATGACGGACGAGCAGCAGCCAGTACGCGACGAGACCGGTCCGGACCGGACCCGGCTGCTCGTCGGAGGCGGACTGGCGGCGGTCCTGCTGGCCGTGATCGGAGCCAGCGGTGGCTGGATCCTGGCCGGTGACCCGGACCGGCCCACCGCCTCCTCCGAGGCCGTCTCGCCGCCGGCCGCCCCGCCGCCCGTTCCGTCCGGCCCGACCGGGGCGGCCCCCACGACGGACCGTCCGGGCGACGACCGACCCACCGGTACGCGTTCGCGCACCCCGGCCGGCCTCACCGTGCCGGAACTGGTGGGTACCGACTTCGAGCGGGCCCGGCAGCAGTTGCGCGACCGTCGACTCGGTTGGCGGCTGGTGTTCGGCAGCGGCTCGGGACGCGCCGTGGAGCGCACGTCGCCCCGGCCGGGGGCGCCGGTGAAGCGCGGGGTCACCGTCACCGTCTGGGTCACCGGGCCGGCGCCCGAGGTCACCGTGCCCGACGTGGGCGGCGAGTCCTGCTCCGACGCCGCCGACGACCTGGTGGAGGCGGGGCTCTATCCCCGTTACCCGGCCGGTCGGCAGGGGCCGGTCAGCGGGCAGGATCCGGTCGCCGGGGGCACCGCCCACTGGAACGACCAGGTGTCGTTGACCTGTGGGAACGAGCCGTCGAGCACGCCGAGCGACGGCCCGCCGCCGACGCCCTGACGCCGTCCGGCGCGCTGATCCCGGCCGGCCCGGCCGGGGCCCGCTACCGTGGACGTCCGAGGCCGCGAGCCCCGTCCCGGTGCGGGAAGGACGAGTGTCATGAGCGACGACCGTCAGGAACCACCCGCCGACGACGCGGACGCCACCCGGGCCCTGCCCCGGAACGCGGCCGGGACGGGCGAGGACGTCGACGCCACCCGGGCCATGCCGCGGAACGCGGCCGGCGTGGGCGAGGACGCGGACGCGACCCGGGCGGTGCCACGCGACGCGGCCGGCGCCGGTGCCGGTGCCGGTGCGGACGCGACCCGGCCGTTGCCCGGCGGGGCACCTCGGCCCCTCGACGCCACCAGCCGGCAGGAGCCGGTCGGTGGCGCGCCCTGGTCCGGCCGGGCCGGCGTGCCACCGCCACGGTCGGCGGCCTATCCGGAGCCGGGTGCCGAGTGGTACGCCGACGAGCAGGCCGGTCGTCGCTGGTGGATGCCGATCCTGCTGGGCGTCCTGGCCCTGGTCCTGATCGGGCTGATCGCGGCCGGGGCGTGGCTGGCGTTGCGGGCCGCCGACCGCGACTCCGGTCCCGGGCCGGCACCGTCGGCGGTGCCGAGCACCTCCGCACCGACGAGCGCCGCCCCGACCAGCGCGTCGCCGAGCAGTTCACCGCCGACCACGCCGCCGACCACGACGGCAGCCGCCGAGGTGCCGATGCCGCCGCTGGTCGGGCTGCCGGAGTCGGCCGCCCGAACGGTGCTGGACCGGCTCGGCATCGACTACCGCGTTCAGCGCCGAGCGTCGGACCGGCCGGCCGGGACGGTGATCGCCACGGATCCGGAGGCCGGTTACGCAGTGGGCGAGGGCGAGCGGGTCACCCTGGTGGTGGCCGCGTCCGCCGCGCCCACCACTGGCGCACCGACGACCGGGACGACCACTCCGGGCTCCGCGCCGGCCACCTCCGCCACGCCCTGACGCGTACTCACCACTGTCGGCGGCGGGCGCCGACCAGGCCGAGCCCGGCCAGCGAGATGGCGAGACCGAATAGACCGGAGTAGAACAGCGGTCGGCTGAGGTCCGTCGGCTCGGTGGGGCGGTCGGCGAGCATGCCGCCGCCGGCCCCGCTGCCCGCCGCACCGGACGGGGGTGACGCGTCGGCCCCGTCCGCCACCGACGGCTGCTCGATCTCGTCCGGCTCGTCGTCGTCCGGTTCGACGGTCGGCCGGGCGTCCGCGCCGGCCACGGTGATCTCCGGGGCCGGTACGGGTTCGGCCAGTTGCTGGGTGGTGGAGAAGGCCGGGTGGCGGACCACGAGCGCGAGCGCGGTCGCGACCCCGAGGAAGACGAAGAGCCCGAGGGCGTAGCCGGTGCGGGACCTGTGGTGCCGCCGCGCGGTGGGCAGATTGACCATGACCATCCCTGGTTCAGGGTCCGTGGCGCGCGGGGTGGAACGTGCCGGGGTGGGCGTACCGATTCTATGGCGGCGGCACGCCCACCGGTCGGGAATCGTGAGGTCAGCCCACCCGGACCGGGGTCCGGGTGACCGGACGGCGGGCGGTCCGGACGGTGTGCTGCCGGGGGACCGGTGCGGCCTGGATCTGCCGCAGCCCCTCCTGCTGTACGAAGATCGACCGTCGGTTGACCGCGTCCCCCGCCGCGTTCAACTCGTAGCCGTCGAGCCAGAGCCAACCGTCGTAGGCCGGCCAGTCGAGCACCCGGATCATCCGGAACATGATCGGTCGGAAGAACTGGACACTCGCCGCGCGCGTCACGTGCAGTACGTCACCGGAGCGGGGAAGCACATGGGCTCCTGGGAGGGTTCGGCCGGCACGGGGCCGGCGAGTTTGAACGGGTCGGTGCGGTCCGGTGACGGGGGGTCTACCTCGTGGACCGGCGGTCGGTCGGTGCTGGTCGGGCCGTACCCGCGGTGGCGAGCCGCCACCCGACCATCACCCGGCTGCTCCCGGTTACCGCTCCCGCCGCCGCAGCCGAGACGGCGTGCAGCAGCGGGGTCTTCTACTCCGGGGCAGGTCGCACGGCGCGGGACGGCTCCCCTCCGGCCGTCCCGCGGATCGTGGTGTCACCACGCGCGGAGATCAAGCGAAGACGGTGAGTAACCCGTGCCATACGGACAGAGTGCATCAGCGAGGTGCGACATGCAAGTTGCACGTCGACTTTTGCCGATAGGTGAGCGGGACACGTGAACCGGACGCTTGAAGCCTCAGGTGCCGGGCCGGCACACTGGACGCCGGTTTCGCCCGTCGCGGCCGGTCGACGACCGGCACCACCCCCGCCGCGAACGCTTGCCCGCCGCCCGCCGGTCGCGCCCACGGCGGGTGTGGAACCGGGCGCGACCGACCGGAGGTAGCCGGGTGACTGCGAGTCCTGGAGCCGCGTCGTGAGCGAACGGCGCAGCCCGACCATCCGTCGGCGCCGACTCGGCGCCGAACTCCGCCGGCAACGGGAAGCCGCCGGCATCACCATCGAGGTGGTCGCCGAGCAGCTGGAGTGTTCGGCGTCCAAGGTCTCCCGGATCGAGACCGGCCACACCACCGCGACGCCCCGCGACGTGCGGGACATGCTCCGCATCTACGGGGTGGTCGGCGCGGAGAGCGACGAGCTGGTGCAGATCGCCCGCGAGGCACGGCAGAAGGGGTGGTGGCATCCGTACAGCACGGTGCTGGTGGGCGCGTACGTCGGCCTGGAGGCCGCGGCCAGCCAGATCCGGGCGTACGAGCAGCAGGTCGTGCCCGGCCTGCTGGAGACCGAGGAGTACGCCGGGGCGATGATCCGCGCCGCCCGTCCGGACTTCACCGCCGATCAGATCGACCAACGGGTGCGTGTCCGATTGGGCCGACAGTCGTTGTTGACCCAGGACGATCCGGTCGATCTGTGGGTGGTGCTCGATGAAGCGGTGCTGAGCCGGCCGGTTGGCGGCGACGCGGTGATGCGTAGTCAGCTCAAGCGGCTGGTGGAGGTGGCCCAACTGCCGAACGTGACGGTGCAGGTCCTCCCTTTCGAGGTGGGGGCACACGCCGGTATGGACGGCACCTTCACGATCCTCAGCTTCCCCGAACCGAGTGATCCCGATGTCGTGTACGCGGAGAACGCCACGGGTGGGCTCTTCCTGGAGAAGAGCGACGAGCTTCAGAAGTACAGCTTCATCTTCGATCACATTCGAGCAGCGGCCATGAGACCGGAGGAGTCCGTCGCACACATCGCGAGACTGGCAGAGGAGCCGCTGTGGAAATGGCGACCAAGGAGTTCCCCGTGGACCTGACGCAGGCGACGTGGTTCAAAAGCTCGAAGAGCGGACCGAACTGCGACAACTGCGTGGAGGTCGCGTACGTGACCGGGGCGGTCGGTGTCCGGGACTCGAAGGACAAGGCGGGCCCCGCCCTGGTCTTCGCCCCCGGTGACTGGCACGCATTCGTCGCCCGGGCCCGGGGCGGAGCCTTCGGCCAAAGCTGATCGGTACCCCCGAGAAACGGTCCCGCCCGCCAGCGTCGTCGGGCGGGACCGTTCCACGTCCACCGGCCGCCGACGCCGGGCACCCGTCGCCTGTTCCGTTCCGCCTCGTTGAACCGCACGGATCGGCAACCGAACGAGGCAGGCGAGACTGATGACGACGATCGGTTCAGAGAATCTCACCAACGGCCCGGGCAAGCCCGAGCGGTTCGGTGGCAAGTACCGTGGGGCCCGCCGGGACACCGTCCTGACCGAGGTGGTCTCCACCGACGGCGAGGACCTCGCCGCTCGGGACGCGGGCGCGCCGGAGCCGTCCGCGCCGACGCTCTCCCTGCCGTCGCTGGACCCGAACCCGCTGACCGAGCCGTCGTTCCCGCCCAGCGGGTGGCCGATGGAGCAGCAGGAGTCCCTGGTGGACCACCCGCTGCTGCGCGGGCTGCTGCTGGAGCTGCCGCCCAGGGGGAGCGTGCCCCCGCCCGGCTGGCTGGACCGCTGGTTCGAGGCGACCCGGGCAATCCTCGAACTGCTATACGTGCAGGGCGCCGGCCGGACGCGTTGACACCACGGCCGCCCGGGGCATCGCCCGCTCGGCGAGCCGGTTGTGCCGCAGCGCGTGGCGTACCCCGATCGCGGCCACGCCGAGCACCGCGACGGTGATCGCGGGGCCGGCCACCCCCGGCGCGGCGAACAGGTCGACCCCGACGGCCGGCAGCACCGCCACCAGCGCCGCGAGCGCGGTCGCCTGGATCGGGAGCACGATCAGCGGGTGCGCGGCGGCGGCCCGCAGCCCGTGCGGCGCCGGGGTGCCCGGCGCCGCGGTGAAGGCGCTCGCGCCGGCCCGCAGCCGCCGGAGCCGGCGTACCGTGCAGACCGCGACGAGAGCCGCCGGGGCCGCCGCGACCGCGAGCCCGGCGGCGGCCCGGTCGAGCGCCGTGTCGCCGCCACTCTGCAGGCCCGCGACGAGGACCGCCGCCGTGAGCGTGAGGCCGGTCAGCACCAGTGCGGACAACCATCCGGTACGCCGGCGCAGCGCGCGGGCGCGGCGCCGCCCGGGCAGGCCCTCCGCGACCAGGCCGGCGGCCAGCCAGACGGCGGCGACGGGGAGCAGCAGAGCGAGACGGTCATCCATGGCCTCAGCCTTGCCCAGTTCGACGTCCACCGAATCCGGGACGGCACCCCGGTCGACCCGGAACGTCGTCCCGTAGGGGGCGGGCCGGATCAGACGTCGAAGGTGGACGGACGCCCGGTGGCCGGCGCCGGCGGGGTGGCCTTCCACAGGCCGGTCTTCTGCGCCGCGAGCCGGGCCAGGTAGGCCGGGTTGAGGATGACGTACCGGCGCCAGAGCCGCTTCGGCTCCAGGCCGAGCCGCCAGAACCACTCCAGCCCGGCGCGCTGCATCCACGGCGGCGGGTTGCGCAGCAGGCCGGCGTGGTAGTCGAACGCCGCGCCGACCGCCATCAGGGGCATGTCCAGCAGCGGTCGCATGGCGTACGCGAAGACCTCCTGGCGGGGGCAGCCCAGCCCGACCAGGACGAGGCGCGCGCCACTGCTCCGGATCCGGTCGGCGATCTCGGCGTCCTCGCCCGGCTGGACGGCCCGGAACTTGGACGGCTCGACGCCGGCGATCTTCAACGCCGGGAACTTGCGCTCCAGCGCCGGGATCAGCCGGGACAGCGTCTCCTCGGTGGAGCCGTAGAGGTAGACCGGCAGCCCCTCGTCGGCGAACCGGGCGAGCACCCGCAGGGTCAGCTCCGGCCCGTAGACGCGGTCGGTGAGGCCGGCGCCGTGCAGCAGGTTGAGCGCCCACCGCACCGGCTGGCCGTCCGGGGTCACCACGTCGAACGCGTTGAGCCGGGCGTTGTGCGCCGGGTCGAGCACCCCGGTCATCACGCCGTGCACGGCCAGCGCGGTCAGCGCCAGGGGACGGCGTTCCCGGGCGGCGTCGACCACCGCCTCGGTGGCCCGGGCGTAGTCGGTCGCGTCGACGCCGACGCCGAGCACGTTGCGCTTCGTGCCGCCGTTCATGCCTGCGGCACCCACTTGTCGACGTTCGCCTCGTGGATCTCGCGGAGGATCATCGGCACGTCGTATGTGATCTTCCAGGCCGGGTAGTGCTCCTCGAACCGGGCCATGCTGCTGACGTACCACTGGTGGTCGCCGGTGCGGGCCTGCTCGACGTAGTTGATCCGCGCCTCGCGGCCGGTGATCTCCTGGGCGATCCGGAACGCCTCGATGTGCGAGGTGTTCGAGTGCCGGCCACCGCCGAGGTTGTAGACCTGGGCGGAACGCGGCTCCCGGAAGAACGCCTCGAACGCGGTGAGCACGTCGTGGGAGTGGATCGCGTCCCGGACCATCTTCCCCTTGTAGCCGAAGAGGTTGTACGTCCGGCCCTCCATCACGCACCGCATCAGGTAGGCGAGGAAGCCGTGCAGCTCGGCCGCGGAGTGCGCCGGGCCGGTCAGCGTGCCGCCCCGGAAGCAGGCGGTCTTCATGTCGAAGTACCGGCCGTACTCCTGGACCATCACGTCCGAGGCCACCTTCGAGGCGCCGAAGATCGAGTGCAGCGACTCGTCGATCGACATGTCCTCGGTGATGCCGCCGTACCAGTGGTGGTCCTCGGGCAGCTCGTAGCGCGTCTCCAGCTCGATCAGCGGGAGCGAGTTCGGCCGGTCGCCGTAGACCTTGTTGGTGGAACAGTGGATGAACGGCGCGTCGATCGCGTGCCGCCGGGTGTTCTCCAGCACGTTGAGCGTGCCGCCGGCGTTCACGTCGAAGTCGGTGAACGGCTCCTTGGCGGCCCAGTCGTGGCTCGGCTGGGCGGCGCTGTGGATCACCACGGCGATGTCCCGGCCGTACCGGGTGAAGACCTGCTCCAGGCCGTCGCGGTCCCGGATGTCCACGGCGTGGTGGGTGTACGCGGAGCCGAGGTCGGCGGCGAGCCGGTCGAGGCTCCACGCGGTCGAGCCGTCCTCGCCGAAGAAGTACCGCCGCATGTCGTTGTCGATGCCGACCACGTCGAGGCCGAGGCCGGCGAAGTGCCGGGCCGCCTCGGAGCCGATCAGACCGCCGGAACCGGTCACCAACGCGACACTCACACGCCACTCCTGGTCCATGGGAGGCAGGGAAACCATCGGAGCATAGCGTGACGTCCGGTACGCCCCGATACGGCGCGAGGGCCCCGCAGCCTGCGGAGCCCTCGTTCTGGTGGGGATGGGGGGAGTTGAACCCCCACGTCCTTTCGGACACACGGACCTGAACCGTGCGCGTCTGCCATTCCGCCACATCCCCGTGGCACGACCGGAACACCATATCGCATCCCTCGCCCGCCATCTGCGGCGGGTGTCGGGACATATTACGCTGTCCACTGGTCACGCCACGAACGATCACCGCTCGTGGCGGGCGAAACTGTAGCACGCTCGCGGGCCTGGTCACGAACGGGTCGACGGTAGCCGGCCGAGCGGCGTGTGAGCTGCGGAGGCGGTGTCCGGATACCATCATTGCCTCGGGACCCGAGGAGGAGCCGGTGAGCGTGCTGCAACGCTTCGAGAAGCGTCTGGAAGGCCTGGTCGAGGGGGCCTTCGCCAAGGTCTTCAAAGGGGTGGTCCACCCCGTGGAGATCCTCAACGCCATGCAGCGGGAGGCCGAGGCGCACAAGGCGATCCTGGCCGGTGGGCGCACGTTGGTGCCCAACCGCTACGTGATCGATCTCTCGCCGTACGACCACAGTCGGTTGGCGCCGTACGCCGCCGCGCTGGCCCAGGAGCTGGCCCAGTCGCAGGCGGAGTTCATCGGCGAGCAGGCCTGGACGGTCTACGGCGACGTGATCGTCGAGGTCGAACGTGGTGAGGGGCTGGACACCGGCATGTTCCGGGTCACCGCCGAGGTCTACACCGGCGGCGACGTCGCGCCGGTCTCCGCGCCGGGCGGCTACGACCAGGGCGGCTACGACGCCGGCCCGGCGTACCCGGCCTACGACCAGGGTGGCGGCTACGGTCCGCCGCCCGGCCACGGCGGCGGTCGCAACGTCCGCCTGGTCTCCGGCGACGGGCGCACCTACCCGCTCCAGATGGGCTCGACCGTGATCGGTCGCGGTGACCAGGCCAACCTGCGTCTGCCCGACGTCGGCATCTCCCGGCGCCACGCCCGGCTGGACTTCGACGGCGGCCAGGTCGTGCTGACCGACCTCGGCTCCACGAACGGCACGATGGTCAACGGCCAGCGGGTCTCGGCCGTCGCCCTCAACCCGGGCGACATGATCCAGCTCGGCACCACGACGCTGACCTTCCGCGTGGACGGCTGATCCCCGTTGCCGGAGCTCGTCATCACCGTCGCCCGGTTCGGGTTCCTCATCCTGCTGTGGATCTTCGTCTTCACGGTGGTCGGCGTGATCCGCCGGGACCTCTTCGCCGGGGCCCGGTCGAGTCGCCTGGTGGCCGCGCCACGCGGGGTCGGCGCGTCGACCAACCAGCCCGCCCCGCCCGGCAAGCCGGCGAAGGGTAAGCGGGGCCGCGCCGCCCACCAGATGGTGGTCACCGCCGGTCAACTCGCCGGCACCCGGATCACGCTCGGGGAAGCGCAGATCACCATCGGTCGTGCGGAGGACTCGACACTGGTGATCACCGACGACTACGCCTCGGCGCGACACGCCCGGCTCGTGCCGCGTGACGGGCAGTGGTACGTCGAGGACCTCGGATCAACTAACGGCACCTACCTGGATCGCGCTAAGGTCACCGGACCAACCCCCGTCCCCCTCGGCGTGCCGATCCGGATCGGCCGCACTTCCCTCGAATTACGGCCATGACTCTGACCCTGCGCTACGCGGCCCACAGTGACCGCGGTCTGATCCGAGACGGTAATCAGGATTCCGTCTACGCCGGACCGCGGCTGCTCGCCGTTGCCGACGGCATGGGCGGCATGGCCGCCGGTGACGTCGCCAGCAACATCGTCATCGGTGCCATGGCGCCCCTCGACGAGGACGTCCCCGGTGACGCCCTGGTCGACGCGCTCCGATCCGCCGTGGGCACCGCCAACCAGCAACTCCGCGACACCGTGGACGCCAACCCGCAGCTGGAGGGGATGGGCACGACGCTCACCGCGACCCTCTTCTCCGGCAGCAAGCTCGGCATGGTCCACATCGGTGACTCGCGGGCCTACCTCCTGCGCAACGGCGAGTTCGCGCAGATCACCAAGGACGACACCTACGTCCAGATGCTCGTCGACGAGGGCCGGATCAGCGCCGAGGAGGCGAGCAGTCACCCCCAGCGCTCGCTGCTCACCCGTGCGCTCGACGGCCGGGACATCGACCCGGAGTACAGCGTCCGCCAGGTGCTGCCCGGCGACCGTTACCTGATCTGCTCCGACGGCCTCTCCGGCGTGGTCAGCGCGGACACCATCGGCGACACCCTGCGGGAGTACCCGGACCCGCAGCAGTGCGTGGAACGCCTGGTGCAGCTCGCGCTGCGCGGCGGCGGTCCGGACAACATCACGGTGATCATCGCCGACGCGACCGACCAGGACATCGTCGAGGCGTCCCCGATCGTCGGCGGCGCCGCCGCCCGGGACCGGGGCATGGCGACATCGGCCGACGACTCCACCCCGGCGGCCCGCGCCTCGGCGCTGTCCGCGCCCCGGGCGCCCGTGCCCGAGGAGCCGGCCGACAACCGCGACGACGAGCCCGAGCCGCGCCGGCGACGGCCGCTGCGGACCGTGGCCATGGCGCTCGCGCTGGCGGTCATCGTCGCCGGCGCCGTCTTCGGTGGCTGGACGTACACCCAGCGGCAGTACTACGTCGGTGCCACCGACGACGGTCAGCTCGCGGTGTTCCGGGGGGTGCCCGGCCAGGTCGCCGGCCTCGACCTGTCGGACGTGCACGCCCGCAGCGAGTCCCGGCTCGACGACCTGACCCTGGCCGCCCAGGAGCGGGTGAAGCAGGGCATCCAGGCCAAGAGCGAACCGGACGCCGAGCGCCGACTGGCGGAACTGACAAGCGACGACCCGGCCAACCCGAACCTCAAGCCGCTCTGCCCGCCGAGTCCGGCGCCCGGCACGGCGCCGGCCACGCCCAGCCCGACGCCGGTGGCGACGACTGGTGCGCTGTCCCCGGCGGCCACCGGCAGCGCCGTCCCGCCGACCCCGTCGCCCGTCCCGCCGACGCCCACACCGACGTTGACCATCACGCCCGACGCCGTAGTCTCCGACACCGTTCCGCCGGCCGATCCCGCCGGTTGCCGGTCGCCGGAGTGAGCGCCGGCTCGATCCCGAGGACGCATCCGTGACCGCAGCCGCCGCACCGGCCGCCTCGCCCGCATCGACGGGCGAGCAGTCCGGCGTACGCCTGGCCCGGTCCCGGCGTAACGCCGAGCTGTCCCTGCTCCTGCTCGCCATGGTGCTGGTGGCGGCGTACGCGGCGATGATCGAGGCCAAGGCGCTGGACACCATCACGTCGGATTTCTGGGTTCCGGCCGCCGCGCTGGGGCTGGTCTTCCTGGGTCTGCACCTGGTGATCCGGTGGCTGGCGCCGTACGCCGATCCGGCGCTGCTGCCGGCGGTGGCGCTGCTCAACGGCATCGGGGTCGGCTTCCTGCGCCGCTACGACCTGGCCCAGGCCGCGCCGGCGGAGCGGGCCGACCTGGCCATCTTCGCCGGCACCGGGGGCCGGCAACTGGCGTGGACGCTGGCCGCGGTGGCGCTCGCCGCCGGGCTGCTGGCGATCCTGCGCGACCACCGCACGCTCTCCCGGTACGCGTACACGCTGGGGCTGGCCGGCATCGTGCTGGTGATGATCCCGGCGGTGCTGCCCGGCCGGTTCTCCGAGATCAACGGCGCCAAGCTGTGGATCCGGGTCGGCGGGTTCCAGATCCAGCCGGGTGAGTTCGCCAAGCTCGCGCTGCTCACGTTCTTCGCGTACTACCTGGTGCGCAAGCGGGAGGTGCTGTCGCTGGCCAGCCGGCGGGTGCTCGGCATCGACTTCCCGCGCGGCCGGGACCTCGGCCCGGTGCTGGTGGTCTGGCTGGTCAGCATCCTGGTCCTGGTCTTCGAGAAGGACCTGGGCACCTCGCTGCTCTACTTCGGCATGTTCGTGGTGACGCTCTACGTCGCCACCGAGCGGGTGAGCTGGCTGCTCATCGGTCTGATCCTGTTCTTCGGCGGCGCCTACCTGGCCTACCTGCTGGGCAGCACCGTGGGTGGCCCGTTCGCCAACTTCTACGACCGGGCGCAGATCTGGCTCGACCCGTTCGCCGAGCCGTACGACCGCGGCTACCAGCTCGTCCAGGGCCTGCTCACGCTCGGCACCGGTGGTCTGTTCGGGGCCGGGCCGGGCGGCGGTCAGCCGACGCTGCTGCCCGAGGTGCAGACCGACTTCATCTTCGCCGGCATCGGTGAGGAGATCGGCCTGTTCGGTCTCTCCGCGCTGCTCGTGGTCTACCTGCTGATCGTCGAGCGGGGCCTGCGGGCGGCGCTGGCGGTGCGCGACTCGTTCGGCAAGCTGCTCGCCGGCGGCCTGGCGTTCACGCTGGGCCTCCAGGTCTTCGTCATCGTCGGCGGGATCAGCAAGCTCATCCCGCTGACCGGTCAGACCACGCCCTTCCTCTCCGCCGGTGGTTCCTCGCTGATGGCGAACTGGCTGCTGATCGCCGTGCTGCTGCGGGTCTCCGACGGCGCCCGTCGGCCGGTCACCGGCGGTGGTGGCTCGGCGGCCCGGCCCGCCGGCGGCCCGCCCGACCAGCTGCACGGTGCCCCCACGGAGGTGATCCGGCCGTGAACGCACCCCTGCGCCGCGTCGGTGTGGTCGTGATGATCCTGTTCGGCCTGCTCTTCGCGAACCTGAACTGGATCCAGGCGTACAAGGCCGACGAGTACCGCACCAGCGACTACAACGGCCGGGTCCAGGTCGCCGAGTACGACCGCAAGCGCGGCAACATCGAGGTCGGCGGCACCGCGTACGCGCTCAGCAAGGAGACCGGCGGGGAGCTGAAGTACCTGCGCACCTACCCCCAGGGGGAGATGTACGCGCACGTGCTCGGCTGGAAGCCGGTGAACGGCAGCGCGAGTGGCATCGAGCGGCTGGAGAACGACTTCCTCGCCGGCACGAGCGACGCGCTCATCGCCAACCGGATCAAGGACATGTTCACCGGCGACGAGACCGGTGGCGGCAACGTGCTGCTGACCCTCTCCAAGCGGGCCCAGGAAGCAGCGTTCAAGCAGCTCAACGACAATCAGGTAGGTGCCAAGAAGGGCGCGGCGATCGCGATCGACCCGCGTACCGGCGCGGTGCAGGCGCTGGTCTCCATGCCGAGCTTCGATCCGAATCCGCTGGCCAGCCACTCCAGCACGGAGGCCGACCGGGCCTACAACGCGTTGGAGAAGGACAAGGACCGGCCGCTGGCCAACCGCGCGCTCTCCGAGGTGCTGCCCCCGGGCTCCACCTTCAAGGTCGTCATGGCCGCCGCGGCGCTGGAGAACGGCGTCGGCCAGCAGACGCAGATCCCGGCCGGGTCGAGCTACACCGCGCCGGGCGCCGGCGTGCCGATCCGGAACGCCGCGCCGTCGATCTGCCCCGAGTCCGAGGTGACGCTGCGGGAGGCGGTGACCGAGTCCTGCAACACCGGTTTCGCCCAGCTCGGCGTGCGGCTCGGCGCGGAGAAGGTCAAGGAGAAGGCGAAGCAGTTCGGCTTCGAGCAGGAGGACCTCACGGTCGGGCAGAACGGTGACGGCGGTCTCCCGGTCGCGGCCAGCCGTACCGGCGAGATGCAGAACCCGGACGGCAGCACCGACCAGGCCGCGTTGGCGCAGTCGTCGATCGGCCAGAACAACGTGCGGATGACGCCGTTGCAGGGCGCGCTGATCGCCGCCGCGGTGGCCAACGATGGCAGCCAGATGCGCCCGTACCTGGTGAAGCAGCTTCTCGGGCCGGACCGCACCACGGTCTACGACGCGGCCAAGCCGCGCGAGCTGCGACGCCCGGTCAGCAGCCAGGTCTCCGCCGACCTGCGGTCGATGATGCAGAACGTGGTGAAGGAGGGCACCGGTCGCCGGGCCGCCATCGACGGGTACGTGGTCGGCGGCAAGACCGGCACCGCGCAGTCCGGGCCGGACACACCGGACCACGGCTGGTTCATCGGCTTCGCGCTGGACAAGGACGGCACGCCGCTCTCCGCGGTCTGCGTCGAGCTGGAGCAGGCCGGCAGCGGCGGCAGCGCGGAGGCGGCCCGGATCGCCGGCCGGATCATGGCGGCGGCCATCGCGGACTCCGGGAGGCGCTGACGTGCTGAGCCCGGGGGTGCAGCTCGGCAACCGCTACCGTCTCGACGAGCGGATCGCCAGCGGTGGCATGGGTGACGTCTGGCGCGGCACCGACCAGGTGCTGGGCCGGACGGTCGCGGTCAAGAGCCTGCTGCCCGCGTTGCTCGACGAGCCGGGCTTCGCCGAGCGGTTCCGGGGCGAGGCGCGGACCATGGCCACCATCAACCACCCCGGCGTGGTGGACGTCTACGACTTCGGCAGCGACCAGCACATCGCGTTCCTGGTCATGGAATACGTGGAGGGCGACGCGCTCTCCGCCACGCTCGGTCGGGTCGGCCGGCTCACCCCGGCCCGCACCATGGCGTTGCTGGCCCAGGCCGCCGACGCGCTGCACGCCGCGCACGAGAAGGGCATCGTGCACCGCGACGTGAAACCGGGCAACCTGCTGGTCCGGCCGAACGGCACGCTGGTGCTCACCGACTTCGGCATCGCCCGGTCGGAGCTGGTCGGCCAGCTCACCGCCGCCGGCTCGGTGCTCGGCACCGCCTCCTACATCTCGCCCGAGCAGGCCACCGGCGCGGTCGCCACCCCCGCCTCCGACGTGTACGCGCTCGGCGTGGTCGCCTACCAGTGCCTGGCCGGCCGGCGGCCGTTCGAGGGCGACAACCCGCTCGAGATCGCCATGAAGCACGTGCGGGACACGCCCCGCGCGCTCCCCGCCGACATCCCGCCGCAGGTGCGGGCGATCGTCGAGCGGGCCATGGCGAAGGACCCGACGGCCCGCTGGTCCAGCGCCGCCGCGTTGGCCGGGGTCGCCCGGCAGGCCAAGCAGACGCTCTCCCAGCAGGCGCGCGGCGGGCGGCCGATCTCCGGCGTACCGGCCTCGCCGGCCGCACCGGTCGCGCGGGCGCAGGTGCCGAACGCCGCGCCCCGCCCGCAGCCCCGACCGCCGGTGACGCCGCCCCGACCGCCGGTGACGCCGGCCCGCCCACCGGCGGCGCCGCGCCCGACCATGGTCGCGCACCCGGCCCCGCAGGCCCGCCCGCCGGTGGGTCCGCGCGGCGCGGCACCCGTCCCGCAACCCCGACCCCCGCACAACCCGCTGGGGTACGCTCGTCCGCCCGTCGCGCCGCCGCCGGCACCCCGCCGTTCCCGGTCCGGGCTCTGGACGACCGCGATCCTGGTGGCGGTGCTGGTCATCCTCTGCTCGGGCGTGATCTCGTTCTGGTACCGGAAGTACGGTTCGGCCGCCCCCGGTCCGGCGAGTGTGAGCGTGACCTCCGGCGCGGTGCGCGCGTACGGGGGCGACTATCCGGTCCGCACGTCGTACCGTCGTGAGGTACGCCTCCAGCCGGCCGGCGGCGGTACGACGACGAGCGAAGGACGAGAGACGCGATGACAGCGCAGGCCCGCCTGCTCGGTGGCAGGTACCAGGTCGGCGAGCTGCTGGGCTACGGCGGCATGGCGGAGGTGCACCGCGGTCGCGATCTCCGGCTCGGGCGGGACGTCGCGATCAAGATGCTTCGTGCCGACCTGGCCCGCGACGCGACGTTCCAGATGCGGTTCCGCCGGGAGGCGCAGAACGCCGCCTCGCTCAACCACCCGGCCATCGTCGCCGTCTACGACACCGGCGAGGAGACCGCCCCGACCGGCGAGACACTGCCGTTCATCGTGATGGAGTTCGTCAACGGGCGGACCCTGAAGGAGGTCCTCGGCGTCGAGGGGCGGCTCCAGCCGCGCCGGGCGCTGGAGATCTGCGCCGACATGTGCGCGGCGCTGGAGTTCAGCCACCGGCACGGCATCATCCACCGGGACATCAAGCCCGGCAACGTGATGCTCACCCAGACCGGCCAGGTCAAGGTGATGGACTTCGGCATCGCCCGCGCGCTGGCCAGCGGCGCCACCACGATGACGCAGACCAGCGCGGTCATCGGCACCGCGCAATATCTCTCCCCGGAGCAGGCGCGCGGCGAGGCGGTCGACGCCCGCTCCGACGTCTACGCGGCCGGCTGCGTGCTGTTCGAGCTGCTCTGCGGGCATCCGCCGTTCGTCGGGGACAGCCCGGTCAGCGTCGCCTACCAGCACGTCCGCGAGCAGCCGCCGACGCCGAGCACGATCAACCCGGACGTCAACCCCGCGGTCGACGCCATCGTGCTCAAGGCGCTCTCCAAGAACCCGCTCAACCGCTACCAGAGCGCCGGTGAGATGCGGGCGGACCTGCTCCGCGCCGCGGCCGGCCGGCCGGTGCTGGCCACCCCGGTGATGCCGGCCGAGGAGACCATGCCGATGGCGGCCGCCGCGGGCGGCTACCAGGCGGCGCAGCAGACCCAGATGATGGGCCCGCAGACCCGCCAGCAGCCGCCGGCCCGGGTCGGGGATCCGCGCAAGCGCAGGAGTTCCTCCTGGGTCATCGCCACGTTCGCCGCGCTCGGCGTGCTGGCGGTGATCGCGCTGGGCACCGCGCTCTGGCTCAACCAGGCCGGCAACGAGAAGGTCTCCGTCCCGCAGTTGGGCGACCGGACCCAGGCCGACGCGCAGGCCGCGCTCACCCAGGCCGGGTTGCGGTTCGTTCCCGGCACGCCGGTGAAGAACGCCGAGTGCGAGAAGGGCACGGTGGTGGGGCAGAGCCCCGGGCCGGGCCTCCGGGTGGACAAGAACACCCCGGTCACGGTCCAGATCTGCGCCGGCCCGGGTGAGGTCACGATCCCGCCGGGCCTGGTGGGCGGCACCTACACCAGCGTGAAGGCCCAGCTGGAGGCCCTGGGGCTCACCGTGGATCGTAAGGACGTCAACAACAGCGCTCCGAAGGATCAGGTCACCAACGTGACGCCCAAGGAGGGCAGCTCGGTGCCGCCGAACACCAAGGTGACGCTCGAGGTCTCCAAGGGCAACGTCAACGAGGTGCCCAACGTCCGCGGCTACACCAAGGACCAGGCGGTGCAGCGGCTGGAGGACGCCGGCTACCGGGTCAAGACCGTGGACGGCGACGAGGTCGAGCCGGCCGAGGCGGGCAAGGTGAGCGGCCAGTCCCCGTCCGCCGGCAAGAAGCTGGCCAAGGGCGAGACCGTGACCATCGAGGTCGACGTGCCGCTGCCCGAGGAGTCCGAGAGCCCGTCGCCGAGCGCGACCCCCACCACGTCGCCGAGCACACCGGGTGCCGGGGGTGGCGGCGGTTTCCCGATCCCGTCGATCCCGCCGACGCGCGACCGCTGATCTCTCGTCGGGGCGCGACGCGGCCCCGGCGGCCGGAACCACTGACGTGGCGGTGCCTCACCGGGGGCGCCGCCACGTGGTGTGTCCGGGAGAGTCAGGCGGTGGCGAACGCGGCGCGGCGTCGCGCGTCGACCTCTGCGGCCAGCTCCGGGGCCCGCTCCCGCGCCTCCGGATGGCCGCAGGCGGCCAGCCAGTTCGCCAGCATGAGGTGACCGCCCTCGGTCAGCACCGACTCGGGGTGGAACTGGACGCCTTCGACCGGCAGCGTGCGGTGCCGCATCGCCATCACCACGCCGGAGGCGGTCCAGCCGGTGACCTCCAGCTCGTCGGGGAGCGTCTCGGGCAGCACGGCGAGCGAGTGGTAGCGGGTGGCGGTGAACGGGTCGGGCAGGCCGGCGAGCACGCCGTCGCCGCGGTGGTTGACCTCGGAGGTCTTGCCGTGCAGCAGCTCCGGCGCGCGGGTCACGGTCGCGCCGAACGCCGCGCCGATGGCCTGGTGGCCGAGGCAGACGCCGAGGATCGGGAGCCGGCCGGCGTACTCGCGGATGACGTCCAGGCAGATGCCGGCGCGCTCCGGGCGGCCCGGACCGGGCGACAGCAGGACGCCGGCCGCCCCGACCCGGCCCACCTCGGCGACGTCGATCTCGTCGTTGCGGCGGACCTCGCAGTCCGCGCCGAGCTGGCCGAGATACTGCACGAGGTTGAAGACGAACGAGTCGTGGTTGTCGATCACCAGGACGCGCATCGGGCTCACCCGCCCGGAGCGGTGGGCGGGGCGTTGTTCGTCTCGGTGCTGTAGGGGAGTTCCTCGTCCTGGTCGGGCTGCCCGGTCGGGTCGGTGAGGCCGCCGCCGGGGGCGTCGCCGGGCACGCCGGAATCCTGCGTGACCTGCACGTCGTCGAAGGGCAGCAGCGGCTCGGCCCACGGGAAGACCACGAACCAGAGCAGGGCCACGGTGGCGGTGGCCAGCAGCACCGACCCGATCAGCTTGCCGGGCAGGCCCAGGGGCAGCTTCCGCCAGATCCACGCGTACACGGTTCAGCCCTCCAGCTCGGCCGGTCGGCCCGTCGACTTGGCCTGGGCCCGGTCGAAGCGGGCGTGGATGATCAGCCGCTGGTAGTTGTCGAACTTGGGGTTGCAGGTGGTCAGCGTGAGCAGCTTCTCGGTGGCCCGGCTGCCCGGCTTGCCCGGCACCGGCGCGACCACCTCGACCTGGGACGGCTTGACGATGCGCTGCTGGTAGACCCGGTAGACCAGCCACTCGCCCTTGGTCTCGACCACGATGGCGTCGCCGGAGGTCAGCTCGTCCAGCCGCCAGAACGTGGACCGGATGCGGTGTCCGGCGACGGAGAAGTTGCCCACCTCGCCGGGCATGGCGCTGTCCGGGTAGTGGCCCGGGGCGTACCGGATGTCGTCCGGGGTGACGCCCTCGACCACCACCCAGTGCTTGTCGAGCTTCGGGATGTAGAGGCCGGCGACCGGCTTGCCCTCGGCCGGCGGCTTCGGTTTCGCGCTCGGGCCGGGGGTCGGGCCGACCGTCGGGTCCGCCGCCCACTCCTGGGCGAGCTGACCGGTCAGGTCGTTCTGGTGGGCGTCGACGATGACCGACTTGCCCCAGATCTCGTAGCCGGCGAAGAGGAGCACCACCAGGCCGAACGTGATCAGCAGCTCGCCCGCGCCACGGACCGCCGTGCGTAGCCGGGAGCCGGTGGTGGGCCGCGTCAGCTCGGAGTAGACGCTGCGGTATCCCTCGCCGGTCTGTTCCGGCCGGAGCTGCACCACCCGCTCGCCGCGCCGTGGCCGTGGCGGCTCGGCGGGCGGCTCGCCGTCGTCGCCGCCGGGGTCCGGCGCCGGGGGCACCGCGCCCATCAGGCCGGTGGCGTCCAACCGGGGGTCGGCCGGCCGCCGGGTGACGGCGGGCAGCACCGCCGTCGCGCCGGGGTCGGCCGGTGGGGCCGGGTCCGGGCCGCGCCCGGTCGGGCCACCCGACCGGGGTACGCCGGCGTGGCGCTCGGGACGACTGGCGTGCCGCTCGGGTGCGCCGGCGTGTCGCTCGGGACCACCGGCGTGTCGCTCGGGTGCGCCGGTGGTCCGTTGTGGTGGGCCGGTGTGCTGCCCGGCTGCGGTGGAGCGCTGCTCGGGGCGGCCGGCCACCGGCGGGATGAAGTCGGTCGGCCCGTCGCCCGGCGCGGCCGGTCGGACGCCGACACCGGACCCTCCGCCGGGGCCGGGCATCCCGCCGGGACCGGGCACAGCGCCAGCACCGGGCATCCCGCCGGGACGGCCGGCCGGGGCGTCGGAGGGGTCCAGGCCGGGGCGGCGGTCGTGGGGGGCTTCGGCGGACGGGCGGGAGTGCGCTCCCCGACCCGGCGGGTCGAACCGCCGGGGGTCGGTGGGAGCCGTCGGACCGGCGTACCGCCGGCTGTCGACGTCGGGTGTCTCCGCGGTTCGGCCGGCGGGCGGGCCGCCGGGCGGTGGGGCGTTGAGCCCGCTGCGGACCTCCGGCGGGCGCCCCTCGGGGCCGGGTCGGCGGGACGGCGGGTACGCCTCGGCGCGCGAGGCGGCGGCCGGCGGACGGGCCGGATTGCCCGGCCAGGCCGGCGGTGGGCCGGCGGGGCGGGCGGCCGGCGGGGTGACCGGGCGGGCGGTGGGGCCGCGCCGTGCCGGGGCGGAGTGGGCCGGGCCGGCGTCCGGCCACGGCAGGTCGACCCGGGCCGGGGCGGGCGCCGGACGCTCGACCTTCCGGAGGATCGCGGTCGGCTCCTCCGATCCGGTGCGACGGCGATCGTCGCGTTCCCGGGGTTCGTCGCCGGTCACCGGGGCACCGTCGCCGATTGCAGCGCGGTGGAGTCTTCGAACGCCGGCACCGTCACGGTGGAGGTCTTCTCGCTGTAGCCGAGTTGGTAGTGGTCGGCCACTTCCTTGAACACCCGGACTCCCTCAGAGGCGGCGAGCGCCCGCTGGAACTGGGCGGGGTCGCCGATGGCCACGATCTTGAAAGGAGGGGAGTAAACCCGGCCGTGCAGCAGCAGGGTGTTACCGACGCAGCGTACCGCGCTGGTGCTGAGCACGCGGACGTTCATGATTGACATGGCCTCCGCGCCCCCGGCCCACAGCGCGTTCACCACCGCCTGCACGTCGCCCTGGTGCACGACCAGGTCGTCGTTGCTGGCGCCCTTGGGCAGCGGCTGGCCGGGGCCCCAGTCGGCGTCGTTCAGCTCGATCGTGATGCCGGTGCCGGTGAGCGCGGTGAACCCGGCGGCCTGCCGGATCGCGGCGGCCCGGTCCCGCTGCGTCTTCACCGGCCCGTCGGTGCCGGCCAGCGCCTCGGTCTGCTCCTCGACCTCGTCGCGCAGCCGCGCGGCCTTCGCCTCGCTGGCCGCGACCTGCTCGCGGCGGTCCTCGATGAGCTGGGTGAGCTGGGGTCGCCGGTCCTCGCGCAGCGGGGTGCCGCCGGCGGTGGTCGCGGTGGTGGTGAACAGCAGCCCGGCCGCGGCGGCGATCAGCGGCACGCCGATCGACCAGCCGGGGCGGCGCTGGCGTGCCCGCCGGGGCAGCAGACCGGCGACCGCGCGGCGAAGGACCTTCTGCCAGGAGGCGGCGCCGGACGTGTACTCCACCGGGCGTTCCCTTTCCCGTCGTCTCGTTCCGGCCCGCGCCGATGCGAACCGACCTGCTCGACCCGAAAAGTCCGCTCTTTTCGGTAACTCCGCGCACCGGCTCGACCCCATTCGTGGCCTGGACGGTCTGTCGGGACTACGCTAGCTGTCGACACATTATTGGCCATGGACCGTCGCCCCCGCGCCCGGTTGTCAGGCCGGACGAGGTCGTACCCCCCTCTGGAGAGCGTCGTGCCCAAGTCTCAGGTCCGCAAGAAGAAGGTGTACACCCCGCCGACGGACGTCCGTCCGACGGCGACGGCGTCGACGCGCAAGCCTAGCCCGATCTGGCTGCCGGTCACCGCCGTCGCGCTGATCGTGGTCGGCATCGCCTGGCTGGTCGTCTACTACCTTTCCGAGCAGGCATACCCGGTCGCCTCGTGGGGTTACTGGAACCTCGCGGTGGGCTTCGGCGCGATGGTCTCCTCGCTGATCCTGCTCTCCCGCTGGCGCTGACCGGCGGGTTTCCGCAGCACTCGCATCACGCCACGCCGCCCCTGCCCGGCGCCGGGGCGCCGGCCCACCTAAGGTGTCCGCAGGGCGGCGTGGCCGATGCGAGAAGATTCACGTTACTGCTGAGTAACCTTCCGCGTAGGCTGCACTGACAAGCAGCAGACCGGGAGGCCAACTCGATGGGCAGCGTCCAGATCGTCACCACGATCCTCGCGGCCGCCATCACCGCCGTGGCGGTGTGGCTTGCGGTACGCGCGGTCATGAAGATGACGGCCGTCATCCGGCTCGGGCAGCCCGCGCCCGAGCGGTTCGCCGACAAGGGCGCGCGCACCACCAAGATGCTGGTGGAGACCGCCGGCCACACCCGCATGCTCAAGTGGAGCGTGGTCGGGGCCGCCCACTGGTTCGTGATGGTCGGCTTCATCGTGCTGTCGTTGCTGGTGCTGGAGGCCTACTTCGAGGTGGTCTCGACCGGCGGCGGGCTGCCGATCGTCGGGCACTGGACCGTCTTCGGGCTGGTCACCGAGTGGATCGGCATCCTCGGCCTGGTCGGCATCCTGGTGCTGATGGCGATCCGGCTGCGCAACCGGCCCAACCGGCCGGAGAACCGCTCCCGCTTCACCGGCTCGACCATGTGGCAGGGCTACTTCGTCGAGTGGGTCGTGCTGCTGGTCCTGATCTTCGGCTTCGTCATCCGGGGCTTCAAGGTCGCCACCGACCACTTCGAGTACCCGGTCTGGGCCACCCCGCTCAGCCACGCGGTCGGTTCGGTGCTCCCCGACTGGGCGGCCGGCGTCAGCGTGGCCGCCCTCATCAAGATCGTCATCTCGATGACCTGGCTCATCGTGATCTCGCTGAACGTCACCATGGGTGTCGCCTGGCATCGCTTCCTGGCGTTCCCCAACATCTTCTTCAAGCGCGACCCGCAGAAGGCGGCCGGCTCCGGCCTGGGCCCGCTGCGGCCGATGACGAGCGAGGGCAAGCCGCTCGACTTCGAGGAGGCCGACCCGGAGAAGGACCAGTTCGGCGTCGCCCAGGTCGAGCAGTTCACCTGGAAGGGCCTGCTCGACTTCAGCACCTGCACCGAGTGCGGTCGCTGCCAGTCGCAGTGCCCGGCCTGGAACACCGGCAAGCCGCTGTCGCCGAAGCTGCTGGTGCTGAGCCTGCGCGACCACGCGTACGCCAAGGCGCCCTACCTGCTGGCCGGCGGCGGCAAGGACCTGACCGGCGAGGAGAAGGCCACCGAGGCGCAGCTCGCCCACATGGACGTGCTGGCCCTGGCCGAGGCCGACCGGCCGTTGATCGGCACCGCCGAGGAAGGCGGCGTCATCGACCCGGACGTGCTCTGGTCCTGCACCACCTGCGGCGCCTGCGTCGAGCAGTGCCCGGTGGACATCGAGCACGTCGACCACATCGTCGACATGCGCCGCTACCAGGTGCTGATCGAGTCGAGCTTCCCGTCCGAGGCCGGCGTGATGCTGCGCAACCTGGAGAACAAGGGCAACCCGTGGGGCGCGCCGCAGAACACCCGCGAGGACTGGACCAAGGGCCTGGACTTCGAGGTGCCCCGGGTCGGTGAGGTCGAGGACTTCGAGTACCTCTTCTGGGTCGGCTGCGCCGGCGCGTTCGAGGACCGGGCCAAGAAGACCACCCGCGCGGTCGCCACGCTGCTCAACGAGGCCGGCGTGACGTTCGCCATCCTCGGCGAGGGCGAGACCTGCTCCGGTGACCCGGCCCGCCGGATCGGCAACGAGTTCGTGTTCCAGATGCTCGCCCAGCAGAACGTGGAGACGCTGAACGAGGCGTTCGACGGCCGGGAGAAGAGCAAGCGCAAGATCGTCGCCACCTGCCCGCACTGCTTCAACACGCTGGGCAACGAGTACGGCCAGCTCGGCGGCGAGTTCGAGGTGGTGCACCACACCCAACTGCTGGCCCACCTGGTCAGCGCCGGCAAGCTCACGCCGGTGCAGCCGGTCGACGGTGGCGTCACCTACCACGACCCCTGCTACCTGGGCCGGCACAACCGGATCTTCGCCGCGCCCCGCGAGGTGCTCGGCGACTCGATGCAGGGCGAGCTGACCGAGATGCCGCGCAACAGCGAGCGCTCCTTCTGCTGCGGCGCCGGTGGCGCCCGGATGTGGATGGAGGAGAAGATCGGCAAGCGGATCAACGTGGACCGGGTCGAGGAGGCCATGTCCACCGGCGCGAAGACCATCGCGGTCGGCTGCCCGTTCTGCTCGACGATGCTCAACGACGGAGTGAACGGCAAGGGCGCCGGCGAGGACGTCGAGGTGGTCGACGTGGCGAGCGTTCTGCTGCGCTCGGTCAAGCCCGACGCGCCGGCCGGCGAGAAGGAGACCGCGCCGGCGGCCGGCTGAGGCGTACCCCCGGCACGGGCCGGACCACGACGGCGGCGGCACCCGGACGGTGCCGCCGCCGTCGTCTCAGCTCGCTGTGGTGACCGCGATGGCGGCCGTGGTGGTGGTCGCGATCATCACCGCCGCCTGCATCTCCTCGATCGCCTTCTTCGTCGCGGCGGAGGCCCAGTCACCGGCGGCGATCTCGGTCAGCCGGGTCTTGACCCGCTCCTTCGGCAGCTCGCGGAAGAGCTTGCGGTCCAGACCGACCGCGCCGGTCAGGGTGAGCAGCGCCGCGGTCCGCGCGTCGACCGGGCCGGCGCCGACCAGCGCGTCCACCATCCGGCGCCGGGCCGCGGTCTCCGCCGCCGGCTCCGCGCCGGTCGGCGAGGGATAGCGGGTACGCGGAAAGACCAACAGCACCCGGTCGGACTCCCGACGCAGCACCCCGGCGTCGACCAGCCCGTCGAGCACCCGGTCCGGCAGCCCCTTGGCCAGCTTGCCGATCCAGTCCTTCGGCTTGCGGGGCCGCCCGTCCCCGACGGCGGCCAGCGCCTCGTCGAGCAGTGGCACGCCGGTCGGGGTGGGATCGGTCACCACCAGTCGCTTGTCCGCGACCTCCACCCGGCGGGCCAGTGCCAACTCCAGCAGCACCGCGCCGGCGAGGCCGTAGTCGAGGTGCGGACGGCCGAGCCGGTTCGCGCCGGCGTCGTCGTAGGCGAGCAGGACCAGTTCGTCGGTGAGCAGCAGACCGTCCATACCGCCACGCTACGGGTGGCGCGCCATCGGCGCCCGCGTGCCACAATCACGCCCATCGACGGCCTTTTCGTTCTGACGCTGTTGCCCCTGGTCGGCTTCGTGCTGCTGACCGCGGGCAACGCCTTCTTCGTCGCGGCCGAGTTCGCCCTGGTCACGGTGGACCGGGCGGAGATCGACAGGCGGGCCGGCGAGGGCGACGTCCGGGCCGCCACGGTCCGCCGTGCGCTGCGCGACCTGTCCTTCCAGCTCTCCGGCGCGCAGCTCGGCATCACCATCACCGCGCTGCTCACCGGCTACCTGGCCGAGCCCGCCCTGGCCCGGCTCGTCGCGCCGGTGCTGCGCCCGTTCGGCGGGGCGGACCACCTCTCCGGGCTGCTCGCCCTGGCGCTGGCCACGCTGCTCTCGATGCTCTTCGGTGAGCTGGTGCCGAAGAACCTCGCGCTGGCCCGCCCGATGCCGGCGGCGCTGGCCACCGCCGCGCCGATGCGCGCCTTCTCCCGCACCTTCGGCTGGCTGATCCGGCTGCTCAACGACTCCGCCAACCGGTTGGTCCGCCGGCTCGGCGTGGAGCCGCAGGAGGAGCTGGCCAGCGCCCGCTCACCGGAGGAGCTGGGGTTGCTGGCCGCGATCTCGGCGCGGGCCGGCGCGTTGCCACCGGACACCGCGATGCTGCTGCGGCGCACCATCCGGTTCGGCGACAAGCGGGCCGCCGAGGCGATGACCCCCCGGGTGGACGTGATCGCGTTGCGCGCCACCGCCTCCGTCGCCGAGCTGCTCGATCTGTCCCGGCGGACCGGCCGCACCCGGTTCCCGGTGTACGAGGAGACGCTCGACCTGGTCACCGGTGTCGTCGGGGTGCCCGACGCGCTCGGGGTGCCGCTGGCCCGGCGGGCCGCCACCACCGTCGCCTCGGTCGCCCGGGAACCGGTGTACGTGCCGGAGAGCCTGGACCTGGACGGCGTGCTGGCCGCGCTGAAGGACGCCGGCGCGGACCTGGCCATCGTGGTCGACGAGTACGGCGGCACGGACGGCGTGGTGACCGTGGAGGACCTGGTCGAGGAGCTGGTCGGGGAGATCGCCGACGAGTTCGACCCGGCCGCGGTGGACGACCTCGGGCCGGTGGAGCTGACCGTGCCGGGCGGGGAACGGACCGTCCTGGTCGACGGCCTGCTGCGTGCCGACGAGCTGGTCGAGCAGACCGGTTTCCGGCTGCCCGAGGGGCCGTACGAGACGTTGGGCGGGTTCCTGATGGCCCGCCTCGGGCACATCCCGGTCGCCTGCGAGACGGTCGACGAGGCGGGCTACGAGTTCACCGTGGTGGAGGTGGACCGGCACCGGATCGAGCAGGTCCGCGTGCTGCGTCCCGAGGAGCCCGACGACGGTGCCTGAGCTGCTGGTGGCCCTGGTGTTGCTGCTCGGCAACGCCTTCTTCGTGGGCAGCGAGTTCGCGTTGATCGCGTCCCGCCGTACCGTGCTCGAACCGCTGACGGCGACGTCGAAGCGGGCCCGCTGGGCGCTGTCCGCGATGAACCAGATCCCGCTGATGATCGCCGGCGCGCAGCTCGGCATCACGGTCTGCTCGCTCGGCCTGGGCGCGATCGCCGAGCCGGCGTTGGCGCACCTGCTGGAGGTGCCCTTCACCGCGGTCGGGCTGCCCGCCTCGGCGGTGCACCCGGTGGCGTTCGTGATCGCGCTGGCCGTGGTGGTGTTCCTGCACACCGTGGTCGGCGAGATGGTGCCGAAGAACATCACGCTGGCCGGCCCGGAGCCGTCGGCGCTCTGGCTCGGCCCGGCCATGCTCGCGTTCTGCCTGGCCACGAAGCCGCTGCTGCTGGCGATGAAGTGGTCGGCCCGGCAGGTGCTGCGGTGGTGGCGGGTGGAGGCGACGGACGCGGTGAAGACCGTGTTCACCGCCGAGGAGTTGGCCGGGCTGGTCTCCCAGGCCCGCACCGAGGGGTTGCTGGACGCCGAGGAGCACGCTCGGATCACCGGCGCGCTCGCCCTGCACAGCCGTACCGCCGCGGACGCGTTGCAGCCGTGGTCGACGGTGACCACGGTGGCGGAGGACGTCTCACCGGCCTCGCTGGAGGTGCTGGCGACCCGCACCGGTCGGTCCCGGTTCCCGGTGGTGCAGCGGGCCACCCGCCGGGTGCTCGGCTTCGTCCACGTCAAGGACGTGCTCGGGTACGCCGGCGCGAGCCGACGGGCCCCGGTGCCGGCCGAGGTCTACCGGCCGCTGGCGGTGGTGCCCCCGGACCGTACGCTCGCCGATCTGCTGCTGGCGATGCGTCGCGAGCGCCGGCACATGGTGCTGGTCAGCGACGGTCGACGGCCCCTCGGTGTGGTGACGCTCGACGACGTATTGACGGCCATTGTCGGCACGTGAATGAATACCCTTGGTGTGCAGGCGATTGCGGACACGTGATTGAACAGGCGGCCGCCTTGATTCCACCCCGGTGCCTTCCCTAATGTGATGCACCGACCGCCGTGGGTCGTCCGCCTCGATCTTCCCTCTCGCGAGGCGCCCGCCGGTCGGTTGCAAAGGAGTCCGTGCCGGTGGCAACCATGCCCCCTCAACGTCACGTCCCGAGCGCTCCCCCCGGCCGGTCGGCCGGGGTCCACCGGGTGGTACGCCGTCTCCTCACCCTGGTCGCGGCCGTCGCGGTCGGCGCCGGGATGCTGGCGGCCCCGGCGCACGCGGCGCCCTCGGTGGACGAGATCGACGCGCAGATCGACAAGCAGTGGGAGCAGCTCGAACCCACGATCGAGCAGTACAACAAGGTCAGCGCCCAGCTCAAGGCCGACCAGAAGAAGTCGGTCGAGCTGAAGAAGAAGATGGTCCCGCTGGAGCTGGCCTCGACGCTGGCGATGAACAAGGTCGGCGACATCGCCTCCCGGTACTACATGCGCGGCCCGTCCCAGGAGATGGGCGCGCTGCTGGTGAGCACCAAGCCGGGGACGCTTGCCGAACAGCTCGTCATGCTGGACCGGATCGCCGACGACCAGCGCCGGCAGATCGCCGGCGTGCTCGCGGCCCGCGACAAGTACAACGCGCAGAAGCAGAAGCTGGACGCGTTGATCGCCACCGAGGTCAAGCGGAAGAACGACCTGGCGGCGAAGAAGAAGCAGATCGACTCCGAGATCAAGCGGCTGACCGGGATGCTGCCGGTGACCTCGATCCGCCCGGAGGGCTGCCCCTCGATCGACGGGGTGGTGAGCAGCGCCGCGCGCACCGCGATCAAGACGGCGTGCGCCCAGGTCGGCGACCCGTACGTGTGGGGCGCGACCGGCCCGAACTCGTTCGACTGCTCCGGCCTCACCCAGTACGCGTACAAGGCGGCGGGCATCTCGCTGACCCACTTCACCGGCGCGCAGTGGAACGAGGGCCGGAAGATCTCGGCGAGCGAGGCCCGCCCCGGTGACCTGGTCTTCTTCTTCAGCGACCTGCACCATGTCGGGCTCTACCTGGGCAACGGCCTGATGGTGCACGCGCCCCGGACCGGCAAACCGGTCCAGGTGGCCAAGGTGCAGTACATGCCGGTCGCGGGTTACCGCCGACCGTACTGACCCGCGTCACGGCGAAGGCCCCCGGTCCTCATCGGACCGGGGGCCTTCCTCCGTCTGCTGGGCGTCAGCGCGGCGCGCCGAGCGGCGACGGCAGGATCAGCACGTCGTCGAGGTTCACGAACATGATCCGGTGGCCGAACTGGACCTGCACGTAGCGGTTCTCGCCACGGACCACGGTGCGGTCACCGGGGGCGGAGCCGTCGTAGGAGACCGCCCGGTAGTACTCGCCCGGCAGCACACCGCCCACCGCGTACCGCTGGCCGGCCGCGAACGTGTACTGGAGCGGGGAGATGGCCTGGTACGGAATCGTCTCCGGGTAGGCGGCCTGCTCCGGGTAGGCGCGGCCGTACACCGGGATGGTGGCCTTGCCGGGGCGCGGCGTCACCACGAAGCCGGTGGCCCACTTCGCGGTGGGCGCGGTGGCCGGGTTGAGGAACCACGCCTTCTGGCCGAGGTACCAGATCGCGGTCCAGTCCCCCTGACGGCCGGCCACCGCGTACGTCTGTCCGGCGGAGGCGCGGGCGCCGTGGTCGGAGATGTACATCGTGTCCGGCGTGCCGTCCGGGCGCAGCCCGAGGTCGTTGACCAGCGGGGCGTCCGCGCTCGGCGCGGTCCGCAGCACCACCGCCGACGAGCCGCGCGACGGGCAGGTCTCGGCCGGCGGGGTGGGCGTCGGGACGCCCGGCGGCTGCTGGTTGCAGCCGACGAACGCGGGCCGGTTGGTGGCGAAGTCCGGGTCGATGGTGACCAGCCCGGTACGCGACGTGCCGGTGGCCCGGAACGGCGCCTTCATCAGGTCGAAGTAGTGCGACCAGTCCCAGTAGGGGCCCGGGTCCCAGTGCATGCCCCGCACGTTCGCGGCGGTGATGCCGGGCACGTTGTCGTGGCCGATGATGTGCTGCCGGTCCATCGGGATGCCGAACTTCTGCGCCAGGTAGCGGACCAGTTTGGCCGAGCTGCGGTACATCGCCTCGGTGTACCAGGTGCCCTGCCCGGCGAAGCCCTCGTGCTCCAGGCCGATGGACTTGGCGTTGACGTACCAGTTGCCGGCGTGCCAGCCGACGTCCTTGGCCTTGATGTGCTGCGCGACGTAGCCGTCCACCGACCGCAGCGTGTAGTGCCAGCCCAGGTAGTCGGCACGTTTCACCAGGTCGACGCTGGGGGCGAAGTAGCCCTCGGTGTCGTGGATGACGATGTATTCGATCTTCTGCTGCTTCGGCCGGTCGCCCAGGTCGTGGTTGCCGTAGTCGCCCGGGTCGGCGCTGAGCTGCTCGTAGGGGGCGGGAATCCACTCGCAGGCCAGCCGCACCGGGCACTCCAGCCCGTCCGGCCGCGCGGCGTGGCGTAGTCCGAGCCGGGCCAGCACGGCCCGGTCCGGCTGCGCGGCGGTGGCGGCCAGCGTGACCCGTTGCCCGTCGTCGGTGGTCCGGGCCGCGCCCTGGCCGAGCTGGTCGTAGACCTCGTCGGCGAAGGCTGCCGCCGCGTCGGACGTGTCCGCGCCGGAGTAGCGGGCCACCGCGCCGTACCAGGCCGCGACGTCGCTGCCGGCGCCGACCGGCCCACCCAGTGCCTTCTGGTACGACGCCAGCAGCGCCGCGCCGCCGCGGATGTTCGCCGCCGGGTCGGTGCGCAGCGTCTGCGCGTCCAGCCCGGTGAGCGTGGCGGCGGCGTCGAGCGTCTGGAGCGAGGCGGCCGGCAGCGGCGTCTCCCGGGTCGGCGCGGCGGCGGTGGCCGGGTCGAGCCGGAGCGGGCGGGCGTCGTCGCCGCGCGGGTCCTCGTCCTCGTCGACGTGGGCGCTGCCCGGCGTGGCCAGGACGTGCGCGGCGTCGGTCAGGTGCATCGGGCCGTAGCCGCCGCTGGTGCTGGGCTGGCCCGGGTGGGTGTCCCACCTCGACTCCAGGTAGGAGACACCGAGCAGCACGTTCTGCGGTACGCCGTACTCGGCCGCCGCGGCTGCGTACTGCTGCTGACGGTCGCCGATGGGCCGGTCCGCCTGCGGCGCGGCGCTCACCGGGCCGGTGGTGGCAAGCGCGGTGGCGGTCGCCACGGCGGCGGCGAGCAGTATCCGTCTGCTCGGCGGCGGGGCTGTGAGGTGCATCGAACCTCCTGGACAGGGATGGGGGTCACTGCGTTCCCACCCTCACGCCAGCCACCCGTGGGGGTCAATACCTTTCCAGGAGGCAATCCAACGCGAAGAAAATCTCCATTCACGTTCGCGCGGCGCATCCGGTACGGAGTGTCACGGCCGTTCGGGTTGCGGATCGATAACGGGAATCCTTACTCTGGTCAATCGTCGGCCGCATGTTTCACCGTCCAGCCCGGTCGGTGACGGCCCGACACCGCCGAGTCGCCCACGGGCGAACCGGGGACCCAGGTTCCTGGGGTGAATCCGCAGCCACTGCGGTAGGGCGCTTCCCTTCCCGCCCGAACCCGTCAGCTAACCCGGTAGGCGGTCAGGCAGAAGGAGTACGGACGCCCGGTGGCCCACCATGCCCCGCGGCCGACGTCGAGCCGGTCGGTCGACCGGTCCGCCGCCGTGCCGCGTTTCCGCTGGTCCCGCTTCACCACCACACTCGCCGCCCTGGTCGGCGCCGCGGTCGTCCTGACCGGTGGCGCGACGGCGGCGCACGCGGAACCCTCGGTCGCCGAGATCGAGGCCCAGATCGACCGCGACTGGAACAAGCTCGAACCCGTCATCGAACAGGTCAACGCCGTCCGCGGGCAGCTCGCGGTGCGCCGCAAGCAGGCCGACGCGCTCGGCAGGCAGATCGCCCCGCTCCAGGCCCGGGTGGACGCCGCGCTCGGCCAGGTCGGCGGGCTCGCCGCCGACGCGTACAAGGGCGACAACCTCTCCACCGTCAACGCGCTGCTGGGCAGCCGTTCGCCGAGTGAGCTGGTCACCGGCCTGGAAATGCTCGACCGCTTCGCGCACCACCAGCAGGAGCAGGTCCGCGACATCGCCGCGCTGCGCGACGAGCTGGCGGCGAAGAAGAAGCCGCTGGACGCGATGGTCGCCGACCTGAGCCGCACCGAGGCCCAGCTCGCGGCGAAGAAGAAGCAGATCGACGCCGAGATCGCCAAGCTCCAGAAGCTGCGGCTCAAGGTGTACGGCAACGGTGGCGGCGGCCCGCTGCGCCCGGCCCCCTGTCCCGCCGGATACCCGGGCGGCGCGGCCGGGGTGGCGGTCAAGTTCGCCTGCGCCCAGATCGGCAAGATCTACGTGTGGGGCGCGGCCGGCCCGGACCACTTCGACTGCTCGGGCCTGACCATGGCCGCCTGGGCGAAGGCCGGGGTCTCGCTGCCGCACAACGCCCGCCAGCAGCACGACGTGACGAAGCGGGTCAGCCGCGCCGAGCTGCGCGCCGGTGACCTGGTCTTCTACTACGGCGACCTGCACCACGTGGGCATGTACGTCGGGGACGGCTGGGTGGTGCACGCCTCCCAGTCCGGCAAGCCCATCACCATGAAGCGCGTCGACGACGGCGACATCAACAGCTACGGCCGCCCCGGCTGAGGTGTTAGGAGGGGCCCCCGGTTAACGCATTCCGCATAACAGGGGGCCCCTCCTCACAACCACGCTCGGCGTCAGCGGGTCGGCCAGGTGCGCCAGCTCTGCCAGGACCGGCTCGGCGTCGGGCCGCGTTGACCCTGGTAGCGCGACCCGTAGACGGCCGAGCCGTACGGGTGCTCGGCCGGCGACGAGAGCCGGAAGATGCAGAGCTGGCCGATCTTCATGCCCGGCCAGAGCGTGATCGGCAGATTCGCCACGTTGGACAACTCCAGCGTGACGTGGCCGGAGAAGCCCGGGTCGATGAAGCCGGCCGTGGAGTGGGTGAGCAGGCCGAGCCGCCCCAGGCTCGACTTGCCCTCCAGCCGACCGGCCAGCTCCTCACCCAGCGAGATCACCTCGAGCGTGGACGCGAGCACGAACTCGCCCGGGTGCAGCACGAACGGCTGCCCCTCGGGGACCTCCACCATCGACGTCAGGTCGTCCTGCTGCACCGACGGGTCGATGTGCGTGTAGAGATGGTTGTTGAAGACCCGGAACAGCCGGTCCAGGCGTACGTCGATGCTGGACGGCTGCACCAGCGTGGGCTCGAAGGGCTCCAGCGCGAGCGTGCCCGCCTTGATCTCGGAGACCAGGTCGCGGTCGGAGAGCAGCATCGGAACACTCTAGCGACAGACGGTGGTGACCAGCGTGTCGGACTACTTCTTCGTACACGTGTTCGATAGACTGTCGGCATGGCTTCCTGGTCCGAATTCGCCGCCGACGAACCCCGACTCGCGGCCGAGATCCGCCTTCTGATGCAGCAGTACGGGCCGGGCTTCGGCTACCTCGCCACGGTCCGCGCCGATGGTGGCCCACGGGTGCACCCGGTCTCGCCGCTGATCACCGACGACGGGCTCTGGTGCTTCGTCATCGACTCGCCGAAGCGCCGCGACCTCGAACGCGACGGCCGTTACGCGCTGCACTCCTTCCCGCCGGAGGAGAGCGACGACGAGGCTTACCTGGCCGGTCGCGCCGTTCCGGTGACCGATCCGGCGACGGTGGACCGGCTGACCCGGATCGGCCGGGCGGCGCCGCAGGGTGACTGGCGCCTGTTCGAGTTCTCCGTCGACGTGGCGATGCTGACCCGCCGTGACCCGATCACCCAGATCGGTGCCGGCCGCCCGGAGATGCGGCTCTGGCTCGACCCGGGGGAGGCCGCACCCGCGTCCGCCACTCCGGTGTCGCCACCCCCGGTCGCGGCCCGGCGTGACGCGCTCGTCCCGGACGGCCGCCGTGGTCGGCACGGCTTCGACACCCGCCGGCCGGCCGCCTGACCGGGCCCGTAAAACGACGGTGCCGGCCCCGTCCGCAGACGGGGCCGGCACCGGTACGTGGTGCGGTGGCGATCAGGCCGCGCGGTAGGCGTTCCACGCGGTCAGCATGCGGCTCGCCTGGCCGGCGGTGAACTGGTACATGCAGGAGTCGTACGTGTAGTCCATGAAGTTGGTGATCGGGTCCTTGCCGGTCGTGGAGCAGGTGTCCCGACCGGTCGGGCACTCGTACGCCGGGGAGGCCTCGGCCGGGGTGTCGGAGACGCTGTCACCCGAGCCCGAGCAGCCGCCCTGGAAGGTGTGGTAGAGGTTCAGCCAGTGGCCGATCTCGTGGGTGCCGGTGTCGCCCTGGTTGTAGTTGGTCGCCGTGCCGCCGGGCAACGACTCGCCGAGCACGACCACGCCGTCCATCTTGTCCAGCGTCCGCTTCGGGAAGGTCGCCCAGCCCAGCAGGCCGTCGCTCAGCTCACCGAGGTACATGTTCAGCGTGTTCTTGCCGCCCGTGCGCAGCGAGGTCTTCATCGACCGCTCCGCCGAGGAGCCCTGCACGATCGGGTACCACGACGCGTTGGTCACCCGGTTGATCTTCGTGAGCTGGAAGCTGAACGCGGTGGCCGCGCCGCCGGTCGAGCCCGCGTACGCCTGGTTGAGCACGCTGATCTGCTGGGTGATCAGCGAGTCCGGGATGTTGCCACCGGCGCGGGTGCTGTTCTCCTGGATGACGTGCACGACGACCGGGATGGTCACGGTCGCCAGCGGGGCGACGGCGCCGGTCCGGAAGTTGGCCCGCTCGCGCTGCGCGGCGGCGAGGTCGGCCTCGCGGTCGCGAACCTGCTTGGCGGTCAGGTGGTTCGGGTCGAGCTTGGCGTGGCCGCCCTTGGCGACACGGGCGTCGGCGTGGGCGTCGGCCGGCTCGGCGCACACGCCGGCCGGGGCGGCTGAGAAGGCCGAAGCAGCGGGGACGACGCCGACGGCGGCGGTGCTGAGCAGCAGCGCGAGGGTCGACGTCGCGACACCGGCGGTACGCCGGGTCAGCAGGTTGGGACGGAGTCCCATGGGCCCACCTCTTTCTGACGGCGTGGCAGGGGGTGTGTCACGCCGAGTCGGAAACGTGTGGCAGACGTTACATCCCATCGAGGGATTTGAGAACGACCATATGTTGCCGGCGTGCAACATCCGTTGATCAACTCGGCCGGGCCGCGTGGCGGGGGTACCTGGGTGCACGGGGGTGGTGACCTCAGGTACAGTGGTGCCGCTCGCGGGTGTAGTTCAATGGCAGAACATCAGCTTCCCAAGCTGACAGTGCGGGTTCGATTCCCGTCACCCGCTCCACGATCGAGGCCCTGGTGAGGACGACAGTCCCGCCGGGGCCTTCGACGTTTGCCGGGGGCCGGCGGACGCCGAACTCGCGGTCAGGGGGCTACTCTCCGGGGACTGACGAAGATCCATCGGGGGATGATCTTGAAGCTTCTTCTCACGTCCGCGGGCATCAAGAACGCGAGCATCCAGGACGAGCTGGTCGGCCTTCTGGGCAAACCGATTGCCGACGCCAACGCCCTCTGCATTCCGACCGCCGGATACGCCATGGGCGGTCCCGCCGGGGCGTGGCGCTTCATCACCGGTCAATCCGTCATACCGATGTGCGAGTTGGGGTGGAAGTCGTTGGGCGTGCTGGAACTCACCGCGTTGCCCAGCGTCGGGGAAGATCGCTGGGTGCCCTGGGTCCAGGAGGCGGACGCCCTGCTGGTGGGCGGCGGGGACGCCCTGTACCTGAGCCACTGGATGCGGCAGTCCGGGTTGGCGGAGCTGCTGCCGTCGCTGGATGCGGTCTGGGTGGGGGCGAGCGCCGGCAGCATGGTGATGGCCCCCCGGGTCGGGGCCGAATTCGTCGCCTGGACACCACCCGGCGGGACCGACGAGGCGCTGGGCGTGGTCGACTTCTCGATCTTCCCGCACCTGGATCACCCGGACCTGCCGGAGAACACCATGGCCGAGGCCGAGAAGTGGGCCGCCGGCATGTCGGGACCGGCATACGCGATCGACGATTCAACAGTCCTCACCGTGATCGACGGCAGCGTCGAGGTCGTCACCGAGGGGCATTGGAAGCTGTTCCCGGCACAGTCGTGACGACAGGCGATCTGCCCGCCGTGGGGCCGGATCGCGTTCTCAGGACCGGTTCCCGCGCGCCAATCCCGCTTCCAACTCGGCCAGGAAGTCCAGCAACTGTCGCCGCGCGGCGTCGTCGTGCGTGCGGTGGTTCAGGAACGTCGACGTGACAGCGTGCGAGCGGTCCCGGACGACCTCGACCAACGCGGCGAGCTGACGCCGGGCCTCGACCACCGCGTCCGGCCCCACCCGACGGCACCACGCCGCGACGAGGGCGGGATCGGTGGAGATGGCGTCGATCCCGCAGCACAGGCGGACGCACTCGACCTCGCAGTGGTCGAGGCAGCCGCTCAGGGGCGACGGGATGTCGACCGACACCTCCCTCACCGCTGATCCCCCGGGTGCGTGCCGCCTACCCGAGGGCGCTGCTCCGGAGTCGGGTGCAGGTCGAGGACGTGCCGCAGCCCCGGCTCCCCACCCAGGTCCACCTTCCCGGCCTTGACGAACCCGGTCCGCCGGAGCACCGCCAGTGACGCCGGGTTCGCCAGCGCCGCGTCGGCGACCAGCCGGCGCAGCCCGTACTCGTCGCGGGCCAGCTCGCTGACCCGCCGCACGCCGTACTGGGCGAGGCCGCGTCCGGCGGCGCGTTCGGCCACCCGGTAGCCCAGCTCGGCGCTGCCGTCGGCCACGTCGACCAGGTTGAACCGCCCGAGCACGAAGCCGTCGTCGTCGACCAGCACGTGGAAGTGGCAGACGCCGCGGTCCTGCTCGTCCAGCAGGGCGGCGAGCCGGTCGGCGAACAGGTCGAAGTAGGCGTCGCCGCGGTCGGGCACGTAGCGGGCGAAGTAGGCCCGGTTCTCCCGCTCGAACCGGTACAGCACGTAGGCGTGATGGGTGGCGAGTCGTTCGAGTTCCGGCACCGGGCCAGGCTAGTCGCCGGCGCCCGTCGTACCCGGATGGCAGCATCGCGGGATGCGCGACGAGATCCGGGCCCTGGTCGAGGCGTTGGCGCCGGGCGACGAGCAGGAGGCCCGGCACCGGGCGGCGGCGTTGGTCTGGCTGGCCGGCACGGAGGACATCTTCCGCCGGGTCAAGCCGCGCACCCCGTCGCCGCACCTGGTCGCCTACTTCCTGCTCCGCGACCCGTCCGACGGCGCGGTGCTGCTGGTCGACCACCGCAACGCCGGCCGGTGGCTGCCCAGCGGCGGTCACGTCGAGCCGGGCGAGCACCCCGTGCACACCGTGCGCCGCGAGCTGCGGGAGGAACTGGGCGTACCAGCGGTCTTCGCACCGCCGTTCGGCGAGCGACCGGCGTTCCTCACCGTCACCGAGACGGTCGGCCCGCCTGCGCAGCGGCACACCGACGTCAGCCTCTGGTACGTGCTGGACGCCCACCGCGAGCAGCGGTTCACCCCCGACCCGGTCGAGTTCCGGGGCGTCCGCTGGTGGACGCCGGCCGAGGTGGGCGACGCGCCGGCCGGCACGGTCGAGCCGCACCTGGGCCGGATGCTGGCCAAGCTCACCCGGGGCTGAGCGTCAGCGGATGCGGCTCGCGGCGCGGCACGAGCGCGATGGCCGACAGCGTCGCCGCGCCGGCCAGGCCGACCAGGAAGAACAGCGACAGCGCCGGCTGACCGAGCCACTCCCAGAGGGGATGCCAGCTCGGATGCGGTTCGTCCAGGTGGTGCCCGACCAGGGAGAAGGTGGTGAGCACCGCGGGCGTCCACCAGAGGATGAGGGTGATGCCGAGCAGCAGTGGCACGCCACGTCGACCGTCGGTGCGCCGGCTCGCCCAGCCGAAGGCCAGCCAGGCCAGGACGCCGCCGACCAGCCCGGCGAGAGCGGCGGCGGGGAGCACGGCGGGCGGCGTCGCCCGCTGAACCTCCACGTAGAGGTACGAACCGTAGATGTCGGGGTCGTTGAAGGTGGCCCGCAGGACGGTGTCGCCGCGCCGGGCGACCAGCACGGTCTCGACCGGCTCGCCGGCCCGCTCGCACCTGGCGTTATAGCAGGTCTGGAGCACTGTCGAGGTCGGCTCGGGCACCTGCCAGCCGTCGGCCTCCAGTCGTCGCGTGGCCGTCGCCAGCGTGCGGTCCGGGGGCGTCGGCATCGGGCCGGATGCTGATCCGGATGCCGAGCCCTCCTGGTATTCGCCACCGTCACCGAGGACGAGCCCACGCCACTGGCTGAGCCGCAGCGGCTGGTTGTAGTAGACGAAGAGCGCCGGCGCGGTCGACACGTCGTCGCTCAGCCGGTGGCCGGGGAACGCCTCGGTGAAGACGGCGGCGAACTCGGCCCGGTCCGGCTGCGGCCGGGACGTCTCCCAGGTGAGCCGGGCGGCGAGCGCGGCGGTGAACAGTCCGCAGATCAACGCCGTCAGCGCCGCCCAGACGACGACGGTGCGGCTCGCGGGCCGGCCGAGCCGGCAGCGGAGCCCGCCGCGAACCAGGTCGGCGGCCTCGCGGAGCGTGGGTCGGGTTCGCCCGGGTGGTGCCGAGTCCAGCAGGAGTCCCAGGATCTCCGGGCCGCGTTCCCGCCGGTAGGCGCGGGGGTAGGCGAGGAGCAACCGCCGGTACTGGTGGGCGAGCGACATGGTCTCCCCTACGGTCTGCGGGTGCGGGCGGGAGGCGGTTCAGGCGGTGCGGGGGCGCAGGGCCCGCAGCCGGGTCTCGGCGACGGTGGCGAGTTGGCGTAGCCGGACGGTCTCGGCCGTGAGCGCGTCGAGGCCGGCCGCGGTGAGGCGGTAGTAGCGACGCAGCCGGCCGTCCACCACTTCTTCGCGGTCCGGTTCGACGAGGCGCTGGGCGGTGAGCCGGTCCAGCGCGGTGTAGAGCGTGCCCGGCAGCAGGCTCACCCGCCCGGCGGAGAGCGTGGCGACCTCCTGGGTGATGCCGTAGCCGTGCCTCGGCCCGCCAGCGAGCGAGGTGAGGATCAGGAACGTCGGCTCCCGCATCTGGGTCATGTCGACAACATATATAAGTCTTCGATATATGGTCAACGCTCTTGACCCGGCCCCTGCGGCAAGCCGCAACGTGATCCGGGCCGGCCCACCGGGGCCGGCGTGAGGAGGAGACTGACGTGCGGCTGCTGACCATCGGGGCGTTCGCCCGCGCGGCCGGACTGACCGCCAAGGCGCTGCGCGTCTACGACGACTGCGGGCTGCTGCCGCCGGCCGCCGTGGATCCGCACTCCGGTTACCGCTACTACGCGCCGGAGCAGCTCGACCGGGCGCGGCTGATCGCCGCGCTGCGCCGGGCCGGCATGCCGTTGGCCGAGATCCGGGCCGTCTGCGCGCTGCCGCCGCCGGCCGCCGCCGAGGCGCTGGACGCCTGGTGGCGGCGGGTCAGCGCGGACGCCGAGGCCCGTGGCCGGGCCGTCGCACTCCTCGTCGACCAGCTCAGCGAGAGGGGCACCATCATGTCCGAGCACACCTTCCGGTACGCGGCGCGCTGCGAGACCGGCGCGGTCCGGGACTCCAACGAGGACGTCGCGTACGCCGGCGACACGCTGCTCGCGGTCGCCGACGGCGTACGCGGTCCGGGCGGGTCAACCGCCAGCGCGGCGGCGGTGGACGCGCTGCGGCCGTTGGCGGCGGCCGACGCGCCGGCGGGCGATCTGCTCGCCGCGCTGGGCGACGCGGTGAGCCGGGCCGACCGGGCGGTACGCGCGCAGGCCACCGACGCGGACCGGCCGGCCAGCACGCTCACCGCGATCGTCCGGCGGGGCACCCGGCTCGCCCTGGTGCACGTCGGGGACACCCGGGCCTACCTGCTGCGGGGCGGCGAGCTGTCCCGGCTCACCCAGGACCACACGTACGTGCAGACGCTCGTCGACCAGGGGCGGCTCACGCCGGCCGAGGCCGGGGCGCACCCGCAGCGGGCGCTGCTGGCCCGGGCACTGGGCGCGGGCGGCGAGGTGGAGGCGGACCTGGCGCTGCGGACCGCCCTGCCCGGTGACCGCTACCTGCTCTGCTCGGACGGCCTCGCCGCGGTGGTCGACCCGGGCGCGCTGCACGCCGCGCTGGCCGGGGCGGACGACCCGGAGACCGCCGTCGGGCACCTCGTCGATCTCGCGTACGCGGCGGGCGCGCCGGACAACATCGCCTGTGTGGTGGCCGATCTCGTGACCACGTAGCGGGACGCTCCGGGCCGTACGCTGGGGATCATGCGGATTGGCATCGTGATCCTGCCGGACCAACGCTGGTCGGAGGCGCGCCGGCGGTGGGCGCAGGCGGACGAGTGGGGCTTCGACCACGCCTGGACGTACGACCACCTGGGCTGGCGCGACCTGGTCGACGGGCCGTGGTTCGACTCCTGGACGACCCTGACCGCGGCGGCCTCGGTGACCTCCCGGGTCCGGCTCGGCACGCTCGTGGCCTCGCCGAACTTCCGCCATCCGGCGGCGTTCGCCCGGCAGGTGACCGCGTTGGACGACGTCTCCGGCGGGCGGGTGCTGCTCGGGCTGGGCGCGGGCGGCATCGGCTTCGACTCGGCCGTGCTCGGCGGCGAGACGCTGCCGCCCCGGCAGCGGGTCGACCGGTTCGCGGAGTTCACCGAGCTGCTCGACCTGATCCTGCGCGAGGACGGCACGACGTGGCGCGGGGAGTGGTTCGCGGCGGTGGACGCCCGCAACAACCCCGGTTGTGTCCAGCAGCCCCGGGTGCCGTTCGTGCTGGCCGCGAACGGTCCCCGGTCGATGCGCCTGGTCGCCCGGTTCGGGCAGGGGTGGGTGACCACCGGCCTCGGCGGGGACGACCTGGCGGGCTGGTGGGACACGGTGGCGGAGCTGTCCGACCGGATGACCCGGGCGCTGGAGCAGGCTGGCCGCGACCCGGCCACCCTGGACCGCTACCTCTCGCTCGACTCGGCTCCGGTCTTCTCGCTGACCAGCGCGGACTTCCTCGCGGAGCAGGCGGCCCGGGCGGCCCGGCTGGGCTTCACCGACGTGATCACGCACTGGCCCCGGGCCAGCAGTTGGTACGCCGGCGACGAGGCGGTGCTGACCGAGGCGGCGGCGCTGCTGCCGGAGCTGCGCCGCGTCGGCTAGAGGCGTTAGGAGGGGCCCCCTGTTATGCAGAATGCGTTAGCAGGGGGCCCCTCCTTCACACCAGCCCTGACACCGGTCAGATCAGACGGGCGGCGTGGCCGGGCGCGGCCAGCACCCGTTCGTCGCCGGTGGCCGCGTACGCCTCCAGCGCCGCGTCGGCCAGCTTCACCACGTGTTCGTCGCCGTGCCGGGCCGCCCGGGCGAACACCTCGGCCGGATCGGTGGGCCCGTCGACAGGCGTGGCGGCGGTCGGCGCGGGTGCGGCGTACACCGAGGTCACGGCCGCCGTCGCGGCCCAGGCCGCGGCGACGCTCGGCGCCCGCAGCGCCGGGTCCAGGGCCGGCAGGGTACGCAGCACCGCGGTCGGCGCGGTGACCGCGTGCACCAGCATCACCGGCTCGCCGTGCCCGAACCGCAGGTAGTCCAGCGCGGCGCGGTGCACCACCTCGGTGAGCGTGCCGGCCGCCCGGTCCGGGTCGGTCGGCGGACGCAGCGCCGTGACCGCTGTCGACCAGCCGGGCTCCCCGGTCAGCCGGCCCAGTCGCTCCCGGATGCCGCCGCTGCGGTCCGCGATCCGGGGCACCCCGGCCAGTGCCGCCGCGACGTCGGCGTGACCGGTGAGCGGGCCGGCGCCGGGGACCGGCTGCCAGCGGGCCGCCCAGTAGCCGAGCGCCTGGCCCAGCTCGGCGCGGCGCTCCGGGGTCTCCCCGTCGGTGTGTAGCACCCGCACCGCGTGTCCGACCCGGATCACGCCGTGGGTGGCGCCGGCCGCGATCCCGGGGAGCAGCCGGGGCCACCATTCGCCGAGCACCTCCCGCCACGGCCGGTCGCGCAGCTCGCGGTCGAAGTGGTCGAGCCAGTCGCCGGCCCGCTTCGGGTCACCGAGCGCGGCCCGCCAGTCGTCGATCGGCCGCAGCCCCCGGGGCAGGTCGTCGAGCCGGCGCAGGTAGCCGTCGAGCCAGCGGTGTACGCGGGCGCCCTGCCCGTGCCGGACCAGCGCCTCGGCGGCCATCGGCCCGTGGTTGGAGAGCCAGCCTTCGAACTCGGGGCCGGTGCGGTGCAGTCGGTGGTACGCCTCGTCGAGGATGCCGTCGTCCATCCGCCGATGGTCGGGGTTGAAGCATGCTTGAGGTCAACCCCTCAGGGCAGGTCGTCGCCGGTGAGCAGCGCGCGGACCCGCAGTCGCGCGCGGACGGCCGCCGGGCAGGTGGCGACCAGCGCGGCGGCGCCGACCGGCTCGGCGTCGGCGTCGCGCACCAGCCGGCACAGCGCGTCCAGTTGCGCGCCGGTGTCGACCCAGTCGTCCACCAGCAGCACCCGGTCGCCGGGGCCGAGTCGCCGGCCGTCCACGCCGATCCGGAGCCGCTGCCCCCGGTGGTCCGGCGGGGTCCCGGCCCACCGCGTCGGCCCGATCCGGCGTCGCTCGCCACCGTCCTTGTACGCGGGCAGGAACCCGGCGCCGGCGGCCACCGCGACCAGCGGGCCGAGGAGCAGCCCGGTCACCTCGGGGGCGACCACCACGGTCGGGCGCGCGTCGGGGTGCAGGCCGGCCAGCGCCGGCCCGACCTCTGCGAGCACCTCGGGGTCACGCCACCAGCCGGAGAGGTCGCTGACCAGGTGGCTGCTGTCCGGCCCGGGGTCGGCCCAGCGGAACAGTTCGACCAGGCGACGGTTCAGCACGCCTCCATCCTGCCCACCCGTCCACCGTTCGGCCCAACGGCCGTGGCTTGATCGGCTACACGTAGCACAGCAAATGCGGCCATACCACCATGATCACGTTGACGTCGGAAGTGCTTCTCTCGTTACGGTCCGGGCCGGTTTGTTGAGTTGACGAAAGGACCGGCCCGGTGGCTGCTAGGCACCTTCGTACCCGCAGATTGTTCTCCTCGCCGGCCGGCATCGCTGCCACCGCGGCGGTCGGCGTGGCGCTCGCGGTCGGCGGCACCGTCGGCGCGGTGCAGCTCACCGCCGCCGAGCCGCCCGCCGCGCCGGCCCTGGTCGAGGCCCCGCCCAGCACGGCGGCCCCCACCTCGGCCGCGCCGTCGCCGAGCGCCTCCGCCACCGCGAGCCGGAGCCCGTCGCCGAAGGCCACCCCGAGCCCGAAGCCGACCCGCACCCAGCCGGCGTCCCGGGGCAAGACCCGGACCGCGGCGCCGAAGCCGACCGCGACGAAGAAGAAGACCGCCGCCCCGAAGGTGGTGGAGAGCGGCTCCTGCGGCGCGTCCTTCTACGACGAGGGCCAGATGACCGCGAACGGCGAGACGTTCGACCCGGACGCGCTGACCGCGGCGCACAAGACGCTGCCGTTCAACACCCGGGTCCGGGTCACCAACCCGGCCAACGGCAAGTCCGTGGTGGTCCGGATCAACGACCGGGGCCCTTACATCGACGGCCGGTGCATCGACCTGTCCCGCGCCGCGTTCGCGGCCATCGCCTCGACCGGTCTCGGCGAGGTGGACGTCCGCTACGAGGTGCTCGGCTGACAGCCGGTCCGGCAGAACTTCCGCGACGGACGGGCCGCGTTCGTTCTCCGGTTCACATCCATCAGGCATGCTGTCCGATGTACGTACGCAACCCTTCCAGCCGGGCCGCGGCCCGCTGAGCCCCGGATCCCGCGCCGGCCTCGGCGCGGCCCTCGCGCTGCTCGCGATCGTGTCGGCGGCGGAGGCGGCCGACGGCCGGCCGGTGCACTACCTCGCGCTGATGGCCGCCGCGCCCGTCCTCGCCGGCGCGCTGGCCTCCTGGCGGGTGGTGCTGGCCGTGGGGGCGCTGGCCACCGCGGCCGGGGTCGCCTTCGCCGCGGCCGAGAAGGGCATGCCGCTGGTGACCGCCGTCAGCGTGGCCGCCATCGTGCTGGCCACCGCGATCTCCGCCGCCACGGCGGCCGTGCGGCAGCGTCAGACGGAGCGGATCGCCGAGCTGACCCGGCTCGCCGCGGTCGCCCAGCAGGCGGTGCTGCGTCCGCTCGGTCCGCAGGTCGGCACGCTGGCGGTGGCCGCGCGCTACATCTCCTCCACGGCCACCGCCGAGATCGGCGGCGATCTGTACGAGGTGATGGACACCCCGTACGGCGTCCGGATGATCATCGGGGACGTCCGCGGGAAGGGGCTGGACGCGGTCCGGTTGGCAAGCATCGTGCTCGGTTCCTACCGGCACGTGGCCTACGAGCGGGCCGACCTGCGCGCGGTGGTGACCGACCTGGACCGGGCGGTGGCCCGCAACGTCGGCGACGAGGACTTCGTCACCGCCGCGCTGGTCGAGGAGCGCGGCGGCACGCTCACCATCGTCAACTGTGGACACCCGCCGCCGCTGTTGCTGCGCCGCGGCGCGGTGATCCCGCTGGAGCCGCCGGCCCCGGCGCCGCCGCTGGGCTTCATGCCGGTGGTCCGGCCCCGGGTGGAGCGGCTGGAGCCGGGCGACCGGCTGCTGCTGTTCACCGACGGGCTGGGCGAGGCCCGGCGGGACGGCGAGTTCTTCCCGACCGCCGACCGCGCCTGGCGACTGCTCGGTCACGGGACGGTCGGCGACGGGCTCGCCTCGCTGGAGACCGCCCTGGTCGAGTGGGTGCAGGACCGGCTCGACGACGACATCGCGCTGGTCCTGATGGAGTACACCGGCCCGCGCAGCGCGGCGGCGGCCCCGGTGCCGAGCTGGGAGGTCGGCGCCGCCGACGGGTGAATGGGAAGTGTGTAATCGCTGTCACTTCCGAGATCGGGTTGTCGTTGCCTACCGGTGAGTAATACAGTCTGGAGTTACTGATCGGTAACACCTGTCCGGAAGCGGGGCCAGCGAGCATGACCCACTACAAGAGCAACCTTCGGGACCTCGAATTCAACCTGTTCGAGGTGTTCGGGGCGGACCGGACGTTCGGCCAGGAGCCGTACACGGACCTGGACGTCGACACCGCCCGTAGCTTCCTCTCCGAGGTCGACCGCCTGGCCCGCGAGGACCTCGCCGCCAGCTATTCCGACAGCGACCGCAACCCGCCGGTCTTCGACCCGGCCACGCACACCGCGCCGCTGCCCGAGTCGTTCAAGAAGTCGTACCAGGCGTTCATGGACTCCGAGTTCTGGCGCCTCGACCTGCCGGAGGCGCTCGGCGGCACGAACGCCCCCCGCGCGCTCTGGTGGTCCCTGGCCGAGCTGGTGCTCGGGGCCAACGCCCCGGTCTGGATGTACGCCTCCGGCCCGTCCTTCGCGCACGTGCTGCACGTCGAGGGCACCGAGGAGCAGCAGAAGTGGGCCCGGCTGTTCATCGAGAAGCAGTGGGGCTCGACCATGGTGCTGACCGAGCCGGACGCCGGCTCGGACGTGGGTGCCGGCCGCACCCGGGCTGTCCAGCAGCCGGACGGCACGTGGCACATCGAGGGCGTCAAGCGCTTCATCACCAGCGGTGAGCACGACCTGAGCGACAACATCGTCCACTACGTGCTGGCCCGTCCGGTCGGCGTGGAGGGCGTCGGCGGCCCCGGCACGAAGGGCCTGTCCCTCTTCGTGGTGCCGAAGTTCCACTTCGACGCCGAGACCGGTGAGCTGGGCGAGCGCAACGGCGTCTACGCCACCAACGTCGAGCACAAGATGGGCCTGAAGGTCTCCAACACCTGCGAGGTGACCTTCGGCGAGCACGGCGTACCGGCCAAGGGCTGGCTGCTGGGCGAGAAGCACGACGGCATTCGCCAGATGTTCATGATTATCGAGTACGCCCGGATGATGGTCGGCACCAAGGCCATCGCCACGCTCTCCACCGGCTACCTGAACGCGCTGGAGTACGCCAAGAACCGCGTGCAGGGCGCCGACCTGATCCAGCAGGCCGACAAGACCGCGCCGCGGGTGACCATCACCCACCACCCGGACGTGCGCCGCTCGCTGCTGATGCAGAAGTCGTACGCCGAGGGCCTGCGCGCGCTGGTCTGCTACACCGCGAGCTGGCAGGACAAGGTCGCGCTCGCCGAGGCGGCCGGCGACGAGAAGGCCACCAGGCTGGCCAAGCGGGTCAACGACCTGCTGCTGCCGTTGGTCAAGGGCGTCGGCTCGGAGCGGGCGTACGAGCTGCTCGGGCACGAGTCGCTCCAGACGTTCGGTGGCTCCGGCTTCCTCCAGGACTACCCGCTGGAGCAGTACGTCCGGGACGCCAAGATCGACACCCTGTACGAGGGCACCACGGCCATCCAGAGCCTCGACCTGATCTTCCGGAAGATCGTCCGGGACAACGGCAAGGCGCTGATGGCGGTCGCCGGTGAGATCCAGGAGCACATCGCCTCCGAGGCCGGCAACGGCCAGCTCAAGGAGGAGCGGCAGGCGCTCGGCAAGGCGCTCGCCGAGATCCAGAACATGATCGGTGTGATGACCGGGTGGCTGGGCGAGGCCCAGGCCGGCGACGCCCGCGCGCTCTACAAGGTCGGCCTGAGCAGCCGCCGGTTCCTGCTCGCGATCGGTGACCTGGTGGTCGGCTGGCTGCTCCAGAAGCAGGCGGACGTGGCGTTGAAGGCGCTGGCCGGTGAGGTCTCCGCCAGCGACAAGGCGTTCTACACCGGCAAGGTGGCCGCTGCCCGGTTCTTCGCCCGCGAGGTGCTGCCCCGCATCGGCGCCGACCGGCGGATCATCGAGGGCGCCGACCTGGAGATCATGGACCTTCCGGAGGAGGCGTTCTAAGCCCTCGCGGGCACTTCCTCCCCTTTCACCTCGACGGCCGGTGGGCGACAGCCCGCCGGCCGTCGTCGTTGGTGGCGCCGGAGGTGGATAGGCCGGCCGGTGGGCGGGTAACCGTCGCGGACCACGACCGGAGTACGCCCAAGGGCCACCGCACGGGGGAGTGCAGCGCACATGGGCATTGGCAGCGCCATCTTTCTCATCGCGCTCGGCGCGATCATGACCTTCGCCATCCGGGCCAACGTCTGGTGGATCGACCTGCGCGCGGTCGGCTGGGTCTTCATCCTGGCCGGGCTGGGCGTCCTGCTGACCACGTTGTGGTTCTGGCAGGACCGTCGCAAGCGGGCCCGCACGCTCATCGTGGAGGAGAACCGGCTCTCCCACCCGACCGCGATGATGCCGCCGCCGCCCGACCCGCCGCCGCCCACCGCCCCGCCTTCCTGACCGCCCCGCCCGCACAGTCAAGCGGGGCGCTCGCCTCTACCGAATGCGTTAACAGGGGGCCCGGCCTTGCACCTCAGCCGCGGGCGGTGTGGCGGGTGGTTAGCGGGGCTTGGGAGAGCTGCGTCCATGCGCCGGCCGGCTCGTGCACCACCAGGTCGGTGGTGCGCAGGCCCTCCGGATCCGCCCGCTCCGGGTCGAGCAGCGCCGAGAGCAGCGAGATGCCCGGATTGTGTGCGACCAGCAGCACCGTGCCGGCCGTCGGGTCCACCGACCGGACCAGCTCCAGCAGCTCGTCCGGGTGCGCCTCGTACGCGGTCGGCTCGTAGCGGACGGCGGGGGCCGGGCCCGCCGGGCCGCCCTCCGGTGGGGACCCGGCCAGGCCCAGCGCCACCCCGTGCCAGGTCTGCCGGGTGCGTCGGGCCGGCGAGCAGAGCACCACGTCGGGGAGCAGCCCGTGCCGGGCCAGCCAGGCGCCGGCCGCCGCGGCGTCGGCGTGACCCCGCGCGGTCAGCGGTCGTTCCGCGTCCGGGGCGTCCCGGGACTGCTCGGCCTTGGCGTGCCGCAACAGCACCAACGTCCGCTGCCGGTTCCTGCCGTCCGTCATCCGCCCAGCTTGCCTGATTGGCGATCGGGGCGCGTGGGTATGTCGATGTGTGCCGCTACCTCATCCATGGCCGCGGCGGGCAGAAACGCCAGCAGGACGCCAAGGAGGCGACGTCATGGGCATCGGTGCCAGCATCTTCCTCATCGCGCTCGGCGCGATCTTCGCGTTCGCCATCGACGCCAACCTGGGATGGCTGAACCTCAACGTGGTGGGCTGGGTGCTCATGCTCGCCGGTCTCGCCGGTCTGCTCACGACGCTCTACTTCTGGAACAGCCGCCGCCGCGTGGTCGCCGCGCCGGTGCGTCAGCAGGTCGTCGCCGAGCCGGTGGTGCCGGTGCAGGGCGACCGGGTCGTGCGCGAGGAGTACCGCGAGGTGCGCCGCCCGGGCTCGGGCTACCCGGCCTGACCCACCCGAGACCCGAGGGCCCCGCAACGGCGCGGGGCCCTCGCGCATGTCCCGGCCCGGTTCGGGTGGGTCGGCTCAGGCGAACAGCGCGAAGTAGATCGCGATGTGGTGGCAGATCGCCGCGACCAGCGTGCACGCGTGGAAGAACTCGTGGTGGCCGAAGACGGTGGGCCACGGGTTCGGCCGGCGCAGCGCGTAGAACACCGCGCCCACGCTGTAGATCGCGCCCCCCACGCTCAGCAGCACCAGCGCGGTGACGCCGCCGGAGTGCAGGATCTCCGGCAGCATCGCCACCGCCACCCAGCCCAGCGCCAGATAGAGCGGGGCGGAGACCCAGCGGGGCGCGTGCGGCCAGATCAGCTTGACCGCGACGCCGGCCAGCGCGCCGCCCCAGACCAGGCTGAGCATGATCGTGGCGTGCCGGGTGTCCAGCAGCAGCGCACAGAACGGGGTGTAGGTGCCGGCGATGAACAAGAAGATCATCGAGTGGTCCATCCGGCGCATGATCTGGTAGCCGCGTTCGGACCAGACCCGCCGGTGGTAGAGCGCGCTGGTGCCGAAGAGGCCGCACACGGTGAGGCTGTAGATCAGGCAGCTCACCAGCGGTGCCCAGCCGGGCCGGGTGGCGGCGATGGAGCAGAGGACGATGCCGCAGGCGAGCGCGGCGAAGAACGCGTACGCGTGGAGCCAGCCGCGCATGCGCGGCTTTCCGATGTCGACCGGCCGGAGCCGGAGCGGTGCGGAGGTGGTCACCTCCTCAGGTTACGCCACCGTAGGTTACTTGCAAGTAGTGTGGACCGTCACGCCCGACGACGCGAGGATGACCGGATGCGGATCAGGCCCGTCGGGGCGCACGCCCTGCTCCTCGACTGCGACGACCCCGACCAGGTCGAGGCGTGGCGCGCCGAGCTGTGGCACCGGCGCGCGGCCGGCGAGCTGGCCGCCGACGAGATCGTTCCCGCCGCGGTCACCGTGCTGCTCGACGGCGTGCCCGACCCGGCGGCCACCGCCGCACGGATCGCCGGCTGGCACCCCCGGAACGCCGCCGCCGGCACCGCCGCCGCCGAGGTCCGGGTGCCCGTGGCGTACGACGGGGCAGACCTGCCCACCGTCGCCGGCCACTGGGGCGTCGACGTGCCGACCGTGGTCGACCGGCTGCGGCGTACCGAGTTCCGCGTCGCGTTCTGCGGCTTCGCGCCCGGGTTCGCCTACCTCACCGGCCTCCCGCCCGAGCTGGCCGTGCCGCGCCTCGCCTCCCCGCGTACCCGGGTGCCGGCCGGCTCGGTCGCGTTGGCCGGCCCGTACGCGGGCATCTACCCCGCCGCCTCACCCGGCGGCTGGCTGCTGGTCGGGCGGACCGAGCTGACCCTCTTCGACGTGCGTGCCGACCCGCCGGCCCGGCTCACGCCCGGCACCCGGGTCCGGTTCGTCGACGCGCCATGATCGAGGTGCTGCGGGCCGGCGCGCTCACCACCGTCCAGGACCAGGGCCGGCCCGGCTGGGCGCACCTCGGCGTGCCCCGGTCCGGCGCGCTCGACCCGGCCGCCCTGCGCCTGGCCAACCGCCTCGTCGGCAACCCGGAGCACGCCGCCGGCCTGGAGATCACCCTGACCGGGTGCGTGCTGCGCGTCACCCGGGCGGTCACCGTGGCGCTCACCGGCGCCCCCGCCGACGTGCTCGTCGAGCGGCGTTCGCGGACCGCCGCCCCCGGGCCCGCCGAGGCGCGCCCAACCGGGCCCCGCCGCGGCGAGGTCGAGCGACGCCCCGGCGACGTCGGGCGACCGCTGTCGTTGCCGGCCGGCGCGGTGCTGCGGATCGGTCCGGCCCGCGCCGGGGTCCGGACCTGGCTGGCCGTCAGCGGCGGGATCACCGTCGAACCGGTGCTCGGCAGCCGGTCCACCGACACGCTCTCCGGCCTCGGGCCGCCGCCGCTGCGCGACGGGGACCGGCTGCCGCTGGGCGCACCGGCCGGCCCGCCGCCCCCGGTGGACCTCACCGTCACCCCGCCGGTGCCGACCGAGGTGTCGCTGGCCGTGCGCCCCGGCCCCCGGCAGGACTGGTTCACGCCCGCCGCGCTCGACCTGCTGCACGGCAGCGCGTACACCGTCGGGTCGGACAGCAACCGGGTCGGCGCGCGGCTGGCCGGCGCCGCCCTGCCCCGCGCGGTGGCCGGCGAACTGCCGAGCGAGGGCCTGGTGCTCGGCGCGGTGCAGGTGCCGCCGAACGGCCAGCCGCTGATCTTCCTGGCCGACCACCCCACCACCGGTGGCTACCCGGTCATCGGGGTGGTGGACGACGTGACAGCGCTCGCCCAGGCCCGCCCGGGGACTACGGTGAGGTTCCATGGACCTCAACGCGGACCTCGGTGAGGGATTCGGTAGCTGGCGGCTCGGCGACGACGAGGCGCTGCTCGGGCTGATCAGCTCCGCCAACGTGGCCTGCGGCTTTCACGCCGGGGACGCGGCCACCATGCACCGGGTGTGCGCCGCCGCCGCCGAACGCGGCGTCGCGGTCGGCGCGCAGGTCGGCTACCGGGACCTCGCCGGCTTCGGCCGCCGGCACATCGCCTACGACTTCGCCGAGCTGCGGGACGAGACGATCTACCAGCTCGGGGCGCTCGACGCGTTCTGCCGGCTCTACCGGACCCGGGTGCGCTACCTCAAGCCGCACGGCGCGCTCTACCACGCGGCGGCGTGCGACGAGGCCCAGGCCGCCGCGCTGGTGGCGGCGATCAGCGGGTACGACCACGAGCTGCCGGTGCTCTGCCAGCCCGGCACCGTGCTCGCCCAGCTCGCGGTCGGCGCCGGCCTGCGGGTGGTGGCCGAGGGCTTCGCCGACCGCAACTACCTGCCCAACGGGGCACTGGTGCCGCGCGGCGCCCCGAACGCGCTGGTGACCGACCCGGACCAGGTCGCCGTGCGGGCCGTCCGGATGGCCGTCGAGCGGACCGTGGTCGCGGTCGACGGCAGCGTGGTCTCCTGCCCCGTCGAGTCGATCTGCCTGCACGGCGACACACCCGGCGCGGTGCGGTGCGCGGAGCTGGTCCGCGCCGCACTCGTCGACGCGGGGGTCACGCTCACTCCGTTCGCGTGAAAGGAGGGGCCCCCTGTTAACGCCTGACGCATAACAGGGGGCCCCTCCTAACGCTCGTCGGCTCAGGACTCGTCGAGGCCGCGCAGCACCAGCGGGAGACGGGTGGCGCCGTCGGTGACCACCCGGACCGGTACGCCCCAGTCCTGCCGGGTCAGGTGGCAGGCGGCGTGCTCGATGTCGGCGTCACAGGTCGCCGCCTGGGCGGTCACCTGCAACACCCCCTGCGTCACGTCCCCGCTGACCACCAGCCGCCGGGACAGGTCGGTGGTCGTGCCCGCGCCGTCGACCAGCAGCTCCGGCGGGGACGCCGAGACCACCAGCCGGGTCGACGGCCCGTACGTGTCGTCGAGCTTCTGCCCCGGCGCCGGTGTGAAGATCACGTCAAGCGTCAGCTCCCCGGCCGCCACGTCCGTGGGCTTGCGCTCCATCCGGTGCCGCGCGCCCGCCACCGTGCTCGCGCCGGCCGCCGTCAACGCGCCGGGTGCCAGCCGGGTCAACCGGTGCGCGGCCGACTCGACCACCAGCACCTCGCCCGCCGGGGTGACCACCAGGTCGCTCGGTTCGGCCAACCCGTCGGCCACGGTCGCGACCTGGCCGGTCGCCGGATCGAAGCGGCGCACCGCGCCGTTGTACGTGTCCGCGACCAGCACCGAGCCGTCCGGGAGCGCGCACACGCCCAGCGGATGCTGGAGCAACGCCTGATCGGCCGGGCCGTCGACGTGCCCGAAGTCGAACAGCCCCTGACCCACGGCGGTGTGCATCTCGCCCGCCTCGACCCAGCGGACCGCGCTGGTCTCGCTGTCGGCGATCCAGAGCCGAGAACCGTCCGCCGAGACGGACAAGCCGGACGGTTGAGCCATCCAGACGTCCGGCAGTGGACCGTCCCGCAGCGCCTCGACCGTGGTGCCGGCGTACATGCCGGCGGTCCGCTTGATCGGGTCGAACCACCAGAGCTGGTGGATGCCGGCCATCGCCACGACCACCCGGTCGTCGTACCAGGCCACGTCCCAGGGGGAGGAAAGGTCGACGGCGCGCGCGTCGTGCGCGTGGTCGTCGACCGACGAGCGCCACTGCCGCCCGGTGCCGGCCACGGTGACCACCTCGCCGGTCTCCAGCCGTACGCCGCGCAGCAGGTGGTTGACCGTGTCCGCGACGACCAGGTCGTAGCCGGCCACCTCGGCCACGTGCGGGGGCAGCAGGCAGAGCCCCTGCGGCTCGGCGAACGTCGCGCCGGCCGCCGGGCCGTCGGTGCGTCCACGGGTGCCCGCGCCGATCCGGCGCACCACGGTCTCCGCGTCCGGCGCCAGCTCGACCAGGGAGTGCCGGGCCGAGTCGGAGACCAGCAGGTTGCCGCCGTCGAGCGGGACGACCTTGCCGGGGAAGCGCAACGCCGTCTCCGGCTCGGCCGGCGGGACGTACGGGCCCTCGCCCCGGTGCAGCGTGCCCTTCGCCTCGTGCGTGGCGATCAGGTCGTCGACCAGCCGGGCCAGCCCTTCGGCGTGCCCCTCGCCGGCCATGGTGGCCACCACGTAGCCCTCCGGGTCGACCACCGACAGCGTCGGCCAGGCCTTCGCCGCGTACTGCTGCCACATGTCCATCTCGGGGTCGTCGAGCACCGGGTGGTGCACGCCGTACCGCTCGACGGCCGCGGCCAGCGCGTCCGGGTCCTTCTCGTGCTCGAACTTCGGCGAGTGCACCCCGATCACGACCAGCACGTCGCCGTACTTCTCCTCGAGCGGGCGCAGTTCGTCCAGCACGTGCAGGCAGTTGATGCAGCAGAAGGTCCAGAAATCTAGGATGACGCAGCGACCTCTCAGGTCCCGCAATGTCAGGTTTCGTCCGCCAGTGTTCAGCCAAGCGCGGCCCCGTAGTTCGGGCGCGCGGACGCGGGATGAGGTTGCCATGCACGCCAGACTGTCACGCCGATACCGAGGACGTCCGCCAGGTCGACAGGGGCCGCGGTCAGTCGCGGCGACGGCGCGGTTCGCCCAGGTCGGCGGCGAGGCTTTCTCCTCGCGTGACGTACCGCCTACAATCAGACACCTGTACTGATGATGGAGGTAAGTTGCACGACGGTGAGGACGAGGAGCTTCTTCGCATCCGAGAAAATCTCCTTGGTCGTCGCGCCGAAAATGGCGCGGCGGGGGCGGACTTGGCCCTGAAGAAGAACGACGATCTCGAATCGGGATTGCGCGCGCTCGGTCTCAACCGGCGCGAACGTGAGCGTTGGCGGCGGCGCGGGAACGACCCGAGGCCCCGTAACGGTGACCGTGATCGCGCGATCGCTGTCAAGCGCATCGATCACCACATCGGCGAGCTAGTCGATTGGACGACAGCCGGCGCGAGCCGGGCCGAGGTCGTCGCGGCATGGGCCCACCTCTCGAACCACGACGTTGACAGGGTCAAGAAGTGGCTGGACAAGGGCGTCGATCCGCTGCGCTTCGCCGAGGTGATGAGGCTTGTGGATAACGGTCTCCGGACGGACGATCTCTTCGCCGAGGTCCACGGCAAGACGATCGCGCAGCATCTCCGGGACGGTAGTTCGGTGGAGTGGTGCCTCCACGCCCTTTACTTCAAGCGCGAGCGCGATGCGTCGATGCGCCCGCAGTTGCGGGGCTCGACGCCCTCAGGTCAGCGGGCATCGTAGGCGGGTAACGCAGGAAGCCCTCGCAGCCGGGCGCGGTCCGGCTGCGAGGGCTTCTTACTTGAACAGGGCGACGATCGCGGCGACTGCGGCAACCAGCGCAAGTAGGGTGTTGGACCAGGCCAGCCGGTAGGCGCGGCGGGCGAGGCGGTCTGATGCTTCGATTGCGCGGCGGCGCTCCCGGCGCTCCAACTCGTCCACGTAGTAGGCCGTCCCAACAACGGTGTGTATTGCGATCTTATCGTGCTCGGCGATGAGTTCATCGTCGGAGGTTTCGCGTAGCGCTTTGATTGGTCTTAGCACGGGCCCGAGGCTAGCCCGACCAAGCAAGCCCCTTGCCGGGGTGCGGGGGTGTTGCCAACTACAGGCAGAATTGCCTGGTGCGTCTGAAGCGGCCTCGCGGCCTTCCCCTGTGGGTGAGCATCGCCACCGCCGCCGGCGTCAGTGCCTTACTCGGCGGCTACGTGTTGACCTCGGACGGGCTCGGGAACTGGGCTTCCGGGGTGCTTGTCAACATCGGCGCATCTGTGATCTTGGTCGTGCCCGTCTACCTCTTGACCAAGCGCCTAGACCAACGCATTGAACAGGTGGGTTCAGAGACACAGTCCAGCGTTCAGGCCTTGGTGGATCGTGTCGAGACGTTCGAGCAGGGCGTAGAGCGGCGGATCGATGACATTGCCGCCTCGGTGACTTCCCGTCTCGCCCAAGAGAGTCGCGCGGACGCGGAGGCGTTCGAAGCGCTCGGGAGCGCCCCGACACGCGATGCGGTGTTGCGAGCGCTGGTGCGCGCGAACGAACTTGGGCTCATCTCACAGCGTCGCGGGCCCCGCGTCTGCGTGTCCGAAGACCGGCAGTTGTACGTTCAGATTGGCTTCAACGAAGAACCCGATTACTTCCGGGGCGATGAGGAGATCACTTTCACGGTTGAAGAATTCGACGGTACGGCGCTGGAGGTAGTGCCCTGGAGCGGTAAGGACGAGGTTGAGACAGTCCTCGTTCGATTGGGCCGCGTCCTACAGCGGAAGACAACGGAACCTCATCTTGACGTTAAAGCTCTCTTCGAAGGCTTGACTGAGGCGCTAATGGTGGCGCAGGCCGACGTCGACCGTCGGCCCATCTGGCAGGTGTGCCCGCCGCAGTGGGTAATCACAGAGCACGGGCTAATGACCTACGGCAATGCTCCACGCTACGGCGTTTCCGTCGACGCTCTGGCAAGGCAGGAACACCTTGGGAGCCATATCGCAGATAAGACGTGGGTAGACGGTGAGTCATTTTATGATGCGGTAGCGGTGGCGTTAAGTCTGTACCGGAAGCGGAATCTCGAACCGCCCTTTTAGCCCTGTCGTCCGCCCACACCGCTTCGGTGCTGTGAGGGGGTCGAAGGGGGCACCTCGCAGGGGTCATGCTCTGTCGTCGTCGCGGGTCGCGACGTCGCGGCGGAGCTTAGTGAAGAGATCGCGGGCCCACCTGTTCCGGGCCCGAGTGGGGCGGGTCCGGACGGTGTGGGCTAGGCGGTCAGGGGGTGGGCCGGGCACGCGGCGACAGGCTCGGCCCTGCAGCTCGGGGGCGCGTACGCGTGCGGTCATCACCCCACGGTGCCGTACCAACGCGGCCCAGCCTGCGCGACGGGGCGGCGGGAGAGGCGTACGTGACACCGATCCGCCGAGGGTCAGCACAGCCGACGCGGTCCGGTACCGGCCATCGCGGAGGCGATAGACCTCCAGAGGACCGACGGGCCGCGAGAGTGTTGCCGGTCGCGACCAGCGCAGTGTGCTCGCGGTTGCGGCCTTTAGAACTTCTGAAGGGCGGCAGCCTCGGCCCTATCTCCGGCCCTGATCGATTTTCTAGGCCCTCTCAGGGACGCGCACGCCCCTTCCCGCTCGGCGGGCTCCTCGGGTAGTTCGGGGACCCACCCCATGAAGCGGTCCGTCAGGCCGGGCGGGACGTCGCCGTGGGTCTGCGCGGCGAAGTCGTCGATCGCGTCGGCGAGGCGCGCGCCGAGGTGGAGGATCAGCCCTCGGCGGTCGTTGGCGAACTGGGCGAGGAGGGCCGTTCGGGCGACCGTGCACGGCCAGGGGTGTTCGGTGGCCGTGCACGTCCACTCCGGGCGGGCCGGGTCGTGCCTGTCGGTGAGGGCCTTCATCAGGCACCCGCCCGAACGGGTGTGCGGGGAACCGGGCGGCGCATCAGCGGCTTCTGTACCGGCGGGCGATCGGTCAGGCGAAACACGCCCTCGGTCCGCACGAACAGGGACCGGCGGGCGGTCGCGGCACCGTCCGGGCCGAGCTGGTAGCCGTCTACCCAGCACCACCCGTCGTACGTGGACCAGTCCAGCGTACGAATCACGCGAACCACGATCGGGCAAACGAACTGCGGGGACGCCGAGCGGGTCAGGTGAAGCACGTCGCCGGAACAGAACAGGGGGGCGGCGGGTGCGCCGACCGGGCGGCGTGGCGCGGTCACCGGAGGTCACCGTTGCGGCGGAAGAGGGTCGTTGCCGCCGGGGAGGACATCCACGCGCGACTGTTCGCGAGCCGGCGGGCCGGCGGCGGGGGCGGCGGGTAGATCGGAGTCAATTGGGCGCGGCGGCGCAGCCTCATGCAGCAGCGCCAGGTCATCAGGCCGCAGGAGCAGGCCAGGCCGGGCGGGACCAGGCGCAGGCGCGGACGGTGGAATCGGGAGGACAGGACGGCAGTCCGGTAGAGCTTCAGCTTCTCCCTGGGCATAGCGCGCTCCTCTCGTAGAACTGGGAGGGGGACCGCCCCGCGCTGGTGCCTACCGGACGAGGCGGTCCCCTGACTGACACGGTCACCGGGCCCCTCGTCCCACCGGCCGCGCCGTCTACAGAGAACATTGCTTCGGGTTGCTTGACAATCACACAGCGTTAGATGATTTCTGTGGGACGTTCTCTTGGCTCTGGAAGGGACCAGGCATGAATCACGCCTTTATCGCTGCGATGGCAGAGGCGAGCGAGACGGCCGAAAGCTTGGCAGGTCGGCTTGACCTTCACCCGAAGACCGTCGCCCGTTGGGCCAACCCGGGACGTATCCCCCAGAGCCGGCATCGTGCCGAGGTCGCGAGAATCCTCCAAAAGGAGCCCGCGGAACTTTGGCCAGACGCGCACAAGCGCCGTGAGCCCGTGTGGTTCCGCCCGTGGGTCGACATCGAGCGGGAGTCAGTCGCACTGCGCGCGTTCCAACTCGCGTGGGTGCCGGGTCTTCTCCAGACCGAGGCGTACGCCCGCGCGACGTTGGGCGGTCAGCCCCTTTCGCAAGACCAAGTCGGCGAGCTGGTAGCCGCGCGGCTGGAGCGGCAAGCGATCCTGACCGGCGACCAGGGCCCACTATTCGTTGCGGTGATTGATGAGCAGGTGATCCGGCGTGCCGCCGCAGGGGACCGGGCGCTCATGGCGGCCCAGCTCGCCCACCTCCTGAACTGCGCCGAGATGCCGAACGTTCAGCTTCACGTCGTGCCGCGTGACACCGCGACGTATCCCGGGCTCGACGGGCCCTTCACGCTCGCCGAGCTGCCCGACGGCACGCGAGCGGCGCACGTCGACAGCCAGGCAAGAGCGCAAATCATCGACCAGGCTACCGAGATTGCTACGCTTGAACGACGGTGGGAACGCATCCGCGGCGAGGCACTTCCCCGAGGGCATTCCTTGGACCTTCTGAGAGAAGCGGCAGCATCATGGACCTGACCGGCGCACAGTGGCGCAAGAGCACGAAGAGTGGCGGCAACGGTGGCGACTGTGTCGAGGTCGCCGACAACCTTCCCGGCGTCGTTGGCGTGCGGGACTCGAAGGACCTGACCGGCCCGGCGCTCGCCTTTGAGCCGGCTTCCTGGCGGGCGTTCGTCGCCCAGGTCGCCGACCGCGGCTGACACGACCACACGAAGCGCCCGTCCCGTGTTGGGACGGGCGCTTCGCGTGAGGGTTACTGGCCGGCCGGCTTCAGGCAGAGCACCCGGTTGGTGCCGCCGCCCTGGAGGACGACAGTGGGCTGGGACAGGTCGGCGCACTTGTCCTTGTTGTCCACCTTCGACACCACGGTGAACGCGCCCTGCTCACCGCAGTCGGCAGCCGCGGCGGTCGTGCCGGTCTGCTTGATGCAGGAGCCGACCGCCGGGTCGAAGCCCGCCGGCTTGTCGTCACCGCCGATCTTGCCGAGCAGCGTGAGCAGGCCGAGCGGCACGGCGAGGATCAGCACGGCCGCGATGAGCACCAGAGCCAGCACCCGACCGTTGCGCACCTTCGGCGCGGGCGCCTCGGTCTTCGGCTCGGCGTCCGGCTTGAACGCGTCGAAGCGGCCCTGATCCGAGTCGTCGGCCGGACCCTCCGGGGACCAGGCCGGCGGGGCCTGCGGGGACGGCGGCGGGAAGGCGGGAGGGAAGCCGCCCGGCTCACCCGCCGGACCCTGACCCGGTACGGCGACCGAGGCACGCCCACCAGCAGTCGGACCGTACGCGTCCTGCTGGCCACCCGGACCGCCGAACGGGTCGGGACGGCCACCGGGACCGCCGTACGCGTCCTGACGGCCACCCGGGCCCCCGAACGCGTCCTGGTGGCCGCCCGGACCGCCGAACGGGTTCTGCTGGCCGCCGAAGGAGTCGCGTGACCCGCCGGGCTGCTCGTCGTCCTGCGGGTGCACCCCGTTGGCGGGGCGGTTGTTGCCGGGCGGGTCCATGAAGGACGGCACACCGACCGGGAACGGCGGCGGGCCGGCCGGCGAGGACGGCCGGTCGCCGAATCCGCGCGGGTCGTCGTCGGACCGGGACTGCGGCCCGCCGTAGCCGGGCGGACCGTCCTGACCGGGGTAGCCGTGCGGACCGTCGGGCCGCGACTGCGGACCACCGAAGGCGGGCGCGTCGTCCGGCCGGGAGTGCGGTCCGCCGAAGCCGGGTGCGTCGTCGGAGCGGAACTGCTGGCCGGCGAAGTTGGGTGCGTCGTCAGCACGCCCCCGCGGCCCGGCGAAGCCGTGTCCGTCGTCGCCACGGGAGGAGGATCCGAAGCCGTGTCCGTCGTCGCCACGGGACGGGGACCCGCCGTAGCCGTGTCCGTCGTCGGTTCGGGACGGCGACCCGAAGCCGGGTCCGTCGTCCGGTCGGGCCTGCGGGCCGGCGAAGGCCGACGGAGCGTCCTGGCCGGGGTAGCCGTGCGCGTCGTCCGCCTCCGGGGCGTCCTCGGGCTCCGGTCGGGTCGGCCGGCCGTACACCCGGGGCTGCGGCGCGGACGCGGCGGTCGGATGTGCCGACTGGTCGGCCGGCGGGGTGACCCGGCTGGCCACCGGGACGGAGGCGCTGGCCGAGACCGGACCGGCGGCGCCGGCCTCGGGCGAGGTGCGCGGGCCGGGAAGGACCGGACCGGCCGGCGACTGCGGCTCCTCAGGTGCGGACCGGGCGGCGCCCCAGCCGGCGTCACCACGCTCCGGCTCGTACGCCTGGGGTGCACGCTCGGCCGGGCCGAACTGCGCGGCGACGGCATGGTCGGCGGGCGGTGAGGCCGCCAGTGCGGCCCCCGGCACCCGCTGGCTCTGTGCGGGCAGCGGTACCGCGTGGCCGGGTGAGATGCCCGGTGCGGGCGCGGGCTGGTAGACCGGTCCGTCCTCGGCGGGCTGCCAGCCGCGCGACGGTGCCGGCTGTGCCTCGTCGGCGTGGCCCCACGCCTCGGCGGGCGACCAGGGTTCGGCGGACGCCCGCTCGTCCTGGTTGCCGCCCCACCCGGGCCGGGCCGGCTCCTCCGCCGGCCGCTCGGTCTCCCGCTGCTGCGGCCCGGCTGCGGCGCCGCCCCAACCGCCGGCCGGTCCCTCGCCGCCACGCTGCGGCAACGCCGGAGCGTGGCGGCCGGCGGCCTGGTCATCGGCGTCACGTTGCGGCATCGCGGGAGCGTCGTTCCAGCCACCGGCCTGGTCGTCGCCGTCGCGCCGAGGCCGGGCGGGGGCGTCGTTCCAGCCCGCGGGGTGGGGCTGATTCGACTCGCCCCAGCCGGCTGGCTGCGGGACCTCGGACGCGACGGCGGCGCGCCCGCCGGCGGCCCAACCGCCGGAGCGGTCCGGGTCGTCGTCCCGAGTGGAACCGTCCCGGCCGCCCACCCGGTTCTCTCCCTGCGGGGCGGGCCAGCCGCCGGATCGGGCCGAATCGTCGTGCTGCTGCCCGCCGGCCGCCTGCCAACCGCCGGAGCGGTGCGGGTCGTCCTCGGTGCGGGTGGAGCGGCTGTCCTGGTCGGACTGCTCCGGAGTGGACCACGCCTGCTCGGGCCGGACGGCGCCGGGCACGGAGACCTTGGCGGCGGCCCGGGCGGTCGGCTCGGGCGGAGGCCAGGTGGCTCCGCTCTGCTGGCCGGGCGGAACCCAGGCCGGCTGGGTGTCACGTGGGGCCCAACCGCCGGACCGGTCGTCCGGCTGCGCCCCGGGCTGCTCGTCGCGGCGGTTCCAGCCGCCGGAACGGTTCGGGTCGTCCGACTGGGCGGCGGTGCCGACGGCCCAGCCTCCGGAGTGGCCGGCGTCGTCGCCCTGCTGCGCGGCAGGGGTGAACCCGCCGGAGCGGTGCGGGTCGTCCGAGCCGGCGGGGGTGACCCAGGACTCGTTCGGCACGGTGGCCGGCGCCGGGACGTAGCCGGTGCCCCGCGCGCCCGTCTCGGGCTGCGCCCAGGCGGGCTGCTCCCCGGCGGCGCCGCGGGCGGGACGATGCTGCTCGGTGGCCCAGGCGGGCGGCGCCGGTTCGGCGGGACCGCCCGACGTCGGGGCCCAGGCCGGCGGCGCCGGCTCGCCGGACGCGTCCGGGCGGGCCGACTCGCCCGGCCCCCACCCGGGAGCACCCGGACCGGAGCCGGCCCAGGCCGGTGCGCCCTGCTCGGGGCCGGCCCAGGCGGGCTGTGCGCCCCGGCCGCCCGACTCGGCGGGCGGGGGCACCTGGGCGGTGGCGCGACCGGTGACGTGCTGGCCGGCGGGCGGGGCCCAGGCGGGCGGCTGGTCGTCGGCCGCGGCCCAGGCCGGAGCCGGCGGGGCGGGCCGACCGGCCGGCGGGGGCGGGGCCCAGCCGAGGTCGGGCGTGCCGTTGTACCCGTTGTCCTGCTGCGCCGGCTGGTCACCGTACGGCACCGGTCCGCCGGTGCCCGGCGACACCTCGCCCGGCTCCTGGCCGGGGTGGTGCGGAGCCTCGGACGTCATGGGTGCTCCTCCTCCATCACAGGTCGACCGCCGATGCCGGCCGGGGACCGTCGGCATGGCTGCCGGCGTCGCCGGCGGGTACCGGCCGTGCGGGCTCCCCGCACCGTATCCGGTGGCCGCCCGGGGACGCTCGGGGGAGCATCGGCCGTCACCGAAAGTCACCGGTCGACGTCGATGAGTTTCACTCTCCACGTCGGTCCGGAGCAGCCGGTTGGCGACCGTGCCAACCGTACCGGGCGGTGCGGCGGGGTGGAATCCCGGTGCCGGCCGACGTGGAACGCCGAAGACCCGCCCGGGGTGCCGGGCGGGTCTTCTCCACTGGAGGAGTGCGGAACGTCGGTGGCGTCAGCTCATGTGACGCTGGGCGATGGCGAGAAGCTCTGCGCGGACCGCGGGCGAGTTGGCGGAACGCAGGGCGTGCTCGATGGCACGGGCCCGGCGGTTGGCGTCGCGGCGGGTGCGGATTCGCTCGATCATGCTCATCTTGGGTCTCTCCTCCTGGCTATTCGGTTGTCAGCCCTTGATGTCTCTATTTAACCGCACCGCACGCATGATCGCCATCGATTGCAAGGTGAGCTGAGCCACCTGCCTAAGGATCGTAGGCATCCTCATCACTGAGCCGAAGATTCCTTCATCAACGGCAACGGCCGGTGTGCCGGGCGTTCACCCGTGGCACACCGGCCGTTGCCGGAGCGGTGGTACGTCAGGTCCAGGCGAGCAGCGCCGCCTCCGGATCGGCCAGGAAGTCCCCGATGTCGCGCAGGAACTTGGACCCCAGCTCACCGTCGATGATCCGGTGGTCGAAGGAGAGGCCGAGCGTGGTGACCAGCCGGGCCTTCACCTTGCCCTTGTGCACCCACGGCTGCTCGCGTACCGCGCCGAAGGCGAGGATCGCCGACTCGCCCGGGGGCAGGATCGGCGTACCGGTGTCGACGCCGAAGACGCCGACGTTGGTGATGGTGAGCGTGCCGCCGGACATGTCCGCCGGGGACGTCTTCCCCGACTTCGCGGTCTGCACCAGCGCCGTCATCGCGTCCGCCAGCTCACGCAGCGTCAGCCGGCCGGCGTCCTTGATGTTCGGCACGATCAGGCCGCGCTCGGTGGCCGCCGCGATGCCCAGGTTGACGTACTCCTTGACCACGATCTCGTCGCCGGCCCAGGTCGAGTTGACCATCGGGTACCGCTTGACCGCCAGCAGCACCGCCTTGGCGACCAGCAGCAGCGGGGAGACCCGCACGTCGCGCCACTCGCGCCGGTCGCGGAGCCGGTCCAGCGCCTTCATCGCCCGGGTCACGTCGACGGTCAGGAACTCCGTCACGTGCGGGGCGGTGAACGCCGAGCGGGCCATGTTCTCCGCGGTGAGCTTGCGTACCCCCTTGACCGGGATGCGCTGCTCGCGGTCCGCGCCGAAGCTCGCGGCCGACGCGGCCGACGTCGACAGCGCGGTGACCGTCAGCGGCTCGGCCGCCGCCGGGGTCCCATTCGCCGCCCGCTGTACGTCCTCGCGGGTGATCGAGCCGAGCGGACCGGAACCGGTCAGCGCGGCCAGGTCGACCCCGAGGTCCTTGGCGAGCTTGCGGACCGGCGGCTTGGCCAGCACCGGGCCGCCGCCCGCCCGGCCGTTGCCGTTCAGCGCGGGCGTCGGGGCCACCGGGGTCGCCGCCGGAGCCGGCACCGGCGCGGCCTGGACCGGCGCGGCCGGCACCGGGACCGCCTGGGTCGGGGCGGCCGGCGCCGGGGCGGCGCCCTTGCGCGGGCGGCGCTTGGCCGGCGCGTTGCGCGGGCCGTAGCCGACCAGCACGGCGGTACGCCCACCCGGCGCCACGCCACCGATCAGGCCCGGCTCGACCATGCCCTCCTCGGGTGCCACCTCGACGGCGGCCAGCGAGGCCGCCGACGGGGTGGGCAGGTCGGCGGTGGGTGTGCCGGTCGTCGACTGCTCCACCGGCCCGGCGCCCGGGTCGGTGTCGATCGCGATGATCGGCACGCCGACCTCGACCGTCGAACCCTCCGGGTGGAAGATCGCCTGCACCCGGCCGGCCCACTTCGCCGGGATCTCGACCGCCGCCTTCGCGGTCTCCACCTCGACGATCGGCTGGTTCAGCTCGATGTCGTCGCCCACCTTGACCAGCCAGGCGAGGATCTCGCCCTCGGTCAGGCCCTCGCCCAGGTCGGGCAGGTTGAACTCCTTGATCCGGGACATGCCGCTCACCAGCCGAAGGTGCGGTCGACGGCGTCGAGCACCCGGTCGAGGTCCGGCAGGTACTCCTCCTCCACCCGGGCGGCCGGGTAGGGGACGTCGAAGCCGGTCACCCGCAGCACCGGGGACTCCAGGGAGTAGAAGCACTCCTCGGTGATCCGGGCCGCGACCTCCGACCCGAGGCCCAGGTTGCCCGGCGCCTCGTGCACGACCACGCAGCGGCCGGTGCGCTTCACCGACTCGTACGCGGCGGTCAGGTCCAGCGGCGAGAGCGTCCGCAGGTCGATGACCTCCAGCTCCCGGCCGTCCTCGGCGGCGGCGGTGGCCGCGTCCAGCGCGGTGCGCACCATCGGGCCGTACGCCAGCACGGTGGCGTCCGTGCCCGGCCGGGCGACCCGCGCGCTGTGCAGCGGGTACGCGTCGGTGAGCGGGGCGTCCAGGTCGACCGGACCCTTCTCCCAGTAGCGCCGCTTCGGCTCCAGGAACACGATCGGGTCGTCCGACGCGATTGCCTGCTGGATCATCACGTACGCGTCCTGCGGGTTCGCGCAGGTGACCACCTTGAGGCCGGCGGTGTGCGCGAAGTACGCCTCGGGCGACTCCGAGTGGTGCTCGACCGCGCCGATGCCGCCGCCGTAGGGGATCCGGATGACCATCGGGATCCGCACCTTGCCCTGCGAGCGGTAGTGCATCTTCGCCACCTGCGACACGATCTGGTCGTACGCGGGGTAGACGAAGCCGTCGAACTGGATCTCGCAGACCGGCCGGAAGCCGCGGATGGCCAGGCCGACCGCGGTGCCGATGATGCCGGACTCGGCCAGCGGGGTATCGATCACCCGCTGGTCGCCGAAGTCCTTCTGGAGGCCGTCGGTGATCCGGAACACGCCGCCGAGCTTGCCGACGTCCTCGCCCATGATGACGACCTTCTGGTCGTTCTCCAGGGCCCGTCGCAGACCGGTGTTGAGTGCCTTGCCGAGCGTGAGCGTCTCCGTGGCCATCAGTGCGCGCTCCCCTCGAACGACTCCATGTACTGCGAGAACCGGGCCCGCTGCTCGTCCAGCTCCGGGGAGCCGTGCGGGTAGACGTGGTCGAACATGCTGACCGGCTGCGGGTCGGGCATGTTGAGCACCCGCTCCCGCAGGTGCACCGACTCGGTACGGGCCTGCTCGTCGATCTCGGTGAAGAACGACTCGTCGACGATCTGCTGCTTGAGCAGGAACGCCTTCATCCGGGCGATCGGGTCCTTGGCCTGCCAGGCCTCGACCTCGCTGGCGATCCGGTAACGCGTCGGGTCGTCCGAGGTGGTGTGCGCGCCCATCCGGTAGGTGTACGCCTCGATCAGGGACGGGCCCTGGCCGCTGCGCGCGGTGTCCAGCGCGTGCCGGGTCACCGCGTACGAGGCGAGCACGTCGTTGCCGTCCACCCGGACGCCGGGGAAGCCGAAACCGCCGGCCCGCCGGTACAGCGGGACGCGGGTCTGCCGCTCCAGCGGCTCGGAGATGGCGTACTGGTTGTTCTGGCAGAAGAAGACCAACGGCGCGTTGAACACGCTGGCCCAGACGAACGACTCGTTGACGTCGCCCTGGCTGGTGGCGCCGTCACCGAAGTAGGCGATCACCGCCTCGCCGTCCTCGCCGCCGGTCTTGCCGTCCATCGCGACGCCCATGGCGTACCCGGTCGCGTGCAGGGTCTGCGCCCCGATGACGATCGTGTACATGTTGAACTTGAACTCATTCGGGTCCCAGCCGCCCTGGTCGACGCCGCGGAACAGGCCGAGGGGCATGATCGGGTCGATGCCGCGGCAGTAGAGGACGCCGTGCTCCCGGTAGGTCGGGAACGCCATGTCCTGCGCGCGCAGCGCCCGGCCGGAGCCCACCTGCGCGGCCTCCTGGCCCAGCAGGCTCGCCCACAGGCCCAGCTCGCCCTGGCGTTGCAGGGCGGTCGCCTCGGCGTCGAGCTTGCGGACCAGCACGAGGTCGCGGTAGAGCCCGCGGTACTCCTCGTCGGTGAAGTCGACGCGGTACTCGGTCCCGTCCGGGCCGAGCGCGGTCTCGATCCGCTCGCCTTCCGGCGTGAGCAGCTGAACGAGTTCCGGTTCGCCGGTCGCGGCGGCGCGCCTGGTACGGGGTGCGGCCCGCTTGCTGCGGGTGGCGGCCCCGGGGTCGCCCTTTGCCATCGGTCTCTCCCTGTCTGTCTGCGCCGCCGGGGGTGACCCGAGCCGCGCACCTCGTGCGCCCGCCCGGCTGCTGCCGGGTCGGTCCCTGGCGACCGCGCCTAGCCCCGGTGAGGGTTGCCGCGCGGCGTGAGCCGGGGTCCGTCGGGGGACCCAGGCCCGGGAGCGCCGGCGCCGTTCCGCACCAGCCGCGGGGTGCGCGGAGGTAGCGGCTGCGTTGCCGTCGTGCCTGAATGATTGCAGAGGAGGTGAGCGGGCCCACAGTATGGCCTCCCCCGACGGTGAGCTTCCATCGGCTTCGCGACGGATGAGCGCTTTTGTCCCAACAGGTGACGGGCCCCGGCGGACAAAATGTGTGTCGACACGCGGTTGCGGCTGGTGAACTGACTGTCACTCGGTCAAGCTGGCGATGAGTGCTCACGCGGCTTTTGTCCGGATATTCGGGCGTGCTGTTCCGTTCCGTCGACGCGTACGAGGAGTGTGCCGGTGTCCGAACCAGAGGGTCCTCCCGGTGCCCCCTTCCTGGGCCGGCACCGGGCCCTGCCCGCCGCCCGCTACCGACCGGTGGTCGGCGCGCACCGCGCCCCCGGAGCCGGTGGCCCGAGCCGGGGCTACCTGCTGACCGTCGCGCTGCTCGCCGGTACCGCCTCGATGCCGATCCTGGCCGCGATCAGCACCGGCTCGGCGACCGTGGGGAACAGCGCCCTGCCCGACGCCGGCACGCCGTTCATCCCGACGCCCTCGGTCGGGCCGGTGGTCATCCCGCTGCCCCGGACCACCCCGGCCCCGGTGCTGACGGCGTCCACGCCCGCGGTCGACGCCGTCACCGCCACCGCGCCGCCGCGACCGGTGTTCCCGGCCGCCCCGATCCCGCCCGACAGGAGCGACCTCGGCTCCGGTCGGTCCCGGCCGGCCACCGCGCCGGTGGCCCCGCCCGAACCGCCCCGGTCCACACCGGCCCGGCCGCCGAGGCCGTCGCCGGTGCCCTCGCCCTCGCCCTCGGCGTCCGACCCGGCGCAGGATCCGGTCCCGGTGCCCGAGCCCACCACCACCTCCTCCGCGCCCACCCCCGAGCCGACCGGCACCTCGTCCGGACCGACCGCCGAGCCGACGTCCGGGCCGACCTCGGAGCCGACGTCCGGGCCGACCGCCGAGCCGTCGTCGTCCGGGCCGACCTCGGCGCCGACCTCCGGGCCCACGACGGAGCCGAGCCAGGGGCCGTCGCCGAGTGGCGAGCCGGAACGGCTCAGGCGGGGTCGTCGGTGAGGCGGTGCCGGTTCGCCTCGATCCAGGCGTCCAGCGCCGCCGGGTCGTCCGGGTCCACCCCGTCCGCCATCAACTGCGCCACCGCCGCGGTGGCCGCGCTCCGCCGCTCACCGGTGCTGTAGAGCCGGGCGAACTCGGGGACCATCTCGGTGATCGCCTCGTCCGTCCGGGCGGTCGCGGGGGGCGCCAGCCCACGCTGCCGGCCCGCGTACGCCGCCCAGGCCCGCAACACCCGGGGCAGCATCGCGGCGTCGTCCATGTCCAGCACGGCACGACGGTGCACCCAGTCGAGCAGGAACAGCTCGGCGACCATCGGGCTCCACCGCATCGGGTCGGCGTCCGGGAAGCTCGCCGCGTGATCCAGTAGCAGACCCAGGCAGAAGTGCAGCGAGGCCAGCTCGCCGTCGGCCACCTCGGGCAGGCCGAAACGGGCGGCCTCGGGCGAGTCGAGGAAGGCGCGTACCAGCCTGGTCCGCTCCTCGTCGGTGGCCGGCGGCACGACCGCCGGCCCGGTCGGCGGTCGTGGCCCGGGCAGGGCCGCCAGGCGGGCGCCCACCAGGGCCCGGTCGGTGGCGAGCGAACCCTGGGCGGGCAACTCACCGAGGTCGTCGGTGACCGCCAGGTGGCGGCCCACCTCCGCGTGCATCCGCGCCGGGTCCTCGGCACGGAACCAGGTCAGCTCGTCCTCGGTGCAGATCTCCCGGGCCTGCTCGACGATCCGGGCCGCCGGACCGCCGACGAACACGTCCTTGGTGATGCCGATGTTGTGGTCGACGAGGGCCACCAGAGCGTGCTCCGGCCCGCCCTGCTCCTCGTCCTCGTAGGCGAACGTGGCCAGGTAGGAGGTCTGGTCGCCGTACACGTCGCCGTACGCCCAGGTGCCGGTGAGGCGCACCCGGCCGAGCTGGCCGGCCCACGCCGGGGCGTACGTGCCGGGCCGGACCCGGGCGGCGCCCTCGGCGTCCGGCACCAGGGCGGCGAAGACGGCGCGGATGGTGGTCGCGGCGGCGCTGCGCCGGCGTGACGTGGCGGCGAGGAAACCGGCCACGAACTCGTGGACGGCTCGCTGTCGGTCGTGCTCCGCGACGGCGTAGACGCTGCCCAGCAACGCGGCGCCGAGCATCTCCGCGTCCAGGGCGGAGTCGAGCCTCGTCACGTCGCGCGCGGCGTGCAGCACCGCGTCGTAGGGGGTCTGTGGCGTGGCCATGCATCGACCCTACGCCGCGCCGACGGCCGTCACACCGCTCCGCGCACCCGATTCAGCGCCGGCCGGCCTCGTGCAGCGCGTCCCGTGCCGCGCCGTAACGCGCCAGCAACGCCCAGACCGGATCCAGCACGTACTTCTCGCCGACGCTGCCGACCGAGGTGAGCAGGCGCTGCTCGGCCCGGTCGCGGGCCCGCCGGGCCGCCCACCCGACCACCGGCCGGGTGAGCGCCGCCACCAGCAGCCCGGCCAGCAGCCCGCCGAGCAGCAGCACGGTGGGCCAGGGCACCTCGCCGAGCTTCGGGTAGTCCAGCGGTGGCAGGCCGAGGAAGCGCAGCGCGTACCCCAGGACCAGCCAGACCAGGCCGCCCACCGCCGCGAGCGTGACCAGCCACTGGATCCCGCCGACCACCCGCCACCAGGCCGGCCGCCGGTCCATGCCGAGGTCGGTGGCGGCGACCGCGTGGTCGAGCGCGCCCGGCAGCTCGGCCAGCCGGGACCGGGCCGCCGCGGTCAACGCGGTCGGCCACGGCGCCGGCAGGTCGGCGCCGGACCGGTCGGCCACCGCCCGGATGGCCAGGTTCAGCGCCGAGCGCTGCGCGGCGGTCGGATCGGGTACGGAGGTGGCCGAGATCAGGCTCTCGGCCGGCGCGTCCGGGTCCCGCCCCGGCAGGTGCAACCGGCGCAGCGGATCCGGGCGCAGCTTCCGCCAGCTCCGCACCAGCGGCCAGCCGGTGCTGCTCACCGCCCGGTGCCGGTACGCGCCCTGGACCGCCTGCGCCACGGTCGGCACGCCGGCCGCCCCGGCCAGTGCCCGGGTGAGTTCCCGGGCCGAGGCGTCACCCGGCCGGGTGCGTGGCGGCTCCGGCCCGACCAACGGTTCGAGGTCGGTCACCACGGCGTCCACGTCGCCGGAGAGCCGGCGCAGCGCGGCCTGCCGCTCGGCGACCGTCTTCTCCAGCTCGGCCCGCAACCCGGCCAGCCCGGCCGGGTCCGTGGCCACGGTGGGCAGCAGCGGAACCCCACCCAGCCCGTCGGCGTCGAGCAGCCGGCGCAGGTCGTCGAGGACGGTGGGCAGCTCGGTCGGGTGCAACCGGTCGGCCTGGTTGAGCACCACCACGGTCACGTCCTTGTGCCGGTGGAACTCGCGCAGGTAGCCGGTGTGGATCACGCGGTCGGCGTACTTCTGCGGGTCGACCACCCAGACCACCAGGTCGACCAGGCCGAGCAGCCGGTCGACCTCCAGCCGGTGGTGGTGCTGCACCGAGTCGAAGTCGGGCAGGTCCAGCAGGACCAGACCGTGCAGGTTGGACTCGTCGTCGCCGTCCAGCGGGCTCTCCCGGACGAACCGGTGCCGGGGCAGCACCCCGACCCAGTCGAGCAGGCGTACCGCGCCGTCGAGCGGGCCCCACACGCAGGCGTGGGCCACGCCGGTGGTCGGCCGGCGCACGCCGACCGGGGAGAGGTCCATCCGGGCCAGCGCGTTGAACAGGCTCGACTTTCCGCTGCCGGTGGCGCCGGCGAGCGCGACCACGGTGTGCCGGCCGGAGAGGGCGAGCCGGTCGCCGGCCCGCTCGACCACGGTGTGCGCGGCCACCAGTTGGGCGTCCGGCACCTGGCCGTCCACCGCGCCGAGGAACCGCTGGACCGCCTGGAGGCGCGCGATCAGGACGTCCGGATCGATCCGTTGGTCGCTTCGGAACGCCTCGCGCATCCGTCCCACGAGGTTCGTCATGATGCCGTCCTTGTTCGCGCCTGCGGGGCTCGCAGGCCCGGCTCGCTCCTCGCGCTCACGGGTGGTGGCGTCCGTCCTGGTCGGTGTGGGTGGGCGACGGGGCGCCGTCGGCCGTGGTGAGGCCGCTGCGGTGCCGGGCCCGCTCGACCGTCACCGCTGCCTGGCGCAACGCCTCACCGGCGTCGGTGGCCGGGCGGGCGGCCTCGGTGCGGGCCAGGAAGCGGGCGGCCTCCTCGGTGAGCAGCGCGCCGACCCGGTCGAGCAGGTCCACCCGCGCCTTGCGGGACAGGTTACGCACCGCCTGGTCGCCGAAGATGGCCTGGAGCACGGTCTGCCCGGCGACCGCGGTGCCGGTGCCGGCGGCGACCTCCAGGCCGGTCGGGATGAACGCGGTGGACGCGAAGACGCCGATCATGACGGCCAGGCCGGTGGCGTTGACCGCGTACGCCGCCGTGCGGGCCACGAACCGCCGGTCGCCGCCCTCGACGCGGACCAGTTCCAGCACCGCGCGCTGCCAGTCGCGGACCAGTTGCTCGCCGCGTGCCGGCAGGTCGGCCGACGCGTACGCCAGCTCCGGTTCGAGCAGCGCCGCGCCGGCCGGGTGCGCCTTCCAACCGGTGTACGCGTTCTCGGCCGCCTCGGCGGCCACCCCGCGCAGCAGCGTGACCAGTTGGGACTCGATCGCGGTCCGCAGCTCCGCCGCCGGGGCGGGCCGACCGGTGACCGCCGCGACCATCCGGTCCCGCAGCCGGCCGATCCGCGCCTCCAGGCTGCGGAAGAACTCGCCGGTGCCGACGAACTCCTGCCAGCGGGCCAGCACCTCGCCCCGGAGCAGCCGGCCGTCCCGGAGACCCTGGTCGACGGTGCGCTCGGCGCCCCGGTAGGCGGCCCGGACCCGTTCGTCGAGCGCCTCGGCGGCGGTCATCTGCTCGTCGGCGGCGTCGGCCAACCCCTCGACCACCGGATGCAGGGCGGCCAGCGCGCCGTCGAGCGTCTGCCGGACCACCGCCGAGCGGGCCTCCGCGTCGCCGGCGAGCCGGGCGAACCAGCCGCTCAGTGGCGCGGTCATCCGGTCCGGCAGCAGGCCCTGCCCGTCCACCCAGGTCTCCGGCAGCACGAACAACGGCGCGGCGCCCAGATCCTGCGAGGCGAGCATCTGGGACAGGTGGGCGGCGATCTCGTCGGCGGCCTCGGGCGGGACCCGGTCGAGCACCATGGCGACGGCGGTGCCCCGGGCCCGGGCGCTGCGCAGCAGCTCCCAGGGCACGGCGTCGGCGTAGCGCGCGGCGGTGGTGACGAACAACCACAGGTCGGCGGCGGCGAGCAGTTGCCCGGCGAGCGCCCGGTTGGCGTCCACCACCGAGTCGATGTCCGGGGCGTCGAGAAAGGCCAGCCCGGCCGGCAGCGCCGGGGCGGTGACCAGTTGGAGGGTGCCCGGGTGCTCGCTCGGCTCGGTGGTGCGGGTCAGGCCGGGCAGCAGCTCGCCCTGGCGGAACCAGGCGGCGTCGGCCGGATTGCAGACCAGCACCGGGGAACGGGTGGTGGGCCGGAGCACCCCGGCCGCGCTGACCCGTGCCTGGACCAGGCTGTTGACGAGCGTCGACTTGCCGGCGCCGGTCGAGCCGCCGACCACCACGAGCAGCGGGGCGTCGAGTCGGGCCAACCTCGGCAGCAGGTAGTCGTCGAGCTGGTCGGTGAGGCTCCGGGCGGCGTGCCGGGCCGGCTCGGCCGAGGGCAGGGCGAGCGGGAAGCGAGCCGCGTCGATCGCGGCCCGCAGCTCGGTGAGCGCGGCGGACAGGCCCGCCGTGGCTTCGGCGGGCTGGTCGTCCCCGGTGGGGGCTCCGGTGCGGGCTGCGACGGCGGGCGCGCCGGCACGGGTGGCGGAATCGCCATGCGTCGTCACCGCTAAAGCGTGCCCGACCGACGCAAGGTAAGACAACCGGACGGTAATAACGGTCAGGTTGCGTCGAGTCGACTCAACCTCGACTTGCGGTTTGCCGATCGCGTGGCACTATTGAGTCAAGTTCACTCAACTTGTGGCGCGGCTGCCTTCCGGGCGACCCCGCCGGGCAGGCCAACCGACCTGCTCACCCGTTATGAAGCGAGGAAGCGAACATGGCACGTGCGGTCGGCATCGACCTCGGCACGACGAACTCCTGCGTCAGCGTTCTCGAGGGCGGTGAGCCCACCGTCATCGCCAACGCTGAGGGCTCGCGTACGACTCCCTCGATCGTCGCGTTCGCCCGCAACGGCGAGGTGCTCGTCGGTGAGGTCGCCAAGCGCCAGGCGGTGACCAACCCCGACCGGACCATCCGCTCGGTCAAGCGGGAGATCGGCACCAACTGGACCGTCGACATCGACGGCAAGAAGTACACCCCGCAGGAGATCTCCGCGCGGACGCTGATGAAGCTCAAGCGGGACGCCGAGGCGTACCTGGGCGAGCAGATCGCCGACGCGGTGATCACCGTCCCGGCCTACTTCAACGACGGGCAGCGCCAGGCCACCAAGGAGGCCGGTGAGATCGCCGGCTTCAACGTGCTGCGGATCGTGAACGAGCCGACCGCGGCCGCCCTGGCGTACGGCCTGGACAAGGGCTCCAAGGAGCAGACCGTCCTGGTCTTCGACCTCGGTGGCGGCACGTTCGACGTGTCCCTGCTGGAGCTGGCCGAGGGCGTCGTCGAGGTGAAGTCGACGAGCGGTGACAACCAGCTCGGCGGCGACGACTGGGACCAGCGGATCATCGACCACCTGGTGAAGACGTTCCGCGGCGAGCACGGCATCGACCTCTCGCAGGACAAGATGGCCATGCAGCGGCTCAAGGAGGCGGCCGAGAAGGCCAAGATCGAGCTGTCCGCGGCCACCACCAGCAACATCAACCTGCCGTACATCACCGCCGGCTCGGCCGGCCCGCTGCACCTCGACGTGACGCTGAGCCGCGCCGAGTTCCAGCGCATGACGCAGGACCTGCTGGACCGCTGCAAGGGCCCGTTCGAGCAGGCCGTCAAGGACGCCGGGATCAAGGTCTCCGACGTCGACCACGTCATCCTGGTCGGCGGCTCGACCCGGATGCCGGCCGTCACCGACCTGGTCAAGCAGCTCACCGGCCGCGACCCGAACAAGGGCGTCAACCCGGACGAGGTCGTTGCCGTCGGCGCCGCGCTCCAGGCCGGCGTGCTCAAGGGCGAGGTCAAGGACGTCCTGCTGCTCGACGTGACGCCGCTGAGCCTCGGCATCGAGACCAAGGGCGGCATCTTCACCAAGCTCATCGAGCGCAACACCACCATCCCGACCAAGCGCTCCGAGGTCTTCACCACGGCCGACGACAACCAGCCGTCGGTGCTGATCCAGGTGTTCCAGGGCGAGCGGGAGATCGCGGCCTACAACAAGAAGCTCGGCACGTTCGAGCTGACCGGCCTCCCGCCGGCGCCGCGCGGCGTGCCGCAGATCGAGGTCACGTTCGACATCGACGCCAACGGCATCGTCAACGTGCACGCCAAGGACCTGGGCACCGGCAAGGAACAGAAGATGACGATCACCGGCGGCTCCTCGCTGCCGAAGGACGACATCGAGCGCATGCGCCGGGACGCCGAGGAGCACGCGGACGAGGACAAGCGCCGCCGCGAGGAGGCGGAGACCCGCAACGTCGCCGAGGCGCTCCAGTGGCAGACCGAGAAGTTCCTCGCCGAGAGCGGCGACAAGCTGCCGGCCGAGAACCGGGACCAGCTCAACGAGGCGCTCGGCGAGCTGCGCAGCGCCCTCGGCGGGCAGGACATCGAGAAGATCAAGGCCGCGCACGAGAAGCTGGCCCAGGTCTCCCAGCAGGCCGGCTCGCTGCTCTACGCGCAGCAGCAGGAGGGTGAGCCGGGCGCTCCCGGTGCGGGTGCGGCCGGGCCGGGTGCCGGCGCGGGTGCGACCGGCGGTCCGCAGGCCGGCGGCGCCGACGACGTGGTCGACGCGGAGATCGTGGACGAGGACAAGAAGTGACAGTCGGTCCCCGGCACGATCCGCACCGCAGAGGGATGAGGTGACCGCATGACGGACACGCCACGAGCGGCCGACCCGGGTTCCACCGGGTCGGCGCCGGGTGGCTCCGCGGGCGCCGGCAAGGACGCCGGCGACGAGCCGCGGGTCGTCATCCGCGACAAGCGCAAGCTCGGCAAGGTGACCGAGGAGCCGGCGAACGACCCGTCCGCCGCCGACGCCGCCGCCGACGCGCCCGCCGAAGGGCTGGTCGAGGAGGCCGAGGTCGTGGTCGACGAGATCGGCGGCGACGCCGACGTCGCCGGGCCCCCCGTGGTCGACGCGCCGGCCGAGCCGAGCGACGAGACCGGCAAGGCGCCGCTCGGCGCCGAGCTGGAGTCGCTCCGCTCCGACCTGGAGGAGCGCACCCGCGACCTCCAGCGGGTGTCGGCGGAGTACGCCAACTACCGCAAGCGGGTCGACCGCGACCGCAACCTGGTCCAGGAGCAGGCGACCGGCGGGGTGCTCACCGCGCTCCTGCCGATCCTCGACGACCTGGACCGGGCCCGCGAGCACGGCGACCTGGTGGGTCCGTTCGGCAGTGTGGCCGACCAGCTCACCGCCGCGCTGGGCAAGTTCGGCCTGACCGCGTTCGGTGAGCAGGGCGACCCGTTCGACCCGACCCGGCACGAGGCGGTGGCGCACCAGACCTCCGCCGACGTGACGGAGCCGACCTGCGTGCAGGTCATGCGCCGGGGCTACCAACTCGGCGAGCGCCTGCTGCGGCCGGCCCTGGTCGCGGTCGCGGACCCGGAGTAGTGCCGACCCGTGACGTCCCGCCCGCCCGCACCGGGCGGGCGGGACGACCGGGATTCGACCCGTGGAAGGGGGTGGACCGGTGAGTTCCAAGGACTGGATCGAGAAGGACTACTACGCCGCGTTGGGCGTGGACAAGTCCGCCTCCTCGGACGAGATCAAGAAGTCGTACCGGAAGCTGGCCCGGGAGTCGCATCCGGACCACAACCCCGGTGATGCCGGGGCCGAGGAGCGGTTCAAGACCGTCTCCGAGGCGTACGCGGTGCTCGGCGACGAGAAGAAGCGTCGCGAGTACGACGAGATGCGGTCGCTCTTCGGCTCGGGCGCGTTCCGGCGCGGCGCCCGCGGCGCGGGCCAGTCCGGGGGCGCGCCGTTCGACGTCTCCGACCTGTTCGGCGGCGGCGGTGCCGGCGGTGGTGGCGACGCCCGGTTCGGTGGCGGCGGCTTCACCGACCTGTTCAGCACGATCTTCTCCGGTGGCGGCGCCGGCGGCGGGGCACGCCCGCGCGGTCCGGCCCGGGGCCGGGACGTCGAGGCCGAGGTGGCGCTGGACTTCTCCGACGCGGTCCGCGGCGTCACGCTGCCGCTGACGCTGCGCGCACCAGGGGTCTGCGACACCTGCCACGGCAACGGCGCGAAGCCGGGCACCACGCCGCTGGCCTGCCCGGTCTGCCACGGCGCCGGCGTGACCACCCGCAACCAGGGGTCGTTCAGCTTCTCCGAGCCGTGCCGCAACTGCCAGGGTGTCGGCACGATCGTCGAGGAGAAGTGCCCGGAGTGCCACGGCAGCGGCGGGGTCACCAAGACCCGCACGCTGACCGTGCGTTTCCCGGCCGGGGTGGCCGACGGCCAGCGGATCCGACTGGCCGGTCGCGGCGAACCCGGCGACCGGGGCGGCCCGGCGGGCGATCTGTTCGTGCACGTGAAGGTGCGCCCGGACGAGCTGTTCGGACGCACCGGGGACGATCTGACCCTGAACGTCCCGATCACGTACGCCGAGGCGGTGCTCGGCACCGACCTGCGGGTGCCGACCCTGGACGGCACGGTGACGTTGCGGGTGCCACCGGGTACCCCCGCCGGGCGGGTGCTGCGGGCCCGGGGCAAGGGCGTCGTACGCAACGACGGGCGCGCCGGTGACCTGCTGGTCACGCTCGACGTGGTGGTCCCGGCGAAGGTGTCGGACGAGGCGCGGGCGGCGCTGGAGACCTTCGCGGCACAGACTCCGCCCGCCGCGCGGGAACATCTCGACGCGCGGGTACGTCGATTCGGTTGACGGCGGCAGCGGAGGTGAACGGGCATGTCGGAGGAGTACGTCGGCTCGGGTGACCCGGCCTACGAAGCCAAGATTCTGATGATCTCGGTGGCGGCGCGGATGGCGGGCATGCACCCCCAGACGCTGCGCCAGTACGACCGGCTGGGCCTGGTGCAGCCCGGTCGGGCGGCCGGCGGCGGTCGCCGGTACAGCGTCCGGGACGTGGTGCTGCTCCGCGAGGTGCAGCGGCTCAGCCAGGACGACGGGATCAACCTGGCCGGGGTCAAGCGGATCATCGGGCTGGAGCGGCTGCTGGAGGAGGCGCAGCAGCGGGTGGCCCGGCTGGAGGCGGAGCTGGACGCCGCGTACCGGCGGATCGCCGAGCTGGAGTCGCTGGGTGGCTTCCCCCGCGGCGACCTGGTGCCCACCAACCGCACCTCCACCGCGCTCGTGGTCTGGCGTCCCCGCCGTACCCCCGATCGCTGACACCTGCTGCTCGCGCTCGTCCGAGGGCCGGCCCGCTCCCCGCTGTTCCCGGGGGCGGGCCGGCCCTCCGTCATCTCCCGGTTGCCCCCACGGCTGCACAGTTGGTGAGTGCCGGCCGGCGTGGAGGTTGCGGAAAGTGGGGCGCGGCGAGATGGGTTCCACTACTCTTTGGATCAGGGATAAATGCCCCGAAACGGAATCCGGGCTGGCGGGGGGAGCCATGGCGGAACCGGCGAAGAAAGTGGCGGAACGCGCGGAGGAACGCCTCGAGAAGGTGGCCGAGAACGTCAAGGAGCGGTTCGACCGGGTCACCGAGGGCCGCTTCAGCGACAAGGTCAAGGAAGGGCGCTTCGCCGACCAGACCGACCACGGTGTGGACCGCGCCAGGGACGACGAGCGGCGCAGGAAGCAGGGCGGATCGACCTGACGGTCCACCGACGTGCGGGCCGGGACCCACGGGGGGTCCCGGCCCGTTCGCCCGCCACCCGCCACCCGCGCCGATCTTGGAGTTATGGCACCTCGCAAAAGGCGCACACACCGCAAACCTTGGCGCCACAACTCCAAGATCGGCGGGGGTCAGAGGCGGCGGTTCTCGCGCACCAGGCCGCCCTCGCACCAGTCGCGGTAGACGAAGAGATCCGGGCGGGCGAGCAGCACCCGGCTGTTGTGCGCCCAGTTGCGCATCAGGTCGTCGCCGGTCCGTTCGGCCTGTTCGACCAGCTTGCGGAAGCGGCGTTTCGGGTGCGCGCGGAAGTTCGTCCGGATGCCGTCGGCGGCGTAGATGTAGAGGCAGTGCAGCGCGAACCGGCGGGCCGGGCAGGACCGGTCCATGGCCAGGTCGAACAGCGTCTGCACCAGGTGGTCACCGGCGACCAGCAGGTCCCAGTCCGGTGGCATGGAGGCCAGCGGCACCGAGTCCGGTTGGTACGCCCAGGCCCGCAGCTCGGCGGGCGACGGGTCGACCGGGTTGGCGAAGCCGTGGAACGTCTCTTCCCGCACGTTCACCGGCCGACCTTCCGCTGACGCTGACGGGGGCTCCGGCCACCCGCGGACCCAGACTGCTGGGGCGACACGTTAACGCGCTTCGGCGGAGCAGTGGTAGACCTTCCCAGAATCAATTTGACAACCGTTGGCCGGGCCGGACCGGCTGAGCAGCCGATCAGGCCCGGCCGCGGGTCAGTCGCCCACCGGCACCGTGACCGGTCGGGTGGCGGCGGCGCGTCGGCGCAGCCACTGCTTGAACCAGGTGGTGTCCGGCAGTCGGGCGAGCAGCGGGCCGGTCACCACCGTGATCAGCACGTACGCGGTGGCGAGCGCGGCCAGCTTCGGCTCCACCGGGTAGACGGCCGACACGGCCAGCCCGGCGATGACGATGGAGAACTCACCGCGCGGGGTGAGCGCCAGGCCGGCCCGCCAGCGTCCGGGCTCGGCGATCCCGGCCCGACGGGCGGCCAGGTAGCCGGTGGCCACCTTCGTCGCCATGGTCACCACGGCCAGCAGCAGCGCGGGCAGCAGCACCGGCGGCATGTCCAGCGGGTTGGTTACCAGCCCGAAGAACACGAAGAAGACCGCGGCGAAGAGGTCCCGCAGCGGCGACAGAAGTTCCGTGGCGTGGTGCGCGACCGGCCCGGACAGCGCGATGCCGACCAGGAACGCGCCGACCGCGGCGGAGACCTGGAGCTTGGCCGCGATACCGGCGACCAGCAGGGTCAGGCCGAGCACGCCGAGCAGCAGCGCCTCCGGATCCTTGGCGGAGAGCGCGGTGGAGATCAGGTGCCCGTACCGGATCGCCACGGCCAGCACGACGACCACGGTGAACACCGCGATGGCGAGCGCGATGCCGCCCTTCATCAGGCCGACCCCGGCGAGCAGCGCGGTGACCAGCGGCAGGTAGAGCGCCATCGCCAGGTCCTCGATCACCAGGACAGAGAGGATCACCGGGGTCTCCCGGTTACCGACCCGGCCCAGGTCGCCGAGCACCTTGGCGATCACACCCGAGGACGACACCCAGGTGACGCCGGCGAGCACCACGGCGGCGACCCAGCCCCAGCCGAGCAGCAGCGCGAACGCGAAGCCGGGCAGCGCGTTGAACACCGCGTCGATGAGCCCGGCGGGCGCGGCAGAGCGGAGGTTGCCGACCAGTTCGTTCGCGCTGTACTCCAGCCCGAGCATGACCAGCAGCAGGATCACGCCGATCTCCGCGCCGACGGCGAAGAACTCCTCGCTGGCGTTGAGCGGCAGCAGGCCGCCGTGCCCGAAGGCGAGGCCGGCGAGCAGGTAGAGCGGGATGGGCGAGACGCCGACGCGACGGCTGAGCCGGCCGAGCAGGCCGAGCAGGAGCAGCAGCGCGCCGACCTCGACGAGCAGGATTTGGGTTTCGTGCATACGCGTCAGCCGTCCGGGTCGGTCTCGGCGAGGATGGAGGTGACGCCGTCGAGCCCCTGTCGGGTGCCGACCACGACGACCACGTCGCCGGATTCGAACCGGAAGGTGGGGTCGGGCGAGACGTTCACCTCGCCCTGACGCAGCACGGCCACGATGGACGCGCTGGTCCGGGTGCGGGCCTTCGTGTCGCCGAGCCGCCGACCGACGTACTTCGAGCCGGCCGGGATGACGATCTGCTCGGTCAGCAGCCCGGCAGCCTGCTCGCGCAGCCCGGAGAGCTGACCCAGCATCAGCGACGCGCCGAGGATGTCGGCCAGCGCCTCCGCCTCGTCGTCGGTCAGCGGTATGTCGTGCTGACAGGAGTCGGGATCGTCCGGGTCGTAGAGGACCAGGTCGCGGCGGCCATTGCGATGGGAGACCACGCCGAGCCGGCGGCCGGATTCCGTCATCAGGTCATGACGTACGCCGATTCCCGGTAAGGCGGTCTGTTCGACACGTACTCGCACGCCGGTGAGGCTACCTCTGCCGGGCACATGCTGCTCCCTGCGGAGACCTGGTGATGGGCGATCAGCTCGCACCCGAGCCTCGGGCCCGCTCAGCGGAGCCCGGCGAAGAACTGCCGGATGTCACCGACCAGCACGTCGGTCGCCTCGTGTGCGGCGTAGTGTCCGCCGACGCTCCCGCGCTGCTCGGGCCCCGCCTCGAAGGCGTGCCAGCGGACGATGTTGGCGTGGTCCCGGTCGGCGAACCGGCGGATCGACTGGAAGTCGCCCGGAAACATCGCCAGCGCGGTCGGCGTCGTGGTCGGCCCGGTCGGCTGCTCGGTGGCGTGCGCGTCCTCCCAGTAGAACCGCATCGCCGAGCCGACGGTGCCGGTGAGCCAGTAGATCGCGACGTTGGCCAGGACGAAGTCCGGGTCAAGGCTCTCGTCGAGGAGTTGCCCATTCCAGGCGAGCAGGCCGACCGGCGAGTCGGCCAGCGCGAACGCGAGCGTCTGCGGCTGTTGGCTCTGCACCTGGTTGAAGGAGAACTTGTTCTCGTAGAACCACTGGAGGTGCTGCAACGCGGCCTGGTCGGCCTCGGTCAGCCCGTCGAACTCGGCGGGGTCGCCGGACGGGAACGAGAAAAGCTGGGTGACGTGCACGCCGAGCACATGGTCCGGGTCGAGGCGGCCCAGTTCGGGCGAGACCATCGAGCCGGCGTCGTTGCCGACCGCGCCGTACCGGTGGTGGCCGAGGCGGGCCATCAGCTCGGCCCAGGCCCGGGCGGTGCGGAAACGGTTCCAGCCGGCACTGCGGGTCGGGCCGGAGAAGCCGAATCCCGGCAAGGACGGAATCACCAGGTGGAACGCGGGCGCGGCCGGATCGGTCGGCTCGGTGAGCGGGCCGATCACGTCCAGGTATTCGATCACGGAGCCGGGCCACCCGTGGGTGAGCACCAGCGGGGTGGCGTCCGGCCGGGACGACCGCACGTACAGGAAGTGGATCTCCTCTCCCTCGATCTCGGTGACGAACTGCGGGTGGGCGTTGAGCCGGGCCTCGACCGCGCGCCAGTCGAACTTCTCCAGCCAGTACGTCGCCAACGCCCGCACCCGCTCGGTCGGCATGCCGTAGGCGGCGCCCACGCCCGGCAGCTCACCCGGCCAGATGGTCCGGCGCAGGCGGTCGGCGAGGTCGTCGAGGGCGTACTGCGGGATCTCGACGCGGAACGGGCGGAGAGTGGCGTCCGACATGACTGCTCCTTCAGAACGGAATGTTTCGTTCCGTTTCACAGTAACAGAGCGGAACGATCCGTTCCACTGTTATCCTCGACCCATGCCCAACCCGATCGACAGCCCGCCGCTGGCCGGCCGGCGCGCGCAGGCGGCGCGCAACGACGAGACGATCCTGGCTGCCGCACGCGCGGTCTTCCTGGACGATCCGAAGGCCCCCATCGCCGCCGTCGCCGAGCGGGCCGGCGTCGGCATCAGTGCCCTCTACCGGCGGTACGCCGGCAAGGAGGACCTGCTGCGCAAGCTCTGCCACGACGGGCTGCGCCGGTTCGTCGCGGCGGCTGAGGAGGCCGCTGCCGATCCGGACGACTGGGCCGCGCTCGCCGGCTTCCTGGAGCGTGTGGTCGACGCCGACGTGCACTCCCTCACCGTGCACCTGGCCGGCACCTTCACCCCGACGGAGGAGATGGGTCACGCCGCGGTGCGGGCGAACGAGCTGGTCGACGCGCTGGTCGGGCGGGCGCGCGACGCCGGGCGGCTCCGGCCGGACGTGGTGACGCAGGACGTCGGGCTGCTGCTGGAGGGGTGCGCGGCGATTCGCGTACCCGATCCGGACCGGACCCGGCAGTTGCGCCGTCGCCACCTCGCGGTTCTGCTGGCCGGCCTGACCGCTGAGGGGCCGACGTTGCCCGGGCCGCCGCCGGCCGCCGGTGAACTCGACTGGCGGTGGCGGTCGACCGGGAAGTGACCCGGGTCACACACCCGGAGTTGAGCGGAATAGACTCAACTCTGGTTGTGTCATGTCCAGTGGACACGCCGATCCCGGGGGAGCCCATGAACACGGAACGCCTCACCACCAAGAGCCGCGAGACCATCACCGGTGCCGTCGCGCTGGCGAACCAGCGCGGTCACGCCACCGTGGAGCCCTGGCACCTGCTGCTCGCCCTGCTGGACACCGACGGCTCGACCGCCGCCGGCCTGCTGCGCGCCGTCGGCGCCGACGCCGCCGAGCTGCGCCGGGTCGCCCAGCGCTCGGTCGACGCGCTGCCCGCCGCGCGCGGCTCCAGCCTGGCCGAGCCGACGTTGGCCCGGGAGTTCGTCAACGCCATCGGCGCCGCCGAGCAGATCGCCCGGCCGCTCGGCGACGAGTACACCTCCACCGAGCACCTGCTGGCCGGGCTGGCCCGGGTCGGCGGCGCGGTCTCGGTCGCGTTGAAGAACGCCGGCGCCACCGAGGAGAACCTGGTCGCCGCGTTCCCGACCGTCCGGGGCGGGGACCGTCGGGTCACCACCGCCGATCCGGAGCAGACCTACCAGGCGCTGGCCAAGTACGGCGTCGACCTGACCGCCAGCGCCCGCGACGGCAAGATCGACCCGGTGATCGGCCGGGACTCGGAGATCCGGCGCGTGATCCAGGTGCTGTCCCGGCGTACCAAGAACAACCCGGTGCTGATCGGTGAGCCCGGCGTCGGCAAGACCGCCATCGTCGAGGGCCTGGCCCAGCGCATCGTCGCCGGCGACGTGCCCGAGTCACTGCGGAACAAGAAGCTGGTCTCGCTGGACCTGGGCGCGATGGTGGCCGGCGCGCAGTACCGCGGCCAGTTCGAGGAGCGGCTCAAGTCCGTGCTGGAGGAGATCAAGAACTCCGACGGGCAGGTCATCACGTTCCTCGACGAGCTGCACACCGTGGTCGGCGCCGGCAAGGGCGAGGGCTCGATGGACGCCGGCAACATGCTCAAGCCGATGCTGGCCCGCGGCGAGCTGCGGATGGTCGGCGCGACCACACTCGACGAGTACCGCGAGCACATCGAGAAGGACCCGGCGCTGGAGCGCCGCTTCCAGCCGGTGCTGGTCGGCGAGCCGACCATCGAGGACACCATCGGCATCCTGCGCGGGCTCAAGGAGCGCTACGAGGTGCACCACGGCGTACGCATCACCGACGCCGCGCTGGTCGCCGCCGCCGCGCTCTCCGACCGCTACATCACCGACCGGTTCCTGCCGGACAAGGCGATCGACCTGGTCGACGAGTCCGCGTCCCGGCTGCGCATGGAGATCGACTCGCGCCCGGTCGAGGTCGACGAAATCGAGCGGGCGGTGCGCCGGCTGGAGATCGAGGAGATGGCGCTGGCCAAGGAGCCCGACGCCGCCTCCGCCGAGCGCCTGGCGCGGCTGCGCAAGGAACTGGCCGACAAGCGTGAGCAGCTCACCGCGCTCTCCGAGCGTTGGCAGACCGAGAAGAGCCACATCACCAAGCTCTCCACCGCCAAGGAGGAGCTGGAGCGGCTCGGCGGCGAGGCCGAGCGGGCCGAGCGCGACGGCGAGCTGGAACGCGCCGCCGAGCTGCGCTACGGCCGGATCCCCACGCTCAAGGGTGAGCTCAAGCAGGCCGAGGAGGAACTGGCCCGGCTCCAGGCCGACGGCGCGATGCTCAAGGAGGAGGTCGGCGCGGACGACATCGCCGCCGTGGTCGCCTCCTGGACCGGCATCCCGGCCGGCCGGCTGCTGGAGGGCGAGACCGCCAAGCTGCTCCGGATGGAGGAGTCGCTGCGGGCCCGCGTGGTCGGCCAGGCCGAGGCGGTCGGCGCGGTCTCCGACGCGGTCCGCCGCGCCCGGGCCGGCGTCGCCGACCCGGACCGCCCGACCGGCAGCTTCCTCTTCCTCGGCCCGACCGGCGTCGGCAAGACCGAGCTGGCCAAGGCGCTCGCCGAGTTCCTCTTCGACGACGAGCGGGCCATGGTCCGCATCGACATGAGCGAGTACGGCGAGAAGCACTCGGTGGCCCGCCTGGTCGGCGCCCCGCCCGGTTACGTCGGATACGAGGAGGGCGGCCAGCTCACCGAGGCGGTGCGCCGCCGGCCGTACTCGGTGATCCTGCTGGACGAGGTGGAGAAGGCCCACCCGGACGTCTTCGACATCCTGCTCCAGGTGCTCGACGACGGCCGGCTCACCGACGGCCAGGGCCGGACGGTGGACTTCCGCAACGCCATCCTGATCCTCACCTCGAACCTGGGGTCGTCGGTGATCAGCGACCTCACGCTCAGCGAGGAGGAGCGCCGGGAGGGGGTGCTCGCGGTGGTTCGGTCGCACTTCAAGCCGGAGTTCCTCAACCGCCTCGACGACATCGTGGTGTTCGCCGCGCTCCAGGGCGAGGACCTGCGGGCCATCGTCGACATCCAGCTCGACCGGCTGCGGCGCCGGCTGGCGGACCGTCGGCTCGGCATGGACGTCACCGAGGCGGCCCGGACCTGGCTGGCCGACCACGGGTACGACCCGATCTACGGCGCGCGCCCGCTGCGCCGGTTGGTGCAGTCGGCCATCGGTGACCGCCTGGCGAAGGCGCTCCTGGCCGGCGAGATCCGCGACGGCGACACGGTCCAGGTCGACCTGGCCGACACGAAGGACGCCCTGACCGTAACCGCCGCCTGACCCGCTCCACCCCGAAAGGCCCGGCCTCCCGGCCGGGCCTTTCCCCTACCCACCCCCTGCCGGCCGCACTTCCCACCCCCACTTCGTTGATCAAGGAGTTTGCGTCACCCGAAGGGCCCTCGGCCGACGCAAACTCCTTGATCAACGCCTGAGGGGCGGGGCGGGGAAGGGGGGAGGGGGAGGGGTGGGGAGGGGGTGGGGTGGGCACATAGTGGGGTATGAGTGGGAAGCGGGAGCTGGATCAGGCGGTGCGGGAGCTTGACGGGGCGGACACGCTGGCCTTCGGCGGGGTCGGGTTCGCCGGGCAGGTGCTGCCTCCGACCTACGCGTACCGGCGGCTGGAGCAGGAGCTGCGCGAGCACCCGGAGTCGGGCCGGAAGCGGGTCGAGCGGCTGCTGAAGAAGGGCTCGCCGGCGGGGAAGGCGTACGCGGCGACGCTGCTGGAAGCCGTCGATCCGGCGGCCGGCCGCAACGCCTGGGAACGGCTGCGCGACGACGACGGCGAGTTCACCACGTTCCACGGTTGCGTGATGGGCCGCACCACGCTGCGTGAGTACGCGGCCGAGCGGCTCGCGGCGGCAGACCGTAGCTGATCGCACACTCAGCGAACAGCGCTTCGGCCGAGGTGCGCGGGGTTGTTACCGTCTCCGCCAATGCAGGTTGGGGGGAGGCGGTCATGAACGGTTCGGTGGCGTACGTGGTGGCCACGCTGGGGTGCCTGCTGGGGGTGGCCGGCGTGGTGATCGCCGTGATCGCGCTGCGCAGGTCCCGCTCGGCGCCACGCCCGAAGGCGGCACCCGGTGACCCGTTCCGGGACCGGGACGCGGATGCGCTGCGCGGCGACCCGCGCGCGCTCAAGCCCGGCGACATCGTCGAGATCCGCCAGGTGCCGTACACCGTGCGCGGCTCGGTGCACCTGGTCGAGGGCGGCTGGAGCTGGGCGGAACACCTGCTCGACGACGCCGGCGGCGTGAAGCGCTGGCTCTCCGTCGAGGCGGAGCCGGACCTGGAGATGGTGCTCTGGACCAGCGAGCCGGGGGCCACGGTGACGCCGGGCGCCCCGACGCTGGAGATCGCCGGCCGCCGCTACAACTGGGACGAGTCCGGCCAGGCGCGCTACACCGCGACCGAGGGCACCGGCCTCGACCCGCGCGGCACCATGCGCTACTACGACTACCAGGCGCCCGGTGGGGCCCGGCTGTCGTTCGAGGCGTACGGCGAGGCCGGCTGGGAGGTGAACCTCGGCGAGGAACTGCGCCGCGCCGAGGTGATGATCTATCCGCAAGGCGGCCCGGACCAGGTGAAGTGAGCGTGCTCGTCGCCCTTCAGACCCCGTACGTCGACAGCCGCGCCGCCGACCTGAGCCTGACGCTCGGCGGCCCGGAGCTGCCGGCGCTGGCCGTCCGCGACGTCGACCTGCCCGGCGGGACCCGACTGCGGCTGCGCCTGCTCGGTGCCTCCCACCAGGTGGTCCTCGGCGGGCTGACCGAGACGGTCGCCTGCCTGCCCGGCCGCCGGCCACACCTGCCGGACACGCTGCACGACGCGAACGCCGGCTACCGGTTCACCGCCACCGTGCTGCGGCCGGCCGGCGACGGCCTGCGCACCCGGGTCGCGGCGCTCCGCGCCGAACTGGCCGGCGACCCGTTCGCCCTGGTCGGGGTGTTTCCCGGCGACGAGGACGCGGTCACCGCGCTCGCCGTCCGACCCGACCCGCCGGGCGGCCCGGTCGCCTGGCGCACCTGGCACGCCTACCCCCAGACAAACGAGCTGGTCCTGACCGAGACGGTGGTGGAGGAGCTGTGACGTACCGACGGTGGTTCGTGGTGGGCGTGGCGGTCGCCGTGGTCGGCGCCCTGGTCGCTGCCTTCGCGATCTTCTACGGCAACTTCTCACCACGCGGCTACGTGCAGGACCACTACTCCCGGGCGTCCGGGCGGGACATCGGCTCGCAGGCCGTCGCGTACACCTCGAACCGGTCGCCGAGCCAGGTCTCGAAGGAGATCACCGACACCTGGCAGCCAGCCGACCAGTACGTCGACGGCAGCGGCGTGTACCTGCGCTACGACGACGACTCGGTGGTGATCCTCCCGCTCGCCGTCGGCTCGGTGATCCTGCTGGAGCGGATGTCCACCGCGTACCCCCGGTACCACAGCGTCGTCGGCAACAGCTGGGGCTGGGGCCGAGGCAGCACCGTCCGGGGCGGCGGCCCCGGCGCCGGCAAGTAGCCCGTCCGACCCCCTCACCCTGGAGTTCCTGTGCAGCATCTCGTCACCGATCTGCTGGTCACCCTCGCCTACGGCGTGGTCGGCGTGGTCCTGATGGCCGTCGGCTACCTGCTTGTCGACCTGGCCACCCCCGGCAAGCTCCACGAGCTGATCTGGGCCGAGCGCAACCGCAACGCCACGCTGCTGCTCGCCTCGAACCTGGTCGGCGTCGGCACCGTCGTGGTCGCCGCGATCGTGGCCAGTGACGACGACTTCACGCTCGGGCTGGTCGGCGCCGCCGCGTACGGATTCCTCGGGTTGGTGCTCATGGCGGCGGCGTTCGTGCTGCTCGACGTGGCCACCCCCGGCAAGCTCGGCGAGCTGCTGGTCGACCCCGAGCCGCACCCGGCGGTGTGGATCTCCGCCACCGTGCACGTCGCCACCGGCGCGATCATCGCCGCCGCCATCAGTTGATGACCGGGAAGGCCACCACCCCGCCGAACAAGCGCCAACAGGTGCTGATCTGGACGGTGATCATCGGGGTCACGGTCGGCGCCTGCGTCATCGGGGCGATCAGGGGCGGCGAGAGCACCGACGTGCCCGCACCGACGACCGAGCAGCGGACCGCGACCGTGCCGCTCCTTCAGGCCGCGAGCACCGGTCAGGGCATCTGCTACGGCTGGGTGCTCTACGACTACAGCACCGAGATCAGCGTCGGCTCCAACCTCGGTGACCGGGTGCCGGTGCGGGACGATCCGCGGTGCCCGCGCTGGATCGAAGTCTCCGCGGTCGTCCGCTACACGTCCTCCAGCAGCGAGTCGCGGGACTCGGCGAGTGTCGGCGTCGACGGCTCCGCCGACATCGAACACGCCGACCTCTACCCGATCGCGACGGGCCTGAGCCGCTTCGGGTTGGACGAGGACGCCTTCGTCGACGAGCCCGGCTGGGCGATCACCCGATCGGCGACCGTGCTGCCGCTGCTCGCCGCCGAGGTCGGGCTCGCCGAGCCCGCCCCCGCCGCCGCGACGCCGACCGCCACGCCGAGCGGCACGCCGGCCCCGCTGCCGAGCGCCGGCAACGACCTGCTGCGGGACCGCAAGGGCTGGCTGTTCACCGCCGTCGGCCTGCTGCTGGCCGCCGCGCTGCTCATCGCCGTGGGCGTGCGACAGCGACGACGGCAGCTCCGGGGAGCCGGGCCCGCGCAGCGCGCCGGGGCGGGACCCGCCGGGCGTACCCGGGAGGAAGCGTGACCGTCGACGTGCCCGCGCGGCCGCGGTGGCGCGCGGCCCGCGCGGCGGTCCTGCTCGCGGTCTTCGTCTGCGCGGCCTGCGGCCTGGTGTACGAGCTGGCGCTGGTCGCGCTCGGCAGCTACCTGATCGGCGACGCGGTCGGGCAGGCGTCGATCGTGCTCGGCGTGATGGTCTTCGCGATGGGCGTCGGCGCGCTGGTCGCGAAGCCGTTGCAGTCCCGGGCCGCGCCCGCGTTCGCCGCGATCGAGCTGACGCTCGCGCTGCTCGGCGGCCTCTCCGTGCTCGGCCTCTACGCGGCGTTCGCCTGGCTGGACCTCTACGGCCCGGCGCTGGTCGGCACCGCGTTCGTGCTCGGCCTGCTGATCGGCGCGGAGATCCCGCTGTTGATGGTGATGCTGCAACGCATCCGCGAGCAGTCGGCGGGCAGCGCGGTGGCCGACCTGTTCGCCGCCGACTACGTGGGCGCGCTGCTCGGCGGGCTGGCCTTCCCGTTCCTGCTGATGCCGATCTTCGGCCAGCTCAAGGGCGCGCTCGTGGTCGGCGCGGTGAACGCCGTCGCCGGGGTGGTGCTGGTCTTCACGGTGTTCCGCGACGAGCTGGGCCGCCGGGCGCGGGTCGGCCTCGGCGCCGGCTCCGTCGTGGTCGCGCTCCTGCTCGGGTACGCCTGGGTGACCGCACACGACTTCGAGGTGACCGCCCGCCAGCAGCTCTACCGCGACCCGGTGGTGCACGCCGAACGCAGCCGCTACCAGGAGATCGTGCTGACCCGCTCGGTGCGGGAGGTCGGCCACACCGACACCGACCTGCGGCTCTTCCTCAACGGTGACCTCCAGTTCAGCTCCGTCGACGAGTACCGCTACCACGAGGCACTGGTGCACCCGGCGATGCGCGGGCCGCACGGCGACGTGCTGGTGCTCGGCGCCGGCGACGGGCTGGCCGCGCGGGAGATCCTGAAGTATCCGGACGTGCGCTCGGTGACGCTCGTCGACCTCGACCCGGCCGTGGTGACGCTGGCCCGCAGCGAGCCGCAACTGCGCGACCTCAACCACGCCTCGCTCACCGACCCCCGGGTACGGGTGCTCAACCTGGACGCGTTCGGCTGGCTGCGGACCGCCACGCAACGCTTCGACGTGGTGATCGCCGACCTGCCCGACCCGGACGAGACGGCCACCGCGAAGCTCTACACGGTCGAGTTCTACGCGCTGGTCCGGCCGGTGCTGGCCCCGGGCGGGCGGCTGGTGGTGCAGTCCGGCTCGCCCTACTTCGCGCCCCGGTCGTACTGGTCGATCGAGCGGTCGGTGCGGGAGGCGGGGTTCGCGACCGTGCCGTACCACGTCGACGTGCCGAGCTTCGGCGACTGGGGGTTCGTGCTCGCCGCGCCCGGCGACGCAGCGCCGGAGCTGGCCCTGCCGGCCGACGCGCCGCCGCTGCGTTTCCTCACCCCGGCGGTGCTCGCCGCCGCCGCCACGTTCCCCGCCGACCGTGGCCGGGTGGACGTGCCCGCCTCCACGCTGTTGCAGCCCAGGGTCCTGGAGTACGCCCGCGAGGAGTGGCGCGGCTACTAGGTTTCGGAGCATGCGGGCACACCGCCGGCTGCCGACCCGGGCGATCGACGCCGCCGCGTACCTCCGGGCGTTCGTGCTCTCCGGTGTGGTCACCGTGCTGGCCGTCCGGGCCTACCTCCAGGCCGCCAACTACCCGCAGCTCGGCGGCGGTGGGCTGCACATCGCGCACGTGCTCCGGGGTGGCCTGCTGCTCGTCGTCGGCCTGGGCATCGCGCTGGTGTTCCTCGGCGGCGGGCCACGCACCGCCGGCGCGGTGGTCGGTGGCTTCGGGTTCGGGCTCTTCATCGACGAGGTCGGCAAGTTCGTCACCGCCCGCACCGACTGCTTCTACGCGCTCGACCTGGTGCTCAGCGGCCTGCCCGGCGGGCTGACCGACAGGGGCGCTCGACCTGACGCTGCTCGGCGTGGTCACCGCCGAGCACCGGCGGCTGCGCCGCGCCGCCGACCGCTGAGCCCTTCTGCCGTGCTCACCTGGCCCGGGATCGCTACGGTGGTGATCTCATCCAGGGAGGGAGAATCATGGTCGATGCTCCGGGCACCTCGCCCCGCGCGCGTCCCAGTGTGGTGACGCTTTCCAGTTGGCTGCTCATTCTCGTCGCCGCGATCCAGGTGCTGAACCTGATCGTGACGCTGTCCGTCATCGGCAAGATCCGGGACGTGCTGAAAGACGCGTACGCCGGCACCTCGGCCGAGTCGGCCGGCGACGTCGCGTACGCCTTCACCATCGGCACGTCGATCCTGTCGCTGCTGCTGGCGGCCGGTCTCGTCGTGTTGGCGCTGCTGAACAACCGGGGCAAGAACGCCTCCCGCATCACCACCTGGGTGGTGGGCGGCATCCTGTTCTGCTGCACCGGTGGCAGCCTGCTCAACGGCGTCTCCGGCGGCACCATGGGCGGCGGCAACACCAGCGGCGACCTGCCCAGCGGGCAGGAGATCCAGCGCCGGCTGGAGGACGCGCTGCCGTCCTGGTTCGCCCCGGTCAGCACGCTGCTCGGCGTCGTCGCGCTGCTCGCGCTGCTGGGCGCGCTGATCCTGCTGGCGCTGCCGAAGGCGAACGAGTTCTTCCGCAAGCCGAAGGCGGGCTGGGAGCCGCCGGTGCCGGGTGGCGCCTACCCGGCGTACCCGTCGGCACCGGGCCAGTCGGCCGACCCCGGTTACCCGTCGGCTCCGGGGCAGTCGGGCGACCCGGCGTACCCGGCGTACCCGTCGACCCCCGACCAGCCGCCGACCACGCCGCCGGCCGGACCGGCCGGACCGGCCGGACCGACCGGGCCGACCGGACCGACCGGGCCGACCGGGCCGACCGGTCAGCCGGGCGAGCGCCGTGACCCGGAGCCGCCCTCCGGAAACTGACGTCCGGATATCAGCGACGCCGACGGTCCCTCCGAGTAGGTTGCAAGCCGACGCCTACCGGAGGGACCTGTCGTGTCGTACCCCGATCGGGCCGCGCTCCGCCGGCCGGGCACGGTCGTCGCGGCGGTGGCGGTGCTGCTGCTGATGGCGGTCGGCGCGGTGGCGTACGCGGCGACGAACCTGGTGATCGCCGGCGGCACGGTGGACCGCTTCCGGGCCGCCGCGGCGGGCACCGATGCGGGCGGGGACGACATCGACCGGGTCGCCGGCCTGCTGCGCGGCTCGACCGTGCTGGCCGCCGTGCTCGGCGTGCTGGCCGCGCTGCTGCTGGTCGGGCTCGCGCTCGGGCTGCGTTCCGGTCGCCCCGGCGCACGGGTGGCCACCTGGGCGGTCGCCGGGCTGGGGCTGCTCTGCGGCTGCTGCGGGTTCGCGACGCTGGTCGGGCAGCGGGCCGCCCCGCTGCGGCTCGGTGCCGACGACCGGGTCACCGCCGACCTGCTGGGGCTGGTCGGCGACGCGTACCCGAACTTCTGGATCGCGGCGAACGCGGCCATGTTGGTGGCGCAGATCCTCGGGTACGTGGTGGTCGCCGCGCTGCTCGCGGCGCCCTCGGCGAACGCCTTCCTGCGCCGTCCGGCCCCGGCGCGGTCCGGCCCGGCCACCGGCTACGGCGCGACCGTGTCCGGCGGGCCCGCCTCCGGGCCGACGCCCTGGGGCCCGCCACCCGGCCTGACCGCACCGACCGGGCCCTCGAACCCACCCGCGTCCGCGCCGCAGCCGCCACCCGCGTCCGCGCCGTCGATGCCGCCGTCCGCGCCCCCGTCGTCCCCGTCCGGCCCGCCCCCTCCGGAGGATCGTCCATGACCGACGCCGCCGCACCCGTCCGTCGCCGGGCCCTCATCACCGGCGCCAGCCTGGGGATCGGCGAGGCGTTCGCCCGCCGGCTCGCCGCCGACGGGTGGGACCTGGTGCTGGTGGCCCGGGACGCCGCCCGGCTCGACGCGCTGGCGGCCGAGCTGACCGGCCGGCACGGCGGCGAGGTCAGGACCGTGCCGGCCGATCTGTCCACCGACGACGGTTGGGCCGTGGTTGAGCGCCGGCTGACCGCCGGCCCGCCGGTGGACCTGCTGGTGAACAATGCCGGGGTCAGTCTGGACACTCCGTTCGTCAGGTCGGCGGTCCCGGACGAGGTGCGGTTGGTGCGGCTCAACGTGCTGGCGGTGCTCCGGCTCACCCACGCGGCTCTCGGCCCGATGATCGAACGAGGTCATGGGGCAGTGATAAATGTCTCTTCGGTTGCGGGGTTCGGGGTGCCCATGCCGGGATCGACATACTCCGCCAGCAAGGCGTGGGTGACCAATTTCAGTGAGTCGATCGGCCAGTCGGTGGCTCCGCTCGGTGTACGCGTGATGGCGCTCTGCCCCGGCTACACGCGTACCGGAATCCACGAGCGAACCGGCATCGACATGTCCCGACTGCCCGCCTGGGCCTGGCTGCGGGCCGACTCCGTCGTCGATGAAGGGCTGCGTGACCTGGGCAAAGGCAAATTGGTGAGCGTTCCGGACTGGAAGTACAAGCTGGCCGTGGCCGGGCTGCGGCACGCGCCGAAACGGCTGCTGCGCGGCTTCACGCGCGACACCCGGGGAGCTGTCGACCGGGCTGGTGGGTGACCGGGCGGTGCACCCGGCGATCGGGTCGATCCGTCGCCGGGCCGGGATGGACGGTCGCACAGCGTAGCCGGGCATCGCCACTCATCGGTCGCCCGGAGGGTTGACGGCGGTGGGCCCCGCAGACGGCGTACAGACTCGGGAAGTACGCTCTATCGCCATGGGCGACCACGACGACCTGCGTAAATTCATCACTGACCTGGCTGTGGTCCACGGTCGGGTGGTGCTCTCGTCGGGCCGTGAGGCGGACTGGTACGTCGATCTGCGTCGCGTCACGCTCCATCACCAGGCCGCTCCCCTGATCGGCCGGGTGATGCGCGACCTCACCGCGGACTGGGCGTACGACGCGGTCGGTGGCCTGACCCTGGGCGCCGACCCGGTGGCCGTCGCGATGCTGCACGCCTCGGCCGGCGCCGACCGCCCGCTGGACGCCTTCGTGGTCCGGAAGGCGGGCAAGGCGCACGGCCTCCAGCGCCGGATCGAGGGGCCGGACGTGTCCGGGCGTCGGGTGTTGGCGGTGGAGGACACCTCGACCACGGGCGGAAGTGTGTTGACCGCCATCGAGGCGTTGCGTGAGGCGGGCGCGGAAGTCGTGGGCGTGGCGGTTATTGTTGATCGAGGCGCCGGCGACGCGGTGCGAGCCGCCGGACTGCCTTATCGGGCGGCCTATACGTTGGCTGACCTCGGCCTTGTGGCCTAAAAGTTTGCCGATTCGGATCTGCTGATATGCAGGCGGATCGATGCTGCTGGTGGAAGGATGGAATACGTGGGAACTGCGTTGGCTGAAATGACCATGCCTCAGATCTCGCCGCTTGCCGGCGAGCCGATCGAACGCGCCGACGCCGAGCGGCTGGCGGGGGTCCTCAAGGCCCTCGCCGACCCCGCCCGGCTGCGGCTGCTCAGCCTGATCCAGTCGGCTCCCGAGGGGGAGGCGTGCGTGTGTGACCTCACCGCGCCGCTCGGCCTCTCGCAGCCGACGGTCAGTCACCACCTGCGTATCCTCACCGAGGCCGGCTTGCTGGAGCGGGAGAAGCGCGGTGTCTGGGCGTACTACCGGCTGGTGCCGACCGCGATCGCCACGATCGCGGATCTGCTCACCCCGCCGCGGAAGCGGGCCACCAAGAAGGCTCGCTGACACCACGGCCCGTTTGCGGACGGGTCGGCCGGCCGGGTCCCGGCGCGCTGACACGCGCGTCGAACCCGACAGGCCGTTCCGCCCGGATGTGGGTGACCGGTGGCGTGCCAGGGGTGGCGCCATCGACGCACGGTGACGGCTGTCGTCATCCGTGTCACCCGCGACCCGACAGGTCAGACGCGAAGGCCGGCCCCCGCCCGGGGGCCGGCCTTCGGTGTGTCCGAACCGGTCAGCGGCGGTGCTGGCCGCCGTGCCCGTGCGGGTGGTCGTCGCCGTCGAGAGCGTCCCGGGCGGCGTCCACGGCGCCGGCCGCGGTCGCCGCGGCGATCACCGCGACCGCCTCGCCGCGCTTGCGCGCCCTCCGGTCGCGGAGGAACTCGAAGAAGATCGGCAGCACCGAGATCAGGATGATCAACGCGACGACCGGCAGGATGTACCTGTCGATCTTGTCGCCGATGGCGTCGTAGATCTGGCGGGCCAGCAGGTAGCCGATCAGCAGGATGCCGTCCACCCAGAGGACCGCGCCGACCACGTTCCACACGAAGAACTGCCGGGCCGGCATGCCGAGCACCCCGGCCACCGGGTTCAGGAACGTCCGCACGATCGGGATGAACCGGGCCAGCACCACGGCCTTGGCCGGGCCGAACTTCTGGAAGTAGTACTCCGCCTTCGCCACGTACTCCCGCTTGAACAGCCGGGAGTTGGGCTTGTCGAACATGCGTCGGCCGTAACGCGCGCCGAGCCAGTGCCCGAGCTGCGCGCCGGCGATCGCGCAGATCGGGCCGCCGATCATCAGCCCGGCCAGCGACAACCGGGTGCCGTCACCGAAGATGGCGTCGGCCACCGGCGAGGCGGCCACCCCGGCCAGGAAGAGCAGCGAGTCACCCGGGAAGAAGAAGCCGACCAGCAGACCGGTCTCGGCGAACAGGATCGCCCAGACGCCGATCATCCCGAAGGTGTGGATGAGGTCCTTCGGGTCGAGCGGGTTCAACGCCACGTTCTCGGAGATCATCCGGGTCTTCTCTGCTGTGTCCACGGCCACATAGGGTACCCGCCCACCCCCTGCCCCCGGGGTGGGCGGGGGTCAGAGGCGCGGGTCGACCGGCTCGGACTCGCAGGCGAGGATCGCGAACACCAGCTCGTGACGACGCCAGAGCGGAGCGTCCTCGGCGAGCGCGTCCAGGGCGGCCAGGCCCAGGCCGTGCTCCCGCAACGCCAGGCCGCGCTTGCGGCCCAGCGAACGCTTGCGCAGCGCGGCGAGCTGCGCCGGCTCGGTGTACCCGGGACCGTAGATGATCCGCAGGTACTCCCGACCCCGGCACTTGATCCCGGGCTGGAGCAACGAGCCCTTCGGCGACCGGGCGGCCAGGCCGGAGTGCGGCTTGACCACCATGCCCTCGCCACCGGCGGCGGTCAGCGCCAGCCACCAGTCGGTGGCCGCCGACACCGCCGCCTCGTCGGCCAGCTCCACCACCAGCCGCCGGGTCGGCGTGAAGAACTCCGGGTCGGCCGTGCGGAGCCGGTCCGCCAGCGCCAGATGCCAGCCGTGGTTCCGGTCCGCGTAGCTCGCCCCGGCACCGGCCAGCACCGCGAACGGGGCCAGCGTGACGCCGCGCAACCCGTCCGTCGGACCGACGTACGCCCGGTACGCGGCCGAGTACGCCGTCACCTCGGCGGCCCGCTCGGCCATCCGCGCCCGCAACCCGTCCACCGGCAGCCCGCGCCCGGCCGCGGCGTCCAGCGTGGCCAGCACCGCCGGCAGCGCCGCCCGGCCGGCCGCGCCCACGCTGGCGTACTGCTCGCGGATCAGGCCGCCCGCCTTCGCCGACCAGGGCAGCAGCTCCGTGTCGAGCAGCAGCCAGTCGGTGTCCAGTTCGGCCCAGAGACCGGCGGTGGTGACCGCGGCGCGCACCCGGGCCAGCAGCTCGTGGTCGAGCGGCGGCCCGAAGAACGGCCGGCCGGTACGCGTGTGCACCGCCCCGCCGCCGAACCGGCCCGGCTCCCGTTCCACAAGCACCACGGCGCGGGAGCCCATGTGCTTCTCCTCGCACACCACCCGGTCGACGCCGGCCGCGCGGTAGTCGGCGAACGCCTGCGCCGGGTGCTCCAGGAACCCCTCCACGGTCGACGTGGAGCAGGGCGCCATGGTCGGCGGCAGCCACACCAGCCGGCCCGGGTCCAGCGCGTACCGGCTCATCACCTCCAGCGCGGCGGCGGCGTTCTCGGCCGGCACGGTCAGCGACCCGTACGCGTGGGTCAGGTGCCGCCGACCGGTCACGTCCGCCACGTCCAGCACGGTGTCCGGCCGCGCCGGGGCGGGCGGGACCAGCGGGCGGGCCGGCGCGTACCACTCCCGCTCCGCCGGGACCGCCACCAGCTCCTTCTCCGGGTAGCGCAGCGCGGTCAGCTTGCCGCCGAACACGCAGCCGGTGTCCAGGCAGATCGTGTTGTTGACCCACTCCGGCTCCGGCGTCGGCGTGTGCCCGTACACGACCATGGCCGAACCCCGGTAGTCGCGCGCCCACGGGTAACGCACCGGCAGGCCGTACTCGTCCGTCTCGCCGGTGGTCTCGCCGTAGAGCGCGAACGACCGCACCCGGCCGGACGCCCGGCCGTGGTACGCCTCCTTCAGACCGGCGTGCGCCACCACCAGCCGGCCGCCGTCGAGCACGTAGTGGCTGACCAGGCCGTCGATGAACGCCTCCGCCCCGGCGACGAACTCCGCCGGCTCCGCGGCGAGCTGCGCCATCGTCTCGGCCAGGCCGTGGGTGAGCCGCACGTCCCGGCCGCGCAGCTTGCGCAGCAGCTTCTGCTCGTGGTTGCCCGGCACGCAGATCGCGTGCCCGGCCGCCACCATGCCCATCACCAGGCGGAGCACGCCGGGCGAGTCCGGGCCGCGGTCCACCAGGTCACCCACGAAGACCGCGGTACGCCCCGACGGGTGTGACGCGTCCACCGGGCGGCCCGCGTCGTCGCGGCGCAGCGCGTACCCGAGCCGGGACAGCAGCGCCTCCAGCTCTGCGCGGCAGCCGTGCACGTCCCCGACGATGTCGAACGGGCCGGTCAGCTCGCGGCGGTCGTTGAACAGCTTCTCGTAGCGGACCTCGGCCGCGTCGATCTCCTCGACCCCGTGCAGCACGTGCACCTTGCGGAAGCCCTCCCGGGCCAGCCGCCCGTACGACTGCCGCAGGTCACGCCGCATCCGGGTGAGGACCTGCCGGCCGTGCGTCCGGTCGGTGCGCGCCTCGGTGCGTTCCCAGGCCACCGTCTCCGGCACGTCCAGCACGATCGCCACCGGCAGCACGTCGTGCTCCCGGGCCACCCGGATCAGCCCGGCCCGGGCGTGCGGCTGGAGGTTCGTCGCGTCCACCACGGTCAGCCGACCGCGTCGTAGCCGGATGCCGGCCACGTGGTGCAGCGCGTCGAACGCGTCGGCGGACGCCGACTGGTCGTTCTCGTCGTCGGCGACGAGGCCACGGAACATGTCCGAGGAGAGCACCTGGCTGGGCGCGAAGTGGCGGCGGGCGAACGTGGACTTGCCGGCGCCGGAGACGCCGACCAGCGCCACCAGCGCCAGCTCGGGAATGTCCAGAACGGTCATCGGCTCGTCTCCTCCTTCCGGTCGTCGCGGTCGTTCCGGGTGAAGACCGCTAGCTGGGTGGGGCTGCCCACCTCGGGGTCGTCGTCGCCGACGCCGCCGATCGTGGCGGTGTAGCCGTGCGCCGCCGCCACCCGGGCCACCCAGGCCGCGAACTCGGGCCGGGTCCACTCGAACCGGTGGTCGGCGTGCCGGAACCGGCCGGGCGCGAGTCCCTCGTAGCGGACGTTGTACTCCACGTTCGGGGTGGTCACCACCACCGTGCCGGGGCGGGCGTGGCCGAACACCGCGTCCTCCAGCGCCGGCAGCCGGGGCGGGTCGAGATGCTCGACCACCTCCATCAGCACCGCCGCGTCGTAGCCGCGCAGCCGGTCGTCCCGGTAGGTCAGCGCCGACTGCCGCAGGTGGATGCGGTCCCGCTGCCGCTCCGGCAGCCGGTCCAGCCGCAGCCGGCGGGCCGCCATGGCGAGCGACCGGTCGGCCACGTCGACGCCCACCACCTCGGTGAACCGCCGGTCGGCGGCCAGCGCGGTGAGCAGCGCGCCACCACCGCAGCCCAGGTCCAGCACCCGGCTCGCGCCGCTGTCGCGCAACGCGGCGAGCACCGCCTCCCGCCGGCGTACCGCCAGCGACGTGCGACGCGGGTCCGCGTCCCCGGCCGGCGCGTCCTCGGCGGCGCCCGGGTCGACGCTGTCGTCGGCGGACGGCTCGTCGGCCAGGCGCAGCTCGGCCAGGCGGGCCAGCGCCGCGCCGGCCAGGGCCCGGCGGTGCGCCAGGTAGCGGCGGGTGATCAGGCCCCGCTCCGGGTGGTCGGCCAGCCAGCCGGAGCCGGCCCGCAGCAGCTTGTCCACCTCGTCCGGGGCGACCCAGTAGTGTTTGGCGTCGTCCAACACCGGCAGCAGCACGTACAGGTGGTTGAGGGCGTCGGCGAGCCGCAGCGTCCCGGTCAGCGTCAGGTCGACGTAGCGGCTGTCACCCCAGTCCGGGTACGTCTCGTCGAGCGGGACCGGGGTGGCCGTCACGGTCCAGCCGAGCGGGGCGAAGACGCGTACCGCCAGCTCGGCACCGCCCCGGCAGCGCAGCACCGGCACCCGTACGGTCAGCGGGAGGTCGGTGGCGGCCAGTTCGGGGCGGTCCCGGGACTCGCCGCGCAGCGCCGAGCGGAACACCTTGGTCAGCGCCGAGGAGAGCAGGCTGGAGGCGGCGTACGGGCGGTCGTTGACGTACTGCCCGAGCGTGAAGCCCTCCGGGGAGGTCGACTGTCGGCGGCCCCGGCCCCCGCCCAGCTTCAGCGGGTCCACCTCGACCAGCAGCGCCGCCGTGCACCGCGCCTCGTCCGCCTCCGGGTAGAACACGTGCGCGGTGCCGGCGGGCAGGTCGAAGCTCTGCACGCGGTCCGGGTGCTTGACGAGGAGGTGGCCGAGGTCGGTGGCGGGGCGGTGGGTCGTGGTGAGGGTCAGCAGCACGGGGTTGATGTTCCTTGATCTTTGCCGTCGTGTCGTGGGGGTTTCCGGGGGAGCCCGACCCGCTCCGGGCGGTCAGGCTTGATCCCTGCGCGGGTCGGGCTCCCCCGGAAACCCTGTCGTGGTCGTTCTCCTTCGGACCGTGCTGCTTCTGGGGTCTTTCTTCTTCGGGGTGCTCTGGATGTGGCGGTGCCCCGCCGATGTGGTGGTCGGCGGGGCACCCGGTGTGGTTCGGTCAGGCGACGAAGCGGGTCTTGCGGCGGCGGGCCACCACGTAGCCGCCGAAGCCGGCGGCGAGCAGCAGCGCGCCGATGCCGGCGATCAGGCCGGTGGAGGAACCGGTGATCGGCAGCGTGCCGCCGTCACCGCCACCCTGGCCGCCGTCGCCACCACCCGGAGCGGCGTTCACGACGACCTTGGCGGTGTCGTTGGCCGGCTTCAGGTCACGGATGAAGCCGCCGTCGCACTGGCATGTGACATTGATCTTCACCGGCCCGGTCGCGTTGGCGATCACCTTGTCGATCCGGAGCGAGAAGTCCAGCATCGCCGACTCGCCGGCCTTCAGCACGCTGCCGAAGTAGCAGAAGTAGTGGCGCTGGCCCGGCTCGCCCGGCTCGCCCCACTCCTCGCCGTTCCGGGTGATGCAGTTCTCCGGTACGGCGACCGCCGTCGTGCCCTGCGGCACGTCGAAGTTCAGGTAGGTGACCGAGCTGCCCGCCCGGTTGTAGTCGAGCGTCGCCGGGCCGTTGTTCCGCAGCCCGAAGTTCGCCTTCACCGTGGCGCCGGCCTTGCCGGTCACCGAGGTGCCGAGGGCCTCGAGATCGGTGCCGTTCTTACCGGTTGCCGTCACCGTCATGATCGCGCCGTTGTTCTCCGGCTGCCGATCGGCCTGGAAGCCCCGGGCGGTCGCCTTGCCGGGGACCTGGGTGAGGGCCAGCTCGCCGTCGGTGCCCGGCTTGCCGATGGTCTCCTGGTAGAAGCCCACGTCCTTCTGGAAGTCCTCGAACTCGGCCGGGGTCATCCAGATGATCTCGCCGTACTTGGAGCTCGGGGCGTAGGTGTCCGCGCCGAGGACGTACGGCAGCGACGCGCTGAAGGTGCTGCCCGAGGGCATTTCCTCGTCGAACGTGCAGGTGCGCAGCTCGTCGCCCGCGTAGGTGCAGTTGTTGAAGTGCTTGGCCGCGTTGAGGCCGTAGTCGTTGTAGAAGATGGCGACTGCGCCCTTGGCGGTGAGCTCGCCTGCGTTGCTGACCGTGGCCGGAGCGGTGAAGGTGCCACCCGGCGCGACCGACGTCTTGGTCTCGGGACCGGCGGCCAGGTCGACGCCCTCGCCGACCCGGATCTTCGCGTCGTGCGAGACCGGGTCGTAGCCGGCCGCGGTCATGGTCACCTTCAGCGTGCCGGCATCGCCGTCCTTCGCCTTGGCGGTGGCCTTGAGCTGCACCTCGAAGATGCCGGTCGAACCCCACTCGTAAGCGTCGATGTCGAACGGGTCGGCGCAGAGCAGCACGTACTCCGACGGGGCGCTGCAGTAGGGGTCGTCCTCGTTGCTGACGGTCACCTTGCCGGCCAGGTCGGAGAAGTCGTAGCGGACCGCGACGTCGTGCAGCACGGTCGGGGCGGAGCTGAAGATTCGGCTGTCCCCGATCTTGCCGTCGGAGTTCGTCGCGATCGTGGTGTCGCTGAAGTAGAGGCCCAGCTTGATCTGGGGAGCCGCGGCGACGGCAGGGGTGGCGGAGGCGGCGACGAACGCGCCTGCGACGCCCAACCCGGCGAGCCAGCGCCGGGTGGAGTTGCTGAGCATGTAGGGGGTCCTCCCGTGGGGATGATCAGGTGGAGCCCGTGGAGCTTAAAGATTCCTTAAGCCGGCCCGGTGCCCCGAACGGCGAACATTGACCGAACGGTTGATCACCGCCGCCGCAATGTTCGGTGCCCCCGGGCCCGTCTATCGAGCGGGACACCGGGAGGTGCAGTGACGTACGAGGAGTTCGTCGACGCGCGGCTGGGCGCGCTGCTGCGGTACGCGGTCATGTTGACCGGCGACCCGCACCAGGCCCAGGACCTGGTGCAGGAGACCATGGTCCGGGTCCAGCTCCACTGGCGACGGGTGGCCCGCGCCGACGCGCCGGAACGGTACGTGCGCCGGATGCTCACCAACCAGTTCGTGGACTGGCGGCGCGGCTCGTGGGCCCGCCGGGTGCTGCTGCGTGGCGAGCCGGACGACGCGGTGCCCGCGCCCGCCGACCACGCCCAGTCCGCGGTGGACCGGGACCAGGTCTGGTCCTGGCTGTCCCGGCTGCCGCGACGGCAGCGCGCCGCGCTGGTGCTGCGCTACTACGAGGACCTGTCCGACGCGGAGATCGCCGACGTGCTCGGCTGCGCCGTCGGCACCGTCCGGTCCAGCATCTCGCGCGCCCTGGCCACGCTCCGAGCCGAACACGTGGAGGTCTGCTCATGATCGAGGACGAGCTGCGGGCCGCGTTCGCCCGGTACGAGGCGCTGACGCCGTCCACCGGCCCGGTCCGGGCCGCCATCGACCGGGCGGTGGCCCGTCGACGTCGTCGCCGTCGGCGGGTACGCCTGGCCGGCACCGCGCTGGCGGTGGCCGCCGTCGCGCTCGTCGGCTTCACCGTGGTGGCGCCCCGACCACCACAGCCCACGCCTCTCGCCACCGCCGCGCCGTCGCCGCCCCCCGCCACCGCGCTGAACGTGCTGCTGCTCGGCCTGGACCAGGCGGACGCGAGCCGGCGGGCCGACTCGATCGTGCTGGTGCACGTGCCGGCCGACCGGAGCCGGCTCTACCTCGTGTCCATCCCGCGTGACCTGCTCGTGCCGATGCCCGGCGGCGGGACGGACAAGCTCAGCGCGACCTTCGCCCTGGGTGCCGGGTCGGGTGACCTGGCGGCCGGCTACCGGGCCACCCGCCAGGCGGTCACCCGGCTGACCGGGGCGCGGGTGGACGCCGGGGCGGTGCTCACCTACCAGGCCACCCGGACGCTCACCGACGCGGTCGGCGGCGTACCGGTCTGCCTGCCGGCGGCGGTGCGCTCGGTGCACACCGACAGGCGTTTCCCGGCCGGCTGTCAGCGCCTCGACGGCGCGCAGGCGGTGGACCTGCTCCGACAGCGGTACGGCCTGCGCGACGCCGTGCTGGACCGGGAACGCAACGCGCTCCGGTACGCGGCCGGCCTGCTCCGCCAGATACACGAGCAGGGGATCACCACCGATCCGGTACGCCTCGGCCGGCTGGTCGGCCAGGTCGGCCCGGCCCTGACCACGGACACCGGTGACCTGTCCCTGCCGGCGCTGCTCTCCGTGGCCGTTCGGGCGGGCACCGCCGACCCGGTCGCGCTCGGCCTGCCGGTCCGCTACCAGGAATGGACGGCGCGCGGCTTCGAAGCGGACCCGACACTCGTCGACGGCTTCCTGGCCGCGTTGCGTGGCGACCGGCTGGCCGACTGGACCGCCGCCCACCCGGCGCAGGTCGTCAGCCTGCGCTGACCATCGTCAGCGGTAGTCGTCCTCGTCGGCGCCCACCACGCGGGCCTGCTCCATGGCGTCCCAGTCGGCGACCTCCAGGCCCCGGTGCGGCTCACCGTCGGTGTCGTCGAGGGTGGCCGGGGCGGCCTGCTCGACCGCGTCGGCCGGCTCCGCCTCGGGGTCCCGTTCCTCCGGAGCGAGGTGGTCGCTCGGGGCGAAGTCCTCGTCGGGCTGTCCCATCGTCCCTCCCTGCGTCTCGTTCCGACCGTGTCCCCACCACCGTACGGGCTGGTCCGGGCCACCGCTCGGAGCCGGGCGAAGCGCGGAGTCGGCGATTGCGCTACCCGGCGCGTGGCCGGAATGCCAGGATGGTCACGTGGGCTTCCTCATCCGGCTGGCGATCACCGCGGTCGCGCTGTGGGTGACCACGCTGATCGTGCCCGGGGTGCATGTCACCGGCCGCAACGGCGGCAACACGGTGTTCACGCTGATCGTGGTGGCGCTCGTCTTCGGCGTGGTCAACGCGGTGCTCAAGCCGCTCATCAAGGTGTTCGGCTGTGTGTTCTACCTGCTCACGCTCGGTCTGTTCGCGCTCGTGGTGAACGCGTTGCTGTTCCTGCTGACCGACTGGATCGCCGGCGTGCTGCGCCTGCCGTTCCACGTCGACGGCTTCTGGGCCGCCTTCTGGGGGGCCATCGTGGTGTCGGTGGTGAGCTGGCTGATCAGCGTCGCCGTGCCGGACCGTCTGGAGGAACGGTGAGCGGTGCCCGGGTCGGTTGTGTCCCGCGTTCGCTTCTACGGGATACTGCCCGCGGTGGACAGCGCGGTCCGGCGCACCCGAGGAAAGACGACGGCCTGTACGGCCGAGAGCGGTAAGTAAGGAGCGTTCGACATGCCCATCGCTTCCCCCGAGGCTTACGCGGAGATGCTGGACCGGGCCAAGGCCGGCCGGTACGCGTACCCCGCGATCAACGTGACCTCCTCCCAGACGCTGAACGCGGCGCTCAAGGGCTTCGCCGACGCGGAGAGCGACGGCATCATCCAGGTCTCCACCGGTGGCGCGGAATACCTGTCCGGCCCGTCGGTCAAGGACATGGTGACCGGCGCGACCGCGTTCGCCGCGTACGCGCACGAGGTGGCCAAGAACTACCCGGTGACGGTCGCGCTGCACACCGACCACTGCCCGAAGGACAAGCTGGACAAGTTCGTCCGGCCGCTGATGGCCATCTCCCAGGAGCGGGTCAAGAACGGCCAGGAGCCGCTGTTCCAGTCGCACATGTGGGACGGCTCGGCCGTGCCGGTGGCGGAGAACCTGGAGATCGCCGAGCAGCTCCTCGCCGAGGCCGCCAAGGGCAAGATCGTCCTGGAGATCGAGGTCGGCGTCGTCGGTGGCGAGGAGGACGGCGTCGAGAACGCCATCAACGACAAGCTCTACACCACCGTGGACGACGGCCTGGCCATGGTCGAGGCGCTCGGCCTGGGCGAGAAGGGCCGCTACATGGCGGCGCTGACCTTCGGCAACGTGCACGGCGTCTACAAGCCGGGCAACGTGAAGCTCCGTCCCGAGGTGCTCAAGCAGATCCAGGACGCGGTCGGCGCCAAGTACGGCAAGGAGAAGCCGCTCAGCCTGGTCTTCCACGGCGGCTCCGGCTCGCTGCTGGAGGAGATCCGGGAGGCGCTGGACTACGGCGTGGTGAAGATGAACATCGACACCGACACGCAGTACGCCTTCACCCGCCCGGTCGCGGACCACATGCTGCGCAACTACGACGGCGTGCTGAAGATCGACGGCGAGGTCGGCAACAAGAAGCAGTACGACCCGCGGGCGTGGGGCAAGCTGGCCGAGGCCGGCCTGGCCGCCCGCGTGGTCGAGGCCTGCGAGCACCTGCGCTCCACCGGCACCCGGATGAAGTAACGCGCTCCGCGTGAAAGGAGGGGCCCCTTGTTAACAGACGTCTGTCAACAAGGGGCCCCTCCTTTCACTTCACCAGCAGCGTGACCGCCTCGCGGACGTCGTCGGTGAGGTGGATCGTGCGGGACAGGTCGCCGAACGGGGACGCGGCGAACAACGGCCGCAGCAGCGACTCCACCGGCAGCTCCGTGGTCCAGAACGCGCGGTCGAGGAAGACGTACGCGCCGCTGGCCCCGTCGGTGCCGTAGAACGTCTTGGTGGCGGCCTGGAACACCTCCTGCACGGTGCCGGCCCTGCCGGGCGCGAACACGATGCCGCCCCGGGCCAGGCGCAGGATGGTGTCCTCCCGGATGGCGTTGGAGAAATACTTGGCGATCCGGCCGGCGAACAGGTTCGCCGGTTCGTGGCCGTACAACCAGGTGGGGATGGCCAGGCCGCCGGAGCGGGCCCACCCGGTGTCCGGCGCGGCCGGCCGGGGCGAGGGCAGCGACGGGCCGTCCGCGTACCGCTTGCGTACCGCCAGCGCCGCCGCCGTGTAACGGTCGTGGTCGGTGAAGTCCGGCGCGGCGGCCAGCACGTCGATCGCGGCGGACAGCTCCTCGGCCGGCCAGGCCGCCAGGAACGCGCCGAGGTTCGCCGCCTCCATCACCCCCGGACCGCCGCCGGTCACCACCAGGCGGTCCGCGCGCGCCAGCTCCCAACCCAGCACCGCCGCCATCCGGTACGCGGCGCTGCCGCGCGGCACCGCGTGCCCACCCATCACGCCCACCACGGACTGCGGCCCGTGCACGGCCAGCCACGCCCGGGTCGCGTCGGCGAGCGCGTTGTCCACGCCGTGGTCGTGCAGCCGCTGACCGAGCGCCTCGCGGACGTCCGGCAGCGCGCCGCCGTGCGCCCGGAAGTGCGCGTACACCCGGGTGTCGTACATCTCGGCGAACCCGCCCTCGGCGAAGCCGGCGGCCAGGTCCTCGGCGGTGTAGAGGTGCGACGGCTGGGTCGGGTAGGGCAGCCCGGAGAACGGCGGCACGACGTTGGCGCCCCGGCGGACCAGGTCCGCGCCCACCTCACGGTCGGCGAACCGGCAGCCGACGAAGAGCGTGCCGGCGACGTCGACGTCGCGCAGGTCCGGAACCGGATCCAGGTCGAGGCGGAGACCCTGCACGGTCAGGCCGGCGAGGGTCCCCCCGGCCAGCCGGTGATCGAACTCGGTCCGGGTCTGGACCTCGTCGACGTGGGGCGCGTGCGGCTCGATGACGTCCGCGGGTGGTGGGGTCGGCACCAGATCATCCTGCCCCGGCCGGGCAACCTCGCAAACCCGGGCGGTACGGACAGGAGCCCGGCGGGTGCGCCGCCGGGCTCCTGCGTAACCGGTCCTGGGGAGGCTCCGGACCTGTAGTTGTAGTGCAAGAACCACCGCGGCGGCATGGGCCGCGGGTACGTGTGGTCCCGCCGAGGCGTGACGAAACCCTCAGCCGTTCAGCCGACCGGCCGGCCGGCCCCCCTCGCGCGCGCCAGGGCGAAGCGGGTTGAATGGGGCGATGCAGAACCTGTTGCCAGAGCCACCGGCCACGCTGCTCCCGGTTTCCGAGGAGGCCGACGCCGCGCTCGCCGCCGCGGTCGAGCAGGGCACCGAAGAGGCGTACGCCGAGGTCGCCGCCCGCTTCCCGACCTACAGTGCGGCCTGGGCGTCGCTGGCCGGCCGCGCGCTCGCCGCGGGCCAGGTCGTCCCGGCGTACGCGTACGCCCGCACCGGCTACCACCGGGGCCTGGACCAGCTGCGCCGCAGCGGCTGGAAGGGACACGGCCCGGTGCCCTGGTCGCACGCGCCCAACCAGGGCTTCCTCCGCTGCCTCTACGTGCTCTCCCGGGCCGCCGGTGAGATCGGCGAGGCGGACGAGGCGGCCCGCTGCGCCCAGTTCCTCCGCGACTGCGACCCGGCCGCCGGGGATGCGCTGGCCAGCGACTGATCCGTCCCGCGACGGCCGGCCCGGACCCCGGGCCGGCCGTCGCGCCGTCCTACAGCCCCTCCGCCACCGACGCGGCGATCTTCAGCCAGGCGTCGCGGGTGGCGGCCGAGAGCTGGCCGTAGCGCAACGGCTCGCCGGTGTCGATGAGCCGCTCGTACGGCGCCAGCAGCACCGCCCGGGTGCGGGCGGCGAAGTGGGCCTGGATGGCCGGCAGGTCGATCTCCTTGCGCGACGGTGGCATCGAGACCACCGTGACCGCCTGCCGGACCAGCCGCTGCCGGCCGCTCTGCTCCAGATGGTCCAGCATCCGGGCGGCGGTCTCGGCCGAGTCGTTCCGCGCCGACATGGTGACCACCAACTGGTCGGTGGCGTCCATGGCGGCCTGCCAGTTCTGCGCCCGGACGTTGTTGCCGGTGTCCACGAAGATCAGCTTGTAGAAGCGGCTGACCACGTCCCGGATCTCGGCGAACGCGGCGGCGGTCAGCATCTCACCGCCGGTCGCCGACTCGTCCGAGGCGAGCACGTCGAACATCCCCTCGCCCTGCGAGCGGACGTACTGCGACAGGTCGCCGACGCGTCCCTGCGCACCCTGGAACTGGCCCAGGTCGCGCAGCATGTCCCGCACCGTGCGGGCGTGGAAGTCCTGCTGCGCCCGCATGCCGAGGGTGCCCTGGGTCTCGTTGTTGTCCCAGGCCAGCACGTAACCACCGCGCTTCTGGCCGAACGTCATGGCGAGCAGCAGGATGGCCACCGTCTTGCCGGCGCCGCCCTTCGGGTTGACCACGGTCACCTGGCGCAGCCCGCCGAAGTTGCGGCGGACCATCTCGATGTCGCGCTTCATCTCCTGCTCGTGCCGGCCGGGCGCGAGCCGGACCAGCCCGATCCGGTTCACCACCGCGCGGACGCCCATGGTGGCCACCGGGTCGACCGGCCGGACCTGACGCCGCCGGGCGAAGTCCTCCGCCGTCGGCGGCACCACCTGCGGCGCCGGCCAGCCCTGCTCCGGGTACACCCCGGGCGGCACGGCCGGCTGACGCGCCGGCCCGGGCAGCGGCGGGTACGCCGCCCCGGTCGTCGGCAGCCCGGACGCCTGCGGGTACGCCGCCCCGTGCGCCGGTGGGCCGGACGCCTGCGGGTACGCCGTCCCGGTCGTCGGCAGGCCGGACGCCTGCGGGTGCGCCGCCCCGACTGCCGGTGGGCCGGACGCCTGCGGGTACGCCGCCCCGACTGCCGGTGGGCCGGACGCCTGCGGGTGCGCCGTCCCGGTTGCCGGTGGGCCGGACGCCGGCGGCGGCTGCGCCGGCACACCCGGTTGCGGCATCCCGGCCTGTGGCGGCATCCCGGCCTGTGGCGGCATCCCGGCCTGTGGCGGCATCCCCGCGTGCGGCGGCACCCCGGCCTGGGCCGACCTGACCGCCTGTGGCGGTACGCCGCCGTATGGCGGTGCTCCCGCCTGGACCGGTCCGCCGGCCGGAGACGGTCCACCCGCCTCCTGTGGCGCTCCCGGCTGCGGCGGCGGCCATCCCGGCGGGTACCAACCCGGCTGACCGGGCTGCGGCGGGTAGGTGACCGGCGGGTAGACCGTGCCGGTGCCGGTGCCGGTGCCGGTGCCGTGCGGCTGCTGCGGCAGGGGCACACCCGGCGACGGCGGGAACGGGCCGAGCCGGGGCGGGGACTCCTCGGCCGGTACGCCCGGCCCGGCCGCCGGCTGCGGACCGTGCACGGGTGCCGAACCGACCGGAGCGGTGGCGGCCTCGACGGTGGCGCGCTGCGGTGGCTGCGCCCACGGTGACTCGGTCCGGCCGTTCGCCGGGACGTCACCGCCACCGTTCACCCGCGTCGGGATCAGGGTTGGACCGGCGTCGCTCACGGCCGCGGCGGTGGCCCCGGGGCCGTTCGTCGGGGCAGCGGGCTGGTCGTGCAGCGTCGCCGGCCGGTACGGATGTGCCGCCGGCCCGGCTCGATCGACGTCGGCTGTCGAGGCGGCCCACGCCGGAGCCGGCGGCCCACCCCGGCCCGGAACGGGCGTCGGCGTGGCCTGTGGCGATGGGCTCGGCGTGGCCTGTGGCGATGGGCTCGGCGTGGCCTGTGGCGATGGGCTCGGGGTGGCCTGTGGCGACGGGACCGGGGCGTCGGCCGGCGGGAGGGGCCACGGTGGCACGGCCGGCTGGGCCGGGGCCGCCCACGGCGGCGCGGTGACCACCCCGTCGATCTCCTCGGGCGGCCAGAGCGGCTCGATGTCCCGCTCCGGCACCTGCGGTCGGCCCGGTACGTGGGCCCGGTCGTCGTTCTCGTGCACCACGGTTCCTCCAGATCCCTCCCGCCGAGGATAGGCGGTCCGGCCAGCGGTGTGGCCCGGGCACGGATCGATCAGGGTCAGCCCGTCCAGACCGCCCAGGCGCCCGGCTCGGTCCACCAGGACCGTTTCCGACTCAGTTCACCCTCGACGCCGTCGTCGAGGAAGGGCACCCGATCGTCCCGGGGCACGACCGCCACGGCCCGGCCCCGGGCCCGGCGCACCTCGAGCCGGACCCTCTTCCGGCCCAACGCGGATCGGGTGACCACGGGCACGGCCACGCCCACCGCGATCCGGCCGTCGGTCGGATCCGGGTCGGCCAGCAGCGTCACCTCGCCGAGGCGCGCGTACCCGCCGGCGTTGCCGATCGCGCACGCGGTGATCGGCTCGGTGCCGTCGCTGAGCACCGCGCCGTCGACCTCGACGCGGGCCCGCCAGTGCAGTGGCCGCCCGGCGTCGTCGGCGGCGCCGAGCAGCGCGCCGTCGAGCGTCACCGAGCCGCCGTCGTTGCGCAGCAGGTCCAGTCGCCGTGCCGTGCCGTCCAGCACCGCCGTGGCCACCGCCGCCGGGTCACGCGGCAGCCCGAGCTGCGCGGCCAGGTCCCGCGCCGTCCCGGCCCGGGCCGGATCGAGCGGGAGTACGCCGACCGGGGGCAGGTCGGGCAGCGTGCGGTCCTCGGCGAGGTCGGCGGGGCGGCGGCTGGGCGGCGGAGCGTACCGGCGGACCAGCCGGCGCAGCACGGCGCGTAACTGGCCGTCACTGGCCGTGGCGACGATCAGCCGGGTCTTGCCGTCGGGGTCCGGCCAGGTGAGGCCGTCGGGGCGGGGTGGGCCGTCGAGGCGGGCCAGCACCTCGTCGATCTCCGCATCCGACCGGGCGGTCACCGTGGTCACCCGCGCGCCCCGGGCGGTCAGTGCGTCCGCGCAGGCCAGCACCGGTACGCGCGGCGTCTCGCAGCGCTCCTCGCCGGCTGCCTCGACGGTCTCGTCCGCGCCACCGCAGCAGGCCCCGCCACTGCCGCAGCCCGCACCGGGAGCGTCCCGCTCCGAGCCGAGGGTGAGCAGCACCACGTCGTACACGAACGAGCCTCCTGCTTCTCGACGAACCCCTGCCGGTCCCGCCGTCACTACTTGTTAGCCTGACACCCCGGGCTCGCCGACCGGTCGCCACCTGGCACCCGAGCCTTCTGGAGGCGGAGAAGATGCCAGCGATCGTGCTCCTCGGCGCCCAATGGGGCGACGAGGGCAAGGGCAAGGTTACCGACCTGCTGGGTGGGCGGGTCGACTACGTCGTGCGCTACTCCGGCGGGAACAACGCCGGCCACACCGTGATCACGCCGGACGGCCAGAAGTACGCGCTGCACCTGATGCCGTCCGGCGCGCTCTCGCCGAGCGCGATGATCGTCATCGGCAACGGTGTGGTGGTCGACCCGAAGGTGCTGCTGCAGGAGATCGACGGGCTCGCCGAGCGCGGCGTGGACGTCTCCCGGCTGCGCATCTCCGGCGACGCGCACCTGATCATGCCGCACCACCGGGCGTTGGACCGGGTGGTCGAGCGCTACCTGGGCAGCTCCCGGATCGGCACCACCGGCCGGGGCATCGGCCCGGCGTACGGCGACAAGGTCGCCCGGATGGGCATCCGGCTCCAGGACCTGCTCGACCCGGGCATCCTGCGCAAGAAGCTGGAGCTGGCGCTCCGGGAGAAGAACCAGACGCTGTTCAAGGTCTACAACCGCAAGGCGATCGACGTCGACGAGACCGTCGAGGAGTACCTCGCGTACGCCGAGCGGCTGCGGCCGTACATCGCCGAGACCCGGGTGATGCTCTGGGACGCGCTCGACCGCGGCGAGACCGTGCTGCTGGAGGGCGCCCAGGCCACCATGCTCGACATGGACCACGGCACGTATCCGTTCGTCACCTCGTCGAACCCGACCGCCGGTGGGGCGTGCGTGGGCGCCGGCATCCCGCCGACCGCGATCACCAAGGTCATCGCGGTGAGCAAGGCGTACACCACCCGGGTCGGCTCCGGCCCGTTCCCGACGGAGCTGTTCGACGACAACGGGCAGCACCTGCGCAAGGTCGGCCACGAGTACGGCACCACCACCGGTCGGGAGCGCCGGTGCGGCTGGTTCGACGCCGTGGTGGCCCGGTACGCCTGCCGCCTGAACGGCGTCACCGACCTGGTGGTGACCAAGCTGGACGTGTTGACCGGCCTGCCCAAGGTGCCGATCTGCGTCGGCTACGAGATCAACGGCGAGCGCTTCGACGACATGCCGATGACGCAGACCGACTTCCACCACGCCACGCCGATCTACGAAGAGCTCGACGGCTGGTGGGAGGACATCACCAAGGCGAGGACCGAGGACGAGCTCCCCGAGAACGCCCGCCGCTACATCGCCCGCATCGAGGAACTCACCAACACCCGGGTGAGCGTCGTCGGCGTAGGCCCCGGCCGCGAGGAAAACGTCCTCCGCCACCCCCTCCTCCCCTAACCCCAAACCCCCACCCCCACCCCCACCCCCACCCCCACCCCCACCCTTTCCCGAGTTGATCAAGAAGTTTGCGTCAGGATCCGAGCTGATCCAGACCCAAACTTCTTGATCAACGACGCTCCGGCGTGGGGGTTGTCCACAGGTTTGTCCACAGGGGTTCTGGAGGGGGTGGTTCGGGGGCCAGCCTGGGGTGGTGGCTGATCGTGTGACGTTGGGGCGGGTGGCTGCTCGGCAGGGCGGGGTGGTGACCGCCGCGCAGGCCCTCGCTCTGGGTTTCAGTCGGGACCAAGTGCGTCATCTCGCTCGGTCCGGGCGGTGGATCCGGGTCGCTCGTGGCTGTTTCGTGCCGGTGCCGCAGGTGGACGTCGCGTCACTCCGGCGGGCCAGGATCCGGGCTGCCGTGGAGAGCCTCGGTGCCGGTGCCGTCGCCGTGCTGGACACCGCCGCCGAGCTGCACCGCATCGGCGGCCTGCGTGCCACGCCGGCGGTCCACGTGTCGGTGCCTCCGGACCGTCCGCGTCCGCAGCGCCCGACCGACCCCGATCTGGTGGTGCACCAGCTCACCCTCGGTCCTGACGATGCTTGCACCACCGACGGCGTCGCAGTCACGACCCCCGCCCGCACAGTGGCGGATGTGATCCTCCGCGCCGATCGTTACCCCGCGGTGTGCGTCGTCGACTCGGCGCTCAACCGGGAGCTGATCGACGAGTCGGATCTGTCCCTGATCGCGGCGCTCATCGCCCGGCGGCGGGGTGCCGTGGCGGCCCGGTGCCACCTGGCCGAGTCGGACGGTCGGGCCCAGTCACCCCTGGAGACGCGCGTCCGACTGCGGTGCGTGGACGGCGGCGTGCCGCCCGACGTGTTGCAGGTGGAGGTCCGCGACGACGACGGCTACCTGCTCGGCGTGGGTGACCTGGGCTGGCGCACCACCCGCGTCATCGCCGAGGCGGACGGCCGGGCCGCGCACGGGTCACCCCGGGCGATCTACGAGGACCGCACCCGACAGAACCGCCTGGCCAACGCCGGCTGGACGGTCCTTCGCTTCACCTGGCAAGACACTCTCCGCCCCGACTACATCCCCCACACCGTCGCACGCGCCCTCCGTCGCCCCCGTTGATCAAGAAGTTTGCGTCACGTAGGGCCGGAAATGAGACGCGAACTCCTTGATCAACGGGGTGGGGTGGTGGGGTCAGTAGGATGCCGGTCGTGCGGGTTCTTCTTGTGGGTGGTGGGGGGCGGGAGCATGCGCTCGCGCTCGGGCTGGTTCGTGATCCGGCCGTGGAGGCGCTTGTCGCGGCACCGGGGAATCCGGGGATCGCGGAGGTCGCCGCGCTGCGGGAGGTGACTCCCACCGATCCGGCCGCGGTGTCCGCGCTCGCCGTCGAGCTGGCGGCCGACCTGGTGGTCATCGGTCCGGAGGCGCCGCTGGTGGCCGGCGTCGCCGACGCGGTACGCGCCAAGGGCATCGCCGTGTTCGGCCCCGGCGCGCACGCGGCCCGGCTGGAGGGCTCGAAGACGTTCGCGAAGGACGTGATGACCGCCGCCGGCGTGCCGACCGCCCGCGCGTACACCTGCGTCGACGCGGCCGAGGTGGCGCGGGCGCTGGACGATTTCGGCGCGCCCTACGTGGTGAAGGACGACGGGCTCGCCGCCGGCAAGGGCGTGGTGGTCACCGACGACCGGGCGGTCGCCGAGCGGCATGCCGCCGAGTGCGGCCGGGTGGTGATCGAGGAGTTCCTCGACGGTCCCGAGGTCTCGCTCTTCGTGGTCACCGACGGCGAGGCGGCGCTGCCGCTGCTGCCGGCGCAGGACTTCAAGCGCGTCGGCGACGGCGACACCGGGCCGAACACCGGCGGCATGGGCGCGTACGCGCCGCTGCCGTGGGCGCCGGCGGGCCTGGTCGACGACGTGATGCGTGACGTGGTGCACCCGACGCTGGCCGAGTTGCGCCGCCGGGGCGCCCCGTTCGCCGGCCTGCTCTACGTGGGCCTGGCGATCACCACGAAGGGTCCTCGCGTGATCGAGTTCAACGCGCGCTTCGGCGACCCGGAGACGCAGGTGGTGCTCGCCCTGCTGGAGACGCCGCTGGCCGGGCTGCTGCACGCCGCCGCCACCGGCACGCTGGGCGCGCACCCGCCGCTGCGGTGGCGCGACGGCGCGGCGGTCACCGTCGTGGTCGCGGCCGAGGGCTACCCGGCGGGCCCGCGTACCGATGATGTGATCACCGGCGCGGACCGCGCCGGGATCATCCACGCCGGCACCCGGCGGGACGCCGACGGCACGTTGCGCTCCGCGGGCGGCCGGGTCCTCTGCGGTACGGCCACCGGCCCGGACCTGGCCGCCGCGCGCGACGCCGCCTACGCGCTGGTACGCGGCATCGAGCTGGCCGGCGCCCACCACCGCACCGACATCGCGGCGGCGGCGGTGGACGGCCGGATCACGATCCCGGGCTGAGCGGGGGCGCGGGCGGCAGCATGGCGAGTGCCGCGCGGATCACCGCCTGGGCGGTCGGGCTCAGCTCCTCGCCCTTGGCGTTCGTCGCGGTGATCGATTACTCCACCCGGAACCGGCCGTCCCGGGTGGCGGCGACACCGGCCAGGTAGCCGAACCGGCTGCCGCTCTTGAGCCACAGCGTCTGCCCGCCCACCGACATGGCCGTCAGCCCGGCGCTGTACTCGCCGATGCTGTCGTCGGCGAACACCGGCCGGCGTGAACGTCTGGCTCCAGACCGTCGCGTCCACCAGTTCGGTCCGTCCGTCCCGGGTGACGGCCTGGTAGCCGTGGGCGTGCGGGCCGTGGATGCGCCCGCACCGCACCCGCGGTCGGTCCTGGGTGGAAGTCCCGTAGGTGGCCGTCAGGCGGGCGCGGACCGGTCCCGGGCGACCATCCGGTCGAGCACGTTGGCGGTGGCCCGCTCGATGCGTGGATCGCGGTGGCCGCGCCGGTCCAGTGCCATGGTCCAGCCGAGCGTGCCGGTGGCGAACACGACCGCGCCCTGCGGCGTCTCGTGGACGTGGGTGCCCTGGAGCCGCCGGCCACCCTGCTGCGCCGGGTACGGCGACGAGCTGAGCATCGTCCCGCCGGGGCGGGGGACGCCCGCGTTCAGGCCGTCCGCCTCGCCGGCCACCACGCCGGGGATGCGGTCCCCGTCGGCCACCCCGGTGCCGGCCCAGACCCAGTGGTCGGCCGAGCGCACCACGAGCGGCTGCGGGGTCAGCACGATGCCGTTGTACTGCACGCCGAGCAGCGCCTGCTCGGGCCGGTCGAGGTCGCGCCAGGTGACCGTCGGGCCGGCGGCGTCCTCGCCCGGGTCGGGGCGGGTCTTGGCGCACTCGACCAGGCGGTCCGGGCGGCCGTCCGCGGCGGCGGCCACGCGTACGTGCCAGTAGACGCTGTTCGCGCCGAAGAAGGCGAGGCTGGTGCCGCCGGCCAGCCCGGCCTCCACGGCCCGGCGCATCTCCGCCGACCAGTACTCGTCGTGCCCGCAGAACACCAGGCCCCGGTGCCGGGCCGGGTCGAGGCGACCGGAGTGCAGGTCGAAACTGGTCGCGTAGCTGACGTCGTAGCGGTTGCGTTCCAGCCACCGGATCGCGTCCTGGTCGCGGTCGGCCTGGGTGGGCAGGCCCGCGCCGGCGTACGGGCGGTCGAAGGAGACCGCCCGGGCCCGCAGCTCGGGATCACGTCGCCCGTTCGGGCGGTAGCCGTTGTAGAGGCTCCGACCGGCCCGCCGGTCGCGGGGCCACTGGTTGTACGCCTGCCAGGTGGTCACCGGCAGCACCACGCAGAGCGCGGCGGCCCGCCGGTCGTCGCGTACCACGAAGGGGGTGGCCGCCCGCCAGCCGGCGGCCGAGGTGAAGACCGCCTGGTAGAGGCCGGAGGCCCAGCCCTCGGGCACGCGCAGGCGCCAGGAGCGCGGCCACCGGCAGTCGAGCACGCCGGTGGTCGGATCGGCGGGCGGCACCGGCTGCGGCTCGCCGGCCAGCTCGGGGCTGGTCAGCAGCGTGCGGGCACCGGTGCCGGCGTACCAGCCGATCCGGTGCACGGTGATCCGGAACGGGCCGGCCGGGTCGACCGCGACGTGGAAGTCGATCGTCTCGCCGGGGGCGACGCTCGTCGTCGAGGCGTACCCCTGGATCTGACGTCGCCGGTCGTCAGCGGCCCGGCCGCCGTCCGCCGGCCACCAGGGCGCGCCGGCCGCGCGGTTCTCGATCTCGACCGGCGGGAGTTGCCGCGGGACCGGAGCGCTCTCGCGGTGCTCGCCGCGCACCGGCTCGAGGGGGCCGAGCGCGGAGGCGGACGCGCCGCCGAGGAGGAGGCCGAGGGCGGTTCGTCGGCGGAGTCGGACCATGGTGTTTTTCCCCGTTCACCCACTGAAACGCGGGCAAAGGTAGCACCATGCTCCGTCCTCTGTGGTCAGCCGATCAGCCGAAGTAGCGGCGTAGTTCCCGACTCAGCACCTTGCCGGTGGCGTTACGGGGCAGGTACTTGACGAAGATCACATCGCGGGGCACCGAGAAGCGGGCCAGGTAGCGCCGGACGTACTCGCGGACCGCCTCCGGGTCGAGCGTCTCGCCGGGGCGCAGCGCCAGGAACGCGGCCAGCCGCTGCCCGTACTCCGGATCGGGCACGCCGAGCACGGCCACCTCGCGGACCTGCGGCAACCGGGCGATCAGATCCTCCACCTCGGAGGGGAAGACGTTCTCGCCACCCGAGACGATCATGTCGTCGGCCCGCCCGTCCACGAAGAGCAGGCCCTCCGGGCTCAGCCGGCCCAGGTCGCCGGTGTCGAGCAGCCCGTCGCGGCTCTCCCGGCCGGCGCCCGACGTGTAGCCCTCGAAGAGCATCTCGTTGCCGACGAAGATCCGGCCGACCCGACCGTCACGGACCGGCCGGCCCGCCTCGTCCACGATCTCCAGCCGGGTGCCGTGCGGCGGCCGGCCGGCCGTGGTGGGCGCGGCGCGCAGCTCGGCCGGGCCGGCGATGGACGCCCAGGAGACCTCGGTCGAGCCGTAAAGGTTGTAGAGCACGTCGCCGTAGCGGTCCATGAAGGCCGTGGCCAGGTTGCCCGGCAGGGCGGAGCCGCTGACCGCGACCACCTTGAGCGGCGGCCGGTGCGGCGGCGGCGCGACCTCCATCAGCCGTTGCAGCATCACCGGTACGGCGAAGAGCGCGTCGCACGGCTGGTCGACCAGCGCGGCCAGCGTGGCGGCCGGGTCGAAGCGGCGGTGCAGCACGACCGTGGCGCGCAGCGCGAACGAGACCTGGAGGGCGGCGTACCCCCAGGTGTGGAAGATCGGGGCGGCGATCATGACGACGTCCCGCGCGTGCAGCGGAATCCGGTCGATGATGGACACCAGCGGGCCGAAGCCGTGCGGGGTGGGCCGGCGGGCGCCCTTCGGCGTGCCGGTGGTGCCGGAGGTCAGCACGATGGTCCGGCCGTCGCGTTCCGGCGGCTGGAGCCTGTCGCCGGGGACCGCGCCGGCGATCAGCTCCTCCTGCCGTCGCTCGTCGACCCGGTGCAGCTCGGCCGGGAGGCCGAGCACCCGGTCGGCGAACTCGGCGTCGTGCACCAGCACGCGCAGGCCCTGCTCGTCGGCGACGGTGACCAGTTGGGCCGCGGAGAGGCCGGTGTTGACCAGGACGGCGTCCGCGCCGAGCAGCATCGACGCGACGATCGCCTCGATCAGCCCGTGATGGTTACGGCAGAGCAGCCCCACCCGGTCGCCGGCCTGCACGCCGAGGCCGGAGCGCAGCGACCGGGCCAACCGCTCCGAGCGGTCCAGCAACTCCTGGTAGGTCAGCGCGGCGCCGTGCTCGTCCACCACGGCGACCCGGCCGGGGTCGCGGGCGGCGGCCTGGCGCAGCTCCCCGGCGAGACTCCAGCCCCACCGGCGCAGCGCGTTCAGTTGCGAGGCCACCCGGATCGGGCGGCCCGGGGTGAGCAGTCCGCGTCGGGTCAGCGTGGCGACGATGAACGGCAGGTCCACGGCGCAACCTCCTTCGCGTTCGAGGTCTCCCGATCATGCATCCGACCTGGTCGGTCGTGCGAGGGGCCCGGCCCGCGACGGCGCCGACGGCGACCGGGGCGACCCCGGCCGCGCGCATCGGTACGCCCGGCACGGCGTGCCGTCGCGGGCCGTCCTCCGGCGGCGATCAGCGGATCTGCATCCCGGAGATGGCCCGGGAGATGACCAGCCGCTGGATCTCGGAGGTGCCCTCGAAGATGGTGTAGATCTTGGCGTCCCGGTACCACCGCTCGACCGGGTGGTCGCGCAGGAAGCCCGCGCCGCCGAGGAGCTGGACCGCCTTGTCGGTCACCGAGACCGCCACCTCGCCGGCCTTGAGCTTCGACATCGAGCCCTCGCCGGCGGTGAACGGCCGGTTGTTACGGCCCATCCAGGACGCCCGCCAGACCAGCAGCCGGGCGGCGTCGATCTCCATCCGCATGTCGGCGAGCGCGAACGCGACCGCCTGGTTCTCGATGATCGGCCGCCCGAACTGCACCCGCTCCTTGGCGTAGTCGAGCGCGTACTCGTACGCGGCGCGGGCCACGCCGAGCGCCTGCGCGCCGACGGTCGGCCGGGACAGCTCGAACGTGCGCATCGCCGCCTGGCCGGAGGCGCGTTGGCCGGCGCGGGCCCGGGCCAGCCGCTCGTCGAGCGCGTCCCGGCCGCCGAGCAGGCAGCGGCCCGGCACCCGGACGTCGTCGAGGAAGACGTCGGCGGTGTGCGAGGCGCGCAGCCCGAGCTTGCGCAGCTTGCGGGTGGCGCTGAGGCCGGGCGTGCCCGGCGGTACGACGAACGCGGCCTGCCCGCGCGAGCCCAGCTCCGGCGCGACGGAGGCGGTGACCACGTGCACCCCGGCGATGCCGCCGTTGGTGGCGTACGCCTTCTGGCCGTTGAGCACCCACTCGTCGGTGGCCTCGTGGTAGACGGCGCGGGTCCGCATCGACCCGACGTCGGAGCCGGCCTCCGGCTCGGTGGTGCAGAACGCGGCGACGGCCGGCTGGTCGGTGTCGCCGAAGCACTGCGGCACCCACTCGACGAGCTGGTCCGGGGTGCCGGCGCCGTAGATGCCGGCGACCGCGAGGGCGGTGCCGAAGATGCTCAGGCCGATGCCGGCGTCGCCCCAGAAGAGCTCTTCGCTGGCGATCGGCAGGGAGAGGCCGGTGGGGTCGGCCCAGCAGGTGGCGAGGAACTCGAACCCGTACAGGCCGACCTTCGCCGCCTCCTGGATGACCGGCCAGGGAGTCTCCTCCCGGGCGTCCCACTCGGCTGCGGCCGGGCGCACGACCTCGGCGGCGAAGCCGTGCACCCAGTCGCGAAGGTCCCGCTGTTCCTCGTTCAGGTCGAGCGAGAACTCGGCCATGGTCAGGCCTTGGGGATGTCGAACAGGTTGGCGATGTTGGCCGCCAGGCCGAGATCGCCCTTGGCCTTCAGCTTGCCGGTCATGAACATCATCACCGGGTTGGCGCCGCCGGAGACGATCTTCAGGAACTCGACCGGACCCATGGTGAGGCTGAGCTTCGGGTCCCGGGTCGGGGTGTCCGAGACGGTGCAGGCGCCGTTCTCGATGACGATCTCGTAGGTGTCGGTGCCGCCGTCCGGACGGCCGGTGATGTTCCAGTGGATGACCGCGTTGGTGGAGCCGGCGCGGTCGGCCCGGAACAGCGTGGGCATCCGGTTGAAGACCTCGCTGAGGATCTTGCCGCGCGCGTCACCGGACATGATCTCGGCGATCTTGTCGTCCGGCGTGGACTTGACCAGCTGCGCGAACTCCTTCGGGCCGACGTTCGCGAAGTTGGCCGGGTCGAAGTCAGTCATGGAAGACACCTCTCGATTTTGGTTACTCCGGCGTAACCTTACGCACGAGTAGGTATGCTTGCAAGGGTGTCCAGCACACCGACGTTCAAGCGCCTTCCCCGCGCCGTACGCGAGCAGCAGATGCTCGACGCGGCGGTCAAGGTCTTCTCCCGACGCGGCTTCCACGCCGCCAGCATGGACGAGATCGCCGACGACGCCGGCATCTCCAAGCCGATGGTCTACGCCTACCTCGGCACCAAGGAGGAACTCTTCGTCGCCTGCCTGCACCGCGAGGGCACCCGGATGATGGAGGCCATCGCCGGCGCCGCCGCCCCCGACCTGCCGGCCGACGAGCGGCTCTGGCGCGGGCTGCGCGCGTTCTTCGGCTTCGTCGGCGCGCACCGGGACGGCTGGGCGGTGCTCTACCGGCAGGCCCGGGGCTCCCAGCCGTTCGCCGCCGAGCTGGCCACCATGCGCGGCCGGCTGGTCGAGGTGGTCGCCGGCATGCTCGACCACGCGCTGCGCGCCTCCGGGCGAGAGGTCGGCGCCACCGACCTGGAGGTGGTGGCGTACGCGCTGGTGGGCGCGTCCGAGTCGCTGGCCGACTGGCTGGCCGACCACCCCGAGGCCGACGCCGAGAAGACCGCCACCCGGATGATGAACGTCGCCTGGCTGGGCGCCGACCAACTCCTGCGCGGCATCACCTGGCACCCGGGCGCGGTGTAAGGAGGGGCCCCCTGTTAACGCCTGCGGTATAGGTGGGGCCCCTTCTCAACAACCGCCGCGTCGCGCCGCGGCCCGGGCGCGCGCCCGGCGGCGGGCCCAGCGGGCGGCCTCGAACAGGCCGGTGACCGCCACCGAGATGCCGATGCCGGCGAGCAGCCCGGTGACCGGGTTGTGCTCGAACGCCAGCCCGCCGAAGTAGCCGAGCAGCCCGCAGTAGATCCCCCAGGTGCCGCACGCCAACGCGTCGTAGAGCAGGAACGAGCGCAGCGGATAGCGGACCGCGCCCATGGTGAGCGTGACCGCGGTGCGACCGCCGGGCACGTAGCGCGCGGTCGTCAGGATCATCCCGCCACGCCTGTCGACCGCCCGGCGGGCCCACTCGGAACTCGCCCGCCGCCGGCTGTCGGCGGGCAACCGGGCCAGCCGGTGCGCGCCCCCGCCGCGCCCGATGGCGTACGAGACGTGGTCGCCGACCAGCGCGCCGAGCGCGGCGGTCACGATCACCGCCACCAGGTGCGGCTCGCCGCTCGCCGCGAACACGCCGGCGGTGATCACAACGGTTTCACCCGGCACCGCCGGGAAGAACGCGTCGACCGCGGTGACCGCGACGATCACCAGGTACACCCACGGCGAGGTCACCGTCTGGTGCAGCAGGTCGAGCACGTCCCCCATGCCCCCATGCTCGACGCTGGGCGTTAAACGGGGGCCCTTCCTATACAAAATGCGTTAACAAGGGGCCCCTCCTTCTCCTCGGCGGTGGGGCCGTGCGACGTCAGCAGCACGGGGGCGCCGAGCGCCTCCGACACGGCTGAAGGCCAGTCGGTGGGCGCCTCGTCCAGCACCGGCCGGGCAAGCATCAGCCGGGCGGTGAGCGCGGCCTGCCGGTCCAGGTCCCCGGGTGGGCCGGGCACGAGCCGGTCGAGCCCGTCCGCGTACCGCCGGCACATACGCAGGCGAGGGCCGGCCAGGTCGAGGTGGGTCAGCGCCAGCCCGTCCACGCCGCCCGCCACGTCGAGGGCGTACCGGTGGGCGACGGCGTCGAAGTGCCCGAACCGGAACCGGCCCTGCCATGCGTTTGTCGGGTTGCGCGGGTCGGTGAACGGCAGCGCCGGGTCCTCGGTGACGAGCGGGCCGGGGCCGTGCCGGGTGGTGGTCACCCGCAGCACCCCGAGCCGCTGCGCGGTCCCGGCCATCCCGGCCTCGGCGAGCAGCGTCTCGGCGTTGGCGAACGTCGTGGTGCTCCACGTCGTGTACGGGTGGAAGCCGTGCCACTCGTCCAGCAGTACGCCCTGCGCGCCCTCGAACACGCAGGTGCCGGCGCGCAGCGCCCCGGTGAGCCAACTCCGGTCGACGATCGCCACCCGGTCGGCGAACGCCGCGTACGCGGGCAGGCAGTCGTCGACCGGCGGCGCGTCCAGCGCTCCCAGTTCGGCGGTGAGCCGGTCGCGCAGTGCGGTGAGCCGGCGGCGCAGCACCGCCGGCCGGCGGCAGTCCTCGATCCGGGGCGCCTCGTCGGGGTGGGCGAGGCCGTACGCGACCGCCTCGCCCACCCCGAGCCCGCAGGAGCCGTGCCGGTCGGCTCCCCGGGCGATCTCCCGGGCCCGGTTGGCGGCCCGGTGGTACGGCGTGGCCAGCAGCGCCTCCCCGTCCACGGTCAGCCGGTCGAACGCGTCGGCCACGCCGACCGACGCGAGGTGGTCGGCCTCGGCGGCCAGCGCCAGCGGGTCCACCACCACGTGCCGTGCCAGGTGCGTCCGCACCCCGGTACGGAACGTGCCGGCGCCGAACTGCGCGAACGTGTGCGTCCGCCCGTCGCGCAGCACCACGTTGTGCGCCGCCTGCGCGCCCCCGTTGAAGCGGACCACGGTGTGCACCGGCCGGGTCGCGCAGAGCGCGTCGACGACGGTGCCCTTGCCGGCGTCGCCGTAGCCGAGGTCGACCACCAGCACGTGGTTCACAGCCGGGTGACCCCGTTCCCGCCGTCGGTCGGGGCGAACGGCAGCGCCGCCACCGCGCGCCGGCCGCCGCCGAGCCCGGCGAGCGCCCGGGAGACGGTCCGGGCGGCGGTCGAGCCGGCCCGGTCCAGGTCGCTGAGCCCGGCGTCCAGGTCGATGGCCTGTTCGCCGAGGCCGACGGTGAGCGCGATGGTCTCGCAGACCGCGTCCAGGTCGTCCAGCTCGACCGCGTTCTGCCCGAGCAGGCCGCGCCAGAAGTCGAGCACCTTGCGGTTGCCGGCGTAGTGGCTGCCGGCCGGGAGCAGGTAGTAGGTGTCCCACCGCGCGGTCACCTCGTCCACCACCTGCCGGATCGGCAGGTCCTCGGCCAGGCCGCCGCCGATCAGCCGGGTCACCTCACGCGCCTTCACCCGGGGGTACGCCAGCTCGTCGCCGATGATGAACAGGTAGCCGCGTCGGCCCCGCTTCTCCCAACTGTCGGTGGCGGTGTGCCGGGCCATGAAGTGCAGCGCCAGCTCGTACGACTCCATCATCTGGCCGCCCCCGCCGCCTTCCAGCACGATCCGGCCGAGGTCGTCGTCCATCCGGTTGTCGGACTCGAACTGCCCGATCTGGAGCGGCACCCGGTCGCAGGTGGCGTCGCCGATCGCGCCGAACAGCACCTGCGGGTCGCGGGCGTACCCCTGGCGGAGCAGCAGGCCGAGCAGCTGCGGCAGCTTGCGTTGGAGCACCCGGGGCACGTGCCCCATCGAGCCGGTGACGTCGAAGAGCACCGCGATCGGCGTCGACTGCGGGTGTTCGGCGGAGTCGCGGCTCTCCCGCGTCGCGTCCCGCGGGTCGAGTGCGGGGTGCACCTGCCGGGCCCCGCTGTCGCTGTAGGAGAACGCGCTCTTGCCGGTCCGGCGCCGGTAACGGTCGGCGGCGTCGTACACGTCGGTGGACCAGATTCCGCTGCCCATGGCAGCCTCCCTAGGGGTTGAGGGTGAAGGGTCGGAAGGTGCGCGGCCCGTAGAGCCGCTCCAGCACCTCGTCGAGTTCGCGGAGCAGCCGCCAGGCGTCGTCCGGCCGGGCGGTCAGCGCGGGTTGCCGGCAGCCGGCCGCGAACGCGCGCAGCTCGCGTGGCGCGCGGTCGGCCATCAGCCAGGTCAGGCAGCGGGCCGCCAGCGCGATGTCGGTGCCGGGGCCGCAGGGCCGCTTCCCGGTGACCTCCGGCGGGTACCAGTCGGCCATGCCGGTGACCAGTGCCGGCACCAGCCCGCCGGGCTCGGTGGAGAAGCACCAGTCGACGAGCACCAGGCCGTGTGCGTCCGGCTCGATCAGCACGTTCCGGGGAAGCACCGCGCCGTGCACCACGCCGGCCCGGTGGGCCAGGCCGAGCGCGACCAGCAGCCGTCGCCACATCCAGGCCGCGTCGCGGGGGTCGACCCCATCGGGGTACGCCCGGCGCACGTCCTCCAGGCTGTGCAGCCCGGGGACCGTCTCCAACTCGTTGACCAGCAGTTCCGCGCCGGTCGACGGGTCGCGCACCGGATAGGAGTCGACCAGCCGGGGCACGTACGCCAGGTGGCGGGCGTCGCCCCGCGCGGCGATCCGTCGCAGCGCGCGTGCCTCGCGGGCCATCAGGTCGTTGTCGCTCGGATGCTGCGGTGCCTTGAGCTGCCGGTGAGAGGGGAGCCCTGCTCTACCGGAGGCGTTAAGCGGGGGCCCTTCCTTGCACCTCATCGGATTGACTCCTCGCGGGCGGGGCGCAGCAGGGCGGGGTGGAGGAGGCGGGCGTCGCCGGGGCGGTAGAGCTTGGCGCGGGGGCCGCCGCGTGCGCCGCCGCGCTCGGTGCTGGCGCCGGTGCTCTCCACGAAGCCCGGCACGGAGAGCACCTTGCGGTGGAAGTTGCCGGCGTGCAGCGGGTGTCCCCAGACCGTCTCGTAGACCGCGCGCAGCTCGGTGACGGTGAACTCGGGGGCGAGGAACCGGGTGGCCAGCGGCGTGTACTCCAGCTTGGAGCGGGCCCGCTCCAACCCGTCGTCGATGATCCGGCCGTGGTCGAAGGCGAGCTGCCGGCTGGTCAGCGCCGTCACCGGCAGCCAGATCGCCTCGTCGGCGTCGCTGTCGGCGACCGGGTCGGGCAGGTCGGGTGCGAACGCCAGGTGGGCGACGGAGACCACCCGCATGCGCGGGTCCCGGTCGGGTGCGCCGTAGCTGCCGAGCTGTTCCAGGTGCACCCGGCGCAGCCGTTCGCCGCCGAGCCCGGTCTCCTCGGCCAGCTCGCGTCGCGCGCCGGCGGCCAGGTCCTCGTCGGGGTGGACGAAGCCGCCGGGCAGCGCCCAGTGCCCCTCGTACGGCGGCGCGCCGCGGCGGATCAGCAGCAGGTGGAGCGCGTCCTCGCGGATGGTCAGCGCCACCACGTCGACGGTGACCGCGACCGCCGGGTAGTCGCGGGGGTCGTATCCGGCGAGGAAGTCCTGCTCGTTCACGGCGCCCACTCTCTCAGGTTGAGAACAACTCAATCTGAGAACAACTTAACGCACGAGAGAGGGGGCCGGCAAGCCCCCCTCTCCTCAGCGGACGGTGCCGACCAGGTGCGGTCGTCCGTCCCGTGCGCCGTGCAGCCCGAAGTCCCAACCCGTGCCGTCGGCGGCGGCCCGGAACGCCACCGTGGACGGCAGCGGCACGGGCAGCTTGAACGCCACGTCCACGGTGTACTCGTCCGGCAGCCGGGCCTCCAACGCGGCCAGGCAACGCGCCTTGCTCCACATGCCGTGCGCGATCGGGCGCGGGAAGCCGAACAGCCGCGCGCCCAGCTTCGAGGTGTGGATCGGGTTGTGGTCGCCGGAGACCCGCGCGTAGTCCGTACCGACCCGCGGCGTCACCCGCCACTGCGCCGACGAGGCCGGCGGCGCCGGGCGGTCACCCCGGTCGCGCCGCGGGCCACCGCCGGCCGCACGCTCCTTCCCGAGGTACGTCGACACACCGCGCCACACCTCCGTGTCGTCGATCGAGCCGACCAGCACCACGTCGAGCTGCCGGCCCCGCTCGTGTGGGCGCAGGTTCTCCGCGTACGTGTGGAAGTCGACCGTCTCGCCGACCCGGACCGGTCGGTGCACGGTGATCCGGTTGGCCACGTGCACCACGCCGGTGAGCGGGATCGGGAAGTCGGCGGCGGTCATCAGCCGCAGCGACAGCGGGAACCCGAGCACGTGCAGGTACGTGGCCGGCAGCCGGTCGGCCAGCCGGAACCCGCAGACCCGGTCGTAGGCGGCCAGGTGTGCCGGATCCACCGGCACCCCGGCGACGGTCAGCTCGACGGCCGGCAGCTCCCGCCCCCGCCGCCCGCCCAGGCCGGGCACCGCCCCCAGCAGCGCCCGCCGGTACAGCCCGCCGGTGGCCGGCAGCCGCCCCAGCGCCTCCTGACGTCGCCCGCCCGGCTCCCCGCTCGGTTGATCATGAAGTTGGCGGCCTCGTGGATCTCCGGAAGTGCCGTCAACTTCATGATCGCCGGAGCGGGCCAGCGCGGCGGCGCGGGCCGAGGTGAGGTCCCGGGTGGGGCCCTCGATCAGGTCGGGCAGGGTCAGGTCCTCGCGGTCGTGGTCGTGGGGTGCCATCACGCCCCCAGCAGGCTCTGGCCGCAGACCCGGACCACGTTGCCGCTGACCGCGCCGGTCGCCGGCCAGGAGAGCCAGCCGATCGTCTCGGCCACGTCCACCGGCAGGCCGCCCTGGGCCATGCTGTTCATCCGGCGGCCCGCCTCCCGGATGGTCAGCGGGATGCGCGCGGTCAACCGGGTCTCGATGAACCCGGGCGCGACCGCGTTCAGGCTGATCCCGCGCTCGCGCAGCACCGGGGCCAGCGAGTCGACCAGACCGATCACGCCGGCCTTGCTGGTCGCGTAGTTGGTCTGCCCCCGGTTGCCGGCGATCCCGGCGATCGAGGAGACCGCGACGATCCGCCCGCCGGCCGGGATCAGGTCGCGTTCCAGCAGCACGTCGTTGATCCGTTCCTGGCTGGACAGGTTCACGTCGATCACCGAGTCCCAACGGTCGGCGTCCATCCGGCCGAGCGTCCTGTCCCGGGTGATGCCCGCGTTGTGCACCACCACGTCGACCCGACCGTGCCGGGACGCCAGGTGCTCGGCCAGCCGGGCCGGCGCGTCCGGCGCGGTCAGGTCGAGCTGCACGGCGCTGCCGCCGACGTCGTTGGCCACCGCGGCCAGCTCGTCGCCGGCTGCCGGCACGTCCAGCGCCACCACCCGGGCGCCGTCGCGGGCCAGCACCTTCGCCAGCGCCGCGCCGATGCCCCGGGCCGCGCCGGTGACCAGCACCACCTGCCCGTCCAGCGGCCGGTCCCAGTCGGCCGGCGCGACGGCGTTGCCGACGCCGACCCGGACGACCTGACCCGAGACGTACGCGGAGCGACCGGAGAGCAGGAAGCGCAGCGTGGACTCCAGGCTCACCGGCGTACTGGGGTCGCGGTGCCGGGTGACGTACACGAGCTGGGCCGTGACGCCCCGGCCGAACTCCTTGCCGATGCTGCGGGTCAGCCCCTCCAGCGCGCGCTGGGCGGTCGCCTGCCGGGGCGAGTCGCACTCGGCCGGCGGCGTGCCCAGCACGATCACCCGACCGCTGGGCAGCAGCGACCGGGCCTGCGGGTGGAAGAAGTCGTAGAGCTGGCGCAGTTCGGTGGAGTCGGTGACGCCGCTGGCGTCGTACACCAGGGCGGCGAAGCGGCTGTCGGCGGCGGTGGCAGCCGGGTCGGCCAGCTCGACCCCGGCGGCGGCCAGGCGTTGGCGGACCGGCTCGGTGAGCTGGCCGCCGGTCGAGGAGCCGAGCAGGACCGGCCCGGGGACGAGCGGGTCGCCCGGCGTGTGCCGGCGCAGTCGGGGTGGGTCGGGCAGCCCGAGGCGCTTGACCAGCGCGCGACCGGCCCCCGTCTGGACGAAGCTCGCGTACCTGTCGGTCATGGGCGTAGCCTACTGGTGAGTAGGGTACGGGCAAAAGCTTCGAGGAGGCCGATCGTGCAGAGTGTCCGGCGGGTCGCGGTGGTCGGCGGCAACCGCATCCCCTTCGCCCGCTCCAATTCGCGCTACGCGCACGCGTCCAACGCCGACATGCTCGGCGCGGCGCTCGACGGGCTGGTCGCCCGGTTCGGGCTGGCCGGCGAGCGGCTCGGCGAGGTGGCTGCCGGCGCGGTGCTGAAGCACTCCCGGGACTTCAACCTCACCCGTGAGGTGGTGCTCGGCTCCCGCCTCGACCCGCACACCCCGGCGTACGACGTCCAGCAGGCGTGCGGCACCGGGCTGGAGGCCGCCATCGGTGTCGCCAACAAGATCGCCCTTGGGCAGATCGACGTCGGGGTGGCCGGGGGCGTGGACACCACCTCGGACGCGCCGCTGGCGGTCAACGAGGACCTGCGCCGCACACTGATCCAGCTCAACTCCGCCCGGACCCTCGGCGAGCGGCTCAGGCTGGCCGCGAAGCTGCGCCCCCTCCAGCCGTTCAAGCCGGAGATCCCGCGTAACGCCGAGCCGCGTACCGGGCTGTCCATGGGCGAGCACGCCGCCCGGAGCGCGCTGCGCTGGAACATCGACCGGGCCGCCCAGGACGAGTTGGCGCTCCGCTCGCACCAGCGGCTCGCCGCCGCGTACGAGGACGGGTTCTTCGACGACCTGATCACCCCCTACCTGGGGTTGACCCGCGACCAGAACCTCCGCCCGGACACCTCCCTGGAGAAGCTCGGCTCGCTCAAGCCGATCTTCGGCACCACCGGCCCGGACGCCGACCGGGCGACCATGACCGCCGGCAACTCCTCGCCGCTCACCGACGGCGCGTCGACCGTGCTGCTGGCCTCGGAGGAGTGGGCGCGGGCGCACAACCTGCCGGTGCTCGCCTGGTTCGCCTGGTCCGAGACGGCCGCGGTCGACTTCGTGCACGGCGACGAAGGGCTGCTGATGGCCCCCGCGTACGCGGTGCCCCGGATGCTGTCGCGGGCCGGCCTCACGCTCCAGGACTTCGACTTCTACGAGATCCACGAGGCGTTCGCCTCGCAGGTGCTGGCCACCCTGGCCGCCTGGGAGTCGCCGGAGTTCTGCAAGGAACGCCTCGGCCTGGACGCGCCGCTCGGCCCGATCGACCGGGACAGGCTGAACGTCAACGGCTCCTCGCTGGCCGCCGGGCACCCGTTCGCCGCCACCGGTGGCCGGATCGTCGCGTCGCTGGCCAAGCTGCTCGACCGGAAGGGGAGCGGACGCGGCCTGATCTCCATCTGCGCGGCCGGTGGGCAGGGCGTGACCGCGATCCTGGAGCGCTGAACAGGAGCAACACCCCGATCGGGTAGCCAAACGGACAAAGACTCACGTTAGGGGCCGAGAACCTCCCAGGATGGATCGCACTTATCCATCTCAAACTGGAGGTTCTCGGTGAAAAAACGTCATTGGTTGCTCGCTCTCGTCTCCGGGGCGGCATTCGTTCTCGTACCCGGCGCCGCCCAACCGGTCGGTGCGGTCGCCGCCACCACACTCGCCGCCCGGACGGTCGCCCTCGCCCCGGCCGGCGACACGTCCGAACAGCCGCAACCCCCACCCACGCAGAGCCTCTGCCGACCGGGCACCCCGCCCACCGCGCCGCCGACCACCGAGTTCTACGACAACAACCCGATGCTCGGCCCGGCCACGCTGCCCACCGCCTCGCCGGTCGGACCGCTGCTCGCCGGCTACCAGCGGTTCGGGGCGCTGACCGAGAGCCAGTTCCTGGCGCAGTACACCACCGGGACCCCGGCGGCGTACGTCTACCCGCCGGCCAACGGGTTCGTCATCGCCCCGGACGGCCGCCCGCTCAAGCAGGCGCAGAGCCTGCTGGCCGGCTACCGGCTCGACCGCTTCGGCTTCACCGGTGGCGCGTTCCTCTCTCCGCTCGGCACGCCGTTCAGCTCGCGCGCGCTCACCCCGCAGAGCCTGAACACGCCGGCGAACGCGCCGCTGGCCAACTACCACGTCTACTGCGTGGTCAAGCCGTTCACGGTCGACTCCGGCCCGATCGCGTCGTGGTTCGCCCAGCCCGGCATGGGCACCCAGTTCCAGCTTAACCCCGCGTACCTGCCGCAGGCCGGGGCCACGCTGACCGTGCAGTGGCTGCTCGACAACGGTTTCCTGGTGGAAGAGGATCTGACCGCCGGGGTGTGAGCGCAGGCCCCGCTGGATCCTGGAACGGGACGGGAGGTCGGGTGTGGACCGGCACCAGGTACGCGCCGCGCTGCTGGCGGCCGGGCTGTCCCCGGACGCGTTCGCGCTGGAGGGCGTGCACGAACACGTGCCGGTCCCGCCCGACTTCTGGTTCCTGCGCCGCGCCCGCACCGGCGGCTGGGAGATCGGCGCCTACGAGCGCGGGACGTACGACGTCCGGCAGCGCTTCGACACCGAGGAGGAGGCGGGCGACGGGCTCTGGCGCGCGCTCACCGGCCGGCCGTCCCCGCCCTGATCGCCGGCGGGACAAGCCGGACGGTGGCGCCCTCGGGCAGACCGACCGAAGGCCCGACGTGCCACTCGTCGAAGCCCTGGAAACCGAGCTCCACGAGCCGCCGCGACACCTGCGCCGGACTGAGCCCGGTGATGTCGGAGCTGAGCACGAGGCGCTCAAGGGTGAGCGGCTCGGCCGGTTCCGTCCAGGGAGCGTGACCGTTGAGGGTCCGGCTGACGAGCACCGGGTCGTCAGCCGAGACGTACTCCGGCAGTGAGTGCTCGGATGTCGCGTGGCCGAGAGCACGGAGCCGTTCCGCGACCCGGGCCGGGGTGAGGCCGGTGCGGTGCGCCGCGGCAACGAGGTGGCCGACCGCTACCTCCAGGTCCGCGTCGAGCCAGGGGGGCTCACTGTCCAGCTGTACGCTGAGAATGATCAGATCCGCCGACGTGACGTCGTCGGGCGGCAGGTCCGGCCGGGTGGTGAGGCCGAAGCCCTGGAGCCGTTCGTGCACCTGGGCGTGGGTGAGCCCGGTGCGTCTCGCGCCGAGCAGGACGTGGCCCGGAGGGACGGTCCTCGTCCCGTCCAGCCAGGGCGTGTCTCCGTCCAGGTCGCGACTGAGCAGGCCGACGTCCGTGAAAGTGACGGCGGTCGGGAGCATCACCGCCGGAATGGTGAAGCCGTACTCCGCGAGCCGCGACGCCACCTCGGCGGGAGTCACCCCGAGTCGGGTCGCCGCGGTCACGAGGTGGGAGGGTAGGACGGTGGCCTCCGGGTCCAGCCACGGATCCCGCCCGTCGAGATCCTGACTGAGGAGCACGAGATCGTTCTCGGCCGGGGCGTCGGGAAATTGCTGTCCGACGAGCCGGTAACCGAGTTGCTGTAGCCGTTCGGCGGCCCGGCGCGGGCTCAGCTCGCTGCGGGAGGCCGCCTCGGCCACCGCGTGCGAGGGTAGGGGCTCTGCCGTGTCCAGCATCACGTCGAAGCTGGGAGAGCCGTACCGGCGACCCCGGGGGCCGGGGCGGTCGGTCGAGAGCTTGACCGACGGTACGCGGGGTGCGGCGCTCGGCAGGTCGTCGGCTTCCCAGACCAGCTTCATCTCCACCTCGGCTGGCAGACTGCTGGGCGGCGGGACCACGGCGACGTACCCGAGCCGACGTAGCCGGCCGACGACCTCCTCCGCCGGGGTACCGGCCACGAACGCGGCGACGACGACATGCCCACCGGAGACGGCCTGGTCGGGCGGGAGCCACGGCCGCTGGCCGTTCATCCGGACGCTCGCGACGACGTAGTCGATCATGTCCAGGTCACCGGTCGGAGCGTCACGTACGGTGAAGCCGAGCCGGCGGAGCCGATCGGCGGCCACGTCGGCGGCGATGCCCGCCTCCACCGCCGCTGCCATGACGTGCGGGACCGCCACCTCATCGGCCTGGTCCAACCACGGCTCCCGCCCGTCGAGGTCTTGGCTCAGCAGCAGCCGGTCGATCGGGCTCGACAGATCGGGCAGATCGTGCCGAGGCGCTGGAAAACCCAGTTCGACGAGTCGCTCGACAACCGCCGGAAGGGAAGGGCCGGGATTGGTCGCCCTCGCGATGAGGTGACCGATCGGGAGTGGCTGGGCCGGATCGAGCGAGCGTCTGTTGCCGTCGGTCCGGGTGAGCAGGGAGTCGCTCGGTCTCGCCCGGACGATCCCTCCGTGGGCCACCGTCAGCTCGGGGCCGTAGAGGCCGGCGGCGATCCATGCGACCAGGCGCCAGATTCCGTCCGGCTGGGTCAGTTCGGTGAGATCTGCGGCTTCCCCTCCGGGGCGGGTTGTTGCCGGCGGGTTGAGGCGGAACACCGGCACTCCCGCGTCGGGCGGATAGCAGCCGACGGTGCGGAGCTCGTCCACCAGCGGGCTTCCGGGCCAGGACGTCCGACCCGCCCGCAGCGCCAACTCGAACACCGCATCCGCCACCAGCGGTACGCGGGTGGCGAGTTCCGAGAGCCAGGCGTGGTTGAACAGTGGACTGTCGGCGGCACCGGCGGCTTCGGCCGCATTCTTGAGGAGTTCGGTCACCTGCTGCGACTCGTCGTCCAACAGCTGTGTCCGGTTGACCGACAGCCGTGGCGCGCGCGTGCCGTACAGGTTGACCACGGCGGTGATGTCCGATGCCTCGACCCAGATGCCGTCCACCAGGATTGCGCCGGAACGATCGCACCACCACACCGGATGAGGCTCCGAGCCGATCACGACCGGGTCCCGGCGTGACGGGACGGCGACGTCTTCGCTCGACTCCAGCGGTTCGGCGGCACCCAACGGGGCGATCGACGACAGCCGGCGCGGTTCCCACCGCAGGGCCTCACCGTCGAGTGTCACGGTGGTCCGGAACTCCGCCACCCAGAGGAGCCGCCGCAGGAAGTTCGCGCTGGAGAGATTTTCGGTGTCGCTCCGGAGATAGAGCCGGACCCTCGTACCGGCATCCTGTCCCAACCCGGTCTCCCGGATGCGGAACAGGTTGCCCGGTCCGGCGATGGACACCCAGAGGCGGCTGCCGCGACGCCCCTCCTGGCCGAATCGGCAGGTCTCCACCGTGATCTCGTCGGCGAGCATGAAGTAGCTCAGGACGCCGACCCCGAAGCGGCTGTTCGGGAAGAAGTCGATGGGCGGTGCCAGGCGTGCCCACCGCGACTGCTCCTCCACGAACTCGGACGTCTCGACGAAGCGGGTGCCGGCCTGCGAGAACACGTCGGTCAGTTCGCGGACCCCCATGCCCACGCCGTTGTCCGAGCACTCCAGGTAGGCGCGGCCCTGCTCGTCCCGGCCCTGGACGAAGTCGATCCGGCCCTCCCACGGGGACACGGCCCCGCCGGTACGCCTGAGATACTCGTTCCGGGCGGCTCGGTAGCGGCACGCGTCGAGCGCGTTCTGGTACAGCTCCCGGACGGCCAGGAGCGGATCGCCGTAGAGCTGCTCGCCCATGAGCAGTTCCTGGATCCGGTCCTCGGCGAGGTGGAACCGCACGCCGGCGGACTGGTAGGCCCGCCCCTCCGGCCCCTCGCTCGGGCGGACCTGGTCCGCCGAGGCGTGTGCCGGCAGGGCCGAGAGCGTTTGGAGATGGGTGTCCTCGGCGGCGCCGTCCTGGATCTCGACCAGGAGCGTGTCGAAGAACTCGACGTGGGCCCGCAGGGCGATCTCGATGGCCGGGTGGGCGCAGGTGGTGCGCAGCACCCGCACCGGCCCGCGGGATTCCCACTCCACCGCGTCGATGGAGGCGTGCAGTTCGTCAGGTGACACCGGATCGCTGATCCCCATGTGCTCGACGACCACCTCGGGCAGCGCGGCGGCCTCGATGGCCATGGCGCGTCCCGCAGCCAGGAGGTAGGCGACCAGGCGCTCCCGTACCGGTTGTTCGTCGGCGGTTCCCGCGCCGACCGTGCAACGACTCCGGAGCCGTCCGGGCCGGTCGGTACGGGTGAGGAAGCCCGGGCCGCCGCGCAGGCTCCTGATCAGCTCGATCACCCGGGGCTCCTCGAAGACCCGCGCGGACAGGTGCAGGGACGCGACGCCGAGCGGAATCAGCTCGGCGACGTCACGGTCGGACGACCGGGTCAGGGACTGCCGGGCGATCCAGCGGTGCAGCAACCACCAGCCGATCTGCCCGGCGACGTCCGGGTTCTGCGCCTGGCCGTTCAGGCGGCGCCACAGCCGCGGAAAGCTCTGCGCGAAGCGCCGGTAGGAGTCGCTGTCGGGATCGGGCTGCTCGGGCGCGGGCCAGTTGGCCGGATCGACGTGGGCGGCTCGGGCAGCGCGCAGCGCCCACCACGTGTCGTACAGATAGGGGCCGGCGACCAGCAGCGCGGCCTCGGCCGCGGAGAGGCGCAGCTCGTCGGCGGAGGTCGCGCCGGGGTAGGCGAGGAGGTTCGCCAGGAACTCGACCCGACGACTGATGCGCGTGGCGAGGTCCGGCTCGTGCCACGGATCGTGCGTCAGCGCCCGTGCGGCGTCCCGGCGTAGGCGCACCACGTGCTCGACCAGGCTGATGGTGGAGGACCGTAGCTCCTCGCTGACCAGGGATGGCGAGACCAGGTCCCAGGCCCGGTGGGACTGCGCCTGGGCCACCCAGTCGAACGACCGTTGCGTCGCCCGGCGCGACGACAGCGGGAAGGGGGTGATCTCCGCACCGTCCGGATGGACGAGGGCGGTCTGGGGCCGCCGGTCGTGGACAGCCGCCAGCTCCCGCATCTGCTCGTTGACCGCGGTGACGAGATCGTCCAGTGTCCGGCCGGCCTGACCGTTGACCAGGATCTGCTGGAGAGCCCGGGAGAAGATGCTGAAGGAATCTCCGGTACCGGGAACGAACTGGGCCTTCTCCCCGGGCCCGCAGGCGAACAGAAAGGCGACGCGCTGCCGCGCCACGTGGCTGATCCGCCCGGTGCTCCACCGCTGTAGCTCCACCGCCATGGACTGCTGGTCGAACCCCTCCCGGCAGGCGTCCACCACGAAGAGCACCTGCCCGGCGCGGCTGCGCTCCAGCGCACCGGCCCAGTAGGTGAGCGGGACCATCGACTCCCGCAGCGGGATCCGCAGATCGGCCTCGGACGGCACCAGGTAGTCGACGCCCTCGGTGTGGGCGCCGTGCCCGCTCAGATAGACGAGCAGGTTGTCGTTCGGGCGGGCATCACCGAGGAACTGGCCCACCTCGGCGCAGATCTTCGGCCGGCTGAGCCGGCCACCGTCGAGCGTTCGGACGCGGTACCCGGTCTCCTCCAGGGCCACGCTCAGCGCACCGATGTCGTTCGGGACGAAGGGCAGCGGCACGATCTGCGGGTCGTCGTACTCCGCGACGCCGAGCAGGAGAGCGCGGAAGGCGGCCACGACGGCTACTCCCGGAAGGTCAGCGTGACCGTGCCCTTGGAGCCGATCTCGGTGGTGCCGACGAGGTTGAGACCGCCCTTGGCCGACACCTCGAAGCTGAACTGCGCCTCGGCGAGCCGGAGCCGCCCGGTCTCCTCGGTCACCTCGTCGAAGACCGTGCGCAGCGCGGCCACCGTGTGCCGGACGCTCTCCCGGAGCACGGCGATCGGGATGTTCCGGACCGCCACCTCCCGTTCGCCCCTGCGGAACAACCCCATGGTGTCCGGGTCGTCCGACACGTCCACGGACACCAGAAAGGGCAGAGTGTCGACATCGGTTACGGGTTGGGACATCGGGGACGCCTTCCCGGATCGAGGATCATTGACGGAGGGCGGACAGCATATCCGTGGAATTCGCGCCGGAGCGTGACTGTCGCATCGTCGACATCCCGCCGGAACGGCCGCCGGGACCGGCCTGGTGGCCGGCCTTCCGGGACGTACGAAAGAATGCGGTACGTGACGACGATCCCGAACGTGCTCGCCAACCGTTACGCCTCGCCCGAGCTGGTCGCCCTCTGGTCGCCGGAGGAGAAGGTGCGGATGGAGCGCCGGCTCTGGCTGGCGGTGCTCCGGGCCCAGCGGGACCTCGGCGTGCCGGTGCCGGACGGGGTGGTCGAGGCGTACGAGCGGGTCGTCGACGACGTCGACCTGGCTTCGATCGCCGCTCGCGAGCGGGTCACCCGGCACGACGTGAAGGCCCGGATCGAGGAGTTCAGCGCGCTCGCCGGGCACGAGCACGTGCACAAGGGGATGACCTCCCGGGACCTCACCGAGAACGTCGAGCAGCTCCAGATCCGGGCGTCGCTGGAGCTGATCCGGGACCGGCTGGTCGCCACGCTGACGCGGCTGGCCTGGCACGCGGGTGAATACTCCGGCCTGGTGATGACCGGCCGGTCGCACAACGTCGCCGCGCAGGCCACCACGCTGGGCAAGCGCTTCGCGTCCGCCGCGGAGGAGCTGCTGATCGCGTACGAGCGGCTGACGGACCTGATCGACCGCTACCCGCTGCGCGGGATCAAGGGGCCGGTGGGCACGGCCGCCGACCAGCTCGACCTCTTCGACGGCGACGCCGACAAGGTGGCCGAGCTGGAGCGCCGGGTGGCCGGGCACCTGGGGTTCGCCCGGGTGCTGGACAGCGTCGGGCAGGTCTACCCGCGTTCGCTGGACTTCGACGTGCTCTCCGCGCTGGCGCAGGTGGCCGCCGCGCCGTCGTCGCTGGCCACCACGATCCGGCTGATGGTCGGGCAGGAGTTGGTCACCGAGGGCTTCAAGCCGGGGCAGGTCGGCTCCAGCGCGATGCCGCACAAGATGAACACCCGCTCCTCGGAGCGGGTGAACGGCTTCGCCGTGATCATCCGGGGTTACCTGTCGATGGTCGGCGAGCTGGCCGGTGACCAGTGGAACGAGGGGGACGTCTCCTGTTCCGTGGTGCGGCGGGTGGCGCTGCCGGACGCGTTCTTCGCCGCCGACGGCCTGTTCCAGACGTTCCTGACCGTGCTTGACGAGTTCGGCCCGTACCCGGCGGTGATCAACCGGGAGCTGGAGCGCTTCCTGCCGTTCCTGGCCACCACGAAGATCCTGGTCGCCGCCGTGCGGCGGGGCGTCGGTCGGGAGGTCGCCCACGAGGTGATCAAGGAACACGCGGTGGCCGTGGCGCTGGCCATGCGGGAGCAGGGCGCGCCGGAGAACGACCTGTTCGACCGCCTGGCCGCCGACGGCCGCCTCGGCCTGACCCGGGCCGAGATCGACGCGCTGGTCGCCGACCGCAACGCCTTCGTCGGCGCCGCCGAGACCCAGGTGTCCCACCTGGTGGCCCGCGTCACCAAGATCGTCCAGTCCCACCCCGAGGCCGCCGCCTACTCGCCGCCCCCCATCCTCTGACACCACCCGTTCGCCGCATCACCGGATGGGTCAGGGGCCGGTGGGGGTTTCGGCGGCCGTCGACAGGTTGGGGGCGCTGGCCGGCTCGGCGATGCCGCCGGGGGCGCTGGCGATCTCCGGGCCGTGGGCCGTCTCGGCGGCGATCATCGGCTGGTCGGGCGGCATGACGTCGGGCATCTTCGGCACGACGATCACCGCGGTGCCGTAGGCGCAGATCTCCATCCACATCTCGCCGCAGTCGCGGCTGTCGAAACGCATCCCGATCACCGCGTTCGCGCCGAGCCGCTGGGCCTCCTCACCCAGTCGGGCCACCGAGTCGGTCCGCCACCGGGTGAGGTTGTCCGGGGCCATCGGGTCGTAGGCGCCACCGCGCAGGTTCTTGACCCCCTCGCGGTACGGGTTGCGGGTCCTCGCCATCGAGGAGACCACTTCGCCGAGGATCTGGCGGATCTCGTAGCCGGGCAGTTGATCCGTCGTCACGACCAGCACGGTTTCGATGCTGTCAGCCGTCGGCGGAGGCGTTCGGGTGCCGTGGGCACCCGATCGGATGCTGCAAAACGGCGCGGCGCGGACGGCCGGGGCGACTCCCGGCCATCCGCGCCGCTTCGGCACCAACCGTCAGACACCGGCCACCGAGGTGATCCAGGACCGGTTGTACGCGACGCTGCCGTAGTTCTGGATGCTGGAGCCGTCGGCGGTGGAGGCCACGCCCACCTGCCGGCCGTTGTAGAACTGCGGGCCGCCCGAGTCACCCCGCCACGCGTTGCCGTTGATCCGGGTGCTCCGGATCGCCTGGCCGCCGTACGCGTCGGTGACGTTGGTGCTGGTCACCTGGACGTTGGCGGTCTTGAGCTGGGGCGACGCGCCGCAGCCGCTGTAGCAGGTCATGCCCCAGCCGTAGATCGAGTTGGTGGAGCCGACCGGCGGGTTGCTGCTGGCCAGCGACACCGCGGAGGTGCTGACCGTGCTGGAGAGCCGGAGCAGGGCCAGGTCGTTGCGGGTGTAGGAGGCGCTCACGCTGCGGGTGACGCCGCCCGAGGCGTAGTAGACGCTGCCGACCCGTACCGACATGGTGCCGCTGACGCAGTGCCGGGCGGTGAGCACCCACTGGGACGCGATCACGCTGCCGGAGCAGGTGAACGAGCCGTTGCTGAAGACGGCCGCGGCCCACGGCGCGGACGAGACGGTGTTGCCGCCGATGATCGGCTGCGGACCGGCCGGTGCGGCACCGGCGCCGGATGCGGTGGCCAGCACGCCGGCGAGCGCGGTGGTCAGCACCGCGAGCAGGGGACGGAGGCGCATGTCGGGGCTCCTTCTGCGCGACACCCGGGATCCCCGGGTGCGGATCGGTGCCCGCCGGGCGGGGTGGGCCGGCGGGAGACATCGATCACTCACATCGACATCTGACGATGCATGCTACGGCCGGGGCGAGTCCCGTCACAAGACGTGAATCGGATTGACTCGATGTCTCGGGGCGTGCCGGCCCGCTGTCGGAAAACCGGCCCCGTTCGCCCGGCGGTGGGACGTGAAATGCCTGGTGAGAGCCGTTGCCCCGGCCTCTGGGCGGAGGCGCTGCGCAACGAATACGTATCGACGCCGCAACGAACGCGCAACGGTCTCCCGGGTCCCGCCGTCCACCGCTCGAACTGGCCCCGGCCGGTGCGGGTCGGGCGGTATCTGCCAGGTAGGCTGGCTGCGCTCGGCCGTTTGTGGGCCGGCACCCAACTGCGTACACAGTCAGGAGTGCCCAGTGCCTCGCGTCGTCGTCGACGTCATGCTCAAGCCCGAGATCCTCGATCCGCAGGGCCAGGCCGTCGCAAACGCACTGCCCCGGCTCGGCGTCGGTGACGTCGCCTCGGTCCGGATCGGCAGGCGGATCGAGATCGAGTTCACCGGCGAACCGGACCTGGACCGGGCCCGCGAGATCGCCGACAAGCTGCTCGCCAACCCGGTCATCGAGGACTTCACGGTCCGCGTGGTCGAGGCCGACGAGACCGCGGGCGCGCACTCGTGACCGCCCGGGTCGGTGTGGTGACCTTCCCCGGCTCGCTCGACGACGGGGACGCGGCCCGGGCCGTCCGGATCGCCGGCGCCGAGCCGGTCCGGCTCTGGCACGGCGACCCGGACCTGCACGGCGTGGACGCCGTCGTCCTGCCCGGCGGCTTCTCCTACGGCGACTACCTGCGCTGTGGCGCCATCGCCCGGTTCGCGCCGGTGATGGAGACGATCGTGGACGCCGCCCGTGGCGGCCTGCCGGTGCTGGGCATCTGCAACGGCTTCCAGATCCTCTGCGAGGCGCATCTGTTGCCCGGGGCGCTCACCCGCAACCAGCACCTGCACTTCCGCAACCGGGACCAGGTCCTCCGGATCGAGGCCACCGGCACCGCCTGGACCAACACGTTCCAGCCGGGCCAGGAGGTGCTCATCCCGGTCAAGAACGGCGAGGGCTGCTACGTCGCCGACGCCGCCACGCTGGACCGGCTGGAGGCCGAGGGCCGCGTCGTGGCCCGGTACGTCGGTGGCAACCCCAACGGTTCGCAGCGCGACATCGCCGCGATCACCAACGAGGCCGGCAACGTCGTCGGCATCATGCCGCATCCCGAGCACGCGGTGGAGGCGCTCACCGGTCCCTCCCTGGACGGCCTCGGCTTCTTCACCTCGGTGCTCAAGCACCTGGTGGGAGCCCCGGCGTGACCATCGGTCGGCTCACCCGCCGTCCCGACGGCGAGCGCAGCAAGGAGACGTCATGACCATCCATCCGGACCCGGCCCTGCGGGAGCCGCAGGGCGTGGCGCCGCAGGCCGGCCCGACCGACGACTGGGCGCCGGGCGTGGACACCGTGCCGCAGGCCGCCGGCACGCCGGAGGAGCTTCAGCCGTACGCCGAACTCGGCCTGCGCGACGACGAGTACGACCGGATCCGGCAGATCCTCGGCCGCCGGCCGACCCAGGCCGAGCTGGCCATGTACTCGATCATGTGGAGCGAGCACTGCTCCTACAAGTCGAGCAAGGTGCACCTGCGTCAGTTCGGGGAGAAGGCGCCGCCGAGCGACCGGCTGCTCGCCGGCATCGGGGAGAACGCCGGCGTGGTCCGGGTCTCCGACGAGCTGGCGGTGACCTTCAAGGTCGAGTCGCACAACCACCCGAGCTTCGTCGAGCCGTACCAGGGCGCGGCGACCGGTGTCGGCGGCATCGTCCGCGACATCCTCGCCATGGGCGCCCGCCCGGTGGCCGTGATGGACCCGCTGCGCTTCGGCGCGGCCGACCACCCGGACACCGCCCGCGTGCTGCCCGGCGTGGTGGCCGGCGTCGGCGGCTACGGCAACTGCCTCGGCCTGCCCAACATCGGCGGCGAGGTGGTCTTCGACCCCTGCTACCAGGGCAACCCGCTGGTCAACGCGCTCTGCCTGGGCGTGCTGCCGGTCGACCGGCTCCAGAAGAAGGACGCCACCGGCCCCGGCAACGTGGTGGTGCTGATGGGCGCCCGGACCGGCCGCGACGGCATCGGCGGCGTGTCGGTGCTGGCCAGCGCCACCTTCGACGAGGGCAGCGAGCAGCGCCGCCCGTCCGTGCAGGTGGGCGACCCGTTCATGGAGAAGCTGCTCATCGAGGCGTGCCTGGAGCTGTACGACGCCGAACTGGTCGTCGGCATCCAGGACCTCGGTGGCGCCGGCCTGACCTGCGCGCTTACCGAGACCGCCGCCTCCGCCGGCACCGGCATGCGGGTGTGGCTGGAGCGGGTGCCGCTGCGCGAGCCCTCGATGGAGCCGCACGAGATCCTGGCCAGCGAGTCCCAGGAGCGGATGCTGCTGGTCGTCACGCCGGAGAAGCTGGAGGCGGTGCTCAAGACCGCCGAGAAGTGGGGCGTCTGGGCCACCGCCATCGGCGAGGTCACCGCGCCGTCGCCGGACGGCCGGCCGGGCCGGCTGGTCATCACCTGGCGCGACCAGCTCGTGGTGGACGTGCCGCCGGGCTCGCTCGTCGACGACGGGCCGGTCTACGCCCGTCCGATGCGGGAGCCGGCCGACCTGATCCTGCTCCAGGCCGACCGGGCCGAGACGCTGCCCCGCCCGAGCACCCCGGACGCGCTCCGGGAGACCGTGCTGCGCATGATCGCGTCGCCCAACCTGGCCGACAAGACCTGGGTGACCGAGCAGTACGACAGGTACGTGCTCGGCAACACCGTGCTCGCCCAGCCGGAGGACTCCGGCGTGATCCGGATCGACGAGCGCAGCGGCCTCGGTGTCGCGCTCTCCGTCGACGGCAACGGCCGGTACGCGCGCCTCGACCCGTACCACGGGACGAAGCTGGCGCTGGCCGAGGCGTACCGGAACGTGGCGGTGACCGGCGCGAAGCCGATCGCGGTGACCAACTGCCTCAACTTCGGCTCGCCGGAGGACCCGGGCGTGATGTGGCAGTTCGCCGAGGCCGTACGCGGCCTGGCGGACGGCTGCCTGGAGCTGGGCATCCCGGTGACCGGCGGCAACGTCAGCTTCTACAACCAGACCGGCGCGGCGGCCATCCACCCGACCCCGGTGGTCGGCGTGCTGGGCATCCTCGACGACGTCGCCGCGCGGGTGCCGATGGGCTTCGTGCCGCGGCCGGCCGGCGACCACGACCAGCTCTTCCTGCTGGGCGAGACGCACGTCGAGCTGTCCGGCTCGGAGTGGGCCTGGGTGACCCACGAGCACCTGGGCGGCATCCCGCCGCAGGTGGACCTGGCCCGCGAGCGGCAGCTCGGCGAGCTGCTGGCCGAGGCGGCCCGGGTGGGGCACGTCAGCTCGGCGCACGACCTCTCCGACGGCGGCCTGGCGCAGAGCCTGGTCGAGTCCAGCCTGCGTCGCGGCGTCGGTGCCCGGGTCACCCTGCCGGAGCACTTCGCCGACGGCTCGATGCCGTTCGTGTTCCTGTTCAGCGAGTCCGCCGGCCGGGTGCTGGTGTCGGTGCCGCGCGGGCACGAGAAGGCGTTCACCGCCCTCTGCGCCGAGCGCGGGGTGCCGTGGGAGTACATCGGCGTGACCGACCCGGCCGGTGGCGCGCTGGAGGTGCGCGGCCAGTTCCGGATCGGCCTGGACGAGCTGCGTGAGGCGCACGGCGCGACGCTGCCGCGCCTGTTCGGCGACGCCGAGGCGCCGCGGGTGGAGGTGGCGGCGACCCGTACCGGCACCACCACCGTGCTGCCGGCCACCGCCGAGCAGCCGGTGGGGGTGGATCCGGCCCGGGTCGACGCGGAGCCCATCGCCCGGACGGCCCCGGACGCGGAAGCGCCGGCGCCGTCGGGCGGCCCGACGCGGGCGGACGCGGGCACCGGGTCCGCCCCGGCCCGGGAGGTCTCGCCCGAGGCCGGAGCCGGCTCGCCCGCAGCCGGGGACGCGCCGCCGACCGGTCCGACCGCGACGGCGGCCGGCACCGACTCCGCCGACCCGTCGCGGGGCGACACCGGGTCGTCCGGGTCGCTTCCGGCGCGGGCCGAGCCGCAGTCCGGCGGGTCCGCTCCGGCGCGCGTCGACGACGAGCCGGCCGGGCCGGCCACGGCACGGGCCGAGGCGTCCCCGGCGGAGGTCACCGGGCCGCCGTCCGACTCCACCCCGGGCGATGTCCGCCCGGCTGCCGGTGAGCCGGACCAGCGCTGAGGTCACGAACGTGGGCGTCTTCACGCAGCCCGGTGCCGGCGCCCGATTCGACTGGGGCCTGACCGGAGCGGCGGAACTCGGCCGGGTCTGCGCCGTCCTGGTGGTGGTGGACGTCCTGTCGTTCACCACCGCCGTGGAGGTGGCGGTGAGCCGCGGCTCACGGGTGCACCCGTTCCCGTGGGGCGAGCAGGCGGCCGAGTACGCCCGCCGGGTCGGCGCCGTCGCCGCGGTGGGCCGCCGGCAGACGACCCCGGAGCATCCGTGGTCGCTCTCCCCGGCGGCGCTGCGGACCGCACCTGTGGTCGCCGACCTGGTGCTGCCGTCGCCCAACGGCTCGGCGATCAGCGCCGCGGCGAGCGCCACCGGGATGCCGGTGGTGGCGGCGTGCCTGCGTAACGCACGCGCTGTCGGGCGATGGCTCCGCCACCAGGGGTACGGCACGAACGACGCCGCCGTGGGCGTGGTGGCCGCCGGTGAGCGCTGGCCGGACGGGTCGCTGCGCCCCAGCGTGGAGGACCAGCTCGGGGCCGCCTGCGTGCTGGACGCCCTGGCCGGCGTGCCGGGTGGCCTCTCGGTGGAGGCGGCCATGGCGCTGGCGGCACTCGCCAGCACGCCCGACGTGCCGGCGGCGGTGCGGGGTTGCGTCTCCGGCCGGGAGCTGGCCGAGGGCGGGTTCGCCGAGGATGTCGAGGTCGCCGCCGAGATCGGTGTCTCCGACGTGGTGCCGGTGCTCCGCCAGGGTTACTTCGCCCCCGCCTGAGAGCTTCCGCCGCAGATCTTTGGGCCGATGGACCGCCGTTGGCGGGAGCATCAGGGCCGTGCCGGCGCTTTGGTGACCTGACGAGCGTGGCCGTCCGGCGGGTGCCGGACGGCCACGGGTGGCGCGGAGAACGCGGGTCAGTCGTCCAGCCAGTCGAGGCGTCGCCCGCCCCGATCCGGCGTACCGTCCGCACGGCCCCGACCGGACTGCGCCGAATCGTCGGGGTAGCCGGCCTGGTTGTCGTAGCCGGGACCGCGCTGCTGCGGCGGCTCCTGACCGTAGCCGCCCTGCTGGCCGTACCCGCCGCGCTGGTCGTAGCCGCCCTGCTGGTCGTAGCCGCCCTGCTGGTGACCGCCGTCGTAACCGCCGGGGGCGTTGCCGTAGGCCGCGCCGGCTTGGCCGCCGTCGTAGCCGCCCGGCTGCCGGCCGTCGTAGCCGCCACCCTGGTGGCTGCCGTAGCCGCCGGTCGGGGCGTCGCCGTAGCCGCCCGGCTGCCGGCCGCCGTCGTAGCCACCGGTGGGCGCGTCGGCGTAGCCGCTGGCCGGCCGGCTGTCGCCGTAGCCCGGGGCGTCGCCGTAGCCGCCGGTGGGGGCGTCGCCGTAGCCACCCCCCGCCGGCGCACCGCCGTAGCCGCCGGTGGGCGCGTCGCCGTAGCCGCCACCCGGCCGGCTGTCGCCGTAGCCGGGGGCGTCGCCGTAGCCGCCCTGCTGCCGGCCGCCGTCGTAGCCGCCGGCGGGGTTGCCGTCGTAGCCGCCGCCCGACGCGGCCCCGTAGCCAGCCCCGGCGCCGTAGCCGTCGGCCTGCTCCGCACCCCGGCCGTACTGACCCGGGCCGGGCTGGTCGTAGCCCCGACCCTGCTCCTGCTGGTAGGTGCTGGTCGGATACGGGTCGGCCGCCGGCGCGTACTGGGTGCTGTCGCCGGTGTAGCGGCCGGTGGGCTCGTTGAAACGCTCGTTGGCGTACCCGCCGCCGCCCTGGGCCGCGCCGTAGCCGGCCGCCCCGGCCGCCCCGGCAGCACCGGCCGCGTAGTCGGGGCTGCCGTAGCCGGCGCCGGAGGACGGGCCGTTGCCGTAGCCGCCGCCCGAGGAGGGCGCGTTGCCGTAGCCGTTGCCGGCACCCGAGGAGGGCGCGTTGCCGTAGCCGTAGCCGCCCTGACCGGGGGCGTCGTCGCCGTAGCCGTAGCCGGCCTGCCCCGCCCCGACGCCGTACGCGGGCCCGGGGGGCGCGCCGTACGGGTCCGGCGGGACGTCGTCCACCACCGGGCGCTGGAGCATGGTCGGCGCCTCGCTCATCGCGGCACCCCCGACCATGGTCGGAGCCGGCCCGGCGCCCATGCCGTTGACCACCCGGGTCTGGTCGTCCACGCCCCGGTAGGCACCGCGGGCCGCGGGGATCGCGCCCGCCGCGCCGCCGCCGGGACCACCCGGACCGGCCGGTCCGTCGGGACCGTCGCCGTCGCCGTCGTCGTTCTTGCGGCGCATGTAGAGCAGCACGATGGTGCCCACGCCGACGGCGACGAAGAGCCCGCCGAGCAGGATGAGCAGCCAGTTGCCGAAGCCGCCGGAGTCCTCGCTGGCGGACGGCTGCTGGGCGGCCGGGGCCTCGGTGGCCGGGCCCTCGGTGGCCTCCTCCTCGGTGACCTCCTCGGACGGCGGGGCGGACTCGCTGGCGGACGGCGTCGCGCTCGGGCTCGCCGACGCCTTGAGCGCCACGCCGATCCGGACGCCGGTCACGGACTGGCCGGCGGCGGCGTTGATCGACTTGGCGCTCGGGGTCGCGCCGTCCGCGGAGGCGCCCAGGTCGATCCGGCCCGGCGCGATCGGGTTGTCGGCGGAGCCGCCGAAACTGAAGTTGCCACTGCCGTTCGTGTTCGTCCGGCGTTCCTTGCCGGCGCTGTCGCGCAGCATGACGAGTGCGCCGGAGATCGGCTCACCGTTGGAGTCGACCACCTTGCCGGAGACCGTCTTGACGGTCTGGGGCTGCTGCGGGGGCGGCGGCGCGGCTTTGCCCTTGACGGTGAGGTTGAAGTTGCCGGTCGCCGCGTCGGACTTGTCCGGCTGCACCTGCACGGTCACCGAGCCGTTGGCGTCCCCGGCGTTGTCGTTCGCACGGATGGTGAGCAGCTGCGTCTTGGGCATCGGGTTGCCCGGCGCGAAGTTGACCTGGCCGCAGCCGGAGACGCAACTGACGCCGGAGGGCAGGCCGGTGATGCCGATCTGCGCGTTCTGGTCACCCTCGCCGGGAGTGACCCGGACGGTCACTGTGGTGTCGCTGCCGGCGTTGACCGTGACCGAGCCCGGCGAGACGCTGACGTCAGCCGCGAGGGCGGGTGTGGCGGGGACGGTGAGCAGGGCGCCGAAGATCAGCGCTACGACCACACCGGCCCGATGCTGCCAGGCACGTCGGTGTGTGGACACGTCCACCGCCTTCCGGGTCTGATCTTCCCGCCGGCCGGTCCGGCCGGGTTGATCACTCACGGTACGAATTACGCCGTCGGCAACTATGCCTTGTCTGACCGGATCATCTCTACCCAGGGCCGGCGTCGGGCCGCCTTCTGCCGGGTCGTATCGTCCCGTCGTGTCCTCTCCGCACGCTTATTCCGACTCGGTGCTCACCGCTCTGGCGGCACTGGACGAGGGGCGTACGCCCGAACGGCCGGTGCTCCGGGAAGCGGTCCGGATGCTCTTGACCGCCCTCACGGAGCGCGCTCCCGGCCGATCGGTGGAGGTGCGCGTCCCACCCTACGGCGCGGTGCAGTGCGTGGCCGGGCCGCGACACACCCGCGGCACCCCGCCGAACGTGGTGGAGATGGATCCGGGCACCTGGCTGTCGATCGCCACCGGCCGGCTCGGCTGGGCGGAGGCGGTCACCGAGGGTCGCGTCCGGGTCTCCGGCAACCGCGCCGACCTCTCCGCGTACCTCCCGATTTAACCGCCCGGCGTCGGCGTTCCGAGCCACGCTCAGCGGACACTTCGTGACTGTCGGTGGCGACGCGGGTTCGCGTACACTGGTGGCCGACGACGGTCCCGGCCCACGGTGCGGAGCTGCCCACAGAATCCGCCAGGCCAGTCCAGACCCCCCAGCACGAGGGAGCGGCAGGTGCCCCGAGGCGATGGCCGGCTGAGCCACGACCTTGACCCCCAGCGACCCGGTCCCCAGGACGCGTGCGGCGTCTTCGGTGTCTGGGCGCCCGGCGAGGAAGTCGCGAACCTTACCTATTTCGGGCTCTACGCCCTCCAGCACCGCGGCCAGGAGGCCGCGGGCATCGCGGTCAGCGACGGCTCCGGCGTGGTGGTCTACAAGGATCTCGGCCTGGTCGCCCAGGTGTTCGACGAGCCGACGCTGGCCAGCCTGCGCGGGCACGTCGCGATCGGGCACGCGCGCTACTCGACCACGGGCGGCTCGACCTGGGAGAACGCCCAGCCGACGATCCGGGCCACCAGCGCCGGCACCACGATCGCGCTGGCCCACAACGGCAACCTGGTCAACACCGCCGAGTTGCAGCGCGAGGTGTCCGCCCGCGGTCTGGACTCCGACGGGTCGAGCAACGACACGTCGCTCGTCACCATGCTGCTGGCCAGCCGGCCCGACCTCTCGGTCGAGGCGGCCGCGCTGGAGGTGCTGCCGCAGTTGCGCGGCGCGTTCAGCTTCGTCTTCATGGACGAGTCGACGCTCTACGCGGCGCGTGACCCGCACGGCGTGCGCCCGCTGGTGCTCGGCCGGCTGGAGCGCGGCTGGGTGGTGGCGAGCGAGACCGCCGCGCTGGACATCGTCGGCGCGAGCGTGGTCCGCGAGGTGGAGCCGGGCGAGCTGATCGCCGTCGACGAGGACGGGCTGCGCTCCAGCCGGTTCGCCGCGCCGGAGCCCAAGGGCTGCCTCTTCGAGTACGTCTACATCGCCCGGCCGGACGCCACCATCGCCGGCCGGAACGTGCACGCGGCGCGGGTGCAGATCGGCCGCCAGCTCGCCAAGGAGCACCCGGTCGAGGCGGATCTGGTGATCCCGGTGCCGGAGTCCGGCACCCCGGCGGCCATCGGCTACGCCGAGGAGTCCGGCATCACCTACGGCCAGGGCCTGATGAAGAACCCGTACGTCGGGCGCACGTTCATCCAGCCCTCGCAGACGCTGCGCGCGCTCGGCGTGCGGCTCAAGCTGAACCCGCTGCGGCAGAACGTCCGCGGCAAGCGGCTGGTGGTGGTGGACGACTCGATCGTCCGGGGCACCACCCAGCGGGCCATCGTCCGGCTGCTGCGCGAGGCGGGCGCGCTGGAGGTGCACGTGCGGATCTCCTCGCCGCCGGTCAGCTGGCCCTGCTTCTACGGCATCGACTTCGCCACCCGGGCCGAACTGCTGGCCAACGGGTTGGACAACGATGGCATCCGGCGGTCGATCGGCGCCGACACGCTGGGTTACGTCTCGCTGCCCGGTCTCATCGCGGCGACCGAGCAGCCGAAGACCCGACTCTGCCGGGCGTGCTTCGATGGGGAGTACCCGATCGAACTGCCGGCCGGGAACCTGATCGGCAAGCACGTGCTCGAGGGAGTGGGCCGCCGGGTCGTCGCCGAGGCGGCGGCCGAGCCCACCGGCCCGCTCGTCGCCACACCGACCCATCACCCGTAGCACCACCGACGCGGGTCCGGCGTTCCGGCCCCGCGGAACCACAAAGGGGAGAACCGTGACGCACGTGTCCGAGCGCAGCGGCGCAGGATCCAGCCCGACGGGCGCCGGCGGCGACCGCCAGCCCTGGTCGGCGGGGTCCGGTCGCACGCAGCGCAAACGCTCGGTCTCGTACGCCGACGCCGGGGTGTCGATCGAGGCGGGCGACCGCGCGGTCGAGCTGCTCAAGTCCAAGGTCCGGGAGACCCGGCGCCCGGAGGTCATGGGTGACCTGGGCGGCTTCGCCGGCCTGTTCCGGCTGGACACGAAGAAGTACAAGAGCCCGATCCTGGCCTCCTCCACCGACGGGGTGGGCACCAAGCTGGTGATCGCCCAGCAGCTCGACATCCACGACACGGTCGGCATCGACCTGGTCGCCATGGTCGTCGACGACCTGGTCGCCTGCGGCGCCGAGCCGCTGTTCCTGCTCGACTACATCGCCACCGGCGAGGTCGTCCCGGACCGGGTCGCCGAGATCGGCGCCGGCATCGCCGACGGCTGCCGGTACGCCGGCTGTGCGCTGCTGGGCGGCGAGACCGCCGAGCACCCCGGCGTGCTGCGCCCGGACGAGTACGACATCTCGGCCACCGGTGTCGGCGTGGTGGAGGAGAGCGAGATCCTCCGCCCGGAGCGGGTCGAGGTGGGCGACGTGGTGATCGCCATGCGTTCCTCGGGCCTGCACTCCAACGGTTACTCGCTGGTCCGGCACGTGCTGCTGGGCGCCGGCCGGATGCGGCTGGACGTGGTGATCGAGGACTTCGGCCGCCAGCGCACGCTGGGCGAGGAGCTGCTCACCCCGACCAAGATCTACGCGCAGGACTGCCTCAAGCTGATCGCCGAGGCCGAGGTGCGGGCGCTGGCACACGTGACCGGCGGCGGTATCCCGGGCAACCTGGTCCGGGTGCTGCCGGAGCACGTCGACGCGGTGGTCAACCGGTCGACCTGGAAGCCGCAGCCGATCTTCGACCTGATCCAGTCCAAGGGCCGGATCGAGGACCCGGAGATGGAGTCGACGTTCAACATGGGCGTCGGCATGTTCGCCATCGTCGCCGCCGAGGACGCCGACCGGGCGCTGGCCACCCTGACCGGTCGCGGTGTCGACGCGTGGCAGGCCGGCGAGATCATCGAGGGCTCCGGCAACGTGCAGATGGTCGGGCAGCACACCCGGGGCTGATCGCGCTGGTCACCTTGCGCTGATCAGCCGGGCACCTGATCGGGGGTTCACCCGAGCGGCCGCCTCCGCCTAGCCTGAAGGTTCGCTTTTTTCGGCGCGCGGGGGAGGTTCGATGGCTGCACGCACGCCCGGAGGGATGCGCGGCATCGCCGCCGTCCCCTCGTACGTGGTGATGCAGCCGACCACGTTGTGCAACCTCGACTGCGCCTACTGCTACCTGCCGCTGCGCGCGGCGGACCGGCGGATGTCGGTGGCGGTGGCCGAGGCGGTGGCGGCGTCGGTGAACCGGTGGGCGGCCCAGGGGCGGTGCTCGGTGGTCTGGCACGGCGGGGAGCCGCTCGCGGCCGGCCGGGAGCACCTGGCCGCGCTGCTGGCCCCGTTCGGGGCGGAGGTCGAGCACCACGTACAGACCAACGCCACGCTGATCGACGACGCCTGGTGCGCGTTCTTCGCCGAGCACCGGGTGCGGGTGAGCGTGAGCGTGGACGGCCCGCGGGCGCGCAACGCCGAGCGGGTGACCCGGGGCGGCCGGCCGGCGTACGACCGGATCGTGGCCGGGGTGGCGGCGTTGCGCCGGCACGGGCTGCCGTTCTCGGCCCTGGCGGTGGTCTCCCGGCCGGAGCCGGGCCTGGCGGCCGAGCTGTACGCCTACTTCCTCGACCTGGGCTGCGAGGTGTTGGGCGTGAACATCGAGGAGACCGAGGGGGTCAACACCCGGTCGAACGCCCGGGACGGCGCCTCGGTCACCGGGTTCTGGGCCGAGCTGGTCGCCGCCTGGCGTCGGGATCCCCGGATCCACCTGCGCGAGGTGGAGTGGTCGCTGCGGTACGCCGGCGCGGTGCTGGCCGGTGCCGCGGACGATCTGCTGCCCCGTCGGCTCGACCCGATCCCGACGGTCGGCCACGACGGCTCGGTGGTGGTGCTCTCGCCGGAGCTGGCCGGCTTCACCGATCCGAGGTACGGCGACTTTGGCAGCGGAAACGTGCTGGCCACCCCGCTGGGCGAGATCCTCGCCGGCGCGGGGCGTACGCCCTGGGTCGGCGAGTTCCTCACCGGCGTGGAGGCGTGCCGGGCGTCCTGTCCGTACTTCGGTTTCTGCGGCGGGGGCCACGCCGCCAACCGCTACTTCGAGCAGGGGCGGTTCGACGGTACGGAGACCGAGCACTGCCGTAACAGCAAGATCCGCCTACTGGAGGGAGTGTTGGAGCATGCCCGAGATCACCAGTGACACCGACCGGGAAACGGTCGCCGGCCGGGTGCGGGACGCCGCAGCGGGGCTGACCGCGCTGCTCCACGAGGCGGAGGCGGCGCGCCTGCTGCGGGCGGAGGCGCCGGGCGACGGCGGCACCGCGGTGTGCGCGTGGAACCACTTCGAGAACATTCCGACGTTCTACAACTGGAACAACCGCCCGCGCTGAGTGCCGGGTCCGCGATCAAGGACCTGCCGGCGCAGCCGGGGAGGCGTCCCGGTGCGGCAGGTCCCTGATCGTCGGTGCTCCGTCGGCTCCGGCTGAGCACATGCGTGAGCACGCGGGGGCTACCGCGTGCTCAGATGTGACCGGAGGTCAGCGGGTCGGACGGGCCCAGGGGTCCGGATCGTCGTCCGCATGGTCCTCGTCATCGTCGTCGACATACTCTTTGTAGTCGTCGTCGAAGTTGTGCTCAGACTTACCACTACCCGCCAGTTCACGCTGCAAGGCGGTTAGGTCGGTGTTCGGGGAGTGGTACTTCAACTCCCGGGCCACCTTCGTCTGCTTGGCCTTAGCACGGCCGCGCCCCATGGCTCGACCCCCTCGCACAGAATGCGGGGCAGCCCGAAGGCGGGCCCCGATGACGTCAGGCATCTCTCGTGGCTCTTACGGTACATGGGGATGCCACCGTTCGGCACCTCGGGTCACCGTCGACCGGCCCAGCGCGTCGCAGTGTTCCGGCCGTCACACAGTGTACCCGGTAAGGGGTGGATGCCGGGGCCGGCCGTGACAGCGGATGAACTGCTACGTAAAAACAAAAAAAGCTTAACGCCCAACTCGGGCCCGGGTGCGGCCCGGGGGTGGACCGACGCCCGCCCCCGGGCACCGGTTCAGCGCAGGTGGATGGTGCGCAGGCGGCCGACCTCGGCCATCCGCCGCTCGGCGAGCCGGTCCGCGGCCACCGCCGGCGGAACGCCCTCGTCGTCGGCGAGCCGCAGGATCTCCCGGGTGGTGTCGAAGATCCGGGTGGCACGCAGCTTGGCCCGCTCGAAGTTGAAGCCCTCGATCTCGTCGGCGACCTGGATCACGCCGCCGGCGTTGACCACGTAGTCCGGCGTGTAGAGGATGCCCCGGTCGGCGAGCACCTTCTCGATGCCCGGGTGGGCGAGCTGGTTGTTCGCCGCGCCGCTGACCACCTTGGCCCGCAGCACCGACACGGTCTCGTCGTTCAGCGCGCCACCCAGCGCGCACGGGGCGTACACGTCGATGTCGGACGCGACCAGCTCGGCGGTGTCGTCGACCAGGGTGACCTGCGGGTGGGTGGTGCGCACCCACTCCCGGGCGCGCGGGTTGACGTCGGTCGCCACGACCTCCGCACCGTCGGACAGCAGGTGCGCGGTCAGGTACTTGCCGACCTTGCCCAGACCGGCCACGCCGACCCGGCGGCCGGCCAGCGTCGGGCTGCCCCAGACGTGCTCGGCGGCGGCCCGCATGCCCTGGTAGACGCCCCAGGCGGTGAGGACGGAGGAGTCCCCCGCGCCGCCGTGCGCCACGCTGCGGCCGGTGACGTAGCGGGTCTCCCGGGCGATCATGTCCATGTCGCTGACGTCGGTGCCGACGTCGCACGCGGTGTAGTACCGGCCGTTGAGCGACTCCACGAAGCGGCCGTACGCGCGCAGCAGCGCCTCGCTCTTGAGCTGCTCCGGGTCGCCCCAGATGACCGCCTTGCCGCCGCCCAGGTCCAGGTTCGCCAGGGCGCTCTTGTACGCCATGCCCCGCGACAGGTCGAGCACGTCGGCGAGGGCGTCGGCCTCACTGGCGTACGGGTAGAACCGGGTGCCACCGAGGGCGGGGCCCAGCGCGGTGGAGTAGATCCCGATGATCGCCTTCAGGCCGGACTGCTTGTCCTGGCAGAACACGACCTGCTCGTGACCCGAGGATGACGGGTCGTCGGTGCTGGCGAATACGCCCATGGCTGACTCCTGTGTCGGTGTGCGCCCTTGTGGGGCGCGGAACCTGAGGTGGCACGCCGGCGGGATGGTGCCGGTGCCGTTGAGCCTAATATCGGCCGGAACCGTGCTGTCGCGCACGTCACGCCGCCGGGTGTGACGGCGGCGACGTACGGCCCTGTCTCGTGGGAGGATCGCGCCGTGCCGTCGCTCTTCGCTTCATACCTGCGCGTGTACGAGCCGCTTACCGCTTTCGACCGGGACCGGCAGTCGTACTGGCGCCGGTACGTCAGCGAGGGCCGGGCGATCGCCCCGCTGGACGGGCCGGGCCGGCAGCGCACCTCGGTGATCGAGGCGCTCGGCGCGGGCTGGACCCGGCTGCCCGACCTGCCCGACGAGGCGTACGTGCTGGAATCCGACGACGCGCTGCTGGTCTGCCCCTGGAACCTGCGGATCCGGGTCGCCGAGGCGGCGTTGAGCGCTCGCGACGGGGTGCCGTCGGTGCTCGCCGACGCGTTCGTGCCGCCGGTCCTGGCCGGTCAGGCCAAGGCGGTGGTGGAGGACTGGCGCAGCGGGGCGCGCGTGCTGGAGCACGGGGTGCCCCGGGTCCACGAGCAGGTCGCCACCTGGGGCGTGCCGCTGCGCTGGTTCGTGCTGTTCGAGGCCGGTGAGCGGCACCTGGTCACCGAGCCGGAACGACGCGCGCTGCGCTACCGCACGGAGATCTCCAAGGCGCGCCGCCGCTCGTCCCGGGCGCTGTCCGTGCTGCGCAAGTCGGTCGGCGAGGCGCCGATCACCGAGGCGGTCGAGGAGGCCGCCCGCTGGCTGGAGGAGTTCCATCCGCGTTCGGTGGTGGAGCTGGACTACGGCGGCCTGGTGCAGTTGCTGCCGGACGAGACGCTGGCGGCCGACGACTCGACCGAGCTGGTCGCGGCGGGCCTCGCCGGGTTGTCCCGGGGCGAGGCCGAGGAGGCCTCAGCGGCGTACGACAGGTTGGTCGCCCGCTGGCGTGCGGTGCAGCTCCTGGAGCGCTGCAACTGACACCCGGTTTGTCCCCTTCGCTGGTGGGCACTGTGAGAGTGTCTCGTAATTGACGCATCACGAACCGTGATCATGAGTCCTATTAAGGTACTTTCTGCAGTGTAAAAGTCGTAAAAATCGGGCATGGTTCATCCGTCCGTCTAGGGACCTTCAGCCGTTCGGCCCATGTCGGACATCGGGGACTAGCCGGACCATGGGAGACGCGTCGGCCGGCGGGACCCCGGCCGATGTCTATACATGTGGAGGAGTGACCCCGATGGCATCGCGAACGCACGAACCCGAGCCGCTACTCACACCGGCCGAGGTGGCGTCGATGTTCCGTGTCGACCCGAAGACGGTGACCCGGTGGGCCAAGGCTGGCAAGCTCAGCGCCATCCGGACCCTGGGCGGCCACCGCCGTTACCGCGAGTCGGAGGTTCGGGCCCTGCTGCAGGGGCAGATCCCCCAGCAGCGTCAGGGGGACTGACGACCCGGACGATCTCTCAGGCGTTCCGATCAGGGGCGGTGGGACGTCGCGACAGCGACGATCCACCGCCCTCAGTCGTGTCCGGAGGTCGGCGCGTCCAGCATGATCCGCAGCCCCACCGTGCCGCCCTCGCCCCGACGCAACCGGCTGCCCAGCAGGCTCAACCGGCCGATCAGCCGGTACTTGCGCTTGAGCAGCCCACGGACCCGACGCGTACTCTCCGGGTCGTCGATCGTCGCGTGCCCCGGCACCGCCTCGCCGTGCGGCCGGCCTCGCACGTCGCACGGCGCCACCGTGACCCGGCCGTCCCGCCGGATCCGTTTCACCTTGCCGGAGTCGGACACCGTCCACACCGCCAACGCGTCGCCGTCGCGCACGGCCCACACCGGCGTCGGCACCGCCCGGCCGTCCTTGCGGAACGTGGTGAGCAGGACGTACTTCTCCGCCGCCAGGCGGTCCAGGTCGGTCACGCCGCCCAGGATACGGCTGCGACGGCGGAACCGAGCCCGGATAGCGTGCACCCATGACCGGGGACCCCACGATCGGCGACGTGTTCGGCGAGATGATCCGCGACGCGTACGCGGTGGCTACCGGCGTCGGCCCCCGGCCGATGGCCGGTGGGCGGTTGCCCCGGCCGGTCATCGAGATCATCGAACGGGACGACGGGCTGGTCAACGGCGCGCCCGCCGGGCACTACCTGGACCCGCCGCAGCAGTGGCAGCCGCACGACCACCGGGCGGTCGACCGGGTGCACGGGCACGTGCTCGACGTCGGCGTCGGCGCCGGCCGGATCGCGCTGCACCTCCAGGAGCGCGGCGTGCCGGTCACCGGACTGGACACCTCGCTCGGCGCGTTGCGCGTCAGCCGCCACCGGGGCGTCCGCGAGCTGGTGCACGGCACCGTCGACGAGCACGTCGCGGACGGCCGGCGCTACGACACGTTCCTGCTGCTCGGCAACAACCTCGGCCTGTTCGAGGGGCGCGAGCGCGCACCCGCGCTGCTGGCCGCGCTCGCCGCGCTGGCCCGTCCGGGCGCGCGGGTGATCGCGCACGGCACCGACCCGTACGGCACCACCGATCCGGTGCACACCGGCTACCACGAGGCGAACCGGCGGCGCGGCCGGCTCGGCGGGCAGCTCCGGCTGCGGCTGCGCTACCGGCTGCTCGGCACCGAATGGTTCGACTACCTGGTGTGTTCGCCCGACGAGTTCGCCGAGCTGGTCCACGGCTCCCCGTGGCGACTGACCGACGTGGACGACACCGACCGTCCGTACTACCTCGCCACGCTGGCGCTGCGCCGTTGAGGAGGGGCCCCTTCTATCGCCCACGCGATAAGAAGGGGCCCCTCCTTGTATCTCAGACCTGGACGGTGGGGGTGGTCTCCTCCGGGGGGAGGCCGCCGTCGCCGTCGACCACCTCGTCCGGCGTGCCGTCCTCGTCGATGTCGACCATGGTGATGTCCACCTTGCCGTCGCCGTCGGTGTCGAACTGGAACAGGTCGGCCTTGCCGTCGCCGTCGGTGTCCACCACCCACACGTCGGTCTTGCCGTCGTTGTTGGTGTCCGCACGAAGCAGGTCCACCCGCTCGTCACCGCGCGTCTCGACCGTCTCGGTGCGCTCCGCGCTCTCCGGTGCCTGGCTCATCTCGTTCCTTCCTTCGGCGTTGACGCCGGTCTTTACCCCATCCGGCCGGCCCCCACGCATGCCCGACGGGCCCGTCCTGCATAGGGTCGCATCCAGGGACGAGCGAGCGGCCGGCCCGGCGCGGCGGAGACCCCGCGCGCCACCGCCGCGGCGAGGGGACACGATGAGTGGTCGTTTTGTGGTCGTCGGGGCCGGCACCATGGGCCTCGGCATCGCGTACGTGGCGGCCGGCGCCGGGTACGCGGTCGAACTGGTCGAGGTGGACCCCGACCGGGGGGCCGACGCGGTCCGGCGGCTCGGCGAGCTGTGGGACCGCGCCGTGCAGCGGGGCAAGCTGACCGCCGAGGCGGCCACCGCCAACCGGGTCCGGGTGACACTGCGGGCCGGGCTGGCCGAGGTGGCCGAGGGACCGGACGTGATCGTGGAGGCGGTCCCGGAGCGGCTCGACCTCAAGCGGGCCGTGCTCCGCCAGGCCGAGGGTCGCCGGCCGGCGCTGCTGGGCAGCAATACCTCCAGCATCCCGATCGCCGAGCTGGCCGACGGGCTGGACCGCCCGGCGGACTTCCTCGGGCTGCACTTCTTCAACCCGGTCTGGGCGATGGCGTTGCTGGAGGTCGTGGTCGGCGCGGCCACCGCGCCGGAGACCACCCGGGCGGCGGTCGCGCTCGCCGGCCGGCTGGGCAAGGACCCCGTCGTGGTACGCGACATGCCCGGCTTCGCCACCTCCCGGCTCGGCGTCACGCTCGGTCTGGAGGCGATCCGGATGGTGGCCGACGGGGTGGCCGCCCCGGCCGACATCGACAAGGCGATGGTGCTCGGCTACCGGCACCCGGTCGGCCCGCTGGAGCTGACCGACCTGGTCGGGCTGGACGTCCGACTCGACATCGCGCGGACGCTCCAGGCCGCGTACGGGGACCGGTTCGCGCCGCCGCCGCTGCTGGTGGAGATGGTCGCCGCCGGGAAGCTGGGCAAGAAGTCCGGTCAGGGCTTCTACACCTGGGAAGGCGGCGTCAAACAGTGAGCGGGCTGCGGATCGAGGAACTGCCGGACCGGCTCGTGGTCACGCTGGACCGGCCGGAGAAACGCAACGCGATCGACGCCGACCTGGTCGGCGAGCTGCACACGGTCTGCGCCGAGTTGGAGGCGCGTCCCCGGCTGATGCTGCTCACCGGCGGGGCGGCGGGCATCTTCGCCGGCGGCGCGGACATCGGGCAGCTCCGTGAACGCGGCCGGCTGGACGCGCTGGCCGCCATCAACCAGGGTGTCTTCGCGCGCATCCGGGCGCTGCCGATGCCCACCGTGGCGGCCGTCGACGGCCCGGCGCTGGGCGGCGGCGCCGAGCTGGCGTACGCCTGCGATCTTCGGGTGTGCACGGGCCGGGCGGTCTTCGGCCAGCCCGAGGTGCGGCTGGGCATCCTGGCCGGCGCCGGCGCGACCTACCGGCTGCCGGCGTTGATCGGCGAGGCCCGGGCCAAGGAGCTGCTCTTCACCGGCCGGCGGGTGGACGCCGACGAGGCGCTGCGGATCGGCCTGGTGAACCGGGTGGTGGACGACCCGGCGGACCTGCTGCCCACCGCGCACGGCCTGCTCGACGAGATGGCCAAGGGCTCGGCGTTGGCGCTGCGGCTGACCAAGCTGGCGGTGGACGCGCCGTCGGCCGCGCACCCGCAGCTCGACCTGCTGAGCCAGGCGGTCCTCTTCGAGGACGAGGAGAAGCACCGGCGGATGACCGAGTTCCTGGAGCGGCGCCGGGCGCGCTGAACCGCGAACGCCGAGGGCCGCGCCGGGAGTCCCGGCGCGGCCCTTGATGCTCGTCGGGCTCAGTTCCGGATCTGCACCCCGGCGTCGGCCAGCGCGGTGATCGCGGCCGCCGACTCGCCGAATCCGATCACCAGCACGGCCTCCGGGCCGAAGCTCTTGATGTCCCCGGCGATGCCGGTGAAGTCGACGGGCGTCTTCGGGTCGTCCGGCGGCGTGTAGGTCAGCAGCTTGACCCGGTCCGCCCCGACCCCGGCCTTCTCCAGCTCGGCCCGGACGTTCTCCTGGAGGCCCTCGCCGTAGGAGTCCTTACGGGCGAGCAGCACGATCTTGCGAGGGCCGTCCCGCAGCATCACGTCGGCGAGCGCGCGGCCCTGGAGGCTGTCCGGCGGGGCGGTGCGGAAGTAGAGCCCCTTGTCGTCCACGGTGCTCAGCCCCGCGTCCGTGTTCGACGGCGAGAAGAGGATCCGCCCGGCGGCCACCACGTCCGGCAGCACCGCCCGGGAGATGCCGGACGCGCCGGCGCCGATGATCACCGGGATGCCCTGGGCGACGTGCGTGGCCACGGTCGCCTTCGCCACCGCCGGGTTGGTGCCGTCGTCGCCCTCGACGAACTTCACCGGCTCGCCGAGCACCCCGCCGCCGGCGTTGATCTCGTTGACCGCGAGCGTGACCGCGGCGGCCATCGGCGGGTACGCCAACGCCAGGTCACCGGTCTTCGGCAGCAGGCCGCCGAGCACCAGCGGGGCGTCCTTCGCCTTGCCGCCCCGGGGCTTGCGGCCGCGCGGCGGCGTCTTGCTGCTCGCCCCGGACTCCTCGCCGGCGCCGACGAACTCGGTCTTCGCGTCGTCGAGCTGCTGGTTGTCGAAGTGCAGCGTGCCGTAGCTCGCGGTGGCCGGCTCGCCGTTGTCGGTGAAGCCGGCCCGGGTCAGCGACACCCCCCGGTACTCCAGGTCCTGGCCGGCGCGGGCGAGCTGGAGGCAGGTCGCCACCTCGTCGCAGCGCTGGCCGCCGGTGGTCACGCCGACGATCTGCTTGGCGATCTCGGCCGGCGCGGTGGTGCCGGCGAGCTGGGCCGCCAGCGCGCTGATCACCACGGCGTCGTACGACTCGGCGGAGTAGAGATAGTCCGTCAGCTTCGGATTGACGTTGCGTAGTCGCTCCTTGAAGCTCTCCGGCAGCGGCGTGAGCGGGGTGGTGCCCTTCATGCCGTTGAGGAGATTCGCCCGGTCCTTGAGTTCCGCGGCGAAGGAGTTCTGCATGTTGCCGTCGGTGCCGTAGAGGCGGACCTGGGTGGTGCCCGCGTCTTTCGGCTCGTCACTCCCGCAGGCGCTGGTAGCGAGCAGGAGCGCCGCGCAGGCCATGGACAGGGCCGCGCGCGACGTGCGATTTCCAAGCATGGTCGTCCTTCCTCCGGCGAAGGTCCGCTGCGCACATTAGCGTGCCGGCGCGGCACGCGGGACTGTGGACCGGGCTCCGTCGGCACCCCGACTGCGGGTATCACTCTCGGTGATCGACATGCTGGTTCCGGGTCACCGCTTGACCCCCGAGGTTACTGTTCCGCAGGTGACCGATGACGCACAGCAGACGCTGGACGACGCCACCGCCGTGCTCCGTTCGGCGTTGGCCGGCGACGGCGCCGGTGTGGTCGGCGCCTTCGACGCGGTGGTGGACCGTTCCGGGCTGGCCGGTGCGTACGGGGTGGCTTGGTGCCTGGCCGCCACCATGCTCGGCGACGACGCCCCGGCGGGCGCCGCCGCGCTCGACTTCCCCGACATCGACCAGGCCGACTACGACACCCGCTGGGTGGCCCGGTTCGTCAGCGCGTACGCCAACGACGACGCCGACACCGGCGAGGCGCTGTTCGGTGCGGCAGCCGCCGACGGGTTGCTGCCCGACTGCCTGCTCACGCTCGCCGGCTCGACCATCGCCACGCTGCGCAGCCGGGAGGACTGACCAGCCGTCGCCTCGTTGTGGTAACCCTGACTGATGTCCGAGGCGATGCTCAGCAAGGTGCGCAAACTGCTCGCCCAGGCCGAGGACCCGGCCTGCACGCCCGCCGAGGCGGCCACGTTCATGGCCAAGGCCACCGAGCTGATCGCCCGGTACGGCGTCGACCGGGCGCTGCTCGCCGCCCGGGACCCGGCCGTCGACCCGGTCGGTGACCGGACGGTCGAGGTGGTCGCCCCGTACGCCCGGGACAAGGCCGGCCTGCTCGCCGCCGTCGCCGACCCGCTGCGCTGCCGCTGCGTCCGCCGCCGCCACGGCAACGGCTTCGTCATGCACCTGTTCGGCTTCGCCAGCGACCTGGAACGGGTCGAGCTGCTCTTCACCTCGCTGCTGGTCCAGGCGGCGCACGGGCTGGCCGGGGCCGCCGTGCCGGTCGGGGAGCACCCGGCCGCGTTCCGGCGCACCTGGCTGGCCGGCTTCGCCCAGGTGATCGCCGAGCGGCTCCGCGCGGCCGAGGCCGGCGCCGCCGCCGAGGCCGGCGTGCCGTCGGTGGCGCTGGTGCTCGCCGACCGCTCCGACCGCGTCCAGCGCCGGGTCGCCGAGACGTACCCGCGACTGCGTACCGCCCCGCGCCGCCGGCTCGCCGGGGGTGGCTTCGGCTCGGGCGCCGCCGCGGGCCGCCGGGCCGACCTGGGCGACACCGGACTGACCGGCAGCGGCGCGAGCCGGGGCATCGCCGGCTGAGTCGCGCGGTCGCGTGGCGGTCGGTCAGTCGGTGGTCCGGGTGACCGTCGCCAGGTAGCGGCAGAGCAGCTCGTGCCAGCCGGCGGTGAGCGCCTCGCGGTAGCCCTCGGCGGCCGAGCCGTGCCGGTCGAAGTAACGGTGCTCGACGTCCACCCGGGTCGAGTCGGGGCCCTCCGGGTGGAAGAGCACCTCCACCTCGCTGGCCCGGGCCGGGTCCGGCACCGGCACCCGGTCCGGCCCGATCTGCCAGGTGAAGACCAGCCGGCGGGGCGGATCCCAGGTCAGCACGCGGCCCCAGTCGTTGCGGAAGCCGTACGGGCCGATCTCGTAGAGCATGCCGCCGGCCCTCGGCTCGACCCCGAGCCCGGCCAGCGCCTCCGGCCCGGACCAGGTGTATTCGCGCACCCACCAGTCGGCCAGCGCGCCGGTGAAGACGGCGTACGCCCGCTCGCCGGATGCCGGGACGAGGATGCTGCTGCGGAGGTAGAAGCGGTCGGATTCCTGCCGGACCTCATCCGGATCGGCCATCTCCTGTCCCATAAGCCCGGACCATACCGGCTGATGTCTCGCTGTGCAGCTTTGCTTTCGGCTGCTTCCGGACAGCGGGAACGCCGGTTCCCGACCGTGAACCGCCCGGCGGATGTCGTATCCGAAAGCGGGTAACCGCCGCTGGCCCGGACCGACCCATGGGGGAGCGGAGCATGAGCGACAGCGGAGCCACCGAACGGGCCCGGGAGCCGACCGTCTCCCGGGCTGCGGCCGAGCCGGAGCCGGACGTCCTGCTCGACGTGCCGGAGTTGTCGGTCGACGAGATCCGGCTCGCGGTCGACGGGCTCGACGCGGACCTCTCGCTGCGGGCCCGGCTGGCCAACCTGCTCCAACTCGACGCGGGCGTGCGGGTGCACCTGGAGGGCGTCGAGTTGGACGTCACCGGGGTCCGGGCCGAGGCCCTGCTCAAGGTACGGCTGGAGAAGCTGGTGCAGATCCTGGACCGGGCGCTGACGACGATCGACCGCAACCCGCAACTGATCGACGCGCTGGCCCGTTCCGTCGGAGTGACGGTCGACGACGTGCACCGTGCGGCCGGCCGGGTCGCCGTGCCGGTCGTGGAGGAGGTGGCCGAGCCCGGCGAGGTGCTCGACCGGGCCGGACGGCAGGTGGCCCAGGCCGGCGAGGTGGTCGACCGGGCCGGCCAGATCGAGCGGAGGACTCCCTCCGGGGCGGGTGCGCGGGCACCGTCCGGGGGCGGGCCGGAGGCGGGATCCTCAGCCCCGGCAGCGGAATGGCCGGCCGGCAGTGCTCGGCCGGCCAAGACCGGGTCGGTGCGCGAGCCTGCGTCGGAGGCGGAAGGTGAGGCCGCCCCCTCGGGGGCCGAAGCCGGCGTCGCCTTCCCCCATGACGCGGGGTCCGGAGGTGACGCCGGGCCGGGGACCGGACCGCCGTCCGCCGCCCGTGCCTCGCGGGCCGACGGCGAGGCCGGGTCGGGCGGGCCGAGCGGGGCGGGCGGGTCGGGCGGCGAGGCTGGGCCCGGCGGGTCGGGCGGGGCGGCCGGGCCCGGCGGGTCGGGCGGCGAGACCGGGTCGGGCGGGTCGGGCCAACCGCCCGGTGCCGGGGCAGCCCAGTTGGCCGGGCAGGCCGGGCAGACGTTGCGGCAGGCCGGCCGGAGTGTCTGGGAGGCGATCCAGGGCGGCATGGGCCAGCACCGCCCGAGACGGTGAACGCGCGCTCAGCCCGGCCGTCCCCGAAGCGCCGCCTGCGGCGCGGGCTGCGCTAGATCTTGGAAGGAAATGGCCCTCGGAGGGGCCCGGAGCTTCCAAGATCTCCTACGGAACCCGCGAGTCGTGCGACGGGATCGGTGTGTTTACAGCGAAACGCCGACCGGCGTTTCCGCTGGTCGGCGCTCCTGTAGCCCGGCGAAAGGCTATGTGGCCAGGGGCGGGGTCGAACCGCCGACCTTCCGATTTTCAGTCGGACGCTCGTACCAACTGAGCTACCTGGCCGTGGTGCTCGGCACATGCTACCGCACAGCCGATACGCAGAACGCCGCGCATGAGGTGCGCGGCGTCAGCGCTTGCGGTCCTGACGGGACTTGAACCCGCGACCTCCGCCTTGACAGGGCGGCGAGCACTCCAACTGCTCCACAGGACCTTGCTGATGTTGCATCCGGCGCGAGCCGGACCGTGCCCCCAACGGGATTCGAACCCGTGCTACCGCCTTGAAAGGGCGACGTCCTGGGCCGCTAGACGATGAGGGCGGCCCCGCCATCATTGCACACTCGCAACTTCAAGCGGACTTGCTCCCATCCGGCCCCGCCGGAGGCAGGAGAAGCATATGCCATCCCTCCTCGGACGACCAAACCGGTATGGCCGCCCGCACACTGCCGAGCGAAGCCGCAGCTCAGTGGCGGTGTCACCGGAGCCGGACGATGCCGTACCGCCGCTTGAGATCGGGAATCAGGCGCCGGCACGCGGCCATGGTCTGGGTTCGGTCGCCGCCCGCGTCGTGCATCAGCACGACCGACCCGTGATGGGCGGCCGACTCCACCCGCGCGATGATCTTCTTCGCCGGCGGGTGGTCCCAGTCCTGCGGGTCGACGCTCCAGTGCAGCGGGCGCAGGCCCAGTTGCCGGGCGACGGTGAGTTCCTCGGCGGTCCACCGGCCGCCCGGCTGGCGGAACCAGGTGATCGGCGCATCGGGCGCGGCGGCGCGGATGGCCCGGTTTGTCCGTTCCAGGTCGGCCCGGATCTCGGCCGCCGGCCGCCGGCCGAGGTCCACGTCGTGCCGCCAACTGTGGTTGCAGAGCTGGTGCCCCTCGCGGACGATCTGGGCCACCAGGTGCGGGTAGCGCTTGGCCTGCTTACCGACCAGACAGAACGTGGCGGTGACGTGGGCCGCCCGGAGCTGGGCCAGGATCTGCGGCGTGTAGCGGGGATCCGGCCCGTCGTCGAACGTGAGCGCCACCCCGGGGCTGCCGCTGCGCCGGTGCAGCCCGGCCGGGAGCTTCTTGGGCAGCGGACGCAGCGTCGGCTTCGGCTTCGGGGTGGTGCGGCTCGGCTGGGGCTTCGGACTGGGTGTCGGCGTCGGCGTCGGCGGCGGCGCGGCCGGGACGGACGGCTGGGCGGTGACCCGTTGGGGGGTCTTGCCCGGGCCGCCGCAGCCGGTGACGAGGAGTACCAGGCCGAGGGCGAACGCCAACAGGGTGCGTCGAGGCATCTGTCGCTCCCGGAGGGGGTCGGGTCAGACGGACTTTCCGACCGTAGTGGACGCCACCCCCGGAGCGGGAGTGGGGCCTCAGCCCGCCGTCGACTGATCCAGCGAATCCCGTACGGCCACGGCCAGCGAGAGCGCCTCGGCCAGGTCGACCGGGCGGACCACTCCGGCCGGTAGCGAGTCGGCCCGCCAGCCCGGCCCGGCGGCCAGCACCAGCAGCGGCCGGCGCGGGGCGGCCAGCAGCGCGATGAGCTGGTGCGGATCGGCGGTGGCGCGGATGTGCGACCAGACCACCACGGCCGCCGGCCCGGTCCGGTTGACGGCCTCGACCAGGGCGGGCGTCGGCACACGGGCCCCGAGCATGCGATAGCTCACACCGATCTCGGCCAGCGCGGCGGCCAGCGCCTCCAGGGGTAGCGAGTGCTGCTCCTCGTCCGCGCAGGAGAGCAGGATCCGAGGCGTTCCGACGGCCGGGTGCGCGCGCGCCACCGACGCGAACGCCTCGGAGACGCACCGGGACACCAGGTGCTCCACCTCGATCAGACCGGCGGTGGCGGCGTGCCGCTCCCCGATGCCGGCGAGCACCGGCCGGAGCAGCCCCTCCCAGGTCGCCACCACGCCGTCCGCGGCGAGCGAGTCCGCGATGGTGCGGCCGATCGCCACCGAGTCCAGCCGCATGGCGGCCCGGGCCAGGCCACGGGCGACCGGGCCGGCCCGCCCGACCGGGATGGTGGCCCCGCCGCCGTCCCGGGCGGTGCTGACGCCGGCCTTCAGGCCGGCCCGTTCCGGCGGCGGCACGGCCGGCGCCTGCCGGGCCCAGCGGGCCGCCTCGGCGGGCGAGACCCCCTCCACGGTGAGCCGCCGCATGATCTCCAGCCGGGCGAGGTCGGCGGGCGTGTAGCGCCGGTGGTGGCCGGGCACGTGCTCACTGGGGCCGAGACCGTACCGCTGGTGCCAGGTGCGCAGCGTGGTGACCGCCACGCCCAACCGGCGCGCGACGGCCCCCGCGCTCAGCGCCTCATCGGCCACCCGACCGCTCCGGTGCCTCGGCGGCGGGCACGCCCGACCGGGATGATTCGGCGGGCCCGCCCGACCGGGCCGGATCGGCCGGATGCAGGAGCCGGTTCACCACGCCGCCCAGCCAGGGCGCGTACGCCCGGGGGTCGGCGTCGAGGTCGGCGATCACCGCGCCCGGATCCACCCAACGCAACTCGGCCACCTCGTCCGGGTCGGGCCGGGTGGGCAGGTCGGCGGGCACGTCGGCGCGCAGCACGTGGTCGTACTCGAACTCGACCCGGCCGGTGGCCGGATCCTCGGCGTAGTAGAGGTACGTCCCCACCTCGGTCAGGCTGACCGGATCGACGCCCAACTCCTCACCTAGCCGGCGGTTGGCGGCGTCGGCCAGCGACTGGCCGGGCAGCGGGTGCCCGCAGCAGGAGTTCGCCCAGCGCAGCGGGAACCGGGTCTTGACCGCGGCCCGCCGCTGGAGCAGGACCCGGCCGGCGGGGTCGACGAGCAGCACCGAGAAGGCCCGGTGCAGCCGGCCGGGCGGCTGGTGGGCGGTGGCCACGGTGGTCTCGCCGATCACCCGGCCACCGTCGTCGACCAGCTCGACCAGGTGCTTCTCCCGCCCGGTCATCGGGCCCGCCTTTCGTTCGCGACTGCGGGGCTCCGCTTCGCTACGCTCCTCGCGCTCACCGGGCCCGCCTTTCGTTCGCGACTGCGGGGCTCCGCTTCGCTGCGCTCCTCGCGCTCACCGGGACTGCCCGGTGATCCGCGCGGCGGCCAGCTTGCCGCTGATCAGCACCATCGGCACCCCCACGCCGGGCTGGGTCCCGGAGCCGACGAAGACCACGTTGCCCAGCGTGCGGTGCAGGTTCGACGGCCGGAACGGGCCGGTCTGGAAGAGGCTGTGCGCGGCGGCGAACGGGGTGCCGGCGGCCATGCCCTGCGCGGCCCAGTCGGCCGGTGTGACAGTGCGCAGCACCTCGATGCCGTCGCCGAAACCGACGTAGCCGCGCTCCTCCAGCGTGGCCACGAGTTGGTCGGCGTAGCGCCCGGTGAGGTCACCGGCCCAGTCGAACGGCGCCCGGTCGAGGTTCGGCACCGGGGCCAGCACGTAGTAGGTGTGCCTGCCGGCGGGGGCCACCGACGGGTCGGTGCGGCTCGGGTTCGTCACCAGCAGCGACGGGTCGGTCATCAGCTCGCCTCGCCGGATCACCTCGTCGAACGTGCCCTTCCAGGCGCGTCCGAAGTGGATGTTGTGGTGGGCGATCTTGCCATAGCCCTGCGTCGAACCGACGTGCAGGACCACACAGGACGGCGAGTAGGTGAGCTTGCGCTGCCGGCTCTCCGGCAGCAGTTCCTGGTAGGCGACGGGCAGGTCCGGGTTGAGCACCACCACGTCGGCCGGGACGAACTCGCCGTCCGAGGTGATCACGCCGGTGGCCCGGCCGTGGGCGGTCTCGACCCGGGTCACCGTGGTGCCGTACCGGATCTGCACGCCGTGCTTCTCGGCCGCGCCGGCCATGCCGCGGGAGACCGCGTGGATGCCGCCGCGCGGGAAGCTGACCCCGGCCACCGAGTCGAGGTACGCGATGACCGTGTAGATGGCCAGCGCGTCGTGCGGCGACAGGCCGGCGTACATCGCCTGGAAGGAGAAGATCCGCTGGGTACGCGGGTCGCGGAAGAACTGGTTGATCTTCGTCTGGAGTCGCCGGAACGCGCCGTTGGCGAACAGCTTCAGCAGGTTGCCGGTGAGCAGGTCGGTCGGCGCGTCGAGGTTGCGCTCGATGAAGTCGGCCCGCTCCCACTTCCACAGGTTGCGCGCGTAGTCGACGAAGCGCAGGTAGCCGTCCGCCTCCCGGGGGCCGCAGACCTTGGCGATCTCGGCGGCCATCCGGGTGGTGTCGGTGATGACGTCGAGCGTCGACCCGTCCGGGTAGTAGGCACGGTAGGCCGGGTCGAGCGGGGTCAGGTCGAGCCAGTCGCCCAGCTCCTCGCCCACCGCGCCCAGCGCCTCGGCGATCAGGTCGGGCATGGTGAGCACGGTCGGCCCGGTGTCGAACTCGTACCCGTCGACGCTGAGCCGGCCGGCGCGCCCGCCGGGCACCGGCTCGCGTTCCAGCACGGTCACCTGACGGCCGCTGCCGGCCAGGTGCAGCGCGCAGGCCAGCCCACCCAGCCCGGCGCCGACCACGACCACCCGGTCGGTCCGTCCGTTCACGGTCCGCATTCCGGCTCCCTTGCTCGTGCTCACGAAGGTGTTCATCAGGACCGCCGCGCGGTGGCGGCGGTGGCGAGGCCGGTCAGCGCGGTGCGCGCGGTCTCGTCGATAGGTGCGGTGTCGAGCGCGGCCAGCGCCTCGGTCACCCGTTCGGCGATCATCAGCTCCACCCGGGCCGTGGCCCCGGTGTCCCGGACCAGGTCGGCCAGGTGGGCCACCTCGGACGCGTCGGCGACCGTGCCGGCCCGGTCCAGCGTGCGGCGTTGCGCCGGGTCGGCGAGCTGCCGGGCCAGCATCAGCAGCGCGGTCGGCTTGCCGGTGCGCAGGTCGTCCCCGGCCGGCTTGCCGGTGGTCGCCGGGTCGCCGTAGACGCCGAGCAGGTCGTCGCGGAGCTGGAACGCCTCACCGACGGCCAGCCCGTAGCGGGTGTACGCGGCGATCAGCGGGCCGTCCGCGTCCGCGCCGCCCAGGCAGGCGCCGAAGAGCAGCGGTCGCTGCACGGTGTAGCTGGCGGTCTTGTAACGGGCCACCCGCAGCGCCCGGTCGACCGACCAGCTCGCCGCGTCGTTCTCGCCGAGCACGTCGAGGAACTGCCCGGCGACCGTCTCCACCCGCATCTGGTCGTAGCAGCGGCGCACGTCGAGCAGCCGGTCCGCGGGCACGGCGGCGTGTGCCATCAGCCGGTCGGCCCAGACCATGCAGAGGTCGCCGATGAGCACGGCCACCGCCTCGCCGTACCGGTCGGGATCGCCGGTGTGCCCGGCGGCCCGGTGCCGCGCGGCGGCGGCGCGGTGTGCGGTGGGCCGGCCGCGCCGGGTGTCGGAGCCGTCCATCACGTCGTCGTGCGCCAGTGCGAACGCGTGCAGCAGCTCCAGCGCGGACAGGGCGGGCAGCACCGTGCCGAGCGGCGCGTCGCCGCCGACCACCCCGCGCCAGCCCCAGTACGCGAACGTGGGGCGCACCCGCTTGCCGCCGGCCAGCACGCAGTCGCGTGCGGTCGCGGCGAAACCACCCATGGCTGCGTCGATCTCGGTCAGTGCGTCGACTTCGGCGGCCAGGAATGCCGTCAACGTGTCGTCAACGCCCCTGACCAGGTCTTTCGTGAACGCGGCCAGTACGCCGCGGACCGGATCGTCCGTCGCTTCCGGCTGTGCCGGCGCGACGCGGAGCGCATTACCCGCAACTGCGTCGTTGGCCATGTGAGGGAGCGTACCCTAGGGTTACGAGTTGCGTCGATTGCTGCGTCGAAACCGAGGAGGGTCGGTGGACACGGATCTCACCGCTGCCTATGACCGTTGCCGCGAGCTGCACCGGCGTCACGGCCGTACCTACTATCTCGCCACCCGGCTGCTCCCCGCTTGGAAACGGCGGCATGTGCACGCCCTGTACGGCTTCACCCGCTACGCGGACGAGATCGTCGACCGCACCGAGGACCTGCCGCCCGCCGAGCGGGCCGCCAGGTTGCGCGAATGGTCGGACCGGTTCGTCGCCGGCCTGCACGGTGCGTCGGTCGACGACCCGCTGCTCCCCGCCGTGCTGCACACCATCGCCGTGTTCGACCTGGACCGCGCCGACTTCGCGTCGTTCCTGCGCAGCATGGCGATGGACCTGACGGTGATGTCGTACCCGACCTACGACGACCTGCTCGACTACATGGAGGGCTCGGCCGCCGTCATCGGCACCATGATGCTGCCGATCCTGGGCAGCTCCGATCCGGCCGCCGCCCGGGAACCCGCCCGCCAGCTCGGCTTCGCGTTCCAGCTCACCAATTTCATCCGGGACGTCGCCGAGGACCTCGACCGCGGCCGGACCTACCTGCCCGACGAGGACCTGGCCAAGTTCGACGTCACCCGCGACGACCTGCTCGCCGCGAAGGCCGCCGGGCGGACCACGCCGGCGATCCGCGAGCTGATCGAGTACGAGGTGACCCGCGCCCAGGCCCACTACCTCGCCGCCGCGCCCGGCATCCCGCTGCTCAACCCCGCCTCGCAGGCGTGCATGCGCACCGCGTACGCGCTCTACGGCGGCATCCTCGACGAGGTCGCCGCCCAGGACTTCGACGTCTTCGTCCGCCGGGCCCTGGTGCCGCAACGGCGGCGGATGTCGGTGGCTGCCCGGTCGCTGCTCACCCCGACCGGCACGCCGGTGCGGGTGCCCGGCCCGGCGCTCACCCCGGCCCTGGCCGGATGACCGAGCGTACGGCCGTCGTGCTGTTCACCCGCGACCTGCGGGTGCACGACCACCCGGCGCTCGCGGCGGCCGTCTCGGCGTTCGACCGGGTGGTGCCGCTCTACGTGCTCGACCCGACGCTTGCGACGCTCTCCCCGAACCGCACCCGCTTCCTCCACCAGAGTTTGGCCGAGCTGCGCGAGTCGCTGCGCAGACGCGGCGGCGACCTGGTCGTCCGACGCGGCGACCCGGTGGCCGAGACGGTCAAGCTGGCGCGCCGGGTCGACGCCGAGGGCATCGGGCTCTCCGCCGACGTGACCCGGTACGCCCACCGGCGGGAACGCCGCCTGCGCGCCGAGTGCGAGCGGCACCGGATCTCCCTCCGGCTCTTCCCCGGGCTGACCATCGTCGAGCCGGGCGCGCTGCGGCCGACCGGCGGCGACCACTACCGGGTGTTCAGCCCCTACTTCCGCGCCTGGCAGGGCGTGCAGCTCCGGGAGGAGTTGGCCGCGCCGAAGCGGGTCCGGCTGCCCGACGGCGTCGACCCGGGCCGGCTGCCGGAACCGCCGAAGGGCGACAGCCCGGACGCCGCCGAGGGCGGGGAGAGCGTCGCCCGGCGCCGCCTCACCGCCTGGCTGCCCACCCTCGACCGGTACGACGACATCCACGACGACATGGCCGGCGACGACACCTCCCGGCTCAGCCCGTACCTCCGATGGGGTTGCGTCTCCCCGCTGGCGGTGGCGAACCGGGCCGGCGACCGCGACGGGCCGTTCGTCCGGCAGCTCTGCTGGCGCGACTTCTACCACCAGGTCGTCGCCGGTTTCCCGGACCTGTCCACCACCGCCTACCGACGGGGTGCCCGGGAGGACTGGCGGGACGACAGCCACGCGCTGGCGGCCTGGACGGAGGGGCGCACCGGGATGCCGATCGTGGACGCCGGCATGCGGCAGATGCGCGCCCAGGGCTGGATGCACAACCGGGCCCGGCTGATCACGGCCGGCTACCTGACCAAGCATCTCGGGCTGGACTGGCGGCCGGGCCTGGACGTCTTCTTCCGCTGGCTGCTCGACGGCGACCGGGTCAACAACTCCGGCAACTGGCAGTGGGTGGCCGGCACCGGCAACGACTCCCGGCCGTACCGGGGCTTCAACCCGGTGCGGCAGGCCGAGCGCTACGACCCGGACGGCGCGTACGTGCGGCGCTGGGTGCCGGAGCTGGAGTCGGTGCCGGGCAAGGCGGTGCACCAGCCGTGGCGGCTGCCCGACGAGACCCGCCGGGGCCTCGACTACCCGCCGCCGCTGGACGTCCCCGGCAGCGACCCGGTCTGGATGCGCTGACCGCACCCGGTCACAGGCAGGCGTGCAAGGCCTCGGCCAGCTCGTCCACCCGGTCGTGGTCGGCCAGCCGCGCGGTGGCGTAGGCGAACGTGTAGCCGCGCGCCGGGTCGGCCCAGGCGCTGCTGCCACCGATCCCGCCCATGCCCCAACTGCCGTCCGGCTCCCACTGCATGCCGAGCGTCCAGTGCGCCGTCCGGTCCAGCACCAGATCCGGGCCGGCGTACTGCACCCGGGTCGCCTCGGCCACCAGGTCCGGACCGAACAGCCGGATCCCGTCGAGGATGCCGCTGGCGAGCAGACCCGCGTAGAACCGGGCCAGCCCGGACGCGGTGGCGTGCAGGTTCACCGCCGGGATCTCCGCGGCCCGCCACGCGTCGCCGTTCACCACGGCGACGTCCCGCCCGCCCGGCGGGTTGTCCAGCGCCCGGGCCCGCAGCGAGCCGGGCTCACCGCGCGTCCGGTCCGGCCAGCCCGGATCGCCGTACGACAGGTCGGCGCACCGCCGTCGGTCGGCCGGGCCCAGTCCGAAGGCCAGATCCAGCCGCCACGGGCCGGCGATCTCCTCGGCCAGGAAACGCCCCACCGACCGCCCGTCCACCCGACGGACCAGCTCACCCACCAGGTGCCCGTACGTCCAGGCGTGCTCGCCCGCGACGGTGCCCGGCACCCATTCGGGCTCGGCCGCGGCCAGGTCGGCGCAGAGCAGCTCCCAGTCGGTGACCGCCTCGGCGGGCCGGGGCACCGGGAAGGCCGGCAACCCGGCGGTGTGGTCGAGCACCTGCCGCACGGTGGCCGGGGCGCGGAACCCCGGCCAGTACGCGGACACCGGCGCGTCCAGGTCGACCCGACCCTGGTCGACCAGCAACAACAGGCAGCACGCCACCACCGGCTTGCCCACCGAGTAGACGTCGACGAGCGTGTCCGGCAGCCATGGCCGACCCGCCCCGACGGCCGGCGTCACCGCACCTGGCGGTACGGCCACGCGGCTGCCGCCCACCAGCTCCAGCACCGGTGTGCCGTCGTGCCAGACGGACAGCGCCGCGCCGGTCTCCCGGCCGGCGGTGAACAGGTCGTGGAAGCAGTCCCGGACCGGGGCGAAACGCGCGTGCATCCGGTCACGGTAGGCGGTCGCACTCATTACCGGCGGAGGAATTCCGGCCGGGTCCGGTGGTCGGCGACCCCGGCCGTGCGGAATGCTGGCGGGATGGCAGAGCCGGAACTGGTGGACGTGGTCGTGGTCGGGCTCGGCGTCGGCGGCGAGGAGGTGGCCGGGCGGCTCGCCGAGGCCGGCCTCGACGTGGTCGGCATCGAACGGGACCTGGTCGGCGGCGAGTGCCCCTACTGGGGGTGCGTGCCGAGCAAGATGATGATCCGGGCGGCCAACGCGCTGGCCGAGGCGCACCGGGTGAACGAGCTGGCCGGGTCCGCGCAGGTGCGCCCCGACTGGGCGCCGGTCGCGAAGCGGATCCGCCAGGAGGCCACCGACACCTGGGACGACAAGGCGGCGGTGGACCGCTTCACCGGCAAGGGCGGCCGGTTCGTACGCGGCAGCGGCCGGCTCGACGGCCCGAACCGGGTACGCGTCGGCGACCAGGTCTTCGAGGCCCGCTACGGGGTGGTGCTCGGCACCGGCACCCGGCCCTCGATCCCGCCGGTCGACGGGCTGGCCGACACGCCGTACTGGACCAACCACCAGGCCATCGAGGTCGAGGAGCTGCCGGGCACGATGCTGGTGCTCGGCGGCGGCGCGATCGGGCTGGAACTGGCCCAGGTGTTCGCCCGGTTCGGCGTGCGGGTCACCGTCGTCGAGGCCGGCGACCGGGTGCTCGCCGTCGAGGAACCGGAGGCGTCCGCGCTCGCCGCCGACGCGCTGCGCGCCGACGGGGTGGAGATCCACACCGGGGTCAAGGCCGGCCGGGTCAGCCACGACGGCGACGAGTTCACCGTCCACGGCGACGACGCCACGTTCCGCGGCGAGAAGCTGCTGGTGGTGACCGGCCGCCGGGCACACCTGGAGGAGTTGGGGCTGGACACGGTCGGCGTGGACGCCACGCAGCGCTACCTGCCGGTCAACGACCGGATGCACGTCACCGAGGGCATCTGGGCGGTCGGCGACCTCACCGGCGAGGGCGCGTTCACCCACATCGCCATGTACCAGGCCGGCATCGTGGTGGCCGACGTGCTCGACCACACGCGGCGGACCCGGGGCGGGCCGGACGCCAGCGGCACCGCGAGCGTGGTCGGCGGCGCGGCCGGCGTGGTCAGCGCCGTCGGCGGTGCGATGAGCGCGGGTGGGTCGACGGTCGCGCCGGGCAGCGTCCCGGTCGCCGACTACCGGGCGCTGCCCCGGGTTACGTTCACCGACCCCGAGGTGGGCGCCGTCGGCCTCACCGAGCAGCAGGCCCGTGACCGGGGCATCAACGTCCAGATCGGGTACACCGACCTGACCTCGTCCACCCGGGGCTGGATCCACAAGACCGGCAACGCCGGTTTCGTCAAGCTGGTCGCCGACGCCGACCAGGGCGTACTGGTCGGCGCCACCTCGGCCGGCCCGGCCGGCGGCGAGGTGCTCTCCGCGCTGCTGGTGGCCGTGCACGCGGCGGTGCCGATCAGCCAGCTCCGGCACATGATCTACACGTACCCGACGTTCCACCGGGCCATCGAGGACGCGTTGCGCAACCTGAAGTGACGCCTCAGCCGGCCGGCGCACCATGCCGGCCGGCACCGGCGGCGAACCGGCCGGCGCCACGCACCCCGTCGACCGCGAGCGACTCCGTGCCGTAGGCCAGCTCCACGGCGAGCGCCTCCGGCTCGGGCCGGCCGGCGCCGTCGAGCACCGCCGCCCGGTCGTTGCGCAGGCAGGTCTGCGGGTGCCGGGCGATCCCGGCGGCCAGCCGCTCGGCCTCCGCCCGGGCCGCACCGGGCGGGACCAGCCGGTTCACCAACCCCATCGCGTACGCCTCGTCGGCCGGCACCGGCCGTCCGGTGAGGATCAGGTCCATCGCCCGGCTCTCCCCGATCAGCCGGGGCAGCCGGACCGTCCCGCCGTCGATCAACGGCACCCCCCACCGCCGGCAGAACACCCCGAGCGTCGCGTCCGACTCGGCGACCCGCAGGTCGCACCAGAGCGCCAGCTCCAGGCCGCCGGCCACCGCGTACCCGGAGATCGCGGCGACGACCGGCTTGGACAGGCGCATCCGGGTCGGGCCCATCGGACCGTCGCCCTCGGCCTCGACCCGGTTGCCGCGCGCCGTGCCGATCGCCTTGAGATCGGCGCCCGAGCAGAACGTGCCGCCCGCGCCCCAGAGCACGGCGACCGCCGCGTCCGGGTCGGCGTCGAACGCGCGGAACGCGTCGGCAAGCGCCCGGGCGGTCGGCCCGTCCACCGCGTTACGGGCCTCCGGCCGGTCCAGGATCACCGTGGTCACCGCACCCACATGCTCAACCCGCACCCCCATCCCCTCAGCATGCCCGCGCCCCCGCCGGGCACGCCAGCAAAGCCTGGCCGCGCCGATTCACGGAAAGAGTGCCCATCCAGCGCGCGATGAGCACTCTTTCCGTGAATTTGCAGGCGAGGAATGCCGGCGTCCGGTTTGGGGGCTCTGCTGCCGGGAAGTCGGAACAGGTGCGCCAACTACTGACGAAGCTCGAACAGGCCTCCGGGCTCGACCGGGTCGGCGACCGGGTCCAGCGCGTCGTGCAGGGCACGCTGCGCTCGCAACGCGTCCGGGACGCGCTGCACGGCGTCTGGCTGGGCCATCCGCTGCACCCCGCCATGGTGCAGGTCCCGGTCGGCGCGTGGATCTCCGCCGCCGTGGTGGACCTGCTGCCCGGCCAGCGCCGAGCCGCCACCGCGCTGGTCGGGCTCGGCACGGTCAGCGCGTTGCCGGCGGCGGTCGCCGGGTGGAACGACTGGGCGGCGCTCTCCCGGGACCAGCGGCGGATCGGGCTCGTGCACGCCGGGGCCAACATCGTCGGCCTCACGCTCTACGCCGGCTCGCTGGCGGCCCGACTGAACGGGCGGCACGGCCTCGGCCGGGCGCTGGCCTACCTGGGGTTGTCCGCCGCCAGCGGCGGCGCGTACCTGGGTGGGCACCTCGCCTACACGCAGGGGGCCCAGGTCAGCCAGAGCGTCTCCGACCTGCACCTGATCGGCGACGGCTGGCACCCGGTGGGCGACCTGAACAGCCTGCCGCAGCGCGAACTGGTCACCCGGGAGATCGACGACGTCTCGGTGATCCTCTACCGGCACGGTGACGACGTCACCGTGATGTTGGAGCGCTGCCCGCACCAGAGCGGCCCGCTCGGCGAGGGTGAGGTGCGGCAGATCGACGGCCACGCCTGCGTGGTGTGCCCGTGGCACGGCAGCGCGTTCCGCCTCAACGGCGGCGAGGTGGTGCACGGCCCGGCCGCCAACGACCAGGTCGTGCTGCCCACCCGCGTGGTCTCCGGCCGGGTCGAGGCCCGGCTGCCCTGATCCGGCCGCCCGCGCCGGCGGCGCATCCGGCACCCGGCGACCGGCGGCGCACCGGCCTCAGTCGCGGCGGCGGCGCACCGCCTCAGTCGCGGCGGTGCCGTCCGTTGCCCAGCGCGCGGCTGCCCAACGCGCGGGCCGGCACCGGCCGGCGGCGCAGCCCGAGGACAGCACCGATCTGGGCGCCCACGATGCTCGCCACCGCCAGCACCGCCGAGATGGCCAACGGGCGGTTGATGCCCTCCTCGGCCGTGGCCCGGGACGCGCCCGCCGCCATGGCCGGCGGCTGCCCCTCCGGTGCCTCCACCGTGGGCGTGGTGTCCCGCGCCGGCGTGTGCGGCGCGGGCTTCGGCTTCGGTTTCGGCGCCATCGCGGACGTACCGCCCCCGTCGGGCTTTGCCGGGGCGGGCTTCGCCGGCGTCACCACCAGCCGGCCGGCGGCGTGTCGGCGGGCCCCCTCGTCCACCGCGCCGCCGGGCAGTTCGAGCAGTTGGCCGGGGCGGATCCGGTCCGGGTCGGCGAGCCGGTTCAGCCGGGCCAGCTCCCGGTAGCGGTCGAAGTCGTCCAGGTAACGGTCGGCCACCTCGCCCAGGTAGTCGCCCTTCGCCACCCGGTACACCGCCGGGCCGGTGGCGTCCGGTGCGGCAGAAGTCGGCGTCGCGAGCTGAGGTGCGGTGTACGCCGTGGTGACGGCCGGCGCGGCGACCACCGGTTGCGGGGCGGCCAGCGTCGCGGCGCTGGCCGCGGCCGGGCTCGCCGCCAGGATCAGCGCCACGGAGCCGACCAGCGCGGCGGCGGCCCGCTGCTGGCGGTGCATGCCGGGCAGCTTCGGCGCGGGTCGGCGCAACGCCGACGCGAGCAGTTCCACCACGACCGAGAACGCGAACGTGGCCCAGCCGAACCAGCCCACCACGGCCAGCGCCCGCAGGAAGAGCTGCCCGTCGTCGCGGCTGGTCAACGCCGTACCCACCTCGGCCAGGGTGGGCAGGTGGTCGGGCAGCGGGTTGCCGGCGAAGGCCAGCAGGGCGACCGGTCCGCCGGCCAGCAGCCCCACGAGCACGACGAGAGCGCCGAGCCCGGTGAGAACCTGGCCGGCGCGGTGGACGGCGGAGCGTCGGGGTGCACCCATGGCGGCCTTCCCTTCCTACGGTCCGGTGAGCGCCCGAGCGGTGGCCTCACCGGTGACGGTGGCGGTCTTCTGCGCGCCGAAGAGCCCGATCAGGTCCCGGCGGTAGGTGATCCGGACGCGTACCCGGATCTGGGTCTCGAGGCCGACCACGGGGAAGTCGACGTCGTGGCCACCGACCCCACCCGCCGCGCGGAGGTAGTCGGCGACGGCCGCACGGGCGGCGACCTGGTCGATCCGCTTCGGACCGCCCTCGATGGCGCTCGCGCGGTCGATCATCTGGCCGCCGCTGCGGGCCGCCTCGGCGGCCAGGTTGTCGGCGCGTTGCAGCGTCCGGAGCTGCCCGGCGCCGTCGTAGGCGAGGCTGACGACGGCCAGCACGCCGGTCATCGCCACGGCCAGGAACAGGCTCACCCGGCCGCTCTCCGCCTCGCGCCGGCCGGTCATCCGCGGCTCCGGTAGGTGTCAAGCGGCGAGGTGAAGCGCGCCTCGACCGTCTTGCCGCCCGGCACCCCGGGCAGACCGGGCGCGCGCAGGTCGTCGAAGGAGACGGTGCAGGTGACCGTCACCGTGACGGTCGCCGGCACGCCGGCCGCGCTCCGGTACGCGGTGGCGAAGGTGGTCTCCTGCCCGGCCACCGACCCGCTCAGGTCCAGCCTCGGCGGGGCGGTGCAGCGCAGGCCGGACCAGTTGAGCTGGTCGCGGGCCGCCTGCTCGGCGGCCTTCTCGCCGGCGCGGGCGTCGCGCGCCAGGGAGGCGGCCCGGGCGGCGTCGTGCGCGGCGGACTCCACCGCCTCGTCGGCGACGGCGGTCCGGCCGGCGACCCCGGCGAGCACCATCAGCCCGATGAAGGCGGGGGCGAGCACCGCCACCTCGATCGAGACGGAACCGCGGTCCCGCGGTGCCGGCCTCATCCCGTGGTCCAGCGTTCGACGGGACCGTGCGCGGTCTGCGTGACCTCGAAGTCGACGCCCGGGACGACCGACAGGGAGCGCCCGCGCACCGTGCAGGTGACGTCGACGGCGGTCTCCACGCAGGTCGGTCCGTTCTTGTCCCAACCGACCAGCCAGTCGCCGGAGCGGCGCAGGAACGTGATCGCCTGTGCCCGGCCGGCGTCCGGCCCGGCGTCGAACGTGCGTTGCGCGTTCACACCGGTCTGCGCCGCGTTGAGCGCGGTGGACCGGGCGACGAACCAGACGCCGACCTGGATCGAGCCGAAGAGCAGCACCAGGATGGCCGGCATCATCACGGCCAGCTCGACCGGGTTGGCGCCCCGCTCGCGCCCGCCCGCGTCGAGGCGGGCGCGCAGCGTGGCGGCGATCCGCCCCGGACCGCGCGGACCGGGCCGACCGGCGGGTGCCGGTCGGCTCCGGGCCGTACGGGCGGGGTGGGAGATCACGGCGCGGTGTTGTTCGGGATGGCGTTCATCCAGTCGTTCGCCTTGGTCAGAGCGAGCGTGGTGACCGCCATGGCCACCGCGACCAAGCCAAAGATGATCACGGCGGTCGGGACCGGGCTGTCGCCGCGCTCGCTGTCCCGGCGCAGCTCGGCGAGGCGGGTACTCACCGTCGCGTAGAGGTAGGCATAGAGGTGCATGGTCTTCTCCTTCTCGGGGGTGGGGTTCACAGGCGGGCGAGGAACGGATAGACGGCGAAGCCGAGCAGGACGAAGACCAGCAGCGATCCGGGAATGTCCAACTTGCTGGTCACCCCCTCGGCGCGGGTCAGGTTGTCGGTACGGATCTGGTCGCGCAGCGAGTCGGCACGGGACCGCAACGTCTCGTGCACCTGGGCACCCTCACTGCCGGAGGAGCGCATGATGGCGCCCACGTCACCCAGCTCCGGAATACCGATCCGGTCCGCCAGCTCCTGCAACTCGTCCCACGGCGAGTGCATCTGGAGCTGGGCGAGCCGCAACGCCTCCCGGATCCGGTCGAACACCCAGCCGTCGCAGACCGCCGCCGCGCGTTCCAGCGACTGCACCGGGCCGTGCGCGGCGGAGAGTTGCAACGCCACCAGGTCGAGGTAGGTGCAGACCGCCTGGCGGAACTCGTCCCGGGCGGCGGCCGCCCTGGTCAGCACCGAGCGGTGCGCGACCAGGCCGGCGAGCAGCGCCATCCCGAGGCTGGCCAGCACCGGCACGACCACCGGCAGTGACACCCCGCCCAGGAAGAGCACGGCCGAGAGGACCGCCGGCGTGACGAACCCGATCAGCGCGGAGAGCAGCACCGACAGGGCGTACTGCTCGGGGGTCTGGTCGAGCAGGGCGAGTTGCCGGGTCGGCGGGCGCAGCCAGCGGGCGAAGCCGCCGAGCCAGTCCGGTCCCGCGCCGGCCGTCGGGGCCTGACCGGGCGGCTGGTGCAGCCGGCGCAGCGCCGGGCCGAGCGCCGGGGTGGCCGGTAGTGCCTCGCGGACCACGAGGAAGAGACCGAGCCCGATCGCCGATCCGCCCAGCACCGCCACCGCGAGCTGCCAGTTGAGGACCACTATGCGATCGCCTCCTCCGGGTCGGGCGCCGGCAGGAAACGCGCCGGGCGGGGCGGCTGGCTCATCGACCGCACCCAGACCAGCAGGCCGATGAAGGCCGCACCGAGCACCGCCATCACGAGCTGGCCGGTGAGCGTGCCGTAGGGGCGGATGTAGTCGCTGTTCACCAGCCCGTACGCCAGCGTGGCGAGCGTCATGCCGGTCAGGAAGCGGACCGCGAACCGGGGCTGGGTCCGCTTCGCCTCCACCTCGCGCCGGGTGGCCACCTCGGCGGACGCGGCGCCGGCGATCGAGCGGAGCACGTCGCCGAGACGCTCGCCGCGGTCGGTGAGGTGCAGGATCAGCGCGGCCACCACCTGGTCGGCCACCGGGTCGGCGATCTCGTCGGCGAACGCCAGCAGCGCGGACTTGGCCAGCCAGCCGGCCTGGAGGCGGGCGGCCAGCGTGCGTACCTCCTCCTGGATCTCCTCCGGCGCGGTGGTGATGGTGCCGACGATGGCCTGCTGGAGCCCCTGCCCGGTGGCCGAGATGTCCTTGAGTCGCCGGGTCCACTCGCCGACCGCCTCGACCCGGGCGATGGCCCGTTGCTCGGCCCGGCCGACCGCGAACAGCCACGGCACCCCGGGCACCGCGAGCGCCACCAGCAGGCCCACCACCGGCAGCCCGGTGAGCAGGAACGCCAACGCGCCGGCGGCCACCGCGCCGCCCAGCAGGAGCTGGTGACGTCGCTGGTCGGCGCGACCGGCCCCGGCGCCGGTCCAGAGTCGGCTCAGACCCGGCCCGGCGCTGCCCGGCGTCGACCCCGGTGGCCGGCGGGTGCCGACCAGCGCGACCACGGCCAGCACCAGCCCGGCCACGCAGGCCGCGCCGGAGACCAGCGCGATCAGCTCGATCTGCGTCACGCCGGCCCCCCGTTCGGCCGCCGCCCGAGGCGGGTGTGCCGGGGCCGACGCCAGGCGCCGACGCCGGCCTCCACGAACCGGGTGAGCAGGCGCGAGTCGTAGCCGACGCGCATCAACTGGTCGCGGATCCGCTCCGGCAGGTGGCGGGGGACCGCCCGGCCGTCCGGCCCGGGACCGAAGACCGTGGTGGTGGTGATCCGGTTGCCCTCGCCGACGCCGATGACCTCCTCGACGTGCGAGACGAAGCGGTGCTTGCGGCCACCGATCGCGGTCTCGTCCTCGACCGTGACGTAGACGATCAGGTCGAGCGCGTTGCCGGCCATCCGGCGGGCCTGGTCGACGGTCATCTCCCGGCCGTGGGAGAGCGCCAGCTCGATGATCCGTTCGCTCACCCCGGCCGGGGTACGGGCGTGGATGGTGCACATCGACCCACGACTGGTGGTCATCGCCTGGAGCATCGGCACGATCTCCCGGGACCGCACCTCGCCGACGATGATCCGCAGCACGCCCATCCGCAGCGACACCGGGATCAGGTCGGCGATGCTCACCTCACCGGCCGGTCGCCCGTCCGCGCCGCGTTCGCCGTGCCCCTCCCGGGACTCGAAGCTCATCACCGCCCGGTGCTTGTGCCCGCGCCGGGCCGGCAGCAGTTCCCGGCTCTCCTCCAGCAGCACGTACGGCTCGTCGGCCGGGATGTCGTCCATCAGCGCCCGGATGACAGTGGTCTTGCCGGCCCCGGCCAGCCCGGCGACCATGATGTTCAACCCGGCGCGCATGGACGCGCGGAGGAAGTCGCGCAGCAGCGGATCGATCATCTCGTCCAGGTCGGGGCGACCGCCGGCGATGTCCTCCAGGCTCACGTCCAGCGTGTTGTGCTTGCGGATCACCGCGTACGGGCGGTGGCTGACCAGGAAGACCGCGGCGAGCCGGCTGCCGTCGGGCAGTTGCAGGTCGAGCGTGGGCTTGGAGGTGGAGAGCGACCGCTCGGTGGCCCCGGCCCGGCGGGCCGCCGCCTGGAGGATCTCCACCAGTTCGTCGTCCGTCTCGGCGATCGGCTCGGCCCAGTCGACGCCGCCGCCGTGCCGGGTGATGCGCACCTGGTCGCAGCCGAGGATGTGCACCTCCTCGATGGTGTCGTCGACGAGCAGCGTCTGGAGCCGGCCCAGCCCGACCAGTTCGGCGGTCACCTGGTCGAGCAGCAGCCGTTCCGCGTCGGCGGGCATCGGCGTGCCGGCCCGGCGCACCGAGTCGGCGTACGCGGAGACCACCGCGACCGCCAGTCGGGCCCGCTCGACCTCCTCGGCGTCGGCGTCGAACTCCTGGCCGCGCTGCCAGTGGGTGAGTCGTTCGCTCAGTTCCCGGCGCAGCTCGCGGACGACCGCGAAGTCGACCCGGGGACGGGGTGGCGGGGCGGGCGGTGCGGCGGGGAGCGCCGGGCCGGCCACGTGGTGCCGTCCGTTCGGCGGCGCCAGCGGCGGGACCGTGGAGACGACGCCGGGTTGCTGCCCGCGCGGGTCGTGCGAGACCGGCTCAAACCGCACCGGGCACCCCCGGCGCGGTCGGCGCGCTGACCGCTGCCGCGGCGGTCACGCCGGGCCAGGACAGCCGGGCCCGACGCCGGTCGAGCAGCGCCCGGACCGGCACCTCCAACGCGCCGGCCGCGCGCATGAGCGGCCGGTTGGCGCGTACGGTGCCGCCGCGGCCGAGCACCTCGGCGGTACGCGGGTCGTGCGGCAGGCGGGCGATCACCGGCAGCCGCAGCGCCTTGCTGATCTCGCTGGTGCCGTGCCCGTCGCCGACCACCAGCAGGCGCAGGTTGCCCGGGGGGACGCGGTGCTCGGTGAGGTCCCGTTCGATCGCCCGGACCGTGGCCCGGGTGGCGGAGAGGTCGGGCAGGTGCGCGCGGGTGACCAGCAGCACCACCGCGGCGGCCCGCAGCAGCGGCCAGGGTGGACCGGCGACCGCCAGCCGACCGCAGTCGACCAGCACGTCGTAGGGGGGCACGCCGCGTTCCAGCCCGGTGAAGTAGTCGGCGAAGCGCTGCCAGAGCGGGACCACGCTGCCGGCCTGGGCCGGGTCGACCACGCCGGGCAGCAGCAGCCGCTCGCGGCGGGGCGCGTCCAGGTCGACGAGCTGAGACCAGAACGTGCTCTCCAGGCTGCCGTCGCGCAGTTCGCCGACGGCCAGCTCGCCGATGCCGCGCGGGCCGTCGAGCGCGCCGCCCAGGTAGCCGGCGAGGATGGAGCCACCCGACGGGTCGCACTCGGCCAGCACGAGCCGGCGGTGCCAGCTCAGCGCGGCGGCCAGCGTGGTGGTGGTGACGCCGGGCGAACCCTTCGCCGAGACCAGGGCGATGATCGCCATCAGGCCGCCTCGGTGAGCACGAGCGCGATCCGGTCGTCCGCGGCCAGCACCACCACCGCCGGCACGTCCCGGACGGGTAGCGCCAGGTAGACCACCACGTCGCCGTTCTCCGGGGTGGCGGTGTCGATCACGGTGGCCGCGAACCGGGTGCCGCCGCCCCGGGCCGCGTCGGAGCCGCTGGTGCCGGCGGTCGGCGTACTGACCAGCAGCACCTTGTCGCCGGGGTGCAGTTTGCGGGCGGGCACCTGGTCGGCCGCCAGCCCCAGCGCGATCTGCTGCTGGCCGGGGCCGAGCAGCGGCGCGTCGGTGAGTTGGGCCGGGGTGAGCAGCGTGCCGGGGGTGAGCCGCACGGCGGCCCGCAGGCCGATCAGTTCCTTCATCCGGTCGGCCGGCACCGGCCGCAGCTCGCGCCCGCCGGAGACGCGGACCGGCACCAGGTCGTCGGCGGTGAGCTGCTGTCCCACCTCGACCGGCCGGGCCACCGCCAGGTAGCTGCCGGTGGACCGGACCGAGGTGACCGCGAACGCCGCGCCCAGCCCGCCGAGCGCGATCAGCAGGATCGCCAGGCCGAGCAGGCCGGGCCGGATGCGCCGCTGCCGGACCACCTTGGGCGGCGCCACCGGCGCCTCCACCGGGGTCCCGTTCCGGGCCGCCACGACACTCATCGGGTCACCACCTGAAGTTCGTTGATCTGCACCGGGACGACACCGCTGACCCGGCTCTGGTCGATCACGCCGCTCTCCCCGCCGCCGGACCACGTGACGGTCCAGAACGTGGTGGCGTAGACCTGGTACGTGTCGGCCTTGGAGTAGCCGTTGGGCAGGCCGCAGTCGGGCGAGGGGGCGCCGGCGTGCGGCCCGCTGGAGCTGTAGGGCGTGCCCGGCCCGTGGCAGGTGACGTCGAGGTCGTCGGCCATGTGCCAGACGATCCGGCTCACCTTCGCGGTGATCGAGACGGTGAGGCCCCGCTCCGACGCGGAGGCGCTCAACGGTCCGAAGTAGGAGTTGCCGGGGCTGGCCCACATCCAGACCGGCAGCCCGACCAGCCCCGGCCCCTTGCTGCGCCGGGGTGCGACCGCCGCCCGGGGCGGCAGCAGCGAGATCGAGGCCAGCGCGCGTCGGGCCAGTTCCTCCGGGTCGGGCGGGGCGCCGAAGCCGCCCGGCGGCGCGTCGAGCAGCACGTTCCCCTGCTGGCCGGTGGCGCCGCCGACGCAACTGGCGGTGTACCACTGCTTGCCGTCGGGCGCGGGGAGTTGGGGCTCGGCCAGCTTGTAGTAGCAGCCGTCGCTGTTGTTGAACCAGCCCATCACGTCGTCGTAGCACTTGACGACCTGGCCGTTCCACTGGCACTTCGCGGTGCCTCCGCCGGTGCCGCTCCCGCCGCCGTCGTTCCCGCCGCCGCCCGGCCCGCCGCCGCCGCCCGGAACGCCCGGGTCGTCGTCCCAGACGTCGCAGTTGGTCTGGTCGGGTGGGCACGAGCCGCCCGGGTCGGCGGCGCGGGCGGGGGAGCCGGCCAGCGTCAGCACCGCCACCAGGCCGGCGACGAACCACCGGCGGGGCGTCCCGACCCGGTCGGCCGGGACGCTCCCTCCTCCCCAGGTCAGCACGGCTGGTCCCGGTGCGCGGCGCCGGCGTTGACCAGCCACCGACCGTCGGGATAGCGGGCCGCGGTCGCGGTGGCCAGGTACCGGCCGCCGTCGGTGCCGGGCACGGGCTTGCGGTTCTTGACGTAGACCAGCCGGTAGCCGGTCGCGTCCAGGCAGTCCTGGATCTCGACGGTAGGCGTTTCGGCGGCCAGGTCGACCGAGACCACCGTGGGGGTGGAAACCAGTTTTCCGGTACGCATCGCGCCGTGCTCCTTCGCGTCACGAATTGCCAACCGAACCTGGGTCAGCAGCGGGTCGGCCAGGAATCGGCCGAGGGCGGGATGGCCGGGATCGCTGCGGGCGCTCGCCGCCCGGGACGCGGCGAGATAGCCGGAATAGGCGGTGAGTGCCGCTTTTTCGGCCGCTTTCTCCTCGGCGGTGGAATGCGCGGCGGGCGCCGCGGCGCGGCCGGTCAGTGGGCCGGTGGTCGCCTCGGGCCCGGTGCCGCAGCCGGCGGCGCCGACCGCCAGCACGAGGCTGAGCAGGCCGCCTTCCCATCGGCGGGATTGCCATGTGCGCAACGCCGAGCCCTCCTCGGTGCCGGCCCGGTGCGGTCGCGCGGAGCGCTCCGGGCATGCGGAAGCACGCCCGGATCTGTCGGACCGGACCTCGACCGCCACCGTGTGCATTTACCTGTGCTGATCTTCGTCAAATGTGGAAGTGATGTCTCCGGTCCGCCTCCGACGCCATTGAGCGGGGGGTTGCGTCGTACCCAAGGGGCGAGCATAGGCTGACGTCCGCCGATGCAACAGAGGCAATTCACGTGAACACGTTGAGTGAAGACGGGTGGTGGCGGCCGGTGGCGTTCCGGACGGTGACGAGCGGGTCCTCCCCGGCCGCCCCGACAGTCGGTGTGCGCTCACCCGCACCCGTCCACCCGCCCGCGCCGGCCGGCCGCCGCGCCATCGGTATGGGTGGGGTGCACCCCGCTCGTCCGATCCGTCCCGTCGGCCGGCCGGGCCCGGCACCCGTCGCCGGCACCGGACGCCCCGGGGCCCCGCCGGACGCCACTTTCCGCGCCATCCGCCACACGCCGATCACCGTGACGTCACTCTGCGTGCTCCGCAGTGGAACCACCGGCGACCGGACGGGGGAGCCGGCATGACCACCGAACGGGTCCGCCACCCCGACCCGCCGGCCGTCACCCGCCGCCCGCTCGTCCGGCTGCTGGCCACCCTCGCGGTCGGGCCGCCGGTCCGGCTGGCGGTGGCCCGCTACGCCGTACCGCCGGACCGCCCGGACCGGACGACGTGCGACGCCTGCGGCACGCCGATCGGGCTGGACCGGCCGTGGCCGGCGCTCGGTCCGGCGGCCCGCTGCCCCGGGTGCCGGGCGCGGATCGGCGCGCCACCGGCCGTGGCGGAGGTGGCGCTCGCGGTCGCCGTCGCGGTGCTGGCGTTGGCCGGCGGGCTGCCCGGCGCGCGTCTGGCGCTGGCCTGGTGGCTCGCCTGGGCGGTGCCGATGGCGCTTGTGGACGCCGCGGCGCACCGGCTGCCCGACCGGCTGACCTGGCCGGCCGCCGCCGGCACCGCGGTGCTGCTCGGGGCGACCGCCCTGGCCGGACCCGGTCCGGCGCCCTGGGTACGGGCCGTCGCGGCCGGGCTGGCGCTCGGCGCCGGCTTCGCGGCCACCACCGTGCTGTTCGGCCGGCGCGGTTTCGGCCTCGGCGACGCCAAGCTGGCCCTCGGCGCGGGCGCGCTGCTCGGCTGGTACGGCTGGCCGGTCCTGGTGGCCGGGCTGGTGCTCGCGGTCACCCTGGCCGCGCTGGCCGGGCTGGTGCTGCTCGCCGCCCGGCGGGTCCGCTGGCGCAGTCACCTGCCGTTCGGGCCGTTCCTCATCCTCGGCACCGCCGCCACGCTGGTGCTCACCACCGGCGGCGGGTAAGGACGGGCCCCCGCCTAACGCCTGCGGTAGAGAAGGGGCCCCGCCTAACGATCCGTGCCCCGGTCACCCGGCGGCTGGGCCGGTACGCCGGACATCCGCTCGACGATCTTCTCCAGCGCCTCGAACGCGTACGCCCAGTTGTGGCACTTGAAGCTGCGCAGCCCGGTGATCGGGGTACGGCAGTCGGCGCAGTGGACACCGGGCACCGCGTCCGGCACCTCGGTGTTGACGTACTTGCGCTCGCCGAGCACCACCCGCGCGATCATCGCCGTGTCGTGCACCCCGTGCAGCGCGGACGAGACGATGTCGTACCAGGTCACCCGGCGTCCGCACTTCGGACAGTCCGGCTCGTCGCCGCTGACCCACAGCGGCGCGCCGATGCTGTGCGCCGGGATGTTCAGCAGTCGCTCCATCCGGCGTACGTCCGACTCGGGAGTGGTCCACCGGTGCCGCCCCGGTAGCGAGGCAGGCGAGTCGTAGACGGCGCGGAACAGCACCGGGTCGACCTCCACGGTCTGCCGCCGATCGGTCATCGGTACCTCCTGGGAACAACGGGTCAGCGGTTCGTCGCCCAGGGTGCTACACATCAGGGCGTGACGGCTGCTGAAACGCGACCCAACGTCGCCCGGATGTACGACTACTACCTGGGCGGATGCCACAACTTCGCGGCCGACCGGGCCGCCGCGGAGGAGATCCTGAAGATCTTTCCGGACACCGGCGTGGCGGCCCAGACCAACCGCGCCTTCCTGCGCCGGGCCGTGCGGTGGGCGGCCGAGCGGGGCGTACGCCAGTTTCTCGACGTCGGCGCCGGGCTGCCCACCCAGGGCAACGTGCACGAGGTGGTCCGCGCGGTGAACCCGGACGCCCGGGTGGTCTACGTGGACACCGACGAGGTGGCCGTCGCGTACGCCAGGTGGTTGTTGCCCACCGACGGCGGTCGCACCGTGGTGGTCCGCGGTGACCTGCGGCGGCCCGACGAGCTGCTGGCCGACCCGACGCTGCGCGCGACGCTCGACCTCAGCGAGCCGGTGGCGCTGCTGCTGGTCGCGGTGCTGCACTTCGTGCCCGACGCGGACGACCCGTGGGCGGCCGTGGCCCGCCTGCGCGACGCCACCGCGCCCGGCAGCCTGCTCGCGTTGTCGCACCTGACGCTGGACGGCGCGCCGCCGCTGCCCGCGCGGGCCGGCACCGAGGTCTACCGGCGCAGCAGCGCGCCGCTGGTGCCCCGCACCCACGCCGACGTGGCCCGCTTCCTCGACGGGTACGACCTGGTCGAGCCCGGTCTGGTCCGGCTGGCCGACTGGCGGCCGGACGGCGAGCCGCGAGCGGCGGTGTCGCACGGTTACGGCGGGGTGGGCGTGCGGCGCTGACCTCCCCACGACATCCAAGTTAGCAAGCATCGGGCATCTGCGGTATCGGCCGACGAACCGATCAGATCGGGCGGAAATCCTCGTTAGATTCGCCGAGCTGATCTGACGGGGAGGTCACCGATGTCCACTGTGCCCACAATCGAGAAGCGTGTTCCGCCACTGGTCCGGCGAGGACTCGTGCCGGAGACGCGACCGCAGCGCATTCTCGCGCTGGCGACGTTCGTCAACATGATCGGCAGCGGCGTCTTCATGGTCACCGCCGCGCTGTTCTTCACCCGCGTGGTCGGTCTGCCGCTGGCCCAGGTCGGCCTCGGCATGGGCGTCGCCGCCGGCGCCGGCCTGCTCGCGGGCGTACCGGTGGGGCATCTCGCCGACCGGCGCGGGCCCCGGGAGGTCTACCTGGGCATGCTCGTGATCCAGGGCGCGGCGATGGGCGCGCTGCTTGTCGTCCGCAGTTTCTGGCTGGTCCTGGTGGCGCTCTGCGTCGGTGAACTGGCCCGTTCCGCCGGGGGCGCGGCGCGGGGACCACTCGTTCGCGGAATCGGCGGCGACGACCTACCGAGATATCGCGCGTACCTGCGTTCGGTCGCCAATCTGGCCGGCAGTTGCGCCGCGATCGCGACCGGGTTCGCCGTGCAGTTCGACAGCCGCCCGGCCTACCTGGCGCTGGTGCTGGCGAACGCGCTCAGCTTCGTCGCCGCCGCGGCCGTGGTCGCCGCCCTGCCGGCGCTGCCGCCGGTGCCCGCGCCGCCACGCGCCGGCCGCTGGACGGCCCTGCGCGACCGGGGGTACGTGGCCGTCACCGTGCTGGACGGCGTCATGTCGATCCACCACCAGGTGCTGCTCTTCGCGCTGCCGCTGTGGATCGTCGGGCACACCGACGCGCCCCGCTGGCTGGTCGGCGCGACCGCCCTGGCCAACACCGCGCTCGTGGTGCTGCTCCAGGTCCGGGCGAGCCGGGGCGTGGACAGCAGCGACGCGGCCGGTCGGGCCGTACGCCGGGCCGGGGTCGCCTTCCTCGCCGGGATGGCGGTCGTCGCCGCGACCGCCACGCTGCCCACCTGGCTCGCCGTCGCCGGCATCGGGCTCGGTGTCTGCGTGCACACCGTCGGCGAGCTGTGGCACACCGCCGGCTCGATGGAGCTGCGTTTCAGCCTGGCCCCGGCGCACGCGCAGGGGCAGTACATGGGCGTGTTCGGGTTCGGCGCCGGGCTGGCGAACGTGGTGGCACCGACCGTGCTGGCGTTGTGCTGCATCACCTGGGGCGCGCCCGGCTGGCTGCTGCTCGGCGGCGTGTTCCTGGTGGTGGGACTGGTGACGCCGGAGGTGGTGCGCCGGGCGGAGCGGAACCGGCCGGCGTGACGCTCAGCCGAGGCCGCGGTGGGCGGCCCAGAGCGCCGCGGCCCGGTCGGCCGCCGCCGCCACCAGCGCGGCCAGCTCCGGCCGGTCCGGCACCCGGAACGACACGTACGCGCCGCGCCCACCCGCCGTGGGCCGGCCGTACGCCTTCGCGGCGAGCCGGCCGTCCGGTAGCAGCCGGATGTTGAGCGTGGTCAGCGTGAACTCCTCGCCGCGCCGGGTGTCGGTCCAGCGCAGCGCCTCCGGAACGGCCACGTTGATGGCGAGGGCGGTGACGTCGGGCGGGGCGTCGCTGCTCATCCCGGCTCGGGCGGGGGCGTCGCTGCTCATCCGGGCATCGTCGCACGTCGGCTCAGCGTGGTCTCCCGGGTCATCCGGGACAGCTTCTCCGGGTTGCGCACCGCGTAGAGCCCGGTGATCAGGCCGTCGTCGAGGCGTACCGCCACGACCGTGTCCAGCTCGCCGTCGAGCCGCACGAGCAGCGCCGGATAGCCGTTGACCTGCGCCGGCGCCATCGACGCCGCCTCGGCGACCCGACGCCAGCCGCCGGCCAGCAGGCGGGCCACCTTGTCGGCGCCGGCGACCGGGCGCGGGATCGCCTGCCTGATCCCGCCGCCGTCACCGACCAGCACGACGTCCTCGGCGAGCACCGCGAGCAACGACCGGAGGTCGCCGGTCTCGACCGCCCGCCGGAACGCGTCGAGCGCGTCGCGGGTCTCGGCCGCGGAGACGGTACGGCGGGGCCGGCGCGCCGCCACGTGGGCACGCGCCCGGTGCGCGATCTGCCGCACCGTGGCCGGCGTCCGGTCGACCGTCTCGGCGATCTCGTCGTACCCGACGTCGAACACCTCACGCAGCACGAACACGGCCCGCTCGGTCGGCGCGAGCGTCTCCAGCACCAGCAGCATCGCCATCGAGACGCTGTCGGCCAGCGCCACGTCGTCGGCCACGTCGGGCGCGGTCAGCAGCGGCTCGGGCAGCCACGACCCGACGTACGACTCCTTGCGCCGGCCGAGCGCGCGCAGCCGGGACAGCGCCTGGCGGGTGGTGATCCGGACCAGGTAGGCGCGCCGGTCCCGGATCTCGTCGAGGTCGACGCCGGCCCACCGCAGCCAGGTCTCCTGGATCACGTCCTCGGCGTCGGCGGCCGAGCCGAGCATCTCGTACGCGACCGTGAAGAGCAGGTTCCGGTGGGCGAGGAACTCCTCGGTGGCCGGGTCCGTCATGGCTGGCTCCTCCACTGCTCGGTTGCGTTCCCCACCAGACGCCGGCCGCCGGCACGATGTGACACCTCATCCCTGTGGCCGGCGTCACCCGGTCACGGTGTCACGCCGCCCCCGCCGCCGGCATCTCGTGTTCGACCGAACGCCACGCCACCGGAGAGGGCGAACCCATGGAAACCCGAATCAACCTGTTCGAGAACCCGATTTCCGCCAAGTTCTTCAAGCGGTTCGCCAACGCGGGTCTGGTGATCCAACAGTCGTCGCTGCCGCACTCCGTTCAGGAGTTGGTGTCGCTGCGGGCCAGCCAGATCAACGGCTGCGGCTGGTGCATCGACATGCACACCAAGGAGGCCACCGCCGCCGGGGAGAGCGCGGTCCGGCTGCACCTGGTTGCCGCCTGGCGCGAGTCGACCGTCTTCACCGATGCCGAACGCGCCGCCCTGGCGTTCGCCGAGGAGGGCACCCGGCTGGCCGACGCCCACCAGGGGGTCTCCGACGAGACGTGGGCGCAGGTGCGCAAGCACTTCGACGACGACCAGCTCGCGGCGCTGGTCTGCCAGGTCGGGCTGATCAACGCGGCGAACCGGGTCGCGGTGATCGCGCACCAGCCGGGCGGCTCGTACGAGGCCGGCATGTTCGCCGCCGCGCTCGGCTGAAGAACGGGGGATCGGCCCGGTCCGGGGATCGTCTCCGGGCCGGGCCGCTACCGGTCGCTGCCCGGGGTGCGGCGAGCCGTCCAGGCGAGGAACCGCTCGAACAACTCGACCGGCGACGGCCCCGGGTTGTCATTGAGTTTCATCAGGTCGGCGGTGGCATCGAACAGGCAGCCGGCCATGTACATCGACAAGGCCACCCGGTCACGCCGGTATTCCATCAGCAGCAGGAGGCGGGCCGGCTGGCACGGCCACGGTGCTGCGCACACCCGGCATCGCCAGAGGGGTCGCATGGGCCCGTGCGGACGGACTGCCCGGCGGCTGCGGTCCTGCCCGGGGGCGGTGTACTGACCGGTCATCACCCCAGGGTGTGCGAACCCTACCCTCTAGTCAAGGCCCTAGTAGGGCCTCGCCCAACTAGGGTACGCCCTAGTGAGGGAGTGTCTAGCGTCCCGAGCATGGGACGCCGTCTGATGGGTGCGTACGAGATCCGTACCCGGCTGGGCGTCAGCCGTCAGCGCGTGGAGCAGTTGATGAAGCGCCCGGACTGGCCGGAGCCGTACGAGACGCTCGCGACGGGGCGCGTGTGGCGCACCGAGGACATCGAAGCCTGGATCCGCGAGTACCGGCCACACCTCGACGAGCAGGAGTAAGGAGCCCCGGAACCCCAGTGAGGTCCGGGGCACTGTCGGTTTGCGGTCAGTGCGACAGCCTGGCGTGGTCCGAATCGGATTCGTACCCTGATCCGGGACGTCTCGGTCGACGGTGGGGAGGGCTGGCGCTGCTGTCCAACCGGAGCCTCGCCGACGTCCCCACCGATCGCGTCGTCGCCCTGCCCGACGCGGAGACCGACGCGCTGGCCATGCTGATCGCCCGCGACCATCCGGACCTGGCCGCCGTGGTGCACCGCCCGGCCACTCGACCCGTCATGCCGGCGGACGTCGTGCACGCCGCGCTGGACCGGCTCGAACAGGTCGCCGTCGAGTTGCTGCCGGCCTGGCTGCCCGAGATCGCCGAGGGGGTCCGCCCGGACACGGCCGGGCTGGCGGCGGTCCGGGCCGCGGCCACCGCGCGGGCCCGCCGCGAGCGGTATCCCGGCACGTTCCTGCCCGACCTGGCCCGCTACGCGGTGACCGGCCGACGGGCCACCACCAACACCACCACGCCGCTTCCGGTGCGTACCCGGGCGGCGGCGCTGGCCCGCCTCGTCGCCGGCGCGTTCGGGCGGCGGCGGGTGGTGCTGCTCGTCGAACCGGCGGCCGCCGACGGCGCGGTGGTCGCGGCCGGGGCCACCTGGCTCGGGCAGCACGGCGGTCCGGCCGTCTGGCTGGTGGGGGCCGGCGCGGCCGGGCCGGAAGGGTTGCCGGCGTTCCGGCTCGCGCCACCGCGCGCCCTGCTCCCCGGCGGCCCGGCGGTGGGGAAGCCACATCCGGGCAGCGACGTCGAGAAACGGCTGGAGGCGGCACTCGCGGCCGAGAGCTGGGCGGCCGGACGACGGTGGAACCAGAGCTTTCAGTCGCACGGCTTGGCCACGCCGGTGCGACTCGATCTACTGTGGCCGGACGAACGGTGCGTGGTGGAGATCGACGGGCCGGAGCACTGCCGTCCGGTCCACTACGAGGCGGACCGGCAGCGCGACGTCCAGCTCCAACTGGACGGCTACACGGTCCTGCGCTTCACGAACGCCCGGGTGATCCACGACGTCGGCGCCGTGGTCCAGCAGATCGGCACGTATCTGCGGGCCCGTCGCCGGGACATGGCGGAAGGACGGCAGCATGGCCGGCGATGAGCTGACCGCATCCGAGAGCGCGATCCTCGTCGTGCTCATGGCCGAGGCGCGGGAGGTGTTGAACACCGAACTCCGCGACCGTTACCAGCTTGACGTACGTAAGCCGCAGCGGGACAAGCTCACCCGTCTGCAGTACGTCGCCAGCCGCCGGAGCGGGTCGACGTACGCCCTCCAGCTCGACGACAAGGGCTGGGTACGCATGCAGACCGACCTCGACTTCACGCTGCGCGGCGCGTCCGCGCTCGGTGCCGCGTTGGCCGCCCTCCAGACCAATCTGCGTGAACGCGTCCTGGCGCGCAGCGGCTGCGCCACGCTGGCTGAGCTGTTCGCCCTGACCGACGTGCGCGCTCCGGCATCCGCTCCGGCGGCCGGGCCGACCGGGTCGATGGAGGCGCGCGTGGTCAGCGCCTACCGGGCGCTCGCCGACGAGCCGGGGGCCTGGGTGAGCCTGCGCCGGCTGCGCCCGTTCTTCGCCGACGTGTCGCGGGAGCACCTGGACGAGGCGCTGCGCGGGCTCAGCCGGAGCGACGGCGTGAGCATCGCACCGGAGTCGAACCAGAAGACGCTCACCGAGGCGGACCACGTGGCGGCGCTGCGACTCGGCGGGCAGGAGAACCACCTGCTGGCGATCGGCGTGTGATGGACGAGGCGGAACGGGCCGCGCTGGCAGCGCTGCGGTTCGACTGGGCGCCGGTGCCCGACGACGTGTGGCGCCCGCTGCCCTTCCACGTCGACGGCCTGCACCTCCCGGTCGTCCGGGACGTCCTCGCCGGCGTGGACGAGGCCGCGTCGAACCCGCACGGCAGCCCGCTCGGCCTGGTCGTCCAGGGTCAGCGGGGGTCCGGCAAGACCCACCTGCTGGGCGTGATCCGCGAGCGGGTGCAGGAGCGGGGCGGCTACTTCTTCCTGGTCGGCCTGCTCGACGCCGAAAGCTTCTGGGACGGGGTGCTCGCCGCGATGCTGGACGGCCTGGCCCGGCCGGTGCCCGGTAGCCCGGAGACGCAGCTCAAGCTGCTGCTGCGGCGCCTGTCGGCGCTGGTGGGCGCGCCCCGGACGGCCCGCCGGGCGGTGATGGGCGACACCGAACTCACCCGCGCCGCACTCGACGCGTTCCTGGAGGGGCTTGGCGACTTCGACAGGCACGCGGCCCGTACCTGCCAGGAGACGGCGCGGGCGCTCGCGCTGAGCGCCTCCGAGAACATCTCCCACCGGGACGTCGCGGAGAACTACTTCCTCTCCGGCGAGGAGATGACGCCCGGTGAACGCGCGGCCTGGGGGATGCGTCGGGTGCCGCGCCCGGCCCAGCAGATCGTGCAGGACCTGTCCTGGCTGCTGGCGCTCACCGGCCCGTCCGTGGTGGCGATCGACCAGATCGACACGCTGATCGCCCAGTTGGCGATCCAGAGCGACCCGGCCGTGGTGGGCGCCGCGATGAGCCCGGAGCAGGCGCTGACGCTGGCCCGGATGGCGGACGGCCTGATGTCGCTGCGCCAGACGACGCGGCGCACGCTGACCGTGCTCGCCTGCATCCCGAACTCGTGGACCATCATCCGGTCCACCGCCGCCGACACGGTGGCCGACCGGTTCCGGGAGACGCCGATGCTGCGCCGCATCGACGACGCCGACCTGGGCCGGGCGATCGTCGAGAAGCGGTTCGCGCTGCGCTACCAGGGGGTCGGATTCTCCCCGCCGTACCCCTCGTGGCCGGTGTCCCCGCGCGCCTTCGCCGGGGCCGGATCGTTCACCCCGCGCCAGTTGCTGATCGAGATTGACGGGCACATCCGGGCCTGCCTCGCCGACGACGAGGTCCGGGAGATGACCGGCCTGGGCGAACCGTCCGCCGCGTCGTCCCGGGTGCCCCGGCCCACTCCGGCGACGGCCACCGCCGAGGAGACGGACCGCTACGACGCCCGCTTCGCGGAGCTGCGAGCAGCCGCGGACCTCGTCGCGCCGCGCGATCGGGCGTCGGAGGACGGGACGATGCCGGCACTGCTGACCGCCGGGCTCACCGCCTGGATCCTGGAACGCGGCGACGCCGGGGCGGCGTTCAGCGTCGATCCGCCGCCGAGCACGGACCCGCCGCTGCACGCCCGGCTGCGCCTGACGCTGAACGAGCACACCGAGGACCAGGTGCACTGGTGTTTCCGGGCAATCAGCGACAACCACCACGGCAACGCGGCGCTGGCCCGGCTCCGCAAGGCGAGCGTGGCGTCGGCCCTGGACACCGGGCTGACGAAACGCAAACTGTTCCTGCTGCGCAACCGCGACTGGTCGACCAGCGCGGCCACCCGTAGGACGCTCGACGCGTTCCACGCGGCGGGCGGCCGGACGATCGGCCTGGACGACGAGGACCTGCGGACCCTCTCGGCGCTTCGGGTGATGCTCGCCGAGACCACCATGGACCTGCGAGGCTGGCTGGCGGAGCGGCGTCCGACCCGGAGCCTGGCGTTCCTGCGGCACGCGCTGGCGGACGTCGACGGGTGGACGGCGGCCGGCGGACCGCCACCGGCGCCCGCATCGACCCGGCCCGCGACCCGGCCCACGCCGCCCTCGGCCGCGAGCGGTCCCACGGCGGCGACCGGGTCGGCGTTCGTGGTGGGACACGGGTACGACGACGACGCGCCGGTCCCGCTGGCCCTGGAAGCGCTCCGGAAACACGCCACGATCTTCGCCGGCTCCGGGTCGGGCAAGACCGTGCTCATCCGCCGCATCGTCGAGGAGTGCGCCCTCGCGGGTGTCTCCGCCATCGTGCTCGACCCCAACAACGACCTCGCCCGGCTCGGGGAGGCGTGGCCCGACCCGCCGCCGCAGTGGCGGCCGGGTGACGCGGACCGGGCGGCGGACTACCTGGCCCACACCGACGTGGTGGTCTGGACGCCGCGCCGCAGCTCGGGCCGTCCGCTGAGCTTCCAGCCGCTGCCCGACTTCACCAGCGTGCGCGACGACCCGGACGAGTTCGGCGAAGCCGTCGAGGCGGCTGTCGTGGCGCTCGCGCCACGCGCCATGGTCACCGGACGGGCCACCCGGGCGCACCTGGGGCTGGCGGTGCTGCGCAAGGCCGTCGAGCACTACGGCCGGCGCGGCGGTTCCCGGTTGAAGGGCCTCGTCGACACGCTCGCCGACCTGCCGGACGGGATCATCCACCTGGAGGACGCCGACAAGATCGGTCTCGGCCTCGCCCAGACGCTCACCGCCGCCATGGTGAACGACCCGCTCTTCGGCGGCGAGGGCACACCGATGGACCCCGGTGTGCTGCTCACCCCCGCCGCCGGCAAGCGGTCCCGGGTCTCGGTCGTCAGCCTGGTGGGGCTGCCGTCCGACGACGTCCGCCAGAGTTTCGTCAACCAGCTCCAGATGGCGTTGTTCGCCTGGATCAAGAAGCACCCGGCCGGTGACCGGCCGCTGCTGGGGCTGCTCGTGATGGACGAGGCGCAGACGTTCGCCCCGTCGGGGGCGATGACCGCCTGCACCCAGAGCACGCTGGCGCTGGCCGCCCAGGCCCGCAAGTACGGGCTCGGGTTGATCTTCGCCACGCAGGCGCCGAAGGGGCTGCACAACCGCATCCCCGGCAACGCGGCGACCCAGGTGTACGGCCTGATGAACAGCCCCATCCAGATCGAGGCGGCTCGCGAGATGGCCCGGGCCAAGGGCGGGGACGTGCCGGACATCTCCCGGCTGACGGTGGGCGAGTTCTATCTCGCCGCCGAGGGCGCCGCGCCGCGGAAGATCCGCACGCCGCTGTCGTTGAGCCACCACCCGCGCAGCCCGCTCACGGTCGAAGAGGTGCTGGACCGGGCGCGCGGGACCGGTCGTGGTGGTTGATCGGTAGCCGAGAGTGACGGAAAGCTGCGCGCAAATTGCCCCCATGGGATTGTCATGACCACTTTGCGCAGCGTTCCGATGAGATGACTTTGTGCTGTATGCGCTGCCAGAAGCCTTGATCATCGATCTTCGAGAACATTGTGGACGCGGAGGCGTCTACATCCGCTGCCCGCCACGGATAGTAATTGGCGACCGAAGGGGGCAGGGGAACGATGAACGAAGCGCTGGCGGAACCGCTCACCGGCTATCAGGTGATGGCCGTGGCTGTGGCCGTCGCGGGGGCAGCGGCCGGACTGGTGCGCGCGTGGGTCGCGTACCGGGCACGCATACAGGAGGAACGCGAGGCGACGACACGTACCACAGCCCGGGTCACCTGGTTGATCAGGCTCGCGGAGACCGACCACGACATGGTGCGGATCGTGGAGCGCGACCGCGACGGGCACCGCGAGGTGGAGCTGGGTGGCCGCGGCGTGGCGAAGGCCGAGGCCGTCGAGGAGGCGGCGTGATGGAGTTCGAGGGCACCGCCGTCCTGACGACGGACCAGGCCGACCGCGAGACGGCACGGAAGGCTGAGGCCGCTCGCGTGAAGGCCGCGCACGACCAGGAGTTCGCCGTGTTCGCCGAGGCCTCCTACCACCAGGTCGAGCGGATCCTCAGGTCGGCGTGCCGGGACCGCGAGGTGGTCGAGGACGCGCTCAACGAGGCGTACCTGCACGGGCGGGTCAAGTGGTCCGAGCTGCGGGCCCACGACCGGCCGATCGGCTGGATCGTGGTCACCGCGCGGTTCAAGATCATGAAGGACCGTCAGCGGTGTCAGCGGGAGGCCGCGATGGCCCCGGAGGACCTGCCGCCGGTGCCGCGCTCGAACATCGCCGACGTGTGGGAGGCGCAGGAGACGCTGCGGGGCTGGTTGCACCAGCTCCCGACGCGGCACGCCGAGGTGTTCCAGATGGCGCAGGAGGGATTCTCCAACCAGGAGATCGCCCGCATCCTCGGGCTGACCGAGAACAGCGTCCGCTCCTACAAGGTGGCCGCCCGGCGAGGGCTGCGCGAGTTGGCCGAGGAGGCCGGCTACACCGGCCCGGACGGTCACCGGCGGCAGGGGGAGAGCCGTGGATCTCGATGACATCCTGGCCCTGGCCGAGACCACGCCCAGCCCGCTGGAACTCGCCCGGGCGCGGCGGGTCGCGCGCGCCGCGCAGAGCCAGTACGACGTTTCACTCGCCGAGGGCTACAAGATCCTGGTCGACGCCGACCTCGTCGACCCGTTGACCTGCGACGCAGACGAGGCGGCCCGGGTCGCGCGCGCCGCCCAACTGTCGAAGTTGGGCACCGTCACCTGGACGGCCGGTGGGACCGAGGGCGTCGGGCGGATCTTCTGGTCGGACGAGATGGCGCGGATCTTCGGGCACGCGCCAGGAACGTTCCGGCTCACCCCCGACACGCTTCTCGGCCTCGTGCATCCCGGGGACGCGGGGCGGGTCCGTGCGGCGGTCCGGGCCGTATGGGAGCGGAAGCGTCCCGGCGAGGTCGGCTTCCGGGTGATCCGCCCCGGCGGCAGCATCCGCCACGTGCACTGCCACCTGGAGATCACGACCGACCAGGGCGAGCCGTCCGGAATCGTCGCCACCGGTGAGGACGTCACCACGCTCGAACTCGCCCGGCGCGAACGTCGCCGGCTCGCCGTCCGCAGCCGCATGCTCTGCGCCGACCCGGCCGCGCGGGACGCCCTCACCGGGCTGGCGACCCGCGGCTACGTCATCGACAAGGTCGATCGGGCCCGCCGCACCACCGGTGGCGCCGTCGTCGTCGTGGCGACCGAACCCGCCACCCGGCTGCCGGAGGCACTCACCGACGAGGACCGCGACCAGCTGACCGCGGCGGTCGCCCGTCTCCTGCGTACGGTCGTCGGGAGCGAGCTGACGGGGGGCCTGGTCGGCTCCGGCCTGTGGGGAGTGCTCCTCACGCCGGCGGGGGACGACGCCGAGCGCCTGGCGGCTCGGATCGTCGAGCGGTTCCGGAACCACCTGTTCAGCGTCCGGCAGAAGACGGTGCGACTCAACACCTCGGCGGGCGTGGTGCATTTCGGCGGTGGGATCAGTGCGAGCGGATTCGACCTGCTCGTCGACGGCGAGCACGCGGCCCGCGACGCCCGCCGCAACGCGGCCTCCATCACCGTGCTCGACCAGCCGGTCGCCGACGGCGAGCGGGCGGACCGGTGCCGTTCCCGGGTGCGGCACGCGGTCTCGGCGAACAGATTCGCCCTGTACGCGCAGCCCATCGTCGATCTCCAGCTCAACCAGGTCACCCGCCACGAGATCCTGCTGCGGGTGCGGAGTGACACCGGTGAGCCGGTCGCACCCTGGGCCTTCCTCGACATGGCCGAGCGGGTCGGGGAGATCCTCACGGTGGACAAGTGGGTCGTCGACCACGCCCTGGAGTTGATCGGCCGGGGTGCCCAGACCTCCCACTACCAGGTCAACCTCTCCGGCAGGTCGCTCGCCGACCCGGGGCTGCTCGCCTTCGTGACCGAGGCGATCGACCGGCACGGCGTCAAGCCGGAGTGTCTGACGTTCGAGATCACCGAGACCGCCCTCATCGAGAACCGGAACGAGGCGCTGGCCTTCGCGACGGGGATCAGAGAGGTCGGCTGCCACCTGGCACTTGACGACTTCGGCACCGGCTACAGCACGCTCACCCATCTGAAGCAACTCCCGGTGGACCTCGTCAAGATCGACGGGACGTTCATCGTCGACCTCTGCCAGTCGCCGGCAAGTCAGGCCCTGGTGTCCATGCTGGTCAAGCTCTGTGAGGCGCTCGGCATCCGGGTCGCCGCCGAGTACGTCCAGGACGAGCAGACCATCGAGCTGCTGCGGAACCTCGGGGTCGACTTCGCCCAGGGTTACCGGACCGGACGACCCGAGCCGATAACCGTCAGCCGGACGGAGGCGCAGACGGTGGAGCTGGAACTGCGGTTCCCGCCGCAGTACACCGCGCTCGGCTGATCGTCGTCGGGCGCGGTGCGAGCCGCGGTCCGGACGAGTTGACGGATCTCGGTCGGTCCCCGCATCGCCTGACGCGGGGCACCCGGGGACTGGAAGTTTCGGCGACTGTGCCGAGCCAGCTTCTGGGCTCATTGACGTTGACCGATCAACATGTCGCGAGTATGTTGCGGTGAAGTTACCGGTAGTCTTCCGGAAGTTTCGGGGCCGGTGACCCGGACCGCGCACCACCGTCCCGGTGGTGTCCCCGCCAGGTGCGCGGTCCGTGCACACAGCCTTGCGCATCCTCATCCGATATGTAGAGGAGTGTCATGAAACGTCTACTAAGGCGTGGCCCCTACCGCCTGCTGCTGGCCGCCACCGCCGGCTCGCTGGCCCTGGCCGGGGCCGCACTTGTGGTGCCCGGCCCGGCCCAGGCCGCCAGCACGCTGGGCGCCGCCGCCGCGCAGTCGGGCCGCTACTTCGGCACCGCCATCGCGGCGAGCCGGTTGAACGACTCGACGTACAGCACCATCGCGGCGCGTGAGTTCAACATGATCACGGCCGAGAACGAGATGAAGCCGGACGCGACGGAGCCGAACCAGAACCAGTTCAACTTCAACTCCGGTGACCAGATCTACAACTGGGCCACCCAGCGTGGCCTGAAGGTGCGCGGTCACACGCTGGCCTGGCACGCCCAGCAGCCCGGCTGGATGCAGAACATGCAGGGCAGCACGCTGCGCAACGCGATGATCAACCACATCAACGGTGTGATGGCCCACTACAAGGGCAAGCTCGCCGCGTGGGACGTGGTGAACGAGGCGTTCAACGAGGACGGCAGCCGCCGTAACTCCAACCTCCAGGGCACCGGCAACGACTGGATCGAGGTGGCGTTCCGCACCGCGCGGGCGGCCGACCCGTCGGTGAAGCTCTGCTACAACGACTACAACATCGAGAACTGGTCGTACGGCAAGACGCAGGGTGTCTACCGGATGATCCAGGACTTCAAGTCCCGGGGCGTGCCGATCGACTGCGTCGGTCTCCAGACCCACTTCACCGGCGGCAGCTCGCTGCCGAGCAACTTCCAGACCACGCTGTCCAGCTTCGCCGCGCTCGGCGTGGACGTGGCGCTCACCGAGGTCGACGTCACCAACTCGTCGACCTCGCAGTACCAGGGTCTGACCCAGGCGTGCCTGAACGTGCCGCGTTGCATCGGCATCACCGTGTGGGGGCGTGCGCGACAGTGACTCGTGGCGCTCCAACGAGAACCCGCTGCTGTTCGACGGCGGCGGCAACAAGAAGGCCGCGTACACCTCGGTCCTGAACGCGCTCAACGCGGACGGCCCCGGGCCGACCACCTCGCCGACCGCGACGCCGACCTCCGGGCCGACCACGCCGCCGCCGTCCGGCGGCGCCAGCCGGATCGTCGGCAGCCAGTCCGGCCGGTGCGTCGACGTGCCCAACTCGTCGCAGACCAACGGCACCCGGGTGCAGCTCTACGACTGCCACGGCCAGACCAACCAGCAGTGGACGTACACCAGCAGCAAGCAACTGACCATCTACGGTGGCAGCCGCTGCCTGGACGCGGCCGGCTCCGGCAACGGCGCGGCGGTCCAGATCTACGCCTGCAACGGGCAGGCCAACCAGCAGTGGAACGTCAACTCCAACGGCACCATCAGCGGCGTGCAGTCCGGCCGCTGCCTCGACGTCTGGGGCACCGCCAACGGCCAGCAGGTCCAGCTCTACGACTGCAACGGCCAGGCCAACCAGCAGTTCCGGCTCGTCGCCAACTGACCGACAGGCGGTGGCTCACCGTGGTGACGGTGGGCCACCGCAGTCGTCGGGCAGGTCGTCGTCCTCGCAGGTGCGGCCGTGCGCCATCAGGTCGCGGAAATCCGCCATCTTGTGCCGCATCACCCGCAGGTCCTCGTCCAGCTCGGCGCGGCGGCGGTGCAGCCGTTCCTCCTGCTCCTGAAGGATCCGCAGCCGCTGCGCGGAGTGCTCCGGGTGCCGGGGCCGAGCGCCACGAAATGGCCCGGCGGGGCGTCCGCGGTCAGCGCCTCGGCCGCGTGCAGGTCGGTGTGGCAGACCCCGCACCAGGTGACGCGGACCGCGAGGTCGTCCGGGCGCAGAGCCCGGCGTTCGAACGTGTACGGCGTCCAGCTTCCGCCGGGCGACGTCAGTGCCATGCCTGTCGTCTGTGCCATGGCGGCGACGCCAGGCGCTGGAGTTCGCTCCAGCGCAAGCCTCCGCTCAGCCGGCGGTCTCCAGCGTCGACCCGATCGTGGCGAAGCCGCCGCCGGTGCGGGCGGTGTCGGCGATGGCGGTGAGCACCTCCAGCACGTGCAGCCCGCGGTTGCCCGTCGCCTGCGCCGGTCTTCCGGTCCGGATGGCCTCGGCCATGTCCACCAGCCCCATCCCCATGAACCCGTCGGACCCCCGCGGGCCGGGGAGCACCTCGACGAAGTCGGTGCCCGGCCCCTTCAGCAGCACCGGGCCACCCCACGAGTTGGCCTGCGCGGCGACGATGGTGCCCTCGGTGCCGTGGATCTCCAGGTGCGGCGTACGCGTCGCCGCGACGTCGAAGCTGGTCACCAGCGTGCCCAGCGCCCCGCCGGCGAACTCCAGCACGGTGTTGATGTGGGTGAGGGTCTCCACCCGGAAGGTCGACCCGGCGCGGGGCCCGGTCAGCACCTCCCGCTGCGCCCGCGCCGTGCCGCCCAGCGCCCCCACCCGGACGACGGGACCCATCAGCGCGGTCAGCACCGTGAGGTAGTACGGCCCGATGTCGAACAGCGGGCCGGCGCCCTCCTGGTAGAGGAACTCGGGCTCCGGGTGGAACCGCTCCGGCCCGGGATTCATCATCGCGGCGGCCACCGAGGTCGGCGTGCCGATCGCGCCCCGGGCGACGAGCGCCGCACAGGTCCGCGCCCCGACGCCCAGGAACGTGTCCGGCGCGGTGCCGACCCGTAACGACCGGGCCCGCGCGGCGTCGAGGACGCGGCGAGCGTCGGTCATGGTGGTGGCCAGCGGCTTCTCCGTGTAGACGTGCTTGCCGTGCGCCAGCGCGCGCAGGCTCACCTCGGCGTGCGCCCGGGGCGGGGTGAGGTTGAGCACCAGGTCGAGACCCGGATCCGCCAGCAGGTCGTCGACCGGGAGCACCGCCGGCACCCGGTGGGCGGCGGCGAGCGCCCGGGCCCGCGCCGGGTCGGCGTCGGCGCAGGCGGCGACCGTGACGGCCGGCTGGCCGGCCAGGTTGGCGAGGTACCGGGAACTGACGTTGCCGCATCCCACCACGCCGACCCGGACCGGTCCCCGTGCGTCGGCCATGTCAGGAGAGCCTGATCTCTCGACCGGTCCGCGCTGACTCGTAGATCCCGTCGAGCATGCGCATCACCTCCGCGCCGTGCGAGACGGGCGCGACCTCCTCGGCCTCGCCGAGGCAGAGCGCGACGAAGTGCGCGATCTCGTTGGCGAACCCCTCGGCGAAGTCGAACGACAGATGGTCGATCTGGGGTGCCACGTTCAGCACAGTGTCCTGCATCTCGGTGGCGATGCGCAGCGCCGGTTCGAGTTCCGCGCCGCCGCGCTCGCCGAAGACCGCCACTTCGAGGCGGTCCTCCAGCGCGTGCAGCGAGTAGCTGGTCTCCAGCATCAACGACGCGCCGTTGTCGAACCGGATCAGCGCGGCGGCGAAGTCCTCCACGTCGCTGCGCGTCGGGTCGTAGTCGGCGACCTTGTAGCGCGACAGCGAGGTGACGTTCGCCCGGTTGCCGAGCGGCGAGTGGGTGACCGCGCTGACGGTGACCGCCCGCGGCGTGCCCATGAAGTACCAGCAGAGGTCCAGGACGTGCACGCCGATGTCGATGAGCGGCCCGCCGCCGGACCGCGCCCGGTCGGCGAACCAGCCACCCGGGTTGCCGAGCCGTCGGATGTTCGTCGCCCGCGCGTGGTAGACGTCGCCCAGCATCCCGGCGTCGACGAACGACCTGAGCACCAGCGCGTTCGCGCCGAACCGCCGGACGAAACCGACCTGGAGATGGCGGTCGTTGCGCGCGACCGCGTCGACGAGCGCCTGCGCCTCCCCGGCGGTACGACTCAACGGCTTCTCCACCAGGACGTGCTTGCCGGCGTCCAGCGCCGCGGTGGCGATCTCCGCGTGGGTGTCGTTCCAGGTGCAGATGCTCACCGCGTCGATCTCCGGATCGGCGAGCAGGCCGTCGAGCGTGGGATGGACGCGGGTCACGCCGAACGTCTCCGCCTTCTGCGCGCTCCGCTCCTGGTTGACGTCGAACACGCCGGCGAGATGGACGTCCGGGTTGGCGGCGTACGCGCCCAGGTGCATGTCCGCGATGCTGCCGACGCCGATCACGCCCACGCCGAGCCGGCTCATGAGGGGGCCCCCGCCTCGGCGAAGAGCCGCTTCGCGTTGGCCAGGCCGATCGGGTTCGCCATCAGGCACTCCTCGATGCCCTCGAACTCGATGGAGACGAAACCGTCATAGCCGGCGTCGAGGATCCCCCGCACGATCCGGCGCATGTCCAGGTCGCCGTAGCCGACGATGGAGCCGAGCAGGTACGTGCCGCCGGGGGTGTGGTGCCAGCCGTCGCCGGGGAACTGCGAGCGGACGTAGAAGTCCTTCAGGTGCACGATGCTGGCGTACGGCGCGTTGCCGGCGACCGCCACCACCGGGTTGTCGTCCACCGACATGAAGTTGCCGACGTCGAGCGTGGTCTTGAAGTTCGGCTCGTCGACCAGGTGGATGAGCCGTCGGACCCGCTCGCCGCCGTTCATCAGCAGCCCGTGGTTCTCCACGCTGGTGGTGATGCCGTACTGCGCGGCGTAGCGGGCGATCTCCTGGCACGCCTCGACCATGCGGGGCAGCAGCGCCTCGAACTCGGCGACGTCCCTGGCCCGGTGCGCCCACTTGGCGACGTCGTGGCGGAAGAGCGTGATGCCCAGCTCGGCGGCCACGTCGAGGTGCCGCTTGACCCGCTGCATGTGCCGGTCGGCGTCGGCGCCGAGCAGGTCGGCCGGGACGACCAGGTTGGACAGCGTGACGCCCTGGTCGGCGGCGCGGGTCTTGATCTCGCGTACGAGATCGGGGTCCTGGTCGAGGGTGGAGGTGTCGTTGGAGATCTCCGGGGAGAGCGACACGGTCGCGATCTCCATGTGGGTGGCGTCGCTGGCCGCGATCCAGTCGATGACCTCGAAGAGGCTCATCCGGCCGGTACGCAGGTGCTGGTAGAAGGAGTAGGAGCTGAAGCCGAATTGCACGATGTTTCCTTTTCCTAGAGGGCGGCGTACCGGCGGCGTCGTTCGGCCTGGCGGACCGGGTCGGGAATGGGGGACGCCATGAGGAGCCGGTTGGTGTAGGGATGCTCCGGCCGGGACGTGACCACGTCGCCGTCGCCGGTCTCGACGATCCGGCCCTTGAGCATCACCGCGACCCGGTGGCAGACGTAGCGGACCACCGACAGGTCGTGGGAGATGAAGAGATACGCGACGCCGGTCTTCTCCTGCACGTCGATGAGCAGGTCGAGGATGCGGGCCTGGGTGGACAGGTCGAGCGCGCTCACCGGCTCGTCGCAGACGATGAGCCGGGGTTTCAGCGCCAGGGCGCGCGCGATGGCGATGCGTTGCCGCTGCCCGCCGGAGAACTCGCGCGGATACCGGCGGCCGGCGTCCGCCTCCAGGCCGATCTGGCGCAGCAGCTCACCGATCCGCGCGGTGGCCTCGGCCCGGGCCACGCCCTGGGCCCGCAACGGCTCGGCGAGGATGGTCTCCACGGTCATGGCCGGGTTGAGCGACGAGTACGGATCCTGGAAGACGACCTGGATGTCGCGGCTCAACGCGCGGCGGGCGCGCCGGTTCGCGCGGGTGATGTCGACGCCGTCGAACGTGACCGTGCCGCCGGTGATCGGGGCGAGGCCCAGCACGGCACGGCCCAGCGTGGTCTTCCCGGAGCCGGACTCGCCGACCAGACCGACCGTCTCGCCCGCGCCGACCCGCATCGAGACGGCGTGCAGCGCGTGGAACGACGGGCGACGCCAGCCGGCGCCGCGGTAGACGACGTCGACGTCGCGGATGTCGAGCAGGGGCGTGCCGGTGTCGTCGGGGGCGCTCACGACCCCACCTCCTGGAGGTCGCCGCGCTCCCGCCGGGGCGGCGCGTCTTCGAGGGTCGCGTTCAGGAGCATGCGGGTGTACTCGTGTCGCGGGTTCGCGAAGAGGCCGGCGACCGGCTGCTGCTCGACGATGAGGCCGTCGCGCATGACCGCCACCCGGTCGCAGATGTCGGCGACCACACCCAGGTTGTGGGTGACCAGGACGAGCCCCATGTCGCGCTCGCGTTGCAGGCCGCGGAGGAGTTCGAGGACCTCGGCCTGGACCGTGACGTCGAGCGCGGTGGTCGGTTCGTCGGCGATGAGCAGCTCCGGGTCGCAGGAGACGGCACCGGCGATGAGCACACGCTGGGCCATGCCGCCGCTGAGCTGATGGGGATGGGCGGCGAGGGTACGCGGGGGGTCGGGGATGCCGACGCGGTCCAGCAGGTCGAGCGCCCGCGCGGTCGCGGCCTTCCGGGACAGGCCGAGCCGGTGCCGCATCGGTTTCGTGAGCTGGGCGCCGATCGTGAAGGACGGGTCGAGGTTCGACATCGGCTCCTGCGGCACGTACGCCATCCGGGTGCCGCGCAGCTTGCGCAGCTCGCTCTCGCGCAATCCCACGAGCGACTGCCCGTCCAGCGCGAGCTGCCGGGCGGAGACGGTGGCGTCGGGTGGCAGGAGCCCGAGGATCGCGAACGACGTCTGGGACTTCCCGGAGCCGGACTCCCCGACCAGGCCGAGGACCTCGCCGCGCGCGACGTGCAGCGACACGCCGCGTACCACCTCCTTAATGGTGCCGTCCTCCGCCACGTACCGGACCGCCAGGTCCTCGACGCGCAGGAGGGTGTCGGCGGGCGGCGCGTCGCCGAACGCGGCCCGGTCGGCCGGCGTCTCGCCGGTCTCGATCCGGTCGACCGGGGTGTCGCCGGTGCGGGCGGGGCGGGCCGCGCGCTTGGCCTTGCGCCGCAGGCTGATCCCGAGCGAGTCGGCGAGCGCGGTGCCGAAGAGCACCAGCGCCATGACCGTGAGGCCGATCGCCACGCCGGGCGCGATCACCAGCTCGGGGGCGCGGTGGAAGTTCTGGAACGCGTTGCTCAGCTCGCCGCCCCAGCTCGGGCGCTGCGGGTCACCGAAGCCGAGGAACTCCAGCCCGGACTGCACGATGATCGCCATGCCGAAGATGAACGAGGACCGCACGAGCACCGGCCCCAGCACGACGGAGAGCACGTGCCGGAAGATGATCCGGACGTCGGACAGCCCGGCGACGCGGGCGGCGTCGAAGTACAGCTCCTCGCGTACGCCGATCACGGCGCTCCGGGTCAGCCGGAAGATGTCCGGCGAGGCGAGCACCCCGAGCGTGATCATCGTGGGGGCGAGGCCGCTGCCGAGCGAGGCGATCACCACGATGATGATCAGGATCTCGGGCAGGGACATCAGCATGTTGAAGATCCAGCTAGACACCCCGTCGAACCACTTCGCGCGGTAGCCGGCGAGCAGGCCGGCGGGAATCCCGCACAGCAGCGCGACGGTCACCATGATCGCGCCGGCCTGGAGGCTCACCCGGCCGCCCCACAGCAGCCGACTGAGGATGTCCCGGCCGTTCCCGTCGGTGCCCAGCGGGTGGTCGCCGCTCGGCGGCCGGAGCGCCTCGGAGAGCACCACCAGGTTGGGGTCCTGCGGGGCGAGGAGCGGGGCGAGGACGCTCGCGGCGACGATGGCGAGCAGCACGGCGCCGGCCACCACGCCCATCGGGTTGCCGAGGAAGGCGCGGAGCCTTCTGGAGGTGCGGCCCGCACGGACCGTCGTGTCGGCGCTCATGCGTTGCGTACCTTCGGATTCAAAGCGGCGTAGAGGATGTCGACCGTCAGGTTGACGAGCACGACGACGAGCACGGTGAAGAGCAGGACGCCCATGATGACGGGGATGTCGCTGTTGCCCGAGGCGTTGATGGCGACCGCGCCGATGCCCTGGAGGCCGAACACCCGCTCGATGATGGCGGCGCCGCTCATCGCGGCGATGAACTGCAACGAGAGCATGGTCAACGCCGGCGGCGACGCGTTGCGCAGCACGTGCACCAGCAGGATGTGGCGTTGCGACAGGCCCCGGCTGCGGAGCGTCCGGACGTACGCCTGGCCGTTGACGGTGATCACGGAGTTGCGCAGTTGCTGGGCGATGGCGGCGATCGACCCGATCGACAGCGCGATGATCGGCAGGGTGATGGACCAGAGCCAGCCGCTGGGTGAGTCGCCCAGGTGGACGTAGCCGGTGGCGGGGAACCAGCCCAGCCGTACGGCGAAGACCAGCGCCAGGATGATCGCCACCCAGAAGTTCGGCAGGCTGAAGCCGAGCACCATGACCACCTGGAGCGCGCGGTCGAACGTCCCGGGCCGGGTCGCCGCGAGCAGCCCGAGGACGACGCCCAGGACGGCGGCCACCAGGACGGCGCCGAGCGCGAGGGACACGGTGACCGGCAGGCGCGAGACGATGAGGTCCATGACGTCGGCGTTCTGCGCGGACGAGACACCCAGATCGCCCCGCGCGACGTGTCCCAGCCAGTCCAGGTACTGCTGGACGACCGGCCGGTCGAGGCCGAGCTGCGCGCGCTTGACCGCGACCTGTTCCTCCGTGGCGTAGAGGCCGAGCGCGCCCCGGGCGGGGTCGGAGCCGGTGAGCATGAGGAAGAAGAACATCCCCGTCACCACCGTGAACGCCAACAGCAGGCCCGTGGCCAGTCGCCGGCCGATGAAGCCCAACATGCCTGCTACCTCCTAGCTGACCTGGGGTGGTCCGCCGGGTGGGCCGGTGGTGACCGGCCCACCCGGGGATCGACGGGCGGGTTACTTGGCCGGGGCGAAGAAGCGCAGGCTCGGCATGAGCTGTGCCTGCTGCATGGTCACGTCGATGTCCGGCTTGAACAGGTAGACGTTCTCCTGCGTGACGATCGGGGCGAACCAGGCCTGCTCCACCAGGTGGGTGTTCAGCTCCTTGTAGAGCGCCGCCTGCTTGTCGCCCTGCGCCGCGGGGATCTCCTTGAGCAGCCGGGTGACGGTGTCGTCGGTGTACTTGAAGTTGTTCCACAGCGACGTCGGGGTGAGCTTGTTCAGCACGTCCGTCCAGGCCGGGATGTTGGTGGAGAAGGAGAGCATGAACGCCGGCTGGCCCTTCAGGGTCTCCAGGCCGCCGTTGGCGAAGCCGTTGACCGGCACCTGCTCCACCGTGATGCCCACGTCGGACAGGTACTGCGCGACGATCGGCACCAGCGGGGACATGAAGCCCTCACTGAACGAGATCTTGATTTTGAAGCCGTTGCCGTAGCCCGCCGCCGCCAGCAGTTCCTTCGCCTTCGCCGGGTCGTACGGGTAGCGCTCGTTCAGCTCCGGCACCCACGCCTCGCTGGCCGGGTTGAACGTCTGCGTGGAGACCTGGCCGAACCCGCCGTAGTGGGTCTCCAGGATGGCCTTGCGGTCGAGCGCGTGGTTGATCGCCTGCCGCACCCGCACGTCGCCGAGCGCCGCCGACGCCTTGCCGGCCCGGTCCTGGAGGATGATGCCCTGCCACTCGCCGGGCACCGTCTTGACGGTGAGCCCGTCGGTCTTCGCCTTCGGCACCATGTCGGAGGTCCCGTACATGAACTGGATCTGACCGGTCGCGAGCGCGTTGTAGCGGGCGGTGAACTCCTCGTACGGACGGATCACCACGGTCTCGAACGGGAACGCCTCGCGGTTCCAGTAGCCCTCACGCGCGGTGAACTTGTAGCTGACGCCCTTCTCGGACGCGCCGGCGTCGAGCAGGTAGGGCCCGGAGCCGACCGGGGTGGTGGCGATGCCGCCCGCAGCGAGCGCCTTGGGGCTCACCATGTATCCCAGGTACGTCGCCAGGCCGGCGAGCAGGCCGGGGCTGGGCTCGCTGAGGTGCAGACGGACCGTCTTCGGGTCCACGACCTCGACCCGTTCGATCGCCCGGGCCGCCTCGGACGCGCTGCCGGCGCCCTTCTTCCGCGCCTCGATGTTGACCTTCACCGCCTCGCCGTCGAGTGCGGTGTCGTCGCTGAACGTGACGCCGTCGCGCAGCTTCAGCGTGAGTTCGGTGAGGTCGTCGTTGTACGCGTACTCGGAGGCGAGGTTGCCTTCGATCTTCGAGTCGGCGGTCTTGCGGAGCAGCGGGTCGTAGACGGCCTCCGCGTAGTGGATGACCGCGCCCTCCTTCATCTCCGCCGGGTCCCAGGTCAGGACGTCGCCGTTGTTGCCGAGGACGAGTTGGGCGGAGCCGGCCTCACTGGCCTGCCCGCCACCGCTACAACCGGCGAGGGCGAGAGCGACTGCGGCAAGCGCTGCCGTCAGCGTGCGGGGTAGTTGCACCATGTTCCCTTCTGTTGCTGCAAAGCCAGCGCCGGTCGGCGTCGGGTCAAGCGATTCCGAGCTGTTGGCTCATGACCATGGCGGTCGCGCCGCGCAGGACGATGTCGTCGCCCAGCTCGGAGAGCCGGAGGACGATGTCGCCGTGGACCTCGGTCAGGGCGCGCCGGCGGATGGTCTCCATCGCGGCCGTGGCCAGCGGCCCCTCCAGCACCCGGTGCGGTCCGCTGAGGACGATCTCGGAGATGTTGAGCGCGGCCACGATCGGTGCCAGCACGGAGCCGAGCGCCTCGCCCGCGACGGTCAGCACCCGGGCGCGCTCCGCGTCGGTGCGGGCCCCGGACAGGTCCTCCTGGATGCGCCGGGTCGACAGCCAGGTCTCCAGGCAGCCGGTCTTGCCGCACACGCAGGGTCGCTCGCTGCCGGCGTCCACGACCACGTGGCCGATCTCGCCGGCCGCGAACCGACTGCCCAGGATCGGGGTGCCACCGAGCAGCAGACCCGCCCCCACGCCGACGCCGACCCGGACGAGGAGCGTGTCCGCGGCGCTCTCGCCGTAGCTGCGTTCGGCGAGCGCGGTGGCGTTGGCGTCGTTGGACACGACCACCGGGCAGGCGAAACGCTCGCTGAGCAGCGCCTGGAGGTGGATGTCCTGCCAGCCCAGGTTGGGTGCGCTGAGGACGACGCCGCCGAGGTCCACGATGCCCGGCGTGCCGATGCCGATGCCGAGGAGCGGCGCGGTCACCTGCCGGTGTAGCGCCTCGACGAGACCGGTCACCTTCGCCAGGGCGTCGGCGCCGGTGCTGCCCTCGATCTCGACCTGCTGGCGGGCCACCACGGTGCCGCCGAGGTCAAGGACGGCCCCCGGTAGAGCGTCGAGTGGCTCAGGTCCAGGGCGACGGTCTGGTAGGCGCGCTCGTTGAATTCGAGCATCATGGCCGGCTTGCCCGGCCGGGTCCCGGCCCGCGTGCCGACCTCGACCACGAGGT